>NZ_JBNPTK010000001.1:0-858066 GCF_051167615.1 Bradyrhizobium sp. HKCCYLS3013
GTTCGAAAGCGATTCGTCAGTCACTCGACCGAGGAATCATCCATTTCCGGCAGCAAAATGGTAAGTTAGCGCCAATGAGAGAGACCCCTCACCCAACCGAGCTTGCCGCGCTGTCCTACATGCCCTCTCCCACAAGGGGCGAGGGCGCATTCGTGGGCACCGTGCGGAGGCTATAGTTATTAGTTGCTCGCCCGCTGCGTCACCGCTCCACTGACCCATGCGCCTGCGGCCGCAGCGCGCGGCCGAGCGCCATCAGCGGGAAGTAGTGGCGGTACATGCCGTAGCGGAGCATGAAGGCGCGGGACAGCTCGGGGCCCTGCATCAGCCGTTCCTGCAACGAGGGATCGTTCAGCTTGATGGTCTGGCCGACGCCGTAGCCGGGGAAGCCGGTGCCGGTGAATTCCGGCTCGTCCCAGGTGCCGGCGGACTGGCGTTCGACCAGCCACAGGCAGCCGCGCTCGATGGCGTCCTTGTCCTGTGGACGGTTGGCGGCGAGCAGTGCCATCAGCGCCCAGGCGGTCTGCGACGCGGTGGTGGTGCCGCGCCCGACCGCGCTGACATCCATGTAGGACGCGCAGCTCTCGCCCCAGCCGCCGTCCGGCTGCTGATGGGCGACGAGCCAGTCGCAGGCGCGGCCGATATAGGGTTGCGTCATGTCCTCGCCGATCGCGGCCAGCGCCGGCAGCACGGCGCCGGTGCCGTAGACGTAGTTGACGCCCCAGCGGCCGAACCATGGACCGCTCGGCTCCTGCTCCCTTCGGATGTAGTCCAGCGCGCGCACCATGGCGGGATGGTTGCGCGAGATGCCGAGCTTGCCGAACGCCTCGACGATGTGGGCGGTGACGTCGACCGACGGCGGATCGAGCGCCTCGCCGTAGTCGCAGAACGGAATTTTGGTCAGGATCTGCTGGTTGTTGTCCTTGTCGAACGCGCCCCAGCCGCCGCCGTGGCTCTGCATGCCGATCAGCCAGTCGACGCCGAGCTGGATGGCCTCGTCGATGCCTTTCGCCTTCCACTTGGGATCATGGCGCAGCGGCGCCAGCGCGATCAGCGCGACGGCAGTGTCGTCGGTGTCGGGATAGTAGTTGTTGGCGTATTCGAACGCCCAGCCGCCGGGCTTGACGTGCGGCAGCTTCATCGACCAGTCGCCGGGCACCCGCACCTGGCGCTCCAGCACCCAGTTCACCGCCTTGTCGACGGCTTCCGGATAATCGCCGAGCACGCCGGCGTCGTCGAAGGCGAGCAAAGTGAGGATCGTGTCCCACACCGGGCTGTTGGTCGCCTGGATGTAGGTGGCGTCGCCAACATCGACCCGCCAGCCGGGATCGTTCAGGGCATCGAGGCCCTTGGCGAGAACGGGGTGATTGAGCGGATAGCCCTCGGCATAGAGCGCCATCAGGCCGTAGATCCAGGGCGGCTGGATACCGCCCCAGGCGCCGTCGAAATCCTGATGGCGGATCATCCATTCCAGCACGCGGCTGGTCGCCGCCGGGCGAAACAGGCCGAGATTGAGCTTGTTGCCGAAGTTCTGCAGGGCATGCAGCACCTTGTCGGCGCCGCGGAAGAACTTGTCCCAGCCGCCGGCGTTGGCCTTGACCGGCAGGTTGTAGTCGAACGCGTTGCGTCCATGCGGAAACAGCGCGTCGAGCCGGTTCTCGGGCGGCAGCGGCCGGCTCGGGCGCCGCGCCGACAGCACGGCGATCGGCATCAGGGTGGCGCGTGCCCATTGCGCGAAATTGTAGATCGAGAACGGAAACCAGAGCGGAAACCAGATCACTTCGGGCGGGATGTTCGGCGTCTTCTCCCACGGCCATTCGCCGATCAGCGCCAGCCAGTAGCGCGTGAACACGCGGATGTTGCGCAAGCCGCCCTTGGCCTCGATCCATTCGCGGGCGCGGCGCACCGGCGGCTCATCGTCGCGGAAGCCGAGCGAGCGCAGCGCGGCATAGGCCTCGACGGTCGCGTTGATGTCGCCATTGGGCGCGCCGAAATAAACCTGCCAGGCGCCGTCCGGGCGCTGGCTGTCGAGCAGCGACTGGCCCAGGCGCTTGCGCAGCGGATGGTCCTCGAGCCCCATGAACCACAGCGCCAGGCACCATTGCGCTTCCATGCAGGCGTTGGATTCGGCGCGGCCGACCCAGTGGCCGTCCGGCTTCTGGTTGGCGATCAGCCAGTCCGAAGCCGCCCGCACCGTCGATTGCAGGGCGGTCTGGTAATTTCCCGGGTCGCGCGGCGCGCGCGCGGAAGCCGAGCTGGTCAAAGTCATCATCATCCCTCTGGCGGCCCGATAGCGCCGCTGCAGCCGTCGAATTCACCCCGCCCTATAGGGAATTTCGCCGTCAAATCCAATCAACTGGCCGTAGCAGGCTGGATCAAAGCGGAAACGAAAAGCGTACGGACCGAGGTCTTCAGCGCTCGTGGTTAGCACCTCGGCGGGGACAGGGATGTGACACCGCTCACGCGCGGGGGCCGCGGCTTCCGCTCAAACCGGCAGGTAATTGCGCAGCAAAGGCAGGAAGAAGATCGCGACCGTGATCAGGAAGCCGATCGCCCACAGGATCGAGCGCAGCGACGGCCGGTCGCCGACGTAGGTCAGGACGTAGGCGATGCGCACGATCAGGAACAGCACCGACAGCTCGTTGATCAGGTTCTGCGGCGCGCCGCGGAACTCGGCCAGCAGTACCGCCGCCGCAAAGAACGGGAACGCCTCGATGCCGTTCTGGTGGGCGCCCAGCGCCCGCTCGCGGATGCCGCCGGCGTAGAAGGCGGGATCTCGCGGCCGGGCGTTGTCATAGCGCCCGGCGCCGTCGACCTTGATCCATTTCGCCGGCACGATCGTTAAAAGGTAGAGCATTACGCTGGCGAAAATGCACCATTCTGCAATCGTCATGGCTCCTCCAGCCCGATGACATCGGTGAAATGGCCCTTATCTTGACAATGTCGAAACAAGCCGCCAAGCCACGCCCTTCACCAGTCACAGGCATCATGACCGCCGCCATCTCCCTCGACAATGCCAGGCCTGTCGATGCCAAGGCTCTTGATGCCAAACCGTTGCCGGCCGCGAGCACGTCACGCGTCGGCGTGCTGCTGGTCAATCTCGGGACGCCCGATACGGCCGACGCCGCTGGCGTGCGGGTGTATCTGAAAGAGTTCCTGTCCGACCGTCGCGTCATCGAGGACCAGGGCCTGCTGTGGAAGATCATCCTCAACGGGATCATCCTCAACGTCCGGCCGCGCAAGAAGGCCAAGGACTACCAGTCGATCTGGAACACCGAGAAGAACGAATCGCCGCTGAAGACGATCACCCGCGCGCAGAGTGAGAAGCTGGCCGCTGCGATCGCCGACCGCAGCCACGTCCTCGTCGACTGGGCGATGCGCTACGGCAATCCGTCGATCAAGGCCGGTGTCGATGGCCTGATGGCCAAAGGCTGTGACCGCATCCTGGTCGTGCCGTTGTATCCGCAATATTCGGCCGCGACCTCGGCCACCGTGTGCGACGAGGCGTTCCGCGTCCTGACCGAGCTGCGGGCGCAGCCGACCATCCGGGTGACGCCGCCCTATTACAACGACGATTTCTACATCGAGGCGCTGGCGGTCTCGATCGAGGACCATCTCAAGACGCTGCCGTACACGCCCGAGCTGATCGTGGCCTCGTTCCACGGCATGCCGAAGGAATATGTCGACAAGGGCGACCCCTATCGTGAGCAGTGCGTCGCCACCACCGAGCTGCTGCGCAAGCGGCTCGGCATGGACGACACCAAGCTGCTGCTGACGTTCCAGTCGCGCTTCGGCTTCTCGGAGTGGCTGCAGCCCTACACCGACAAGACCATCGAGAAGCTCGCCAAGGACGGCGTCAAGCGCATCGCCGTGGTGATGCCCGGCTTCGCCGCCGACTGCCTGGAGACGCTGGAGGAGATCTCCGGCGAGAACTGCGAGATCTTCAAGCACAATGGCGGCGAGGAATTCTCCGCCGTGCCGTGCCTGAACGACAGTGCCCCGGGCATGGAGGTGCTGCGGCAGCTGGTGCTGCGCGAGCTGCAGGGTTGGCTGTAACGGGCTGGCTCTGAGCCGGCCCGCCGGCGCTTCTCTGCCTTCGGCTAGGTGAGCCGTGCGGCGGCGCAAGGTTAATGCCGCTGCAACCTTCGAAAATACTTTCCTGAACCGCGCCTAACGAATCCCCGACAAAATCATGCAGCAATCCCTAGATTGTGATGGCTGCAGAGGCTGGTGAGGGGACGACCGTCTCCTCCCTTGGAGGATCCATGAGCGGTTTCGACATTTTCGCCATAGCGCTGGTGCTGCTGGTCATCTTCACGTTGTATTCCGGCGTGAAGACCGTGCCACAGGGGTTCGACTGGACCGTCGAGCGGTTCGGCAAATACACCCGCACCTTGTCGCCGGGCCTCAACATCATCGTGCCCTTCTTCGATCGCATCGGGCGCAAGATCAACATGATGGAGCAGGTGATCGACATCCCCGAGCAGGAGGTCATCACCAAGGACAACGCCACCGTGACGGTCGACGGCGTCGCCTTCTACCAGGTGTTCGACGCCGCCAAGGCGAGCTACGAGGTGTCGAACCTCAACCAGGCGATCGTCACGCTGACCATGACCAACATCCGCTCGGTGATGGGCGCGATGGATCTCGACCAGGTGCTGTCGCATCGCGACGAGATCAACGAGCGGCTGCTGCGGGTCGTCGACGCCGCGGTGTCGCCGTGGGGCCTCAAGGTGAACCGGATCGAGATCAAGGACATCGTGCCGCCGGCCGATCTGGTCGAGGCGATGGGCCGTCAGATGAAGGCCGAGCGCGTCAAGCGCGCCGACATCCTGCAGGCCGAGGGCCAGCGCCAGTCGGAGATTCTGCGCGCGGAAGGTGCGAAGCAGAGCCAGATCCTGCAGGCGGAGGGCCGCCGCGAATCGGCCTTTCTCGATGCCCAGGCGCGCGAGCGCGCGGCCGAAGCCGAGGCCAAGGCGACGCAGATGGTGTCGGACGCGATCGGCAAGGGCGATGTCGCCGCGCTCAACTACTTCATCGCGGACAAATACATCAAGGCATTCGGCCAGCTCGCCGATTCACCGAACCAGAAGGTGATCATGCTGCCGCTGGAGGCGACGGGCATGCTGGCCTCGCTCGCCGGCATCGGCGAGATCGCCAAGGCGACGTTCGGTGAGAGCGCGGCTTCGGCCGTGGCCGCCGCGCGCCGCGGCGGTTCGGTGCCGTCGGCGGGGACGCCGCCGGCGCCGCCCGTGCCGCCGCGGACGTAGAGCGAAGGAGGCGATCATGAGCGACATGTTCGTCACGCTCGGCACCTGGAACTGGCTGATCTTCGGCGTCCTGCTGATGGCGCTGGAGCTGCTGGCGCCCGGCATCTTCCTGTTCTGGCTAGGCCTCGCGGCGCTGCTGGTCGGCCTGATCTCGTTCGTCGTCGCGCCGGGATGGCAACTGCAGATCCTGCTGTTCGCGCTGTTCGCGATCGCGGCCGTGCCGCTGTGGCGGCGGCTGGCGCGCGCCAACGCGGCGCCATCGCAGGACAATCCGTTCCTCAACCGCCGCTCGGCCGCGCTGGTCGGCCGCGAGTTCACCCTGGAGAAGCCGATCGTCGGCGGCAACGGCACCGTGCGCATCGACGACACGGTGTGGCGCGTCGCCGGCCCGGACACGCCCGCCGGCAGCCGCGTGCGCATCGTGCAGGCGGACGGCGCACATCTGACGGTGACGGCGGCGTAAGCTCCGGGTGATGTCGCCTGATTGAAGCAACGCTCTCACCACGTCATTGCGAGCGCAGCGAAGCAATCCAGAGTCGTTTCCATAGCCCTGGATTGCGTCGTCGCTTTGCTCCTCGCAATGACGGGGAGAGAGCGGGGATCAGTTTTGCAGCCGCACGCCCAGCATCACCACCGTGCCCGACGAACCGGCACCGGCAATGTTGGAGTCCAGCTTGTCATAGCGCAGCGTGCCCTTGACCCAGACGTTGCGCGACATCTTGTAGACGAGGTTGCCTTCGGCCGAATACGTGCGGTCGCTGCGGCCGTAGCCCTGATAGTCGAGCGTGCCGAAGCTGAACTTGCCGATGCCGGTCAGCCAGCGGCGGAAATCGTGATCGACCTGCACCGTGTAGGTGCGCACCAGCACGCCGGAGGCGCCGGCCACCGTGGTCTCCGCGAGCTGCGTGTCGGAGAGAAAGCGCGCGGTGGTCAGCGGCGTCGCCGACCACACCAGCGAGGCCGTGGTCAGGAAGCCCTGCAGCCGGTTCAGCCGCGGGTCGACATAGCTGCGCGTGGCATAGCCGAGCGAGACCTCGCCGGTCAGCAGCCGGGTGAACTCGAACGAGGTGCCGGCCTTGGCGTAGCCGCCGGAGGAATCGCGCTGATAGCCGGACCGATCGATCTTCTCGTCGTGCACGCGGCTGTCGCCCTGGATTTCCGTGAAGGGCTTCAGGCCGGGCATGACCTCATAGGACACCCGGCCGATGCCGCCGAACTGGTTGTAGTTGCGGTCATCGTTCGACGTCATCGTGCCGTCGGTCAGCTTGCTCTGCTGATAGCTGGTGCGATCGGTGGTGGCGCCGGCCGAGACCTGCAGCCGGTTGAAGCGCTGGTCGATGCCTAAGGTGGTGCCGAGCGTGGTGTAGACCGGATAGCGCGACAATCCGGCCTGCACGCTGGGGCTGCCGGGATTGTCGGTCGCCGCGCGCAGGCGGAGCTGGGCGCCGATCGAGGTGTCGCGCGTGATATCGAGGCGGCCGTCGACATGGCCGGTGAAGTCGGGGCGGTCGAGCGTGGTCGGCGCCGAATTGATGCCGCCGTCCATGATGGCCGGCAGGGTGCTGCCATAGCCGGTGAAGGATCCCCTGAGGTCGGCGACGAGGGCGTGACGCTCCCAGTTCGACACCGCCAGGAATTCCGGCGCGATCACCCAGGCCGGCATGCCGCGCGGCCTGGCGAGGCGGGCCGGGTTGCTGTCATAGCCGGCGGAGAGCTCCACCGCGCCCTTGATCAGGAACGGCCCGGCGTAGTCGCCGACCGCGCCGAATGGGTCATCGTCGATTCTGAGGCGCTTGCGCGGCGGCTGGCCCGGGACGGTGCCCGCCATCGCGGGCGGCAGCGGTTGCCGGTTGGCGGAGGCCGAGGGCGGCAAGGTCGGGCGCAACTGGCCGGTGAGCTCGCCGGACGGCGGTGTGCCGGGGCCCGGCGCCGGCTTGGGCCGCGCCTGGGCGGGATAGTATTTCGGCTTCTTGCGGGTGCGATTCAGCGAATCATAGCCGACATCGGATGCGCCGCTGGCCGCGGGCACACCGGGCAGGGGGACCAGATTTCGTCGTGCGGCCGAGCTGGCCGGCGCAGGCGTCGCGGGCAGCCCTGGCGTCGGGACGGCATCGGTCAGGCCGCTGACCACGGTCCGCCGCAACGGGGAGTCCTGCGGAGCCAGGAAGCCGTCGCGCACCGGCCGGAACACGTCGATGGTCTGGGAGCGGGCGGCCTCGGGGCCGAGCGCGGCGAGCAGCAGGCATGCGGCGGACGCGCCGCGCCACACCGCGCGCCTTCGCGCGCGCCTCGCGCGGCCGCTGTCAGGCCTCCACCCCACGATGAAAATACTCCAACAAAATCAATTGCGTCGTCGGGACGCCCGCGCCGCCGGCAAACCGCGTCGTTAAGGGAGTAAAAACAAATATGGTTAATGGGCTGTTGATGGCGCCTTGCTGCCTTACCCATGCTAAAGAGCGGCGCCTGACTGTTCAGCCCTGGAAGTCCGCATGCCGAGATCGAAGCCGTTGCCCGACACCGCTCCCGCCAACGCAGATATCCAGTCGGCACTGCGCACGCTCGACGCCGGCAGCAACGGCATTGCCGCGATCTCCGCGGCGCTATCCGGGCCCTTGGGAGCAGCCTTCGCCGCTGCCGTCGAGCTGATCCGCCAAGCCAAGGGCCGGGCGATCCTCACCGGCCTCGGTAAGTCCGGCCACGTCGCCCGCAAGATGGCCGCAACCCTCGCCTCGACCGGCACGCCCGCCTTCTTCGTCCATTCCGCCGAGGCCGGCCATGGCGATCTCGGCATGATCACCTCGGACGACGTCGTCATCGCGCTGTCGTGGTCCGGCGAGCAGCCGGAGATGAAGACGCTGGTCAACTATACCAAGCGCTTCGCCATCCCGCTGATCGCGGTCACCTCCAATGCGCAATCGTCGCTGGGGGAGGCGGCGCGCATCGTGCTGGAGCTGCCGAAGGCGCGCGAGGCCTGTCCGCACAATCTGGCGCCGACCACCTCGACCCTGATGCAGGCCGCGATCGGCGATGCGCTCGCGATCGCGCTGCTCGAAGGCCGCGGCTTCACCGCGCTCGAATTCGCCAATTTCCATCCGGGCGGCAAGCTCGGCGCCATGCTCAAACATATCTCCGATCTGATGCGCTCGGGCGACGCGGTGCCGCTGAAGCCGCTCGGCACCGGCATGGCCGATGCGCTTGCCGAGATGTCGGCCAAGGGTCTGGGCTGCGTCATCATCGTCGATGGCCGTGGCCATGTCGCCGGCATCATCACCGACGGCGACCTCCGCCGGAAGATGCGTGCCGACCTGCTGTCCGTCTCGGTCGACGAGATCATGACCGCGAACCCGCGCACCGTGCGCCGCGAGGCGCTGGCCTCCGAGGCGCTGGAGATCCTGAACTCCGCCAAGATCACGACCCTGATCGTGACCGACGGCGCCAAGCCGGTCGGCATCCTGCACATGCACGATCTGTTGCGGGCAGGGGTGGCGTGACCTTCCCACCATGACCGACCGTTTCGATCTCGACAGATATCTCGCCCGCATCGGCTATCGCGGCCCGCTGACGCCGACGTTCCAGACGCTCGCCGGATTGCAGGCCGCCCATGTCGATGCCATCGCTTTCGAAGGCATCGATCCGCTGCTCGGCCGGCCCGTGAACATCGATCTCGTCTCGGTGCAGGCCAAGATCGTCGACGGCCGTCGGGGCGGCTATTGCTTCGAGCAGAACGCGCTGTTCAAGGCCGCGCTCGAGGCGATCGGCTTTGCGGTGACGCCGCTCTCGGCGCGGGTGCGCTGGCGGCTCGATGCCGACGCGCCACTGACGCCGCGCACGCACATGATGCTGAAGGTCGACCTGCCGGAGGGGCCGTACATCGCCGATGTCGGTTTCGGCTCCTGCCTGCTCGATACGCCGCTGCAGATGGTTGCCGACATCGAGCAGCCGACCGCGATGGGGACGTTCCGTCTGACGCTCTCCGATGGGCTGTATTGGCTCGCGGCGAGGCAGCCGGCCGGCTGGCGCACGATGTACGTCTTCGACCTCGCGCCGCAGATTCATGCCGACTACGTGCTCGGCAACTGGTTTACCTCGACCAGCCCGTTGACGCCGTTCACCTCGATGCTGATCCTGGAGCGGTTGACCCGCGAGGCGCGCTACAAGCTGGTCAATCGCCGCCTGGTCATCGAGGCGCGCGATGGCGAGGTGAGGAGCGAGCAGATCATCGAAACGCCCGAGACGCTGCGCAGCGTCATCGAGGAGGTGTTCGGGCTGACACCTCCGGTGTCCGTCGATGTGATCTGGGCGCGCATCGAGGGTTGACGGGAAGGCGTTGCGATGGCGGATGAGTTTCAGCTGGATTCCTATCTTGCCCGCATCGACTATCGCGGGCCGCTCGCGCCCGACCTGGCGACGCTCGCAGCGCTGCAGGCCGCGCATGTCGACGCGCTGCCGTTCGAGGCGCTCGATCCGCTGATGGGCCGTTCCGTCCATGTCGACCTGCCGTCTGTGCAGCAGAAGCTCGTGCTCGGCCGCCGCGGCGGCTACTGCTTCGAGCAGAACGTGCTGCTCCAGGCCGCGCTGGAAGCGATCGGATTCAAGGTCAACGGCCTGACGGGGCGCGTGCGCTGGCGCTCGGCGCCATCAGATCCGCTCGGGCCGCGCCAGCACATGATGCTGCTCGTCGAGGTCAACGGCCATCCGCATCTCGTCGATGTCGGCTTCGGCATCTGCATGATGGATGCGCTCATCCGTCTCGAGATCGGGCCCGAGCAGCAGACGCCGATGGGGACGTTTCGCATCGGCACGTGGGACGGACTCTACACGGTCAGCGCAAAGCAGCCGGCGGGCTGGCGCATGATGTACGCGTTCGACCTCGCGCCGCAGATCCATGCCGACTACGTGCTCGGCAACTGGTACACCTCGACCAGCCCGAACGTGCCGGCCACGCATACGCTGATGATGGAGCGTGTCGAGCCTCGTGTGCGGCACAAGCTGGTCAGCCGCCGCTATCAGCGGCAGGCGCGCGATGGCGAGGTGATCGAGGAGCGGATCATCGAGACCGCCGGCGAGCTTGGCCGTCTCATCGACGACATCTTCCGTGTGACGCCCCCGGTGCCGGTCGAAGACATCTGGGCGCGGACGTCGAGCTGATCGCGTTGCAGGTTGCACGCGATGTTCTGTGATCGAACGTGCGTTGCGGCCGCGCATGCGAGCACGAGTCGCTGCGGAACTTTTTCGCGTGTCGTGCGGAATTTGACGGGAATGCCGGCCCTCTCATTGTGTTTATGTTAAGAGTCGCACCCTTAGGTTGCGGGAACCGGAGGGGCTCGCGGCTGCCAGCCGTCGAACAATGGGGATCGTCCAGCATGACTGACATCGTGATGCACGCGACGCGATCAATCCTGCCGAGTGTGTCCGAGCAGGGCTGCCCTCACCGAACACGGCCGCATCCTTCCTGACATCGGAGCCGCGCACCGCGGCTCATCCGAGCTGGCCTCACGGCCAGGACGGGTGGGGGCTTCACGGTTGCAACGTCGACCCTGACGCTTCGACGCTCATCCGATCGATCATGAGACCACGGCCTGACCTGCCACTTCAGGCCGAGCGGAGACTCTCGTCGAGGAAGCCCCCATCCCTTTTTTTGTTGTCCGTGCAATGAATGCTGCAAATTGGATTGGAGCTGCAAGCGACGCAATCGGTGCGCTCCCCTCCCCCTTGCGGGGAGGGATCGGGGGTGGGGGTCCCCGAGTCACGTTCGATCTGATGAGAGCTGAATTCTCTATCCGTGAGTAGGGCGCATGCTGAGCTCGATAGTCTCACCGCGTCATTGCGAGCGCAGCGAAGCAATCCAGAGTCGGTTGCGCGGCTCTGGATTGCTTCGTCGCTTTGCTCCTCGGAAGCTCATAGCTGACTTCAGAAGAAGAGGGCGACGAAAGCGGTGACTGCCTTGGGCATGTTCTTCGGCATGTTCTTGGGCATGTTGAAGCGCCGGCGGATCCAACGCTGTTCGGCGCCCGGTGACCCCCACCCCCGACCCCTCCCCGCAAGGGGGAGGGGAGCGCACCGGCGTCGGGGTGGGCAGTCGGGCTAAGGCTGATCTACAGCACGTCCACTACACTCCGCGCTCAGCGCGGCAGCTCGGTCTTGCCCATCAGGAACTTGTCGACGGCCTGGGCGCACAGGCGGCCCTCGCGGATCGCCCAGACCACCAGCGACTGGCCGCGCCGCATGTCGCCGGCGGAGAAGACCTTCGGCAGCGAGGTCTGGTAGTCGGTCAGGTTGGCCTTGACGTTGCCGCGCGGGTCGAGGTCGACGCCAAGGCTCTTGAGCAGACCCTCGTGCACCGGATGCACGAAGCCCATCGCCAGCAGCACGAGGTCGGCTGCGAGCTCGAACTCGGTGCCCGGGATCGGCTTGAACTGGGCGTCGACGCGGACGCAGTGCATCTTCTTGACCGCGCCGTTCTCACCCTCGAACTTCTGCGTCAGCACCGCGAACTCGCGCATCGCGCCCTCGGCCTGGCTCGACGATGTCCGCATCTTCAGCGGCCAGTTCGGCCAGGTCAGCGCCTTGTCCTCGCGCTCCGGCGGGGCCGGCATGATCTCGAGCTGGGTCACGGAGAGCGCGCCCTGGCGCAGCGAGGTGCCGATGCAGTCGCTGCCGGTGTCGCCGCCGCCGATCACGACGACATGCTTGCCGCCGGCGAGGATCTCGGTCGCATTCACCGGCTCGTTGCCGACGCGGCGGTTCTGCTGCGGCAGGAAGTCCATCGCGTAATGAATGCCGGCGAGATCGCGGCCGGGGATCGGCAGGTCGCGCGGGGCTTCCGCGCCGCCGGTCAGCGCCACGGCGTCGTAATCCTTCAGCAGCGTCTTGGCATCGAGGCCATCCTTGCCGCCGACATTGACGCCGTAGTGGAAGACGACGCCTTCGCCTTCCATCTGCGCGATGCGGCGGTCGATGATACCCTTCTCCATCTTGAAGTCGGGAATGCCGTAGCGCAGCAGACCGCCGGCCTTGGCGTGCTTCTCATAGACATGCACCTCGTGTCCGGCGCGCGCCAGCTGCTGCGCGGCTGCGAGACCGGCCGGACCCGCGCCGACGACCGCGACCTTCTTGCCGGTCTTGACGGAGGCCGGCTCCGGCTTCAGCCAGCCATTCTCCCAGGCCTTGTCGACGATGGCGCATTCGATCGTCTTGATGGTCACCGGGTTGTCGTCGATGTTCAAGGTGCACGACGCCTCGCACGGGGCAGGGCAGATGCGGCCGGTGAACTCCGGGAAGTTGTTGGTCGAGTGCAGGTTGCGCGACGCCTCTTCCCAGTTGCCGTTGTAGACGAGGTCGTTCCAGTCCGGGATCTGGTTGTTGACCGGGCAGCCGGTGGTGCCCGGCGCGGCCGAGCCCGTGCCGTGGCAGTAGGGGATGCCGCAATTCATGCAGCGCGCCGCCTGGTCGCGCAGCTCCTTCTCGGAGAGCGGCACCACGAACTCGTTGAAGTTCTTCAGACGCTCGGCAACCGGCGCGTACTTGCGATCGTGCCGCTCGATTTCGAGAAAACCTGTGACCTTGCCCATGACCTGTGGCGTCCCTTGTCATCGTTTCCGTCATTCCGGGACGGCGCGTCAGCGCCGGACCCGGAATCTCGAAGTTTGTGGCGCGAGATTCCGGGTTCGCGCTCCGCGCGCCCCGGAATGACGCCGTCTCTCATTCACTTCGTCATTGCGAGGAGCCGGAGGCGACTAAGCAATCCAGACTGTCTTCCTTGCCCTGGATTGCTTCCGCCTACGCCCTAGGGGCTTCGGCGGACAAGTCGCTGCGCTCGCAATGACGCCTTGGTTACTGCCGTGCCTCAAGCCCCGATCGCGATCTTCGGCTCGGCGTCGGCGTTGGCCGCCATTTCCTTCAGGGCGCGACGGTACTCGACCGGCATGACCTTGCGGAACTTCGGCGCAAAGTCCTTCCAGTTCGCCAGGATGTCTGCGGCGCGCTTCGAGCCGGTGGCCTTGGCGTGACGCGAGATCAGGATGTGCAGGCGCTCGATGTCGGACGCCAGCAGGTTCTTGAACACGTCGACCCGGCCATGCGCCTCGAGATCGCCCATCTGGTGATAGGAGGCTTCCGCGATCATCTCCTCCGACAGCACCGGCTCGAGCTCGACCATCGCCATGTTGCAATGCTTGTCGAAGTCGCCGGCCTCGTCGAGCACATAGGCGACGCCGCCGGACATGCCGGCCGCGAAGTTGCGCCCGGTCTTGCCAAGCACGACGACGATGCCGCCGGTCATGTACTCGCAGCAATGATCACCCGCGCCCTCGACGACGGCGACCGCGCCCGAGTTGCGCACCGCGAAGCGCTCGCCGGCGATGCCGCGGAAGAAGCACTCGCCGGAGATGGCGCCGTACATCACGGTGTTGCCGACGATGATCGACTCCTCCGGCACGATGCCGGAGTTGCGCGGCGGCTTGACGATGATGCGGCCGCCCGACAGGCCCTTGCCGACATAGTCGTTGCCTTCGCCTTCGAGCTCGAAGGTGACGCCGTTGGCGAGCCAGGCGCCGAACGCCTGGCCGGCGGTGCCCTTCAGGCTGACATGGATCGTATCCTGCGGCAGGCCGGCATGGCCGTAGATCTTCGCCACCGCGCCGGAGAGCATCGCGCCCGCCGAACGGTCGGTGTTGTTGATCTCGGCCTCGATCTTGACCGGCGCGCCGCGGTCGAGCGCGGGCTTGGCCTGCTCGATCAGCTTGCGGTCGAGCACGGCGTCGAGGTGATGGTCCTGCTTCTCGGCGTGATAGACCTTCTGGCCCGGCTCCGCCTTCTGCTTGACGAACAGCTTGGAGAAGTCGAGGCCCTTGGCCTTCCAATGCGCCACCAGCCTGGACTGGTCGAGCATCTGGGTCTGGCCGACCATCTCGTTGAACGAGCGGTAGCCCAGAGCGGCCATGATCTCGCGGACTTCCTCGGCGACGAAGAAGAAGAAGTTGATGACGTGCTCGGGCTGGCCTGTGAAGCGCTTGCGCAGCACCGGGTCCTGGGTGGCAACGCCCACGGGACAGGTGTTGAGGTGGCACTTGCGCATCATGATGCAACCGGCCGCGATCAACGGCGCGGTGGCGAAGCCGAACTCGTCGGCGCCAAGGAGTGCGCCGATGACGACGTCACGGCCGGTGCGGAAACCGCCGTCGACCTGGACCACGATGCGGCTGCGCAGCCGCTCGCGCACCAGCGTCTGATGCGTCTCGGCAAGGCCGATCTCCCACGGCGATCCCGCATGCTTGATCGAGGTGAGCGGGGAGGCACCGGTGCCGCCCTCGAAGCCCGCGATCGTGACGTGGTCGGCGCGCGCCTTGGCGACGCCGGCCGCAACCGTGCCGACGCCGACCTCCGAGACGAGCTTGACCGACACCTGACCGTCGGGATTGACGTTCTTCAGGTCGTAGATCAGCTGCGCGAGATCCTCGATCGAGTAGATGTCGTGGTGCGGCGGCGGCGAGATCAGGCCGACGCCGGGCGTCGAGTGGCGCACCTTGGCGATGGTGGCGTCGACCTTGTGGCCGGGCAGCTGACCGCCTTCGCCGGGCTTGGCACCCTGCGCCATCTTGATCTGCATCATGTCGGAGTTGACGAGGTACTCCGTCGTCACGCCGAACCGGCCCGAGGCGACCTGCTTGATCGCCGAGCGCATGGAATCGCCGTTCGGCAGCGGCTTGAAGCGGTCGGCCTCCTCGCCGCCTTCGCCGGTGTTCGACTTGCCGCCGATCCGGTTCATGGCGATCGCGAGCGTCGTATGCGCCTCGCGCGAGATCGAGCCGAAGCTCATCGCGCCCGTGGCGAAGCGCTTGACGATCTCCTTCGCCGGCTCGACCTCGTCGAGCGGAACCGGCTTGCGCTTGTCGTCCTCGGCCGACTTGATCCGGAACAGGCCGCGCAGGGTCAGCAGCCGCTCCGACTGCTCGTTGAGCAGCTTGGCGAACGCCTGGTAGCGCTCCCTGGAGTTGCCGCGCACGGCGTGCTGCAAGGTCGCAACCGACTCTGCCGTCCACGCATGGTCCTCGCCGCGGGTGCGGTAGGCATATTCGCCGCCGACATCGAGCGCGCTCTTGTAGACCAGCGCATCGCCGAACGCGTCGCGGTGACGGCGCGTGGTCTCCTCGGCGATCTCGGCGAGGCCGACGCCCTCGATGCGGGTGTGGGTGCCGGCGAAGAACTTCTGCACGAACTCTGCGCGAAGGCCGACCGCGTCGAAGATCTGCGCGCCGCAGTAGGACTGATAGGTCGAGATGCCCATCTTCGACATGACCTTGAGCAGGCCCTTGCCGATCGACTTGATGTAGCGCTTGACGACCTCGTAGTCGCTCAGCGCGCCCGGCAGCTTGTCCTTGAGCGCGATGATGGTCTCGAAGGCGAGATACGGATTGATCGCCTCGGCGCCATAGCCCGCCAGACACGCGAAGTGATGCACCTCCCGCGGCTCGCCGCTCTCGACGACGAGACCGACCGACGTGCGCAGGCCGGTGCGGATCAGGTGATGATGCACGGCGGCGCAGGCGAGCAGCGACGGGATCGGAATCCGGTCGGCCGAGACCATGCGGTCGGACAGGATGATGATGTTGACGCCCTCGCGCACCGCGGCTTCGGCGCGGCCGCAGAGATCGTCGAGCACCTGCTCGAAGCCGGCCGCGCCCAGGCTCGCATCGAAGGTGGTGTCGAGCGTGCGTGAGACGAAGTGGCTGTCGGAGACCTCAGAGATCGAGCGGATCTTCTCCAGGTCCGCATCGGTCAGGATCGGCTGATGCACCTCGAGCCGCTTGGTCGAGGCGACACCCTCGAGGTCGAACAGGTTAGGTCGCGGGCCGATGATCGAGACCAGGCTCATCACCAGCTCCTCGCGGATCGGATCGATCGGCGGGTTGGTGACCTGTGCGAAGTTCTGCTTGAAGTAGGTGAAGAGCAGCTTCGGCTTGTCCGACAGCGCCGAGATCGGCGTGTCGTTGCCCATCGAGCCCGTGGCCTCCTCGCCGGTGGCGGCCATCGGCGTCATCAGGATCGCGATGTCTTCCTGGCTGTAGCCGAACGCCTGCTGCCGGTCCAAGAGCGGCAGGTTGGTGCGCGCGCCCGTGGTCGGCGCATCCGGCAACTTCTCGACCTGGATCTGCGTGCGGCCGAGCCACTCGGTGTAGGGATGGCTGGCGGCGAGCTGCGCCTTGATCTCGTCGTCCGGGATCAGGCGGCCCTGCTCGAGATCGACGAGCAGCATCTTGCCAGGCTGCAGCCGCCACTTGGTGACGATCTGGTCCTCCGGAATCTTGAGCACGCCCATCTCGGACGCCATCACGATGCGGTCGTCCTTGGTGACGAGATAGCGCGCCGGCCGCAGGCCGTTGCGGTCGAGCGTGGCGCCGATCTGGCGGCCGTCGGTGAAGGCGATCGCGGCCGGGCCGTCCCACGGCTCCATCAGGGCGGCGTGATATTCGTAGAACGAGCGGCGCTCCTCGCTCATCAGCGGATTGCCGGCCCACGCCTCCGGGATCATCATCATGACCGCGTGTGGCAGCGAGTAGCCGCCCTGCACCAGGAACTCGAGCGCGTTGTCGAAGCAGGCGGTGTCCGACTGGCCCTCATAGGAGATCGGCCAGAGCCGGCTGATGTCCTTGCCGAACAGCTCCGACGACACCGACGCCTGCCGCGCCGCCATCCAGTTGACGTTGCCGCGCAGGGTGTTGATCTCGCCGTTGTGCGCGATCATCCGGTAGGGATGCGCCAGCGACCAGGTCGGGAAGGTGTTGGTCGAGAAGCGCTGATGCACCAGCGCCAGCGCGCTCTCGAAGTCCGGCTCGTGCAGGTCGGCGTAGTACTTGCCGAGCTGGTCGGCCAGGAACATGCCCTTGTAGATCACGGTCCGGCAGGACATCGAGCACGGGTAATAGCCCGACATGCCGCGGTCGCGGCGCTGATAGATCGCCTGCGAGATCGACTTGCGGAGGATGTAGAGCTTGCGCTCGAACTCGTCCTCGGTCTTGGCGGCGCCGTTGCGGCCGATGAACACCTGCATGCTGCGCGGCTCGGTCGGCTTGACCGTCACGCCCAGCGAGGAGTTGTCGGTCGGCACGTCGCGCCAGCCGAGCAGGACCAGGCCTTCCTCCTCGATCTGGTCGGCGATGATGCTCTTGATGACGTTCCGCCAGGAATCGTCGCGCGGCATGAACAGCGCGCCGATGGCGTATTCGCCGGGGGCGGGCAAGGTGAAGCCGAGCTCCTTCGCCTTGCGCGAGAAGAAGGCGTGCGGGATCTGCACCAGGATGCCGGCGCCGTCGCCGAAGCGCGGGTCGGCGCCGACGGCGCCACGATGCTCGAGGTTGCACAGGATGTTCAGCGCGTCGGCGACGATCTGATGCGACTTCTGGCCCTTGATGTTGGCGATGAAGCCGACGCCGCAGGAATCCTTCTCCTGGCTCGGGTCATACAGACCTTCGGCCTCCGGACGCCAGGTGTGCAGCTCGCGGGTGATCTCGGCCGGTTTCTCGTGCGAATCCACAGCCAGCACCGCGCCGCCCAAAATTCCGTGCTCGACCTTCGATCCGCTCATATCCGTCCCCATCAGTTATTGGTCAGGGCCTTCACCACAGTCCGGTACACAGTCCGGCGCACCCCGGGCGCTGCGCGGCCCCTCTCCGGAGCCAACGCTCGTCCTTTTTCAGCGAGCCGCATTTGCAGAATTCAGGCCAGCCGCCGGGGGACCATGTCCCCGCTGGACGACCGCGGCCTGTTCATGTCGCAGCGCCCTCAGGCGCCGTAACATCATTGCAAAGTCTCGGTCACCTTTGCAACGAAATTTTAGACAGCATTTCTGTCCTAAACCGCAAGATGCCAAACTTTAACCTATCACACAAGCACTGCGGAGTCCTCGAGTTCGGGCGCCGCAACACGCTCATTCCCCGGCAAATCTTCCGTTTCTGCCGCTGACCGAACGATCCGGCCGGGCCGGCGATCACGCGCCGCGCTCGATTTTGAAACCTAACGCCCCGATCCCGCCCCTTCGCCGACCCAGGACCGCCGGAATCGCGGCAGAACTTCCGCCGCACTTGAGAAGAAGCGAACAGCTTCACGTGCGGGGGCATGCAGGAGCTTTGAACCATGAAGTTGCTAGTTGGAGTCGTCTCAGCCGCGCTGGTCGCGACGTTCGCCGCCGCGCAGGCCGAGCCGCTGCCACCGTCCGGCCTCCACGGGCCGTATACGGCAGTCTCCGATTTCGATGCGCCTTATTCGGACTTGCCGCCGCCGGCCGTCGTGCCTGCGCCACCGCCGCGCTACGGCTACCGGCCGGGCCCTGACTACGGCTACCGCGACGAGCGCTATGTGCCGCCGGCGCCGGTCTACCGTCAGGACAATTACAGAGAGGGCTATCAGCAGGACTATGGCTATGCGCCCGCGTTCCTGCCGGTGCATGAGGTCTATGCCATTCTGCGCGACAACGGTTTCTCGCCGCTCGGCGCGCCGCGCCAGCGCGGCAATGTCTGGATCGTGGCGGTGCTCGATCGCCAGGGCGAGGACGGCAAGCTCGTCGTCGATGCCCGCTCCGGCCGCATCATCCGCTTCGTGCCGGCGTTCCAATGGGGCGAGGAGTACGAGCGGATGCGCTATGAGCCCGCCCCGCGCGGTGGCCTCGACCGCCTGCCGCCGCCGAGCGTGATCCGGGCCGATCCGCGCCTAGTGCCGCCGATGCCGGCTGCGCCGCGCGTTGCCACCGCGGCGCCGATCCAGCCGAAGGTGCCGACGCCTGCCGCGCGGCCGAGTGCACCGGCACCGCAGACCGCAGCGCTCAATCCGAAGCCGGCGGACGCACCCAAGGCCCTTCCGCCCAAGCCCGCGGACATCAAGCCGGCCGAGGCCAAGGCTTCGGACGCCAACACCTCTGACGCCAACACCTCTGACGCGAAGCCTTCAGACGCCAAGGCTTCAGAGGCCAAGGCTTCAGACGCAAAACCCTCTGAGCCGAAGCCCGTGCAATCGGCCGCGGCTACGGCCACGCCGCAGACGACTGGCTCCGTCGCGGCGCCCGCGGCGAAGCCGGTGCCCCAGATCCTGCCGACGGCAAAGATGCCGGCTGTACAGGGGTTGGAATAGAGGCAGTCAGACGGTCTGCCCGGCCGCTTGCCACCCCCAACGCCGTCATCGCCCGGCTCGACCGGGCGATCCAGTCAACACCGGCATCTCGGTCATTCACGACCGCCGCCGCGGACTGGATGCCCGCTTTCGCGGGCATGACAGGTCGTTTGGAGCAGCCGATGAGACCCCAGCACCATCGGTCGCACTACTCGTGCTGACCGGCGGCCTTCAGGATCAGATCAGCGATCTCCTTCGGATGCGACACCAGCGACAGGTGTCCGGCGTCGAGCTCGATCGTGGTTGCCTTCATGCGGTGGGCCAGGAAGCGCTCGAAATCCGGATCGATGGTCTTGTCCTGCTTCGACACTGCATAGAATGACGGCTTGTCGTGCCACGCCGCCTGGGTGGTGCGGTTGCCGAAGATCGTCGCCGCGGTCGGCCACTGCACCGCATAGAGCTCCTTCGCCGTCGTCGCATCGACACCATTGGCGAAGTCCTTCAGGAAGGCGTCCTCGTTGAGCTTGGTCTCGCCGTCATGGTCGACGATGCCGGCGCGTGCCGGCGGTGTCGGATATTGCCCGGCGAGCTTGACGAAATCCTCGCCCGCATCGGGGGCGCGGGCGGCGACATAGACCAGCGCGCTGACCTTCGGATCGGTGCCGACCTCGCTCACGACCGTGCCGCCCCAGGAATGGCCGACCAGCACGGCTGGCCCATCCTGCTCGGCCAGGGCGCGGCGGGTGGCGGCCGCGGAGTCCGCCAGCGAGGTCAGCGGGTTCTGCACGGCCGTGACCTTGAGGTCGGCCGCCTGCAGATAGGGGATGACCTTGGCCCAGCTCGAGCCGTCGGCCCAGGCGCCGTGCACCAGCACGACGTTGTGGACCTTGGGCGGCGGCGCGGGCTGCGCCAGAGCAGGGCCGGCCAATGCCGTCAGGGCGGCGACGAAAGTGAGGGTGCAAACGACGTTCATCGTTGAGGCTCCAGTGGCTCGGGTGAGTGAGGTCATCACTGGCGTCTTCGCTGGCCGGGTGCAGGCGTTACCGCCCGTCACGATCGTTTGACTGCACTGCAGCAACGCACAAAAAAACGCCCCGGCTGCCCGGGGCGTTCGCATTCTCAAGTCTGAGTGCCGGTTAAGCGGCGGCCTTCTCGGCCGATCCCTCGATCACCGGCTGCTCGGAGCCTTGCGCGCCGGTCGAGATCGGAATCGAGCGGGGCTTCTTCGCTTCCGGAATCTCGCGTACGAGGTCGACGTGGAGCAGGCCGTTTTCGAGGCTGGCGTTCTTCACCACCACGTGGTCGGCGAGCTGGAACGAGCGCTCGAACGCCCGGGCGGCGATGCCGCGATACAGCACCTCAGCCTTCTTGCCGTTCTCATTGGCGGCCTTCTCGCCCTTGATCGTCAGCGTGTTTTCCTTCGCGACGAGGGAGAGCTCATCCTTGCCAAAGCCGGAGACGGCGACGGTGATGCGGTAGGCGTTCTCACCGGTGCGCTCGATATTGTAGGGCGGATAGCCGGGGGTGGGCTCGGCGGTGGCCTGATCGAGCATCGAGAACAGACGGTCGAAACCGACGGTGGAACGATAGAAGGGGGTGAGGTCGTAGGTACGCATGGTCAAAGTCCTCCATTGAGCGACTATTGGGCAAACCCGCCCGCCATCGGGCCGGGCCGTCGTGCAGCCATCAGAGGCCTGCACGATCTCGATGTAGGGCAGGCGTTTCGACGTTCAAGGGCGTTCGGGACCTGCTCTTTTTGCCGTTCCACCCCTTGATTCCCGCTGCCTTTCACCTATTCGATGGGTGCCTCATGACGCTCGTCTCGATTCCCGCCAATCCCGTTCCCGAAAACGTCACTGCCGGCACCATCAAGACCCCTGATGGCGCCGAGCTGCGCTTTGCGCGCTGGGCGCCGCCGGCCGGGCGCAAGGGCACGGTGTGCGTGTTCACCGGCCGCAGCGAGATGATCGAGAAGTATTTCGAGACGGTGCGCGATCTGCGCGATCGCGGCTTTGCGGTCGCCATCATCGACTGGCGCGGCCAGGGCCATTCGTCGCGGCGCCTGCGCGATTCCCGCAAGGGCTATGTGCGCTCGTTCTCCGACTACGAGACCGACGTGGAGACCTTCGTCACGCAAGTCGTGCTGCCGGACTGTCCGCCGCCTTATTTCGCGCTGGCGCATTCGATGGGCGGCACGGTGCTGCTGCGGCTCGCGCATGCCGGCAAGCGCTGGTTCGATCGCATCGTGCTGTCGGCGCCGATGATCGACCTTCCGGGCAGCCGCACAGCGCTGCCGGCGCGGCTGTTGCTGCGGGCAATGCGCATCGCCGGGCAGGGCGGCCGCTACGTGCCGGGCGGCAACGACGAGATCAGCGGACTGGCGCCATTCGTCAACAATCCGCTGACCTCCGATCCGGTCCGCTATGCCCGCAACGCCGCGATCCTCGAGGAAGATCCGACGCTCGGCATCGCCTCGCCCACGGTCGCCTGGGCCGACGCCGCGTTCTCCGCGATGATGACCTTCCGCGGCATGAGCTATCCGTCGCAGATCCGCCAGCCGATCCTGATGCTGGCCGCGTCCAGCGACACCGTGGTGTCGACGGCTGCGATCGAGGAGTTCGCCTATCATCTGCGCGCCGGCTCGCATCTCGTGATCGCCGGCGCCAAGCACGAGATCCTGCAGGAGCAGGACCGCTACCGCTCGCAGTTCTGGGCCGCGTTCGATGCCTTCGTGCCGGGCACCCCGCTGTTCGGCTGAGCCGTCGCGCCCGTTTGCTGGACACCCCTGGGCGGGCGGGCTAGCTAGGCCCGACGTCCTCCTCGGAGCTTGGCGGCAGACGTGAGTGAACGGCGGAAAAATCAGCAGGCGCAGGCGCTGCAGGAAGCGGTCCACGCGCTCCGTTCGCGGCAGTTCGCGCGCGCCGAGCAGATCGCCGCCTCGATCCTGCGCACGGCCAGGACCGATCGCGCGGCGCTGCTCGTTCATGCCCATGCGCTGCTCGGCCAGCACCGCGCGAGCGAGGCGATTGCGCCGCTGGAGAAGGCTGCGCTCCGCGGCAGCGATCCGGAACTCGAGACGCTGCTCGGCGCCGCCTTGTGCGAGTCCAGACGCGCCGCCGACGGCATCGCGCAGCTGCGCAAGACCGCGGCGCGGCGGCCGCCGTTTCTGCCGGCGTTCCAGGAGCTGGCGGGGCGGCTTGCCAAGTCGGGGCAGCTCGGTGAAGCCATCGCCGTGATCGAGGAGGCGCTGACGCTGTCACCCGGCAGCGTCGACCTCCAGCTCGATCTCGGACGCCTCTCTCTTCAGGCCAATGACCGCGTTCGTGCCCGCACGCACCTGCTGGCGGCGCGCGAGGCCGCGCCGGGACGGCCCGACATCCTGATCGAGCTCGCCTGGGTGCAGTTCCTCGACGGCGACTATGCCGAGGCCGCAGGCACCTACCGCCATGCGCTCGGTCTGCGGCCCGACGACACCCAGACCCGCGCCAATCTCGCGATGTGTCTGGCCGAGATGGGGGATCGCGACGGCGCCCAGGCTGCGCTGCGCACGGCGGTGCGCGGCCGGCCGCATCTGCTGACCCGCGCGGCCTACACGCTCGCCGTCACCTCGCACGGCCGTTTCTTCTTCCGTCCGAGCGACGCTGCCAGATTCCTGCAGATCGACGGCGCTGCGACAGCTAAGCCCTGAACCGCTTGCGATAGACGCCCGTCTCGCGCTTCAGCGCATCGCGCACCTCGTGGATCTCGGCGATCTCCTCTTCGGTGAAGGCCGAGGTCTGCATCGCCCATGCCTGCCGCTTCACCGGAATGCATTGCGCGACCGGCGTTCCTCTCGGGATCAGGCCACGGAACGCCGTGTCATGCCAGTGCGCCGGGAAGTGCACGAACGAGTCGTGAAAGCGGTCGCTGTCGACCAGTCCGGTCAAGGTGGTGAAGGGCAGGTCGAAGCGGTTGACGGGATGCGTGAACAGCAATGCCCAGCCCTCCGGCGACTCGATCGTCCACAGATTGTGAAACTTGAGCAGGAAGCGGTCGGCCTCGAACAGCGGCGAGCCCGTGACCTGGGCGACGTCGTGAAAGCTGATCGGCGAGCGCGGAAAATCGATCGCACCGCCGGGCGGCAGCTCGTTGTCCCAACTGATGCCGCCGTCCTCGACCGTGAGATCGCAGATCAGCGGAATGAGGAAGCCCGTGGTCATGGCGTCGATGAAGGGCGGGCAGCGCTTGACGGTCTGCTCCTCGGCCTGGTTGAGCGCGCTGAACGCGGTGGCCGGCATCGTCTTGACCCAGTCGGGAACGCCCATCGGCGCCGGCACCGGCTGCGGAATGAGGCCTTCGAGCTCCTTCGGACAGCGGAATTTCAGCGTGAGCGGTTCAGTCTCGGACATCGGCGCCGCGGTTCTCCTGGGGACGACGGCAGATGTCTACGCCTTCGCCGCCGAAAGTCCAACCGGCCGAGCCTGGGCCTGGCGATGCTCTATCTCGTCAGATGCGCCTCGGACACCGCATGATTGAACATCGCGTTCAGCGCCGACGTGATGTCGGCGGGCGTGTTCGCAGTATAGAAGAATCCTGGCGAGGCGCAGGCCTTCAGGCTCGGCGGAATCGAAGGAATGTTGCTGTTGGCATAGTCGTCTTCGTCACCGGCGAAGGATGCGTTCACCGGATTGATCACCTGGTAGGGTATGTAGAGCACGGAAATGATGATGCCGCGGTTCTTCAGCGGTGTGCAGGAGGTGTTCGGATCGATCACGGTGGCATGGTTGCTGCCTGACCATGAGCCATTGGGGACGCCCTTGACCTGCGGGTCCTGTGCGCCGTCGGTGACCAGGAATACGTAGGGCAGGGTGTTGGTCGAAGCGCTGCCGTTGCCGACACTGACGATCAGGTTGTTGACGCTGGAGAGGGCCGTGTCGATGTGCGTGCCGCCCGAGCCCAGAGATGCGTTGGTGTTGGTGTCGAGCAGGGTCGCGAGGTTGGCGGCTGCATAGTTGATGGTGGTCGAATCCGACGTCGAGCCGTTGATGCTGCTGGTGAGCGGGAAGTAGGAATAGAGATAGCGAATGAAGGGATAGAGACCGATCCGGAACTGGTTGCTGACCTTCTTGGTGTTGTTCGCAGTGACGAACAGCTGGTTCACGGCATAGCCCACCGCATCCAGCCGCAGCTGGATGCAAGAATCCGTCCCGTCGGTCGGACAGTTCGCAACGGTCGCCAGGTTCTTGTACAGCGAGTTCGGCAGGCCGGACACGATCGACGACGGCAGTTGAACGCCCTTGGGGTTGTTCTTGTTGGTGGTCAGCAGGCTCTTGTAGCCGCTCTGGCTGACGCGCGAGATCGCATAGCCCAGGCAATAGTTGTTGGTAGGATATCCCTGGGTCCCCGTATCGGTGCACGCGCTGTTCTGCGGCGAGAAGTGGCACGCCAGCGTGCACCCCGTGGGGTATTGCCGGTAGTTGTCCGGGCTGATCGCCTGCATGCGCTGCGCTTCGGCCGATGTCGACGGCAGGCCCATCGAGCCGGAGACGTCCAGCGTCAAGTAGAAGTCGAGATAGAGCGGCAGGGTGACGGAGGAGGACGATTGGCCGCTGACCGTCAGATTCTGATAGCCGATCACCGTCAGGAACGTGGCCGGCACGTTGGCGGTGAATTGCACCTGCGACGTCAGTGTGGACCCACTCTTGGTGACGGTGCTGGTCTCAGACGTCAATGTGTAGCCTTGAAAGGTAGAGGCGTTGCCCTTGAAGATGTTGTCCGCCTCGGAGACCCCGGCGGTAACGGTTCCGTCCGACGTCATCGCCATCGCCGCTGCATAGCCTGCCGAGTTGACCGAGATCGAGGCGATGCTCGCGGCATCGGCCGCAGACTGGAGCCTGATCTTCATGCGCATGGCCATGGAGTAGTCGGTCGCGCATCCGATCGCCGTGAGAATCGGCAACAGCGCCAGCGCGAATGTGACCGCGATATTGGCCTTGCTGTCGCGGGAGAAGCGCGCGATGGCGGCGATCGCCCGGCTCGCTGGTCGGCTGATATCCGTCATGCTCTTCCTCAAAAGATCCCGTTGGGGCGGTGAGGACCTGTATTCTTTTCCTTGTTGGCGCTTCCCTGCGGCGATCATCTCCGCGACTGCTTCAAGGAGACCTGCAGTGAGAACCGGGCACGAGCTCCGCCCGCTCCCCGGTCGTGAGCAGAGGGGTACGCCGTCGCGCGCGGGACCACATGTGGATGTATGCGGACGCCGATTGCGAATTTGGTTGACCTGCGACGAAACATCGCAGGCGACTGTTGCGATTTTGTTTACGTGGCGAGAGAGAGGCGCCGTCCTCCAATACCGTGCCAGCCCATGCATGCACCTGTCGTCAGCGCGGAGCCGCGCCGACGATCCACGGAGCAGCCGCCGCTACTTGGTCGACAGCACCTCGCCGAACCGCTCCCACTGCTTGCCGGTGAAGCGCATGAACTGCACCTGCTCGACCGGGAGGTGGTCGCTCTCGCTGGTGCTGACCTTGATGCCCGGCAGCAGCATCGGCAGCTCCAGATCCTTGATCGACAGCGCTTGCCGCAAAATGTTCTCGCGCGACAGATCGTTGCCGGCGGCCTTCAGCACGTGCTCCAGCACCATGCCGTTGTTGTAGCCGTTGACGTAGTTGGAATCACGGATGTCGCCGTCGGGCACGTATTTGGCCATGTAGTCGCGCCAGCCCTTGACGCCGGCATCGTCCGCCCAGGCCGGATCGAGCGGGTCCTTCACGTAAGCCGTCGAGATGATGCCGGTGCCGGCCTCGAGGCCGGCCGGCTCCATCACCGACGACATCCACACCGAGACGTTGCTCAGGAACGTCAGCGGGCGCCAGTTGATCTCATGGGTCTTGCGGATCGCCTGCGCGGCGAATTTCGGCGTCGCGGCAACGATCAGCGCATCGGCGCCGGTCGATTTCAGCTTCACGATCTGCGAGTCGATGGTCGGATCGGTCGACTCGTAGCTTGCGACGGTCACCGCGCTGTCGAAGCGCTCGCCCAGCACGTCCTTCAGCCCGGCGAGATAGTCGCGGCCGAAATCGTCATTCTGCGCGAGAATGGCAAAGGTCGCATCCGGCTTCTTCTGCAGCGCGTAGCGCGCATACATCCGAGCCTCGTTGCGGAACGGCGCCATCACCCCCATCAAGGCCAGCGGAAATTGCTGGGGATCACCGAACTTCGAGGCGCCCGAGGCCACGAACAGCTGCGGCACCTTCTTGCCCTGGAGATACTTGGCGATCGCAGTGTTGTGTGCGGTTCCCATGGTCGAGAAGATGAACGACACCTCGTCGCTCTCGATCAGCCGTCGCGTCTGCTCCACGGTCTTGGGCGGCACGTAGCCGTCGTCCAGCGAGATCAGGTTGACCTTGCGACCGTTGATGCCGCCGCGGTCGTTGACCATCTTGAAATAGGCCACCTCGCCTTTGCCGAGGATGCCGAAGGCGGACACCGGCCCGCTATAGGGCATGGTCTGTCCAATGCGGATCTCGGTGGCGGTGACGCCCGGCTGATCCTCCGCCCGTACGGGTACGGCGAGGACGGACGCGACGACGAACAATCCTGCCGCTGCGATGGCGCTTCGCATGGAGACCTCCCTGATGGCCGCGCTGTCGGCGGCGTTTTGGCGCTGAGCATAGGGGGAGGTTGAGGGCCGTGCAATTAAAATATACTTTTTTATAAAAATGTACTTTCCGACTCTGCTAGTGTGAATTGTTTCGCGAAAGTGAGTCGATGTCCGGCAGCGCCACCCAGACCGTCTACGAGCAGTTGCGTGCCAGCCTGCTCGCCGGCCTCTATCGTCCGGAGGAGAAGCTGAAGATCAGCGAGCTCGGATCAGCCTTCTCGGTCAGCACTGGGGCGATCCGTGAGGCGTTGGCGCGACTCACGGCGGAGGGGCTGGTGACGGCGACGCCGCAGCGCGGCTTTCGCGTGGCGCCGGTCTCGGTGGCCGATCTGCGCGATCTGACCGACATGCGCGTCGAGATCGAGACCAAGTGCCTGCGCCGCGCCATTGCCAACGGTGATCTCGCCTGGGAGACCACGGTCGTTGCCGCGCATCACCGTCTGACCGGGACGCCGATCGCGGCCCATGACGGCAGCTTCTCGCCGGCCTGGATGCTGGCGCACGCCGATTTTCATGCCGCGTTGGCCCAGGCCTGTGGCAGCGCCTGGATGATGCGGGTGCGTGATCTCCTGTTTGCGCACAATGAGCGCTATCTCGATCTTGCCCGCAAGACCGATCGGGGCAACCGCGATGCCGCGCGTGAGCATCGCGAACTGATGGAGGCGGCGCTGGCGCGCGACACCGAGCGCGCGGTGATGCTCATGACGGCGCATCTCGACAAGACCCGGGACACGATCGAGGCGGCGCTGCTCGCAGCGACGGCGATGAATGAGGCGAATTAGGACCCTATCAGGACGCAGACCGCGAGCGTCTTCGACGCGATCCGTCCCGAACGGGATGTCACCAGCCGAATGAATGAGGGTAGCCTGGCGGCTGTGGCCAATTCATTCTGGGTGACGATGTACTTCCGCTGGAAAGCGTCGCCTAGATGCGACCGCTCGGTGCGACGTGAACCACCATGCCTCAAGCGCGGTCGTTAAGCGCGAGTTCTTACAAAAATTCAACCATCTCGAGCGCGGGCGCTTCCCTCATCCCGACGCAACGGCAATTCCGCCGTCAGTGTTAATCGGGCTTCATGCCGGGCTTGCTGTGTATTCAAGCATGCATTCACCACGCGGCGATCTCTCCAAGTTTGGAAACGTCCCGGTAACGCGCCGTCCCGCTAGTGGCGTCCACTAACGACATTCCTGGAGGAGACATTGATGATGATGAAGATTGCGCGGAAGCTGGTTGGTCCCCATGCGCTCAATTCCGGCTTCGGTCTGGTGACCATGTTCTCGTTGACCGGCGTGGTCGCTTCACTCGTGCTGGTCCAGCACGGGGTGAATGTCAGCCCGCCTGCGATGTTCTGATCGAACCGCTGCCGACCCGGCCCCAGTTGGTAGTTGGTCCGCAGGACTCACCCGTCCCGAGGCGGGCTGCCTGTAACCTCTCTCGAGACAAGCTGTCACCGACAGTCATTCGGGCCGTGAACCGGTCTTCCTGGCGCGCGATCCGATCAGCTCGGCGACGAGCGGATTGGCGTAGCGGCGCTGCTGGCTCACGGCAAAGAACTGCTCCTTCAGCGCACTCAGCCGCGCGCGCTCGACGAGCGTGCCGGAGCGCAGCTCGTCGATCACGACGATCGACGGCACCAATGTGACGGTGCCGCTCTCGCGGGCCATCAGGCGCAGCATCGCCATGTCGTCGACCTCGGCGGCGATGATCGGGCGGATCCCGCCCGATCCGACTAGCGCATCGAAGGCCGAGCGCAGCGCGCTGCCTCGGCCGGGCAGGATCACGGGCGTCGTCGCGAGATCCTGCGGAAAGCGGAATCGCGCGGGCCCGGTCGGCTTGCGGCCGACGAGGCTGACGCGCTGTTCGTCGATCAGTGTGTTCTCGAAACTGCTGCGCATGTCCGGCGCTGCCGGATGGTTGGCGAGCACGAGGTCGAGCTTGTGGGAATCGAGCTGCTCCAGGAGCTCGGCGAACTGGCCGGTGCGGATGATCAGCTCAACGTCGACCCGCGCGATCAGCGGCTTCAGGAAGGCGATCTGGAAGTTGCGCGACAGGTTCGCCGCGGCGCCGACCCGCAGCAACTGTCGTCCCGGCCGTAGGCCCGACAGCGTCTCGATCAGCTCATGGCCGGACTTGAACACGCTGCCGGCATAGTCGAGCGCGATGCGCCCGGCCTCGGTGAGCTGCAGAGTGCGGCCGGTGCGCTCGAACAGCTTCTGCCCGAGCTGCGCCTCCAGCGCCTTGATCTGTACCGAGAGAGAGGAGGGCGAGACGTTGAGCCGCTGCGCGGCGCGGCTCATGCTGCCTTCGCTGGCGATGACCCAGAAATAGCGCAGGTGATGGTAGTTCAGGTGCGGCATGGCATCGTTCTATATTTTATAACGATCAGGTTCAATCATTGAAATTTTAAGAAGCATCGTGGGCCGGTAAAGCAGGGGGCAGCCGTCTCATTTGATCAACCTGTCGAGCCGTCATGAACCCGCTCATTCCCTGCCTCGCGGCGCTTGCGCCGCTCACGCTGTGTGTCGCCGCACTTGTGGGCATCCACGCCAGCGCCCGTGACGTTGCTCGCCGCGCGATCCTCGCCGCGGCGATCGCCTTCGGCATCGCGACGGTCGCGAGCCTCGCTGCGGCCGTCGTCGGGGCAGGGCGGACGCCGCTGCTTGGCGGATACGGCCTCGGGCTGTCGCTTCAGCTCGACGCGCTCGGCGCCATCCTCTCGGTTCTCGTCAGCTTCATCGGCATGGTCGTGGTGCGCTACAGCCGCAACTATCTCGACGGCGATCCAGGTCAGGTCCGGTTCACGCGCTGGCTGCTGCTGACCCTCGCCGCGGTGCTGACACTGCTGATCGCGGGCAATCTGGTGCTTCTGCTCGCCGCCTGGGTCGCGACGAGCCTTTCGCTCGGCAAGCTGCTGTTGTTCTACGAGACCCGGCCGGCTGCGATCCGCGCCTCGCGCAAGAAGTTCGTCGCGAGCCGGCTCGGCGACGCCTGCCTCGCACTCGCTGCGCTGCTGCTCTACATCCGGTTCGGCACGCTGGAGATTGCCGGCCTCGTCGCCCACGCCCGGGTGGGCGAGGGGGTTGGCTCTCCGATCGTCACGATTGCAGCGCTCCTGATCGTCGCGACCGCCATGCTGAAATCCGCCCAGCTGCCGCTGCATGGCTGGCTGATCGAGGTGATGGAGACGCCGACGCCGGTGTCGGCGCTGCTGCATGCCGGCATCATCAATGCCGGCGGCTTCCTGGTGCTCAGGCTCAGCGACGTGCTGCTGCTGGCCACGCCCGCGCTCGACGTCCTCGCGATCGTCGGCGGCGCCACCGCGCTGTTCGGCTCGCTGGTGATGCTGACGCAGACCTCGGTGAAGGTGCAACTGGCCTATTCGACGGTGGCGCAGATGGGCTTCATGCTGCTGCAATGCGGGCTCGGCGCCTTCTCCGCGGCGCTGCTGCACATCGTGGCGCACTCGCTCTACAAGGCGCATGCCTTCCTGTCCTCGGGCAGCATCATCGATCTTGCCCGGGCGTCCTGGACACCGAGCCCCGGCGGCCAGCCGCACGCGGCACGGCTGATCCTGGCGCTGGTCGCCGTGATCGGGCTCGCGCTGCTCACCGGGTTCGCCTTCGGCATGACCTTGCGCACCAACCCGGCGCAGATCGCACTCGGCTCGGTGCTGCTGATGGGGCTCGTTCACCTGATGGCCAACGCCATCGACGAGCGGCCGAACGCCTTCGTCGTCGCTCGCGCCGCGGTCACCGCGGCCGGTGTCGCGATCGTCTACTTCGCGCTGCAGGCCGCGATGGCCTGGCTGGTCGGGGGCAGCATCCCGGCTGCACGGCCGGTCGACGGCATCGTGCCGATGCTGATCGCGGCCGCCGTCGTCGTGTCGTTCGCGGCCGTCACCGTGTTCCAGAACCAGATGATGCGCCGCGCCGACGCGCCGTTCTGGATCGCGGCCTACGTCCACCTGCGCAACGGCCTCTATCTCAACACGCTCGCCAACCGTCTCGTGCTGACCTTAGGGCCGAGGCATTCGACCGCACGTCTCCCGTCCAACCAGTGATCCGAGATCTCCGATGACCCAGGCCGCCCTCGCCATGTCCATGGCCGATCCGCTCGACACCCCCGCCGATGCCGGGCTCATGGCCCGCATCGACAGCGCCTGTCAGCGGGTCGCGCCGCTGTGGCCGCTGAAGCACTTCGTCGCGGTCAATCCGTTCCTCGGCTTCACCGGCCAGAGCTTCGCGGCGACCGCCGCCACCTTCGAGCGCGTGGTGCGCACGCGCATGCTGATGCCGCGGGCGTATTACCGGCAGGCGCTCGATGACGGCCGGATCGACGATGCCGCGCTGACGCAGGCTCTCATGTCGCATCCATCCATGGGCCTCGACGTCGAACAGCTCAAGCGCAAGGCTCTTGCCGAGGCCGCGCAGTCGTCGCCGCCCGCCGTGGTCGCGACCGTCGCCGAGGTGCTCGACCGGCTCGCCGAGGGCGACCGCTACGTCTCGCTTGTCGCCTTCATGATCGACGAGATCTCGGCCTTCTGCGCCACCTATTTCGACGAGGGGCAGGCGAGCTGGCCGAGCCCGGTGCGGAAGCTGAAGCCCTACGCGGCCTGGCGCAAATTCGCGGCCTACGATCGCAATCCCGAGGCGATGGGCCTTGCCGGATTCCGGAAAGCCGTCGCGGAGCTGCCCGCCGATCCGGTGCAGGCGATCGGCCTGATCGTGGATCGGCTGGGAATCCCAGCTCGGGCCGTCGAGGACTATCTGGTGCGGGCGCTGTTCGATCTCGGCGGCTGGTCGGCCTATGCGCGCTATATCGGCTGGAACGCGCAGCTCGACGGCGGGCGAGACGATACTCTGCTGGAACTGCTGGCCATTCGGCTCGCCTGGGGCTTTGCGCTGTTCCAGGCACGGACCGACGAGGCGTTCAAGAAGGCCTGGGCGCAGGCGATGGCCGAGGCGGCCAAGCTGCCGGCCGACCACCGGCTCGAGGAGACGCCCGAGCTTGCGATCGATCTCATTCTGCATGAAGCCTACGAGATCGGGTTCCGCGAGAGGCTCGTCGCGAAGCTCGCCACCTATGGTGCGCAGCGATCGATCACGCAGCTGCCGGCCCGGCCGCTGGTCCAGGCCGCGTTCTGCATCGACGTGCGCTCGGAGATCTTCCGCCGCGCGCTGGAGACCGCCTATCCGGAAGCCGAGACCATCGGCTTCGCCGGTTTCTTCGGCTTCCCGATCGAATACGTGCCGATTGGCCACACCAGAGGCGGCGCGCAGTGCCCGGTGCTGCTGAAGCCCGCCTTCATCGTCTGCGAGGCCGTCAAGGGCGCCGACGATGTCGAGGAGGCTGAGGTGCTTGGCCTGCGTCTGCTGCGGCGGCGCGCCGCCAAGGCATGGAAGTCGTTCAAGGTCTCGGCCGTGTCGTCGTTCTCCTTCGTGGAGGCTGCGGGCCTCGGCTTCGCCGCCAAGATCGCGACCGATAGCGCCGGCGTCACACGGCCGGTGCCGTCGCCGGTCGTAGATGGTCTCGATCCGGAGGTCGCCTCGCGGGTGATGCCGCAACTGACGCCCGGCGAACTCGGCGGGCGCGTGACCGGCTTCGACGACGTGCAGCGCGTCGCGATGGCGGAGGCGGTGCTGAAGGCGATGTCGCTGACCGGGCCGTTCGCGCGGCTCGTGCTACTGGCCGGCCACGGCAGCACGACGGTCAACAATCCGCACGCCTCCGGGCTCGATTGCGGCGCCTGCGGCGGTCACACGGGCGAAGCCAACGCGCGTGTCGCGGCAGCCGTGCTCAACGACCGGCGCGTCCGCGAGGGCCTCCGTGCCAAGGACATCGACATTCCCGCCGACTGCTGGTTCATCGGCGCGCTGCACGACACCACCACCGATGCGGTCACGCTGTTCGATGAGGACGACGTTCCGGCGGCGCTCGCGCAGGACCTCGCGCGGCTGAGGGCGCGGCTGACCGAGGCCGGACGGCTGGCGCGGCTCGAGCGCAGCGCGCTGCTCGGCATCCGCGACGCCTCGGATGTCGACGAGGCCGTCGTCGCGCGCACCCGCGACTGGTCGCAGGTGCGGCCGGAATGGGGGCTCGCCGGCAACGCCGCCTTCATCGCCGCGCCGCGCAGCTTCACCCGCGGGCTTGACCTCGGCGGCCGCGTCTTCCTGCACTCCTACGAGGCGGGGCGCGACGAGGGACATCGGACGCTCGAACTGATCATGACGGCGCCGATGGTGGTCGCGAGCTGGATCAATCTGCAGTACTACGGCTCGACCGTGAACAATGCCGCCTTCGGCAGCGGCAACAAGGTGCTGCACAACATCGTCGGGCAACTCGGCGTGCTCGAGGGCAATGCCGGCGATCTCCGGGTCGGACTGCCCTGGCAGTCGGTGCATGACGGCACCCGCTTCATCCACGAGCCGGTTCGCCTGAACGTGTTCATCGCCGCGCCGGAGAGTGCGATGGACGAGATCATGCAACGCCACCAGGGCGTCCGCGATCTCGTCGCCAATGGCTGGGTGATGCTGCATTCGCTGAGCGAGCAGGGCACGACCATCCGGCGGTGCCTGCGCCCCGGTCTCTGGAGGGCGGCATGACGCGCTGGCGCGCCTCGCCGTCGGCAAGGCGCGCCGCTTCACATCCTCACAACGTCTTCAGATATTCGATGAGGTCCCAGCGCTCGTCCTCCGAGAAGGCTCCGCCGATGATGCCGTTAGGATAATCCTTGTTGGGCTTCGTCGGGCCTTCGAAGGAATGACCGAGCGTGCTGTTGCCCTTGATGGGCTTGCCGCTCGAATCGCTGGCCATGAACAGCGTCTGTCCGACCTTGCACGCGCTCTCGCCGCCCTTCGGCACGGCGAAGCCGACCGCCTTCGGGTCATAGTCGCGCGCGCCCTGGCAGAACGACGTCGGCCGCTCGGCAGCCGGCGTCAGCAGCCAGTACAGCGATGGCACTGAGCCGTTGTGCAGATAGGGCGCGGTCGCCCAGACGCCGTTGAGCGGGCGGGCGCGATAGCTCTTGCCGGCCGGGTTGGGGCAGTTCCTGCGATCGCCCCACAATGCGGTCCGCTCTGCCTCGGAGAGCTTGCGGTCCTCCATCCATTTGTCACTGGCCTTCTGCACGACGGCCATCAGCGCCAGCGCATAGGGCATGTCCGTGGTCGAGTCCTGCGGCAGGTTGCAACCCTTCAGGTCCTTGGCCGGATCGACCTCGAGGAAGCCTGCCACCTTGACCTTGCGGTTGGCGAGAATGCTCGCCTGTCCAGGGTCGGTCTGCATCGCCTCGACCGGCTTCTGCACGAGGTCGAGGGTCGGGCCCTTCGCATTCCAGCCCTTGCTCTCCCAGTCATCGGCCGGCTTGATCTTCCAGAAGCTCTTGTCCGGATAGGTCTTGTCGAACACGGTGTCGGCGACCGGCCCGAGATGGCACTCGACGCAGATCGTTGCATAGAGCTTCCGGCCGCGTTCGACGCGGGCCGGATCGATCTTCCAGGCGTCGTCGCCGGCGAACAGTTTCTCCGGCCATTTCGGCGAGGTCAGCCCGCCGAACGCGGGCGTCGTCGTCGCGAACGGATCGGGACCGCGCAGCATGTTCTCGATGTAGAGCAGATTTTCGATCGCCATCGACGAGCGCCACAGCTTGTCCCGTGCGGTCTCCGGCGAGAGGTTGATCTGTGCAAACACGCCGAGCGCCTCGCCGGCATTGCGGATCAAGGGCTGCGCGATCGAGCCGTCATACTGCGCCCAGGAGAACCACGGCACCGTCCAGATGGGCGGATACGACACCGGCGCGTCGATGGCCTCCTGGTTGCCGAGCATGTTCGGCAGGCCGCTCACGGCCATGTCGAGATAGAACACCTGGTTGCCGATGCGGTTGAGTGCATCGAGCCTGCCGAAGCCTTCCTCGGTCTCGATCTGCTTCTTGGCCTTGATCGTGTCCTTGTAGTTCTTGGCCTGCATGTTGAGCGCGAAGGAGGTCGCGTCCTTCAGCCCCTTCTTCAGGGCGTCGCGATCGGCATCGGTTGCATTGGGCCCAAGCACGCGATCGGCAAAGCGCGAGAAGCGTCCGGGCACGTATTGCGTGAAGATCATCGCAAAACCCATGGCTTCTTCCAGCTTGCGCAGGTCGACCATGCCGGGGCCGCCGTCGAAGCGCACGCTCACGCCTTTGTAGTGAATGCTGCCGGCGTGGCAGGCCGCGCAGGTGAGGCCGATCTTGTCGGATTGCGGCGCACCGGTGGTGGGATCGGCAGCGCCAGTGAGCCGCGCGAAGCCGACCGGCAGGCCGCCTTCATTGCCGGCCGGGGTCGGCTTGAGGCCGGCGGGCAGCGGCGCGGCGGGTTCGGTCTTGGCAGCCGTGGCGGCGTAGCCGAACGGCCGGAGGACGCTTGGGTCGCCGTCGACGCTCTTCGGGCTCGGGATGAAGCCGAAGCGTTCGAGATAGGCGCTGTCGGAGATCAGGCCGGGCGTGCCGAACGGCGTCAGATAAGGCTGCTCCATCGCCATGAACCAGGCGTAGGGAATCGGGAAGGTCGCGGTGCCCTGCGTCACGTGGTGAAACCAGTGCCGGTCCTGCGTGCTCCAGCCCTGGTCGAGCCAGTAGGCCGCCTTGGTCGGCTCGGTCTCGGGCAGCGCGGGCGGCACCAGGGCCGCGGCATCGGACGGCAGGATGGAGCGTAGCTTGTCGCTCACCGCGTCCGGCGCGGCCACCCAGAGCAGCAGCAGCGCCAGCGCCGCGGCGACCGCGCCGCCGACGAGCGCCTTGCCGATGCGCCAGACGATGTTCGCGGGCTTGGGTTTGGTCATCAGCCGCGCGGCGATACGCTGCGGCAGGCGACGCTCGACGAACAGCGTGCGGACCTCGGCGACCGAGAGATAGCGGCCATCGCCGTCGCCCTTGCCGAGGATGTTCAGCAGCACCGGCCATTCGCCCTGCATCAGGATCGGGAAGTACCAGCGTGCCTGGTCGCCGTCGCGCGTCAGATTGGCCTTCATGAAGGTCTGGATCTGGGCCGCGTTGAGGCCGCGCTCGGTGCCCCCGTTGGGATCGGGATAGTCGCTGCCAAAGCTTGCGAAGCGGTCGATCTCCTCGGGATGGACCTTGGCCTCGGCGTCGAGGATGCGCGAGCCGCCGCCATGCTTGTCGAGCGGACCGTTGCGCAACTGGTCGAGATCGGCGCCGGACCACAGGCTCTTCAGGAGCCGCAGCGGCGACAGGCCGTTCGCGATCAGCGCCACGCCGAAGGTCTCGATGCCGACGAGCCGCTTCTTGAAGCCGGTCTCGCCGCTTGCCGCCTCGACCCGGTCGCCGATGGTCTTCAGCGGGACGCTGTGGCCGTCGACGAAGCCGCCGGCGACGAGCGCGCGCAGGAAGGGGCACGGGTTGTCGGACGAGACCGGAAGCTGTCCGGGCAGGGCGTCACGGGCGCGGGCGCTGTCTTCTTGCATCGAAGAACATCCTTGGAAAGCACCTGAGTGATGAAAACGAAATCACGCAAACAAACGAAGGCGGCGCCGAATTGCGCCGAGGAACGGGCGGGTCGGCCGCCGTCTGAACGCTACAATGCAATCGTGAATGATTGGAGTAACCCGCCCAAGTGTCAACCTCAAGTGTCAACCTCAAGTCGCGATCGCGCTATTCGCCCGCGAATTTGGCCTTGGTGTCCACGAGGGTGAGCTTGGTCAACGGGATGCCGGCCTTGGTGAGGCCGTCGCGATAATGCGCGATGTCAGCAGGATTGCGCCAGCGGATGTTGCTCAGGAGGCGCTCGATCGTCATCCACGGATGCTGGCTCAAAAGCGCCGCGACGGCCTCGCCGGCTTCGACCGAGCGTCCGAGCTGCGCCAGCGCGGCGGCGCGGATCGCGAGGCACTGAAGATGGTTCGGATTCTGATAGTGCGACTCCCGCGCCCAGGACAGCGAGGCGTCGTACTGGCCGAGCATGTAGTGGCTGAACGCGCTCAGCACCGACCATTGATAGCGCGGATCGCTGTTGCCGCGCTGGGCAGCGACCGAGAACAGCTCGATCGCCTGACGGTGCTCGCCGCCGACGAGATGGCAGACGCCAAGCACGCCGCGCGCACCCATGTCATAGGGATTGAGCTGCAGCGCCTTGCGCGCCGCCTCCATCCCGGCCTCGACCCGGCCCTGCATGGCATGGACATAGGCCAGCAGCGAATAGGAGAACGACGAGCGGGAATCGAGCCGGACACCGGCCTCGGCCAGCGCCATTGCCTCGTCCCACAGCTCCCGTGAATTCCTGATCCAGCCGAAATGGATGCCCTGCAGCAGGATGGTGCCGAGATAGGTGTGGGCGATCGCGAGACCTGGGTCGATCCTGATCGCCTCGCGGAACAGCGCGATCGAGCTCTCGTAGTCGGCCTTGGTCGGTTGGTAGTAGTGCGACAGCCCGCGCAGGAAGCGGTCCCACGCCGTGAGGTCGGTCGTCTTGGACCGCACCGGCACCGCGGCCTCGGCGCGGTAGATCTCGGGGATCAGCGCGGTGCACAGGTTGGCGGTGATGTCGTCCTGCACGGCAAACAGGTCGCCGATGTCGCGGTCGTAGCGGCCGGCCCACAGCTGCTCGCCGTTCTCCGGCGCGACCAGCTCGGCGGTGACCCTGATCTTGTCGCCGGAACGCCGCACCGAGCCCTGGATGAGATAGGTCGCATCGATCTCGCGTGCGATCAGGCGGGCGCTCATGCCGGCATGCTTGAAGGCGAAGGTGGAGTTGCGGCTGAGCACCCGGAAGAACGACTGCAGCGACAGCGCATGGATGAGGTCCTCCGCCAGGCCGTCCGAGAAGTACTCGTCGGTCTCGCCGCTGAGATTGGCGAATGGCAGCACGCCGACGATGGCGGTCCGGTATTGCGCCGGCAGGGCCGTGGCGGACCGCTGCTCGCGTCTCTTCTCCGGCGAGGACGGATCCCAGGTCCAGACGTTGATCGTGTCTTCGATGTTCTTGAAGCGGAACGGCCCGCGGTCGACGAAGGTGACCGTGAGGTGCTTGCTGGCTTCCTGGTAGGCCTTGTGGGAGACGGCAATTCCGCCAGGCGGTGCTGCGGCTTCAAGTCGCACCGCAGTATTGACGCCGTCGCCGAATACCTCGTCCTCATCGAAGATGACGTCGCCCATGTTGAGGCCGAGGCGAAACTGCATCACGCGGTCGGCCGGCAAATGAGCATTGCGCTCGGCCATCAGCTTCTGCACCTCGACCGAGGCCGCGATGGCGCCGACGACGCTCGGAAATTCCAGGAGAAACCCGTCCCCTGTGTATTTCACGATGCGGCCGCCGTGATTGAGGATGATCGGGTGGATGGCGCCGCGATGCGCCTTGAACGCGGCATGGGTTCCCGCCTCGTCGGCGCCCATCATCCGCGAGTAACCGACCACATCGGCACAGACAATCGCGGCCAGCCGTCTCTCCATTCCGTCTTTGCTCCCACACACGGCGATACCACGGCAACAGCGGCCGAATCCAATCAATTTGCGGAAGCAATGTGTAGGCCATGTGGCGGGCCGGCACCATGCGGCCCGGTTGGCTCAAATCAGCCCGGCCCTGATCAGTCCGTCGCGGTAGTGATCGATATCCTCCCGGCGTTTCCATCGGATGTTCTTGATGTGGCGGTCGAGCGTCAGCCAGGGATATTGCGCGCGCAGCACGTCGACGGCGTCGCCCGCCTGATCGGTCGCGCCAAGCTGCGCCAGGGTCGCCGCGCGGATCGTCAGCGCCTGCAGATGGTTCGGGTAGAGAAACAGCTCCTCGCGGGCCCAGGACAACGCGGCCTCGTAGCGGCCGAGCAGGTAGTGGCTGTAGGCGTTCAGCGCCGGCCATTGGTAGCGCGGATCGCTGTTGCCGCGCTGGGCCGCGATCGAGAACAGATCGATCGCCTGCTGGTGCTCGCCGTTGACCATATGGCAAAGCCCGAGCACTCCGCGCGCGCCCATGTCGTAGGCATTGAGCTCGGTCGCCTTGCGCGCCGCCTTCATGCCGTCCTCATGGTCGCCCTGCATGGCCTGCACGAAGGCAAGGATCGCATAGGCGAACGACGAGCGCCCGTCGAGCCGCACGCTGTCCAGCGCCAGATTTTTCGCCTCGTCCCAGAGCTCGCGCGAGCCCTTGATCCAGCCGAAATTGATACCCTGCATCAGAATGGTCGCAAGATAAGCGTGGGCGAGCCCGAGAGTGGGATCGAGCGCAATCGCCTGCCGAAACAGCGAGATGGAGATCTCGTAGTCGGCCTTGGTCGGTCGGTAGTAGTGCGACAGACCGCGCAGGAAGCGGTCCCAGGCGGTCGGGTCGGTCGCCGGCGCACGGACCGGAATCGAGGCTTCAACACGATAGATCTCCGGCATCAGCGCCGCGCACAGGCTGGTGGTGATCTCGTCCTGCATCGCGAAGAGATCACCGACGTCGCCGTCGTAGCGACCGGTCCACAATTGAGCGCCGGTCTCGGGCGCGATCAGCTCCGCCGTCACGCGGAGCTTGTGACGAGAGCGCCGCACCGTTCCCTGAATCAGGTAGGTCGCATCGATCTCGCGTGCGATCAGGCGGGGATTGAGGCCGCGGTCCCTGAAGCGAAACGTCGAGGTGCGGCTCAGGACGCGAAAGAACGATTGCAGCGACAGCGCATGGATCAGGTCGTCTGCGAGCCCGTCGGCGAGATACGCGTCGGCGCCGTCGGAGAGGTTGACGAACGGCAGCACGCCGACGATCGCGGAGCGATATTGCGGCGGCAGGCCGGTGACGCTCGTCCCGCTCCGGATCGCCGCGCTACCCGGCTCCCATGTCCACGCCTGCACCGGCTCCTGAAGGTTCTTGAACTGAAAGCTTCCGGCGCTGGTCAGCTTGATGGGCAGTTGCGGGCCGGCCTCCTCATAAGCCTTGGCCGAGACGGCAACACCGCCCGGGACGGCGATCGATTCCAGATTGACGGCGACATTGATGCCGTCGCCGAAGGCCTCGCCGTCATCGACCGTGAACTCACCCTGATGGATTCCCAGCCGGAAGCGCATGTTGCGGTCGGACGGCAGATCGGCGTTGCGCTCCGCCATCAGGGACTGCATCTCGATCCCGAACTGGATGGCGCTGGCGGCGGTGGCGAATTCCAGCAGAAAGCCGTCGCCGGTGTGTTTGACGATGCGGCCGGCGTGGTTGAGGATGATCGGATGGATGGCGCCGCGATGAGCCTTGAAGGCGGCGTGCGTGCCGTCCTCGTCGATACCCATCATGCGCGAATAGCCGGCGACGTCGGCGCAAAGGATGGCGGCGAGGCGTCTTTCCATCACATCGTGCTCCCGCCTCGCGCATACCACGGCCGAGGCGGCCGAATCCAACGCTTTTCCGGAACCCATCGCGGCACCTCGCCATGCGGCCCCGCGCCGGCCTCTGCGGGGCGAGACGGCAATGCCGAGGCCAGGTATGGTTAGACCAGTATTGTTAGGAAATGCTCAATCATGCTCGGCATTCACGATTTGCCTTTGTTTCTCGTCTCCGGGCTGCTGCTCAACATCACGCCGGGTCCCGACACCGCCTACATCGTCGGCCGCAGCGCGCAGATGGGCTGGCGCGGCGGGGCCGCTGCCGCCTTCGGCATCAGCACGGGCTGCCTGGTCCACGTGTTCGGAAGCGCGATCGGGTTGTCGGCGCTGCTCACAGCCTCTGCCACGGCCTTCGCTGCGGTGAAATGGGCCGGTGCGGCTTATCTGGTCTATCTCGGCATCACGCAGCTTCTGGCGCGGCGGCCGGACGCCGCCAGGACGAGTGATGCGACGTCGATGCCGGTGGTGACGCTGCACCAGGCGTTCTGGCAGGGCGCGCTCACCAACATCCTCAATCCGAAGGTCGCGATGTTCTTCCTCGCCTTCCTGCCGCAATTCGTCGCAGCCGAGGCGCCGCACAAGGCGATCGCCTTCCTGCTGCTCGGCACGATCTTCATCGTCAACAGCACGATCTGGTGCCTCGGCGTCGCCGTCGTCGCGGCCCGTGCTGCGCGCCGCGTGCGCGGCTCGTCCGCCACACTGCTCTGGCTCAACCGCGCGATCGGCGGGCTGCTGATCTATCTCGGGGTCCGGATCGCGATGCTCGAGGCGCGCTGACTTTACCAGAGCAGCTCGATGACCGCCGTGCCGGCGAGATACAGGCCGAGCAGGATCATGGCGATCAGGAACACACGGCGGAACGCCTCGGCCGGCAGTCGGGATCGCGCCGCCTGGCCGGCATACATGCCGAGAAAGGCGCCGGCCATCGCGACCGCGCCGGGCAGGGCGGTGGCCGTGCTGAGCAGGCCGGAGCTCGTCAAGTTGAAGGCCAGCGTGACCGTGGCGACCGTGAAGAACACGCCGAGGGCCTGGACCAACTCGTCCTTCTCGAGCCCGATCGCCTGCATGTACGGTACCGAGGGTACGACCTGCACGCCGGTGGCGGCCGAGATCAGCCCGGTGACGAGCCCGACGATGCCGCCGACCCATTTCTCGTGCGGCGGAGCGACCTTGAAGGCGAGCTTGGTGAGGCCGAGCAGGGCATAGAGCATCAGCAAGACGCCGAGCGCGACGTTGCCCCAGCGGGTCGAGGCATGGCTGAGCGCGCCGGCGTTGAGGCAGATGCCGATCGCGGTCCCCAGCATCAGCGGCCACAGGCGCCTGGCGATATCGCGCAGGTAAGGTCCGGCGAAGGTCTGCCAGATGTTGGTGATCACGGCCGGCACGATGACGATGGCGAGCGCGCGGCCCGGCGGCATGGCGACCGCGAGCAGTCCGACGGAGATGGTCGGCAGGCCGAGGCCGAGCGCGCCCTTGACGAAGCCGGCCAAGGTGAGCGCGAAGGCGATGAAGATGAGGATGGGATCGATCATGGTTGTCACATTGACCAGACTGCGCCGGCGGCACAATGTGGAGGTTACGGAGCAAGCCTTCGTCCAGGACTGAGGCAGGATGACCATGCGTTTCGATCTGGTCGATCTCAGGCTGTTCATTGCCGTGGCCGAGGCCCGCAGCATCACCGGGGGCGCCGACCGGGCGCATCTGGCGCTGGCCTCGGCGAGCGCGCGGATCAAGGGTCTGGAGGACGCGTTCGGCGTCGAGCTGTTCAAGCGCGGCCGGCGTGGCGTGGATCTGACCGCGGCCGGCGAGAGCCTGCTCGATCACGCCCGCATCATCATGGCCAATGTCGAGGCCATGCAGGGCGAGCTCTCGGGCTTCGCATCCGGCCGTCGCGCCAACGTGCAGCTGCTCGCCAATACGGTCGGCCTCGCCGAGCATCTGCCGAAGGCGCTGGCGGCCTTTCTGCGCGAGCATCCCGACATCAACGTCGATGTCGAGGAGCGCGAGAGCACCGAGATCGCCGAGGCGATCGCGTCCGGCCGGGCGGATCTCGGCTTTGCGGCGGAGCACGCGCTGCCCGAGACGATCGAGCGCTTCGCCTTCGGCGAGGACCGGCTGATCCTGGTGGCCGGACGGCGCAGCCCGTTCGCGGCCCGCCGACAGATCGACTTCAGCGAGACCGCGGGGGAGGATTTCATCGGCCTCACGCAGGGGACGGCGCTCAACGTCCATATCGGCCGGCACGCCGCGCGGCTCGGCATCCGGCAGCACGTGCGGGCCAGGCTGCGCGATTTCGACGCGATCTGCCAGATGGTGGCGGCCGGGATCGGCATTGCCGTGGTGCCCGAAGCCGCGGCGCGACGTTGCGCGCGGTCGATGCCGATCAGCCTCGTCGCGCTGCGCGACGCCTGGGCCGATCGGCGGCTGGTGATCTGCGCCCGCAGCTTCAAGGCGCTGCCGCGTCCCGCGAAACTGCTCGTCGAGCATTTGCGCCGGGCCGCCGCGTGAGGCGCCCGACGACAGGCCGGTGGAGGCGGGCTCAGCCCGCCGCCAGCCGCTTCAGCGCCGCTTCATGGACCCGCTTGTCGCCGGCGGCGACGATCCGGCCGCCGTTCTGCGCCGGGCCGCCTTCCCAGTTGGTGACGATGCCGCCGGCGCCGTTGATGATCGGGATCAGCGCCGCGATGTCGTAGGGCTTGAGCTCGGTCTCGATGACGAGATCGAGATGGCCCGCGGCCAGCATGCAATAGGAGTAGCAGTCGCCGCCATAGCGCGACAGCCGCGTCTCGGCCTCGACCCGGCTGAAGGTGGCGCGATCGGCCTCGTTCATCAGCAGCGGGCTCGTCGTATAGCACACCGCATCCCCGAGACGCTCGCAGCGCCGCACCGAGAGCCGGCGCTCGCCGCCGCCGTTCTTGTAGTTGGCGGAGCCGTTGTCGCCGGCGAAGCGCTCGCCGATGAAGGGCTGGTGCATCATGCCGAACACCGGCGCGCCCTTGTGCAGCAGCGCGATCAGCGTGCCCCAGGTCGGAAAACCGGCAATGAAGGACTTGGTGCCGTCGATCGGATCGAGCACCCAGACGTAGTCGGCGTCCTCGCGCTCATTGCCGAATTCCTCGCCGACGATGCCGTGCTGAGGAAAGTTCGCCTTGATCAGGCGGCGCATCACCGCCTCGGCGGCGCGGTCGGCCTCGGTCACCGGGTCGAAATCCTGCCGGCTGCTCTTGTTGTCGACCAGCAGCGAGGTCCGGAAGAACGGCAGGATGGTTTCGCCAGACGCGGTCGCCAGACGACCGATGAAGGCGGAGAAATCGATGACCGTCACAGCGCGTCCTTGGGTGAGGGAATCGGGTGGCAATGAGCCGCTATGCCTAGCTCAAAGCGGTTCGGGGTGCACCCGGATATGGAACACCAGCGTGGCATCATGGATACCGTTTGGTGTCCTGCCGCGCTGACCGGGCGCGATTGAGCCGTCGCGGGCCTCTGATGTGAAAGTGAAAGCGAAACCGGCGTCCCTCTCCGATCGTTTGGAATCTCCAATCAAGCCATTGACTTTTATGATGAAAAGCAAAGCTGTTTCGCGCTGAACGCAACCCGGCCTATGTTTTTTTGCATGGTGAAAGGCGGAAAAACCCTTGCGCTTTGTGCAGCGCGATTGCATATTGTTGCGGTGCGGTAGCGCTTCGCGTTATCGCTGCCCTCCTTGGGCGTTTCCTCCCTAGACTTGGGCCGCTTGTCATTCAAGCGGCCCTTTTTTTTGCGCCGGCGCCACCGGCCGGAATCCCTCGGACCGAGGGCGCTGCCCTCTATTCGGCCGCCGCCTGGAACGGCCCGAGGTCGCCGAGCGGCACCGTCGCCAGCACCTCCGCGAGCACGGCGAGATCGGAAGCGACCTGGGCGAAGCGAGGTCCGCGCTCCCTGCGGCGCTCATCCATGTAGATCGCGCGGTTGAGCTCGATCTGGATCGCATGCAAGCCCGTGGCCGGATTGCCGTAATGCTCGGTGATGAAGCCGCCGGCATAGGGCTTGTTGCGGCCGACCGAATAACCGAGCCGGCCGAGCACGTCCTCGACCAGATCCGGCAGCAGCGACGCGCAGCTCGTGCCGTAGCGGTCGCCGATCACCATGTCGGGCCGGCGCGGCTCGTCGCGCGAGACGCCGACCGACGGCATCGAATGACAGTCGACCAGCACCACGGTGCCGAACTGCTGGTGCACGCGGTTGATCAGCCGGCGCAGCGCGCGGTGATACGGCTTGTACAGCGTCTCGATCCGGTGCAGCGCCTCGTCGACGCTCAGCCGGTCGCGATAGATCTCCTGGCCGTCGCCGACCACGCGCGGGATCGTGCCGAGGCCGCCGGCCACCCGCATCGAGCGGGTGTTGGCAAAGCTCGGCAGCCGCCCGGTGAACATTCGCGGATCGAGCTCATAGGGCTCGCGATTGACGTCGACATAGCAGCGCGGGAAATGCACGCGAACGACCGGAAAGCCGCGCGACAGGAGATCGGCGATCAATTCGTCCATGAACGAATCTTCGGAGCGCCGCAGCGCCGGCAGATCGATTCGCGAGGCCCTCAGGAAATCGTCGGGGTAGGCCGATCCGGAGTGAGGGGAATTGAAGATGATGGGCGCGCGCCATTCGGTCGGCTCCATGATCTCGAACGGCGGCAATTCGCCATCAAAGTCCGTCATCTCTGGGCGCCGTCCCCTTGGTCACGTGCGTCGATGTCACGTCCGTTGATGCGCCGGTATCCTCCGGCCGATTCGCTCTGGACAACGCAGGTACTGCTCTCGCCAACGCGCATCTTCGATAATCCCAGCCGGTCTGCCAAGCGAAAAGCAATGAAAAAGTTCATCCCGCGTTGGAACAACTCTGAGCTGGCATGCTGCTTCGATCGAAGACCGCGGCTTCAGCCCTCAAAATGCCTTGCCGATGTCGGATCAAAAGGCGCAATCTTTCACCCGAAATTTACCGCCCGTCAGGCTTAGTGGCGGCAACGCTCCGCCTCTCACCCGGACCAGACAACCCCTCGCCATGCACAAAATCCTGCTCGCCGAAGACGACAACGACATGCGCCGCTTCCTGGTCAAGGCATTGGAAAATGCCGGGTTCCAGGTCTCGCCCCACGACAACGGCATGTCGGCCTACCAGCGGTTGCGCGAGGAGCCGTTCGAGATGCTCTTGACCGACATTGTGATGCCGGAGATGGACGGAATCGAGCTGGCGCGCCGCGCCTCCGAGCTCGACCCGGACATCAAGATCATGTTCATCACCGGCTTCGCCGCGGTCGCCTTGAACTCCGATTCGGAGGCGCCCAAGAATGCCAAGGTGCTGTCCAAGCCGGTGCACCTGCGCGAGCTCGTCAGCGAGGTCAACAAGATGCTGGCGGCCTGAGCCGCCGGGGCCGGCGTCGCGAAGTTCAGGATTATTCCCATTTTCGCCTGTTTGCGTCCTTGCCTGCCTGCGTGGGAGCCGATATAGGGACCCCCACCCGACGAGACCTTTTGGGTTTAGGGCACGTAGCTCAGCGGGAGAGCACTACCTTGACATGGTAGGGGTCACAGGTTCGATCCCTGTCGTGCCCACCATCGGCCGAAGCGGCCGGTGACCCAGCTGGGTCTGGTTTTCCGATCGTTGAATATCCTCCCTTGTGAACGCGAGGCGCGCGTGACGATCGCGGGGCGACGCAACCGCGGGCTCCGCCGCCGCCGCGTCGTCGTGACGGCGGCAAGCCGGCTTGAACCGGCCATCCATGACGAGTCTCTTCGGTCAAGTTCTCCGTCATTGCGAGGAGCGTAGCGACGAAGCAATCCAGAGTCGCGCGCGCGACTCTGGATTGCTTCGCTTCGCTCGCAATGACGGCGGTTAGATTGTGATGAGGGCGCTGCGACATGGCTTCGCTGCCTCGCGGCGCATTCTCGCGTCCGAGCTTTGCTGATCGATGTCCCTCTCTTGGAAGAGGGCACGGGGAATGCCGGGCGCTGGCCGCACCCATGGCCCGCCTGCAGAAAAAAAGCAGGCGGCAGTCACCACAGGTTCAGCCGAGATCACCCGGCATTCCCCGCACGATGGTTTTGACGGCTGCTTCGCGATCTCCCCGGTGCGCCGGGCTTTCTGGCCACCGTTGCCCGCGCCGCGCGTGAGCGCCAACGCAAGCGTGACACCAGCGTCGGGGTGTCAGGACCACGCGACTTGACCGTGCGCATCGCCGCCGTTCGTCGGCGTGGAGAACCACGCTGCGACATCGACACGCCCACCGCATCCCGCCTCGACGTTCGTGACGACCGCGAAGCGCCCCTCTTGTGAGACGGGATGGAGAGAGAAGATCATGATTTCTGGAAAAAAGAAACAAAAATCTTCAGGCCGGGAGGGCTGGATAGAGAGATGTGTTTGAACCCGCAGGCGAATGAATTTTTCTGACGGAGGCGTTTTCTTGGAGCGTGGGCTCCGGGTGATGGGCGGATGTGCTGGGCGTACGCGAGTCTCGCAGCAGTGATTTGCCCGTCGGGTCGCGTGCGCTCCTCGCTTTTGCCGATGCGTCGTTTGAAGTTCGTGCCCGGAGAATAGATAGAACCTGGTCCGCCAGCCGAAGCTCGTCACGTGTGCGAAGGTTTCTCAGATCGACGGCGCCTTCATCACCAAGACAGCGAAGAGTCCAGCGGCACGGTGACGAACATGCCGGCTTGGATCTGCCCTTCTGCTATCTCGCCAGCCAGAACAAACAACCGAAGATGCAGGCAGTCGGGGGCCCAGATCACACCCGGCGGCGCCCTTGTAGAAGCTGGGATCGCCGTCGGCATTCTCGTCGTCGATGGGGTGGGCCGGCCAGAATGATCGGGATCGAATTGGGCGATCGCGTCGGCCGCGATGTCTAAGATCGCGACCAGGGCAGTCGCTTCGTCCAAGGGAGTCTGGATCAGCGGCCGATGTCGTCCCAGGGTGATCATCGTATGGGCTCCCGGGTGCTGTTCGTCGGTCGCGTCAAGCGGCAGGCCGCATCATCGGCAACGAGCCTATCCAAAAGCCTGCCGCCGGTACACCATCGGTCCTATCGGATGACGGTTCGAGACGATGCGCAAGGTCAGCAGGGAATGAACATGGACGAGACCCTTTCGATACGGCGCTACATCGCCGCGCCTCGGTCGGCGGTCTATCGAGCGCTGCTCGATCCACGCGCAATTGCAAAATGGAAAGTGCCGGACGGAATGACCTGCGAGGTGCATGCGTTCGACGCCCGTGAAGGCGGCTCGTTGCGGATTTCGCTCACCTATGACGTGCCGACCGGGGCGGGCAAGACGACCGCGCAAACGGACACATATCGCGGTCGCTTTGTGAAGCTCGTCCCGAATGAGCAGGTTGTCGAAGTGGACGAGTTCGAGACCACGGATCCCGCGCTGCGCGGCGAGATGACGATCACCATCACGCTCGCCGACGCGGATGGCGGGACCGAACTTCACGCCACCCACGCTGGACTGCCACGCGCGGTATCGCCGACCGACAACGAGACTGGCTGGCGGATGGCACTCGCGAAACTCGCGGCGCTGGTCGAGGCGCGATAAGCCCGGTTTTCCGCTCATGCCCGAGGCAGACATGCGCATGCCGATCATAAGGACATGCCGTCGACGGCAACCGCTGTTCGCCGAAGCAGAGGAAGAAAAAGCCGCTCAGAAAAAGCCGGGGCTCAGATCTGTTCCGTAGGTCAGCGCCATCGCCCCCACCAGCAATATGGCGGCACCGAGCAGCAAGAGGTGTTTGAGCAACGCGTGTTTGCGACCCTCGGATGTTTCAGAAAATGCCTTATAAAATACCTTGGTCAGAGCCGTCATTTGCGACCTCAATCTCCTCCCGCCCTGAGGTGGGTCAAGACGGGAGGCAGAAGGTTCATCGCAGGACAGGCGCTGACCGACAGCAGGCGCCAGAATCCGGCTCTCGGAACGCCGCGCGATCCTTCAGGGCGCGGCAGCGGCAAGCCCGAGCAGGACGACGAATCCGCCGATCGGCGGCAGGTGCCGGACATCGCGATGGCGCAGAACGGTCACTGCTGCCGCGGCGATGATCGCCGATCCAAGCGCCAGGCCGACGATGCGAGCCTGGGGAAGCGCAATCAGAATGGCGGCGACGATCTCCAGCCCGCCGGTCAGTCTGCCCCACCAAGTGGGGTAGCCCCAACGGGCGAAATCGCGCCGCGTGTCGGCCGTGCCGACCGCGTTGAAGACGCCGGCGCCGAAGAAGGCGGCGACCAGCAGCCAGATCGAAACAGCGTGCGCCATCTCAAGACACTCCGGTGACCAGGGGCAGGGCCGCCAGGATCATGATCGCGGCCGTGAGGCCGTGCATGCCGAAGGCGCTCGTCTTCGAGCCGTTCGCGGCAAGGATGACCAGCATGTCGCCAACTGGAATGACGGCTTCGACCAGCAGGACGAGGCCAACCGCGCCGGAACTACCCCACATCATCAATGCAAGGACCGCCAGGCCCGAGACGATGTCCCTCACGCCCTTGAGCCGCAGCCACCACGCGACGTTGGCGCCGGTCTCGGGCAGTGGCAGCCCGAAACTGCGCATCGCAGTGAACGGGCGAGCAACGTATTGCACCCCAATCGCGATGATCGCGACCGCCAGCAGCAAGGCAAGCCCAAGCGAAAACCAGTGCATGCGACCCTCCGTTCTAACGGCCGTCGATAACCTAGCAACGCTAGGACAATAATCTAGCGTTGCTAGATCGTCAAGCGGTGGTATGATGAGTGCTGTCCGGCGGAGGGCGAGAATCTGGGCATCGCGGAGCGAAAGGGCAGGGCGCGCGCCGAGCGCGAGCAGCACATCGTCGCGGCCGCGCGCGCGATCGCGGAGCGCGAGGGATGGGGCGCGGTGACGATCCGGCGCCTGGCCGACGAGATCGAATACAGCCAGCCCGTGCTCTATTCGCATTTCGAGAACAGGGATGCGATCGTGTCCGCGGTTGCCCTCGAGGGCTTCAAGGAGATCACGGCCGCCCTCGAAGACGCGGCGAGGCAAGCGAGCGCTCGCGGCTCTGCGCTCAAGAATGTCGCTGCGGCCTATCTCGGCTTCGCGCTCGGCCGTCCTGCGCTCTACGATGCCATGTTCGTCCTGCCGACCGATCTGCGGTTCGCGGTGGCGGAGACGAGGCCGGAGCTGCGGGCTGCTTTCGATGCGCTGGCCGCGGTCATCGCGCCCTTCTGCAAGGATGCCGCGGTCGTCACCGAGACGTTCTGGGCGGCCCTTCATGGCCTCGCCGCGCTCGAACGGTCAGGACGTATCAGGCCCGCCGCGCGCGACGAACGTATCGCACGTGTCGTGCGGGCGATCGCGGGGGCTGGAAGCCGCGCACCAGCTCGCGGCTGACGCAGTCAATGTGCGTGAGATACGGTCACGCGCTGAGACCAGATGAACATCGCAGGACGCGTGAGAAAGACGTCGGCTCACGAGGTGTCGACCGGAGCACGCGCAGGCCGACAAATGTGCTTCAACTTCAGCTCAGCTGAGGCGGACTAACGGGCGCGCCGCGCTCGCTTCAGCTCGGCGACCTGAAACTTGCCGCCGGCCAAGAGGCTGCTGCAATGCAGCCAGACCTTATTGCGATCCCAGCCTAGGAACGCCTTGGTCTCCGCACAGTCCGCATAGTGCTTGTATCTGAGCGTGTCGCTGCAGGTCGTATCGAAATGTGAGAATTCCTGGCCCGACAGGCTGCATCCGACCCAAGGCGCGTTGCCGGACTTGAAGCTTGTCTCGCAGCCGCCGTTGCAACCAGTGGCAGCTCTCTCCAGCCTGGCGAACCTGGCTTCCACAGAGCCTGGCGCAGCCGGCGGCGATTGCGTGGCCTGGGATGCGGCCTGAGCGACTGGCCGTGCCCGGCGCGACGTCACCGCGCCGGCTGCGTGCTGCGGCCGATAGGGCCGTACAGCCTGCTTGGGTGCATCGACCGTGATATCGGGAAGCGTGGAGCTTTTGGTGGGCTGCGCGACCGCCGGGCTGCAGAACAGCATCGTCGCCAACACAGCAACAAATGACGGCGCGACGACACAAGACGACAATCGCATGACGGCGTCCTTCCAGGGCGGGCCAGCCGCCAGATGCATCTACTTGACTGCCATTAGATACCTATCACGCGTTCGGGAACTTGGCTACTGATAATGAGAAAGATTCTCGCTCGCGGTTGCCGCCAGCATCGTTGCTGATCGCATGCGGACGAGTTGCTCGAGCGTCGGCCCATCAGCGGACCGGCAAGTTTCGGATTGCAATCATCGTTCTGAAATTGTGCGTTATCGATTTTCAATTTTAAATTGATCATTCTTCGACCGCTGTGTTCGTCGGCCAGCGCCGCCCGGCGGCCCGTCAGACCACAGGGAATCGGGTTGGAAGTTCCTATGGAGCGGCTGCGACCGAAGCTGCTAGAACCGGCGCATTCACGAGGACAGAACGATGACAAGCAAACGCGTGGTGTTCACCGGCGGAACAGGCAAGGCGGGCCGGCATGTGCTGCCACATCTGCAGGGCAAGGGCTACGAGCTCCTCAACGTCGATCTCAAGCCGTTCGATCACCCCGGGATCAACACCCTGGTCGCGGATCTGACGGACAGCGGCCAGGCCTTCAACGCGCTGACCACGCATTACGGCTTCGGCGGCTTCAACGCCGGCCGGCCGCCACGGGCGCCGGATGCGGTGGTGCATTTCGCCGCGATCCCGCGCGTGCTGATCGAGCCCGACAATGAGACCTTTCGCGTCAACACTGTCAGCACCTACAACGTCATCGAGGCTGCGGCGAAGCTCGGCGTACGCAAGATCATCATCGCCTCCAGCGAGACAACCTATGGAGTCTGCTTCGCCGAGGGCGACAAGGATTTCAGGAGCTTTCCGCTCGAGGAGGACTACGACACCGACCCGATGGACTCCTACGGCCTGTCCAAGGTCGTGAACGAAAAGACCGCGCGCGCCTTCGCCATGCGCTACGGCATCGACATCTACGCACTCCGAATCGGCAATGTCATCGAGCCGCACGAATACGACATGTTCCCGCGTTTCCTCGCCGACCCGCCGTCGCGCAAGCGCAACGCCTGGTCCTATATCGACGCGCGCGACCTCGGCGAGATCGTGCATCTGGCGATCCAGAAGGATGGTCTCGGCTTCCAGGTCTTCAACGCCGTGAATGACACGGTGACGGCCAATATGCCGACGCGCGAATTGCTGCAGCGCTATTGCCCGAAGACTCCGATCACCCGCGACCTCGGCGAGCTCGAGGCGCCGCTGTCGAACAGGAAAGCGCGCGAAGTGCTCGGGTTCAAGGAAGAACATGATTGGCGGAAATATGTGAAGGCGGGATAGCTCATCGAGTAGGGCGGATTAGCGCAGCGTAATCCGCCTTCTTCCGCTTCGGCTGCTGCAATATGGACGGCCATTCGTGCGCGAGGCGGCGGATTACGCTGCGCTAATCCGCCCTACGGAACGTCACGCCATCCGCCGACGGATTGCCAGCATCGCGAGTGACAGCACGATCGTGCCGACGATGAACACGGCGGCCGCGGACACGATCGCCGGGCTGATGTTCTCACGGATGGTGGCGAACATCTGTCGCGCCAGGGTGCGCTGGTTGGGGCCGGCGACGAACAAGGTCAGCACGACCTCGTCGAGCGACGTCGCGAAAGCGAACAGGGCGCCGGAGATGATGCCGGGCAGCGCAATCGGAAATGTCACCGTACGCAGCACCACGGCGGGCGAGGCGCCGAGGCTCGCGGCGGCGCGCTCGAGCTGGAGATCGACGCCCTGCAAGGCCGAGGAGACGTTGACGAGCACGAACGGCACGGCGACGACGGTGTGCGCGATGATGACGCCGAGATAGGTGTTGGTGAGACCGTATCGCGAAAACATCAGCTGCATGCCGACCCCGAGCACGACCGCCGGCACCACCATCGGCAGCAAGAACACCGTACGCAGCGTCGAGACCAGCAGCGAGGCGCGTTTGCCACGCAGGCCGAGCGCGGCCAGCGTGCCGAGCAGCGTTGCGAGGGCCGTGGTCCCCGAGCCGATCAGCAGGCTGTTGACGATCGACAGCCGCCAGGATTCGGCGGTGACCAGCTCGCGAAACCAGCGCGTCGAATAGCCGGGAATGGGATAGTTCAGGAACACGCTGTCGGTCAGCGACAGCGGCAGCACCGCGATCAGCGGCCCGAGCAGGAACACGACGACGGCGATCGCGAACAGCAGCTTGACGACCGGCAGGAGCTTCATGCGTGCTGCTCCTCGGCCGAGGTCAGCCGGATGTAGACGGCATAGAGCAGGATGGTCATCGCCAGCAGGACGAGGCCGAGCGCGCCGGCCATGCCCCAGTTCGCCGCGCCAGTGGCGTAATAGGCGATCACCGAGGAGATCATCTGGTCGTTGGCGCCGCCGATCAGCGCGGGGGTGATGTAGTAGCCCAGCGCGGCCATGAACACGAGCAGCGCGCCGGAGACGACGCCGCGCATCGACAGCGGCAGCAGCACGTGGAGGAAGGCGCGCAGCGGATGCGCGCCGAGCGATGCCGCCGCCGGCATCAGGTTGCGCGGGATCGCGATCAGCACGCTGAAGATCGGCAGCACCATGAACGGCAGCAGCACATGCGTCATGGCGATGACGACGCCGAGCCGGTTGAACATCAGCGGGACCGGACCGGAAGTCAGGCCGAGCCCCCTCAGGGTCGCGTTGATCAGGCCGTTGTCCTGCAGCACGACGTACCAGGCCGCGGTGCGCACCAGGAGCGACGTCCACAGCGGCAGCAGCACGGCGCCGAGCAGCGCCTGCCGGCGCCAGCCTTCCACGGATGCGGCGACCATCGCGTAGGGCAGGCCGATCAGGATGCAGGCCAGCGTCACCAGCGCCGAGGTCACGAAGGTCCGGATCATGATCAGGCGGTTGGCCGAGCTGCCCTCCGGCATCGCGGCGATATCGCCGGCGGCGTCGCGCTCGAGGTCGACCGCGGCGAGCAGGTTCTTGTCGGTCCAGGGCGAGGCGACGGCGTCGGCGATGGTCATCCAATAGGATGTCTCGCTCCAGCGCGAATCGATCGCGGCGAGGTCGGCCGCGCCGTCGCCGCCGAGCGCGCGGCGGGTCTTGCCGAGCAGGCTGCGGAAGCCGGACTGCGCGCTGTTGAGGCGGCGCACGAGATCGCCGAACTGCTCGTCATTGGTCAGCCTGCGGATGTCGTCGACGAACGCGGCCTGCGCCGCTGCAGGAGGCAAGCTGGTGCGGTCCCAGCGCGCCAGCGCCGTGTGGGTGCGGGGCAGGGACTCGGTCGCGACCGGATCGGACACCGCCGACTTCATCATCGTCACCAGCGGCACGACGAAGAACGACAGCATGAACGCCAGCAGCGGCGCGAGCAGCAGAGATGCCGTCAACCGTTGGCGGAGGTCTGGTCGCATGATCCCACCACCCAGACATCCGACGCCGCGAACGATAGCGCGACCTCGCTGCCGACCTCCGCGGCCTGGCCGGCACGGTCGCCCTTGATGATCAGCCGCTGCGCGCCGACCGTGGCGACCAGACGCATGTGATCGCCGAAATACACCGCGTCCATGATGCGCGCGGTCAGGCGGTTTGCGGTCGCGGCCGCATGATCGTTGATCCGGATCGCCTCGGGTCGGATCGAGACCTGCACCTTGCCGCCATCGACGCGATCAGCGCCGGCATGCGCCGAAAGCGTAAGGCCCGAGTCCGTCGTCAGCCGCATCGCCTCGCCGGCCTGCTCAGCCACCTTGCACGACAGCAGGTTGGTCTCGCCGATGAACTCGGCGACGAACGGCGTCCGCGGCAGCTCGTAGATCTCGCGCGGCGTGCCGATCTGCTCGATCCTGCCGTGGTTGAACACGGCGATGCGGTCGGACATCGTCAGCGCCTCGTCCTGGTCGTGGGTGACGAATACGATGGTGAGGCCGAGCCGGCGGTGCAGGTCGCGGATGTCGAGTTGCATCTGCTCGCGCAGCTTCTTGTCGAGCGCGCCGAGCGGCTCGTCCATCAGCACCACCTGCGGCTCGAACACCAGCGCGCGGGCCAGCGCCACGCGTTGCTGCTGGCCGCCGGAGAGCTGCGCCGGCTTGCGCTCCGCCATGGCCGACAGCTTCACCATGTCGAGCACGCGCGCGACCCGCGTGGCGATCTCGGGCTTGGGCGTGCCGCGCATCTTCAGGGGAAACGCGATGTTGTCGCGCACGCTCATGTGCGGGAACAGCGCGTAGTTCTGGAACACCACGCCCATGTTGCGCTTGTGCGGCGGGAGCCCGTCGACCCTGACGCCATTGACCGCGATCGTGCCGCTGGTCGGCTGCTCGAAGCCGGCCAGCATCATCAACAGCGTGGTCTTGCCGGAGCCGGAGGGGCCGAGCAGGGCGACGAACTCGCCGCGGGCGATATCGAGGTCGAGATCGTCGACCACGGTCAGCGCGGCGAAGCGCTTGACCACCTGCCGGAACGAGATGAAGGGGGTATCCATGACGAAGGCTTTCGGCGCGGACCTCGCCGGGACTCATACGAGGCGGGCAGGCGCGCGTCGCGACGATCGCGCGCCCGGTGTGCGGAAGCGGCGGGCCTCAGCGCGCCAGCCAGGCGTTGAAGCGCTTCGACAGCTCTTCCGAATTGTCCGTCCAGAAGCCGACGTCCAGCGCGATCGCCTGCTTCAGGTTTTCGGGGGTCGTCGGCAGCTCCGCGGCGTATTTCTCCGGCACCAGCTTGGCAGCGGCGATGTTCGGCAGGCCGTAGGCGATGTATTCCGGCAGCTTGGCCTGGTTCTCGGCCTGGCTCGCAAAGGCGATGAAGTTCATCGCGGCATCCTTGTTGGGCGAGCCCTTGAGCACGACCCAGCTGTCGACCGCATAGATGCTGCCCGGAAACACGAAGCCGAAATGCTTGCCCTCGGTGCGGTTGATGGCGGTGATGCGGCCGTTATAGACCGAGGTCATCGCGACCTGGCCGGACGACAACAGCTGCAGCGGCTGCGCGCCGGCCTCCCACCACACGATGTCGGCCTTGAGCGCGTCGAGCTTCTTGAAGGCGCGCTCGACGCCCTCTTTGGTCTTCAACACCTTGTAGACGTCGGTCGCCGGCACGCCGTCGGCCATCAGCGCGAACTCGAGCGTGTATTTGGCGCCCTTGCGCAGGCCGCGCTTGCCCGGAAACTTTGCCGTGTCCCAGAAGTCCGCCCAGGTCTTCGGCCCGTCCTTGATCTTATCGCCGTCGAACGCCATTCCGGTGGACCACACGATGGCGCCGACGCCGCAATCGCTGACGCCGGCAGGGATGAAGCCTTTCTTGTCGCCGATCTTGCTCCAGTCGATCTTCTCGTAGATGCCGTCGCTGCAGCCGAGCTCGAGCTCCTCGGCCTCGACCTGCACCGCATCCCAGTTCGGCACCCCGGCCTTCACCTTGGCCTGCAGCACGCCATAGCCGCCGTCCCAGCTCTCGTCGAGCACGGTGGCGCCGAGCTTGGCGGCGAAGGGCTGGAAGTAGATCTTGCGCTGCGCGTCCTGGTAGTTGCCGCCCCAGGACACGACGGTGAGATCACGTGCCTGCGCGGAAACGAGGAGACCTAGCATAGCGGCTGCGGTCACCAGCACCGTCTTCGAGACGGTTGCGGCTGCGCGTCTGACAGGCCGATCCGTCGCGTTCGACACTGTTGCCGTCGTGGAGTTGGTCCGCAGAAAAAGCATGCTCGATGATCCGTCGCGCTTGAAAGGTTCAAAAAAGCTATCGGCTGGACCAAGCCCTGGCAAGCGCGAGTTTTGATCGTCACGTGATGCTATTTTGGCGTTCATGCGCTGCATCAGTGGCGTTGCGGCGAAGCGCTAATGGTGCCGGATCCGTCCGCTTCACCGCAGCGCAGGATTTTGATCGCGGTTGTGGTTTCACCCGATGTCCGTCTCCGTCGACGGCGCTTCCTCATATCTCAGCAGGTCTCCGGGCTGGCAGCCGAGAAACCGGCAGATCCGCTCGAGGGTCTCGAAGCGCACACCCTTCACCTTGCCTTGTTTGAGCAGGGACAGGTTGGCCTCGGTGATCCCGACATATTCGGCCAGGTCTTTGGACTTCACATTGCGTTCCGCGAGCATCACGCCCAGCCGCACTCGGATCGGCATGTCCTGTCCTTCAGACGAATTGCTTGTTTTCGTCGGCGATCTCCAGCGCCTCCGTCATCACCCAGGCGATGACCGCAACCGTCCCTGCGAAGATCAGCGCTATGAGCGTATCCGATCCGACGCTCAGCGCGAGGGTCTTCGCTCCCGCGGGCTGACGGAAGCTCAGGACGACCGACAGCGCTGCACCGGCCAGCGGTTTCAGCAGGGCTGATGCCGCGACAGCGATCGCAAACGTCTTCAGCTGTCTGATCGAGTCGCGCGAGAAGATGCGGCCGGCGGCGAAGGCGTCGAAGCAACGACGTCCGCTCAGCAGGCCCCAGATCAGCGTGCCCAGCGGGACCATGGCGATGCCGAACGCGAGGGCTCGTGTGGAGAAGTCGATCTCGGTCACGGGAGCATCTGGAATTCCGGCCTGGCTGAACAGCATGGGCGTGGGCGTCAAGGCCCAATAGAGCGCCATTGCCGCGGCGAGCAGCGCGGAGGTGACGAGACAGCTTGCCGCCATCAGTTGGCTGAGCCGGCGAATGCGATTGCTGCGTCCGGAGCGCGCGGCACTCGTGCCGGACATCTCTGCTGTTTGCGTCATGGTCGAATGGCCCCCACGGTTGATTGGTGTCTCGGCAGTGCGCCGACAGGATCACGATACGATCAAAAATTATCGTTTGACAATAATTTATTTTCGTTCGACAGATGGGGTATTAGCTCAGGAGCCACCTCATGTCTCATTGCCGGGCCAGACTGGCCGTCACTGTCGCCTTCGCGTCCGCTGTTATGACGACTTCTCCATCCAGCGCCGCGCCATCCACCTCTCGCGGCCTGATATCGGTCGCGCAGGTGGTTCAGATGCTGGAGAAGGCGCCGACCGACCGGACGGCCCAGCAGGTTCTCACCGCCTACCTTGCCGGAGTCGGCGAGGCCGCTGGCGCAGTCGCCAGCATGGGGCGCGCGACCTGCCGCACCTCGTTGAACTTGAGCGCGGCGACTGTCGGGCAGGCGCTGAGCTCCGCTGCCGCAGCGCAGGACGCGGCGGAAACGCCGGCAACGCCTTTGATCGTCAGGGACATGCTCGATCGCGCAGGATGCAAGCGCCCATGAGCTGTTCCGGCGCAGCAGCCATCACGCGCCAAAGCCGGTCTTCGCCATAGATGTCGTTACTTCGTGTTTTGCCGCGGCTTCGTTCAAAGGCGCGCGTGCTGGCCATTGATGCGGCGCCAAGGCGCGCCGCTACAGGCCGGCGCCGCAGCCATCGCGCTCCGGGCAGCTCTGCGATAGCGACGGATCACCTGCTGCCGCATTGTCGACGACCAGGCCCACAGCGGGGCGTGAGCTGGCTGTAGCGCTGACCGGGCCGGCGAGACGGCGAAATCCTCCATGTGCTCCGATGCGCTGAAAACCCTCGGCCGTCTTCATCAGCCGGGCTGCCACCATTTGATTCAAAAAATCCATGTTGCAACTCCTTGTGGTCAAATGACCCGGCGGCCTGGTGCGGGACAGGCCGCCGGGTCGGCGCAACGTGCTGGAGTTGGCGTCCTCCATCCCGCTGCGCTGGTCTGTGATCCGTTTCACAGTCCTGTAGAATTGATCGCGAAACGGATCATCGGGGGAGCGTGATGGGGGACGCCGGCGGCCATTTGTCTCTACGAATCAAGAGACGATCGCGCTTCTGGACCCTCGACATCACGCGCGTTCACATTCTTGTTTACTCCGCGGGTTGAGCCGCCACCGTGCCGTGGCCGCCATGCTGGGTGAGCGGCTTCATGCCGGTCAGCGTCCGCAGCAGCACATAGAACACCGGCGTCAGGAACAGGCCGAACACGGTGACGCCGATCATGCCGGAGAACACCGCGACGCCCATCGCGCGCCGCATCTCGGAGCCTGCTCCGGTCGACAGCACCAGCGGCAGCACGCCCATGATGAACGCCATCGACGTCATCAGGATCGGCCGCAACCGCAGACGGCTCGCCTCGATCGCGGCGCGCAGCGGCGTGCGCCCGGCGAATTCGAGCTCGCGCGCGAATTCGACGATCAGGATCGCGTTCTTGGCGGAGAGGCCGACGAGCACGATCAGGCCGATCTGGGTGAAGATGTTGTTGTCGCCCTTCGAGAGGTAGACGCCGGCCATCGCCGCCAGCAGCGCCATCGGAACGATCATCAGGATCGCGAGCGGCAAGGTCAGGCTCTCATACAGCGCGGCCAGCACCAGGAACACCAGGAGGATCGCCAGCGGAAACACCCACAGACCGGAGTTGCCGGCGATGAACTCCTGATAGGTCAGGTCGGTCCATTCGAAGGCAAAGCCGGGCGGCAGCACCTCGGCCGCGACCCGCTCGGCCGCCGCCTGCGCCTGGCCCGAGGAGAAGCCGGGCGCCGCTGCCGCGTTGATGTCCGATGACAAGAAGCCGTTGTAGCGGATGGCGCGCTCGGGCCCGGCGCTCTGCCGCACGTTCAGCAGCGCCGACAGCGGCACCATGTCGCCGGAGGCGGAGCGTACCTTGAGCTGGCGGATATCGTCGGCTCGGGCGCGGAACGGTGCGTCGGCCTGCACGCGCACCGAATAGGTGCGCCCGAACTTGTTGAAGTCGTTCACGTAGTAGGAGCCGAGGTAGATCTGCAGGGTGTTGAACACCTCCGTCACGGGCACGCCGAGCTGCAACGCCTTGGTGCGGTCGATGTCGGCGAAGAGTTGCGGCACGTTGACCTGGAAGCTGGAGAATACGCCGGCGATCTCGGGCGACTTCTGCAGGCCCGCCATGAACGCCTTGGTGACGTCGTTGAGCGCCTCGTAGCCGAGGCCGGCGCGGTCCTCGATCTGCAGCTTGAAGCCGCCGATGGTGCCGAGGCCGTTGACCGGCGGTGGCGGGAACATCGCGATGAAGGCGTCCTGGATGCCGGCGTACTTCTTGTTGAGCTCCATCGCCAGCGCGCCGCCCGACAAGGACGGATCCTTGCGCTCGTCGAACGGCTTCAGGGTCGAGAACACGATGCCGGCATTGGAGGAGTTGGTAAAGCCGGAGATCGACAGGCCGGGGAAGGCGACCGAGCTCTCGACGCCGGGCTGCGTCAGCGCGATGTCGCTCATCTTGCGGATCACCTCCTCGGAGCGGTCCAGCGTGGCGCCGTCCGGCAGCCGCGCGAAGCCGACCAGGTACTGCTTGTCCTGGCCCGGCACGAAGCCGCCCGGCACCTGCTTGAACAGCACGGCGGTGGCGCCGACCAGCAGGACGTAGAGCACCATGACGGCGGCCTTGCCGGTGATCACCTTCGACACGCTGCCGCTGTAGTTATTGGACGCACGGACGAAGGCGCGGTTGAAGCCGCGGAAGAACCAGCCGAGCGTACGATCGAGAATCCGGGTGAGGCGATCCTTGGGCTCGTGGTGGCCCTTGAGCAGCAGCGCCGACAGCGCCGGCGACAGGGTCAGCGAGTTGACCGCGGAGATCACGGTGGAGATCGCGATCGTCAGCGCGAACTGCTTGTAGAACTGCCCGGTGAGGCCGGAGATGAAGGCGAGCGGCACGAACACCGCGACCAGCACCAGAGCGATCGCGATGATCGGTCCCGACACCTCGCGCATCGCCTGATAGGTGGCGTCACGCGGCGACAGGCCGCTCTCGATGTTGCGCTCGACGTTCTCCACGACGACGATGGCGTCGTCGACGACGATGCCGATCGCGAGCACCAGGCCGAACAGGCTGAGCGCGTTGATCGAGAAGCCGAACAGATGCATCACCGCGAAGGTGCCGACGATCGAGACGGGGACAGCCAGCAGCGGGATGATCGAGGCACGCCAGGTCTGCAGGAACAGGATCACGACGATCACGACCAGCACGATGGCCTCGAAAAGTGTGTGCACGACGGCCTCGATCGAGGAGCGCACGAACTGCGTCGGGTCATAGACGATGTGATACTCGACGCCTTCCGGCATCGTCTTCTTGATCTCGGCCATGGTGGCGCGAACGTTGTCCGAGATCTGCAGCGCGTTGGAGCCGGGCGCCTGGAAGATCGGGATCGCCACGGCCTGCTTGTTGTCGAGCAGCGAGCGCAGGCCGTACTCGGAGGCGCCGAGCTCGATGCGGGCGACGTCGCGCAGCCGCGTGATCTCGCCATGCGCGCCGGTCTTCACGACGATGTCGGCGAACTGGTCCTCGTTCGACAGCCGGCCCTCGGCATTGACCGAGAGCTGCAGGTCGAGCCCCTTGACGCTCGGCGAGGCGCCGACCACGCCGGCCGCGGCCTCGACGTTTTGCGCCTGGATCGCCTTGACGATGTCAGAAGCGGAGAGGCCGTGCTCGGCCGCCTTCTGCGGATCGACCCAGACCCGCATCGAATAGTCGCCGGCGCCGAACAGCTGCACGTCGCCGACGCCGTCGATGCGCGCCAGCCGGTCCTTGACGTTGAGCACCGCGTAGTTGCGCAAATAGGTCGTGTCGTAGCGGCCGTTCGGCGAAATCAGATGCACGACCATGGTGAGGTCGGGCGAGCTCTTCTTGGTGATGACACCGAGCTGGCGCACCACGGCGGGCAGCCGCGGCTCGGCCTGCTGCACGCGGTTCTGCACCAGCTGCGTCGCCTTGTCCGGATCGGTGCCGAGCTTGAAGGTGACGGTGAGCGTCATCGCGCCGTCGGTGGTCGCCTGGCTACTCATATAGAGCATGTTCTCGACGCCGTTGATCTGCTCCTCGATCGGCGTCGCCACCGTCTCGGCGATCACCTTGGGATTGGCGCCGGGATAGGTCGCGCGCACCACCACCGAGGGTGGCACGACGTCGGGGTATTCGGAGATCGGCATGGAGAACAGCGCGATCAGGCCGCCGAGGAAGATCAGCGTCGACAGCACGCCTGCGAAGATCGGCCGGTCGATGAAGAATTTGGAGAGGTTCATGGGGGGCCCCGTGGTCGGGAGATGTCAGCGTGTGAAATGAAATTCGCTCGAGCTATTGCGCTCGCTGCCGCCTCAGATCAGGTGTCGTCCCGGCGAACGCCGGGACCCATACCGCGGACGGCCAGTTGGTGAAAAAGACTGGGGGTCATCTTTCTTGCCTACAAACAAAGCCGGTGGTTATGGGTCCCCGCTTTCGCGGGGACGACAGCTGTGGGTGGCGTTGGTGGCCGGGCTCCAATGATGCTCAGCGCTGCGCCAGCTGCTTGTTGTCAGACGCCGCCCCGTCCCGCGCGCCCATCGCCGCCACCTGCGTCTTCAGCAGCGCGCCCGGCCGCACCCGCTGAAGGCCGTTGACGACCACGCGCTCGCCGGGCTTGAGGCCGGCGGAGATGATGCGCAGGCCATCGACGCTGCCGCCGAGGCTGACCGTGCGATAGACAGCGCGCTCGTCGTCGCCGACCACCATCACGAATTTCTTGTCCTGGTCGGTGCCGATGGCGCGCTCGTCGAGCAGCACCAGCGATTGCTGCTGCGGCTGGCCCATGCGCACGCGCGCGAACTGGCCGGGGATCAGCCGGCCGTCCTCGTTCTTGAACACGGCGCGGACGCGGATCGTGCCGCTCTGCCCGTTGACCTGATTGTCGATCAACTGGATATGGCCGGATGCCGTGATGCCGCCCGAGGTCGTCATCTCGACCGGGATGCGGTCGAGATTGCCGCGTTTGCCGGAGCCGTCGGCAATCGCCGACAATGCGCGCAACACCAGCTCTTCGGTGGCGTCGAAGCTCGCATAGATCGGGTTGACGGACACCAGCGAGGTCAGCACCGGCGAGGCCGACCCGGCGGCGACGAGGTTGCCGACGGTGACCTCGATCCGGCCGACCCGGCCGTCGACCGGCGCGCGCACCTGCGTGTAGTCGAGATTGAGTTTTGCGGCCTGCAACGCCGCTTCCGCGGCCTTGACGTTGGCGATCGCCTCGCGATTGCCGTTGTCGCGCTGGTCGTAGTCGCGCTTGGTGACGATGGAGTTGCCGACCAGCTGCGCGCCGCGCTCCAGCTCATTGGCGGCGAAGGATGCGCGGGCCCGCGCAGCCTCGAGCTGCGCCTGCGCCCGGTCGACCTCGGCGGCGTAGGGCGCGGGGTCGATCTTGAACAGGACGTCGCCGGCCTTGACCAGCGAGCCCTCGGTGAAATTGGTGCCGAGAATGGCGCCGGCCACCCGCGGCCGGATCTCGACCCGCTCGACCGCCTCGAGCCGGCCGGAGAACTCGTCCCACAGGCTCGCCTGGCGCGGCTCGACGACGACAACCGTCACGGGGACGGCCTGTTCGGGGGCCGCCGCGCGGGCCGCATTCGGCGCGGGACTGAAGTGGAAATATTGGGAGCCGGCGTAGGATCCGGCGGCAATCACCAGGCCGGCGGCGGCGACGGTGCCCAGCCACCGCTTCAGGCGGCCGGAAGAACGAATTTCGGGCGAAGGCATTGGCGCGCTCCAGATTTGTAGTGCTCGCTACAAATGTGGCGCTGGCAACCCGTTCGCAAGAGACTTATGTAACGGATACTACGAAAATAGTAGCCCGACTTTCGGCGACTGCGCCAGATCAAAGAAATCGCGTTCAATAACAACTAGATAAGAATCAGACGGGGCGGAGACGGGAACAGGAGTTTTGCACATGGGCATCGGACGGCCCCGGACTTTCGATCGCGACACCGCGCTGGACCAGGCGATGGAGGTGTTCTGGCGCCATGGCTATGAGGGCGCGACCATCGCCCAGCTCACCGACGCCATGGGCATCAACCCGCCCAGCCTCTATGCCGCGTTCGGCAGCAAGGAAGCCCTGCTCAAGGCCGCGCTCGACCGCTACACGGCGCGACGGGAGGCCTGGATGGACGAGGTGCTGAGCGCGCCGACCGCCCGCGAGGTCACCGCGCGGATGCTGATGGGCGTCGCCGAGAAACAGACCGATCCCTCCAATCCGCCCGGCTGCCTGCTGGTGCAGGGCGGTCTCGCCTGCGGCTCCGGCTCCGCCAACGTGCCGTTCGAGCTCGCGGCCCGCCGTGCGCAGACCGAGGAGCAGCTCCGGCACCGTTTCGAGCGCGCCAAGCGCGAAGGCGATCTGGCCCCGGCCGCGGATCCGGCCGCGCTCGCGCGTTACGTCTCGGCCGTGATCACGGGCATGAGCGTGATGGCCTCCTCCGGCGGCGACCGTGAGGCTCTGGCCCAGGTTGCGGCCGTGGCGATCAGGTCGGTCGAGGAGCAGTCTGTGCGGGCGTAATGCCCGGTCGCGCGGAGCCAAGCCGCCATGCGACATTCTCAAGCTGTCTCCATCTGTGTGTTCGCGAAGCCCCGAGCAGGCGTAGGAGTGACGGCCTGTGAGATCGTAGCAGGATATCGGCGTTTTCCGGACCGTCAGCCCGCAGCCGTTAAAGCGCACCTTCGCGATGCCGGGCTTCGATCTGATTCCGGGCCGAATAGAGCGCTCGCAACCACCAGCCGCTTAGTCCCGGCGCGTCCGACGTCGCTCAATCTTGTCCGAAGGAGGCCTGCTCTGGAGCACCGTCCGCATGATGCCGGCGAACAGCAATGCTGCGGCCGGCCAATGAAACCAGACTCTGTGCAGACCGGTGAAAACATTGATCAGAAGCAGAAAGCCGGAGACCGTGAGGGCCATTGCGAGGGGACGAGGCAGGCTCGCGAAGTGATCCGCGATCGAGGTGATCGACGTGGATCGCGCATCGCCGTCGCGAAAAGGAGGTGGAGCGCTCGAGGCCGCAAACGCGCGCGCATGGAGGGCGCCGTCGTCAACCAGGTCGGGTCGCTGGCCGGAACGGCCGCCGATCGTGACACGATAGCTGGTCACGGGGGCAACATTCTTCAGCGGTGGCTGGCCAAGACAGTCGAAGCCGACAGTCAGTTTGTTGTGCACCTGGTCGTAGACGGGGGCCGAGACCACGATGCCGCCGGGCTCGGCCAGTTCTTGCAGGCGCGCCGCGATATTGACCCCATCGCCGAAGATATCGGAACCATCCACCATCACATCTCCCAGATTGATCCCGATGCGAAACTGCATCTGGTGTCCGTTGGATGGCGTGGGCTTCTGACTGATTTCCTGCTGAATTTCGACGGCACACCGCACGGCCTCGACGACACTGGCGAACTCGGCGATCACGGCATCGCCCCAAGTATTGACGATGCGCCCGTCATGGCGCTCCACCAATCCTGCAATGGCCGTGCGGTAGCGGCGCAGCGTCTCCAGCGTACCGGCTTCGTCGGCTCCCATGAGGCGGGAATAGCCGTGCACATCCGCGCACAGCACTGTCGTCAACCGCCGTTTCAATTTATCGTCCGCCATGTAGCCGATCGTAGCCTCATCGATTGCCAAATGCATCAGGCATCATCCGGCGCAGCGGGATCAGGCCGCGCTGTTTTCCGTCCCATGCGCTGTGCGGCGGTCGCCCTTCGCATGGGTCTCTTGCGCTTCCTGATGAGGTCCGTTTCTTTGTGGGCCTGCATCGCCGGCCGGGCCGGTGCGCGCCTGCCTTTCCTCGCAACCACCGGGTTCAGCCTTCATGCGTGTCTTCTCCGCCGCCCTTGCCACCGAGACCAATACCTTCGCGCCGATGCCCACGGGGCTCGCGACCTTCCATGAGCGCGCCTACTTCCCCGCCGGCCAGCACCCAGACAAGATGCAGATGCATGGCGGGCCACTATGGGCTGCGCGCCAGGTTGGGCCGTCCAAGGGCTGGACGCTGATCGAAGGGCTGGTGGCCGCGGCCGTGCCCAACGGGCTCGTCACTCGCGCCGCGTTCGAAACCCTGCGTGACCAGATCCTTGCCGACCTCAAAGCCGCGCTGCCGGTCGACATGGCGCTGATCGGCCTGCACGGCGCGATGATCGCCGACGGCTATGATGATTGCGAGGGCGAGCTGCTCGCGCTGATACGCGAGATCGTCGGACCCGATGTGGTCGTCGGCGCCACGCTCGACCCCCACGTCCATATGAGCGAGCTGATGGTCAGAAGCGCCGATCTTCTGATCTGCTGGAAGGAATATCCGCACACCGACATTCTCGAGCGCGCGCAGGATCTGGTGAAACACTGCACCGAGATCGCCGAGAAGCGGCTGAAGCTGCAGAAGGCGCTGGTCGACACCGACATGATCGTCACCCTGCACACCACGCGCGAGCCGGTGCGCAGCTTCGTCGACCGCATCACCGCGCTGGAAGGCAAGGACGGCATCGTCTCGGTCTCGATCGTTCACGGCTTCGGCTGGGGCGACACGCCGTCCATGGGCACCAAGGTGCTGGTCTATAGCGATGCCGCCGTCGATCCGGACGGTGTCAGGGCGAAGGCGCTGGCACGCCGCCTTGCGGACGAACTGATCGGCATGCGCGAGGCGGTGACCGAGCGCATGCCCGGCGTCGATGCCGCGCTTGACCAGGCATTGGCGACAGACGGCACCATCGTGCTCGGCGATGCCAGCGACAATCCCGGCGGCGGTGCGCCCGGCGATTCCACCTTCATCCTGCGCCGGCTGCTCGACCGCAACATCGGCAATGCCTGCCTCGGTCCACTCTGGGATCCGATCGCGGTGCGCATCGCCTTCGATGCCGGCGTCGGCGCCAAGCTGCCGCTGCGGATCGGCGGCAAGATCGGGCCGCTGTCGGGTGATCCCGTCGATGCGACCTGGGAGATCAAGGCGCTGAAGGAGAACATGGTGATGACGGGCCTCGCCGGCACGCCCGCCAAGCTCGGCGATTGCGCGCTGATCGCGAGCAATGGCGTCGAGGTCGTGATCACGACGTTCCGCTGCCAGGCGTTCGGCACCGACTTCTTCACCCAGCTCGGCTGCGATCCTGCCACGCGCAAGCTCGTCGTGGTGAAATCCGCCCAGCATTTCCGCGCGGCATTTGCGCCGATCGCGGCCGACATCATCATGGTCGATGCGCCCGGCGTGGTCGCGCGCGACGTGACGACGTTGCCCTACAAGAAGATCAAGCGTCCGAAATGGCCGCTCGACGAGTTGCCGCAACCATCGCGCGCATGATGTCCCAGAATGCGACGCTCATCGCAGCGACGTTAACGTTCGGAACGCGGCTGGAACGAACCGCGTCCGAATCGCTTGCGAATCAAGGTTTGAAATCTGTTCACGGCTAGATGTCGTAGCTCTCGGACATGGCGCGCAACATGCAGCGCCGGCGATCCTGATCGCCGCGGCTCGGCTTTCGCGAGAAGGTTAAAGGCGCAGAGGCGCGCCGGCGTCGTTGGAGAGAAAGCTACGACCCCGCATGCGGGGGCGGGCCCGCTCACGTCGTCGACGATCCGAACCGTCGCATCCACGCCGCCCTCAGACTGATCGGTGTCGGCGAGAACGGGCCCGGAGGCGCGCGCGTGATCAGGGCGACCAGCAGGAGCGCGGCGATCGCGAGCCAGAAGCACAGCCAGAACGCGTCGAGATAAGCGAGCACGTTGGCCTCGCGCTGGACCTGCGCGGCCAAGGTCCCGACGGCGCGCGCCTTGGCCTGGCCGCCGCCATGCGCGGCGAAATAGCCGGTCAGCCGTTGCAGCGCGCGCGCGACGTCGAGATCGCCGCTCTGGATGTTGAGGCCGAGATAGGCCGAGTGCACCTGCTCGCGCACCCGCAGCCACGTTCCCATCAGGGCGACGCCGATTTCGGCGCCGCCGAGCCGCATCACCTGGATGTAGGCCGCAAAGGAGGTCGCGCGGGCCGGATCGGAATTCGACAGCGCGAGGATGATGATCGACAGCAAGGTCAGGGCCTGTCCGATCGACTGCAGCACGACGATGACGATGAAATCCTCGCGCGCCCAGGCATGGGTGATCTGGGTGCCGAGCAGATTGGCCGCGGCGAAGGCGCTGAGACCGAGCACGACGACGATGCGGGGATCGAGATGGCGAAGCAGCACGATCGACAGCGGCACCAGCACGATCATCGGCAGCGCGCCGTAGAACAACAGCAGCGAGCCGCTCTGCTCCGGCCGCAACTGCGTGATCGTGGCGAGGAAGTTCGGCACCAGCGACGCATTCGAGAGGCTGGTCAGCGTGTAGAGCAGGATCACGACCAGCGACAGCCCGATGTTGCGCGAGAACAGCACGTTGAAATGCGCCCATGGCTGCGGGGCGAGCGCCTCGTTGACGAGGAACAGGACGAACAGCGCGGCGCCGCCTGATAGCAGCGCCATCACCGTGCCCGATTGCAGCCAGTCGAGCCGGTTGCCCTGGTCGAGCCCGGCATAGATCATCGCCACGGCGCTGCCGAGCAGCAGCATCCCGCCCCAGTCGGCGTTCTCGAGCAGCGTGCGGTTGACCGGCTCGGCCGGGGTGCCGAGATAGACCATCAGCGCCATCAGCGGAGCCAGCACGACGCCCTGCCAGTACAGCCACTGCCAGCCGAGATGCTCGACATAGAAACCGACCAGCGAGGTCGAGGTATCCAGCGCGAAGCCGACCCGGATCGCATAGATCGAGATCGCCGGCAGCCACCAGCGGATCGGCAGGTTGCGGAAGATGATCATGAGCGTGGCCGGCACGAAGGTGCCGAGCAGCATGCCGTGCAGGATCGCGAGCGCGATCAAGGTCGGATAGTCGCGCACGAACGGAATGATCAGCGACAGCACCGCGTAGATCAGGCTGGGAATGCCGAGCACACGGCGCAGGCCGAACACGGTCGCGAGCCACGCCACCGCCGGCGCGATCAAGATCTGCGAGCCGATCGCGGCGGTCGACAGCCATGCGCCCTCGTCGAAGCCGAGCGAGAACGCGCCGCGCAGATCGGGCAGGCCGACCGAGGTCAGCCGGCTGTCGAAATTCGCCAGGAACGAGCCGAGCAGCACCGCCCCGACGGCAAACAGCGGATGCGCCGCCTGGCCGCCGCGCGACAGCGGTCCGCGATCGGTCTCACTTGGTGCCATCGGCCTGGCCGGCGGTGCGGATGTGGGTCTCGACCGACATGCCCGGCAGCAGCCGCGCGAGCAGCGGCTGGTCGCCGTCGAGGGCGATGCGGACCGGAATGCGCTGCACGACCTTGGTGAAGTTGCCGGTGGCATTGTCGGGCGGCAGCAGCGCGAATTGCGAGCCGGAGGCCGGCGCGATCCGCTCGACGCGGCCATGCAGCCTTTGGCCCGGGAACGAGTCCACGGTGACCTCGACCGGCTGGCCGGGCGCGACATGGGTGAGCTGCGTTTCCTTGTAGTTGGCGATGACGAAAACATGCGGCAGCGGCACCACCGCGATCAGGCTGCTGCCGATGTTGACGTAGTCGCCGACCTGCACCTGGCGCTGTCCGACGACGCCGTCGAATGGCGCAGTGATCCTGGTGTAGCCGAGCTTGAGCCGCGCCGCGGCGAGCGCGGCCTTGGCGCCGGCGAGATCGGCGCCGCGCTGCTTCTTGGTGCCGGTGAGCACCTCCAACTGGTGGCGCTGGGCGGCGATCACCGCGCGGCTCGCGCGCACGTCCGCCTGTGCCTTGGCATAGGCGGCCGTTGCCTGTTCCAGCCGCTGCTTGGTCCCTGCCTCGCTCTGCGACAGCGACTGCTGGCGCTCTTCCTCCTGCCTGGCCTGCACCTCGGCCGCGCCGGCCGAGACCTGCTGCGCTTCGGCCTGGGCGATGGTCGCGTATTGTAGCTCGACCTGGTTGCTGAGGTTGTCGAGCGCCGCCTGCGCCGCTTCGACATTGGCTTCGGCCTGCGACACCTGTGCCTCGTAGTCGGCCGGATCGATCTGGACCAGCAGGTCGCCGGCCTTGACCTGCTGGAAATCGCTGACCGCAACCTTCGTCACCTCGCCGGCCACGCGGCTCGAGAGCTGCGTCAGGTCGGCGCGCACATAGGCATCGTTGGTCGACTGGGTCGTTGCGTTGCCGGTCCAGGCGTTCCAGCGCGTGGTCGCGAGCGCCACGAAGGCGAGCGCTGCGATCACCGCAAGCAGCGGAATGCCGAGACGCGCCCAGAGCCCGGGCGCCGCGGCGGAGGAGGGGGGCGGCGTCGATGCAGCGCGCGCCGCCGCGTCGACGTTACCAGGTGTTTCACTCAAGGGAGCCTCCTGCATCGGCCGACGCTGATCAGTCCGACGACTCGTACCCCATTCTGCGCCGCGTGCCACCTGGACTCTGGGTTGTGAGCCATGCGCCGCGGGGCATGGACATCTGCGCGCCGAACGGAACCGGCAGGCGATCGGACCGTGATGAACCAGCTAACAGGCCAGCAGGTTGAGCACACGGGCACAGCCCGCGATCGCCGCGCCGCGACCGCGCCAACGACATCGGCGCTGCACTCGCTGCCGCGACCAGCCCGCGCATGATGTCCCAGAATGCGACGTCGCGCGCGCTCACGTTAACGTTCAGAACGCGACTTGAACGAACCGCGTCCGAATCAGCGGCGCAGCCGGGTACGAGGTCTGTTCACGGCTAGATGTCGTGCTGCCATCGCGTGACATCAGCTATTCGGCATCACCTGACCGCCACCGGACGACCGGCCGGGGTGCAAGACCGTTAAGAGCGCGCAGAGCGGCGTGCCGCCAAGCGGTTGTCGGTGACGCCGGCCGGCGCGCTGCCCGGTTGCAGCGGTCGCCGCGCTGGGTCACATTTCGCATCCGCGACTGGGTCCAGCCGTTCGCTGATCAGAAGGCCTTCATGCATGGGTCACAACGGAGCGATCCTGGTTGCCGGAGGCGCCGGCTACATCGGGGCTCATTGCTGCAAGGCTGTTGCCGGGGCCGGCTACGTGCCGATCTGCTACGACAATCTGTCCACCGGCCATCGCCGCTTCGTGCGGTGGGGACCGCTGGTGGTCGGCGACATCGCCGACAGCGCCAGAGTGGCTGACACCATCCGCGCCCACGGGGTCGGCGCGGTCATGCACCTGGCCGGGCCGAGCACGATCGGCGAATCCGTCACCGATCCGGAGGCATACTATCTCAACAACGTCGCCGGCAGCCTGCGCCTGCTGCAGGGCATGCGCGAGGCCGGCTGCGCGCGGCTGGTGTTCTCCTCGACCGGCGCGGTCTATGGCGACGCCGGGCGGAAGCCGATTCCCGAGAGCGCCGCGGGCTCGGCCCTGAATCCCTACGGCCGCTCGAAATACATGATCGAGCAGATCCTGGCGGACTATCAGGCGGCCTACGGCCTGTCGGCCATCGTGCTGCGCTACTTCAACGCTGGCGGCGCCGACGCGTCAGGCCTGATCGGTGAGCTGCGCGATCCCGAGACGCACCTGATCCCGCGGGCGCTGATGGCGATCCTCGGCCATGTGCCGGACTTCGCGATCTTCGGCACCGACTATGACACACCCGACGGAACCGCCGTGCGCGACTATGTTCACGTCGATGATCTCACGGCAGCCCACATCGCGGCGATGGAGCGTCTGCTGCAGAACGGTTCGGGTGGCACCTACAATCTCGGCACCGGCCGCGGCCATTCGGTTCGCGAGATCGTCGATGCAATCGGCAGGGAGACCGGCGAGCGGATCCCGCTGGTGGTGCGCGCGCGCCGCGCCGGCGATCCACCGGTCCTGGTCGCCGATCCGCGTCTTGCCCGGCAGGAGCTCGGCTTCGCGGCGCATCGGTCCGATCTCGGCACGATCATCCGCTCGGCCTGGACCTGGCACCAGGCGGCGCACCCGCGCATCGCGTGAAAGCCGGGCCGTCCGCGAGGACGTCTTCTGGAGCCGGTGGCGCTAAGCCGCTGCCGGCGGCGTGTGCACGCAGGCGTCGATGAAGCTTTCGACCCGCTCGTCTTCGACCGACCAGCTCCCGATCTCGGACGCGTCACGGAAGAAGTGGACGCTGTGGACCGGTGAGCGGGCATCGTCGCCGCGGATCATCCGCAGCAGGGTCTGAGCTACGCGGCAGTGATCGCCGGGGAGCCTGAGGTCGAAGAATGCGTCGCCATAGCCCGGCAGGATGGTGCCGGCCGAATCGCGAACTTCCATGCGCAACTGAGCCATGCTCGCATTCAACGACAGCAACGGTTTCCGCCCGGTAAATGCCGCCGCGCTTTGGTCTCGATCCGGCGGCACATGCGGCCTCATCATTCGAGAGCTATTGCAGCGTGAACAGACCCAGCGCGTCGCGGACATCGCGCAAGGTCGCAGTAGTGAGGGTGCGCGCCAGTTCGGTGCCGCGCCTGACGATGTCGAGAACATGGCTGGGATCGCGCGCCAGCGCCGCCCGCCGGTCGCGGATGGGCGCGACCACGGCCTGCAGCACGTCATCGAGCCGCCGCTTCACGACGCTGTCGCCGAGGCCGCCTCGGATATAACGCGCCTTGAGGTCCGCAACAGCCGCAGGATCGTCGTCGAACGCGTCGAGATAGGTGAAGACGACATTGCCCTCGACGCGGCCGGGATCCGCGGCCCTGATGTGGCCGGGATCGGTGAACATGCGGCGGACGGCATCGCGGATCTCGTCCGCCGTGGCGGAGAGCGGAATCGTGTTGCCCTGTGATTTGCTCATCTTGGCCTTGCCGTCCACGCCGGGCAGGCGCCCGACGCTCGGGATCAGCGCGCGTGCCTCGGGCAGCACCTCGCTGCCCGCCTGGCGGTTGATGCGGCGGACGATCTCGTTGGTCTGCTCGATCAGCGGCGCCTGGTCGTCTCCGACCGGCACGATGGTCGCCTTGAAGGCGGTGATGTCGGCCGCCTGCGCGACGGGATAGCAAAGGAAGCCGGCCGGAATATCGCGGCCGAAGCCGCGCGCCTGGATCTCGTCCTTGATGGTGGGGTTGCGCTCGAGCCGCGCCACCGTGACGAAGTTCATGTAGAGCAGCGTGAGATCAGCCAGCGCCGGCAAATGCGATTGCAGGCAGATGGTCGTCATCTCCGGATCGATGCCGACGGCGAGATAGTCGGTCGCGATCTCCAGGATATTCCGGCTCACCCTGGCCGGATCATGGGCGTGGTCCGTGAGCGCCTGGGCATCGGCCAGCAGCAGGAATTGCCGATGCGTGGATTGCAGCGCGACGCGGTTCCGCAGCGAGCCGACATAGTGGCCGAGGTGCAGGGGGCCGGTGGTTCTGTCGCCGGTCAGGATGACGGGACGGTCTGGCACTGAGGGACGCATTGTGGTTCTCCAGGAGTGAGAACCGCCGCTCGATCGAGCTCTTCGATGCTGTTGATGACAAGAACCGCGTCGCAGGTCGATGAACGGCGGCGACGGGCGATCAAAGACGAGGCCGTGCCGCTCCTAGATGGAGCGCCACCACATGTTCGCGCGCAGGGTCTCGGTCTTGATCATCGGACCGATATGGCCGAAATCGCGGATCGACGCAACCCGCTGACATGCGCCGAGCGCGGCGCGATCCGGCCATTCCGTCTATTCGAGATCGATCGCATGATACTGGCCGGTCTTGTCGAGCTGCGTGCCCCAGACCTTGTGCAGCGCCTGGTGGTCGGAGGGGCCGAAGCTCACCTTCGATCCAACGCCGAGCTCGTAGTTCTGCATCGATTCGAGGACGTCGACCAGCGACTCGGTGTCGACGGCGGGACCAGCGCGCCGCAGCCCTTCGATCAGGACGTTGGCGGTGAGATAGGCTTCCAGGGACGAGTAGTCCGCCGGCTCGCCGGGGAAATATTTGGCGAGCGCCTTCTTGTAGTTCAGGGTGACGGAGGCGTAGCCGTCGACGGCCGGCGTGACCTGGGTGCAGATGACGCCGTCGGCATAGCGCGGGCCGAGCACCATCAGCTCGCTGGCGAGGCCGGTGCTGCCGACGCCCGAGATCGTCGCGTAGGTCATGTCCGGATAGAGGTCGCGGGTCTTCTCGATGAACTTGGCCGCGGCGCGGAAGGTGGCGACCAGCACGACGGCCTTGATCGCATGCTTCTGCCGGCGGAGTTGCGCGATGGCCTCGTCGACATTGACGGTGTTGCGGCTGTAGCTCATGCGGAAGGCGTCGCCCGCGCCGCCGCGCAGCGCGTGCATCGCCTTGCTGACGCCCTCCCACCCCGCGTCGCCGTAGGCGTCCTGCTGGGTGAGCACTCCGATCTCCTGCGGTCGCAGCTTGCGGCTCTTGACGAGATAGTTCACCAGCGCATGGGCTTCCTCGGCGTAGCCGGCGCGGTAGTTGAAGACGTAGCGGTCCGGCGGGTCGCGGCGGAGCGAAGGAGCCCCGGTGAAGGCGCCGAAATACAGCGCATGGTGCTCGAGCGCGTAGGGCACCGAGATCAGGGCCGTCGGGCTGCCGTAGTTCTCGACGAAGCCGAACACCTTGTGCTGCTCGTAGAGCTCCTTCATCGCGTTCAGCGTCCGCGTCGGCTCATAGGCATCATCGGCCGTGTAGAGCTTGAGCTGCCGGCCATGCACGCCGCCTTCCTCGTTGGCCTGCGCGAAGGCGAGGTCGATGCCGAGCTTGAGCTGATGGCCCATCTCCCGGGCCGGACCCGAGAACGGCGCCGCCATTCCGAAGCTGATTTCGGTGTCGGTCACGCCCTGGACCGGGGGGCGCGCGCTGGTCGGCGGCGCCGCCGCGGCATTGGCCATCCGCGTGTCGAACTTCGGCGTGCGGTCCTCCTCCCTGAGCGGCATGCTCTGGTCTGGCGTGACCACGGGGAGGGCGCTCGCGAACGCTCCGGTCGGGAAAGCATCCTGGACCGGCGCGACTGTCTGCGCGGCGCGGACCGGCAGCGGGGCGACTGTTGCCGGCGTCGTCACCTCCGCACTGCCGTTGGCGGAGAGCGCAGCGGTCCACCGCGTCGGAAGCCGCATCGCGGCAAAGCCGGCCACGCCAGCGGCGACAGCCACGAGCCCCAGCACGCTCAGCACGCCGAGCAACCGCCGCTCCCGTGGCGGCGGAGGAACCTCCTGCACGCCGTAGCGCGACGCGAATTCAGCGGGCGTGGGCCGGTCGTGCTCGTCGCGCCACGATTGTTCATACATCGGACGCCGGCCGTCGTCGTAGCCGGACGGGAATGGCGGATCGCGGTCGTCATTGGGCGCACGCAAATGTCTCACGATTTCCCCCTTGGCTCGCGCGTCATGGACTCGTTGGAGTTTTCTTCTTGATCGCGCGGCCGTCATACGCTGCAGGTTCTGCCGGCCGGATGAGTGTGGCCATGCGTCGAGATCTGCGCATGTCGCACGACCAGCACTCATCATCGCGTGCTGGTGGCTCGACTGTCCCAGACATGTTGTCTGGAACAAGTCCAAACGTCGACATGATACTGCGAAGCAATGCGGCGGTTGTTTGTTCGCGCCGTCAATTCCGGCTGAACAACGAGAGAGCTGCGCCGCCATGAGGGCAATTAGCTAAGACAACAAGTAGACGTGAAGCAGTCGAGCCTGATGGTTGGCATCAGGTGCCGATGATGCTGTTCGCCCGGCGCAAAGCCTCTCGTCAGTGGCCGGCTTTCTCCTCCGCCACCAGTCCCGTCACCATCGCCTTCACCATGGTCGCGATCTGCGCGCGCAAGGCCGCGAGCGGCACCGCGATCAGCTTCTGCTCCAGGCCGAGCGCGACCATGCCGTGGACCGCCGAGAACAGGCTGCGCGCGGTGACGCTGATGTTGTCGAACGAGCGCTGTGGAAACAACGCCGCCAGCGGCTGGTGGATGTGGCGGAACAGGTGCATCTGGTCGGCGATCGCCCAGTCGGGCAGCGGCTTCTCGGGCGCCATGCGGTGTTCGAACAGCGCGCGCCAGAGCTCGAGATTGTGGGCGGCGAAGTCGCAATAGGCGATCGCGATGCGCACCAGCGCAGCCTCGGGGCCGGGAGGGCCCGCGCCCTCGGCTGCGGACAGGTTGGCATCGAGCCGCGCCAGGGTGCGTGATCCGACCATCAGCACGAGCTCGTCGACATCGGCGACGAGATTGTAGACCGCGCCATTGGCGACGCCGATCTCCTGGGCGAGATCGCGCGTCTTCAGGCCGGCGAGACCCCGCGTGCGGATCATCCGCTCGGCAGCCTCGATCAGGGCTTCGCGCTGTTTTGCGCGTCTTTCCAGTGTCTTGGACATTGTCGACCAAAATATTGAGCGTCGCTCAAAATAATCCTTGAGCGCCGCTCATGATTGCGCTAGAAGAAATCCTATGAGCGATGCTCATAACAGGGAGTTCACAATGTTCAAGACCGTTCTGACGCTGTTTCGGGGCACCGTGGCCGTCGCGGAGGAGGAGCTGCAGGACCGTACCGCGCTGGTGATCCTGGATCAGCAGCTGCGTGACGCCGCCGCCGCTGTCGAACGCAGCAAGCGCGCGCTGGCGCTGGCCATCGCGCAGGACCAGCAGGAGGGCAAGCGGCTCGAGGCGACCTTGGCGCGGATCACCGATCTCGAGGTGCGCGCCACCGCAGCGCTCGACGGCGGCCGCGAGGATCTGGCCCGCGAGGCGGCGCAGGCGATCGCCGGCCTCGAGGCCGAGCGTGACGCGGCGCGGACGGCGCGGGCGCTGTTCGCGACCGAGATCACGAGGCTGAAGAAGCATGTCGTCAACGCCGAGGCGCGCATTGCCGAACTCGATCGCGGCCGGCGGATCGCGCGCGCCTCCGAGGCCGTGCGCAATCTGCGCCGCGGCGGCATCGAGGCGGCGCGTCCTTACGAGTGCACGCTGCCCGAGGCCGAGGCGACGCTGAAACGGCTGCGCGAGCGGCAGATCGAGGCGCAAGCCGCGGACGAGGCGCTCATGGAGCTCGATGCCGCGACGGGGCCGATCACCACGGCCGAGAAGCTCGCCGAGCAGGGCTTTGGCCCGCGCATCAAGACCACTGCCGACGACGTGCTGGCGCGGCTGAAGGCCGGCCGCACCGCCCCGGCCAACTGAATTCCGTCACCCCCGATCGAACGCATCAACAACCACTGCCATCATAGGAGCCGACCATGAACCAGAACACCCAGCCGCACAGCAGCGCCTTCATCACCTTCTCCTACGCCTCGTTCGGGGCCTCCGCCTTCCTCGTCGCCCTCGGCGTGTTCTTCATGCCGATCGATCTCTGGATGAAGGGCTACCTGACGATGGGCATCGTCATGCTGGTGCAGACATGCGTCACCCTGACCAAGACGCTGCGCGACCGCCACGAAAGCGGCAAGCTCGTCAACCGCATCGAGGACGCCCGCGCCGAGCGCCTGCTGATGGAGGTGTCGAAGGCGGCGTAGGCGGCCGCGGCAGTCTCGCTCTCTTCGCCTCTCCCCGCTCTTGTCCGCCGTTGCTCGAAGAGAGCGAAGGCCGATAAGGGAGAGGCCGGACTGCCTCGAAGATGCAATCCGGGTCAGGGAGCAGTTTGCGGGGCAAGCTTCGACTTCGGCGAGACAGCGCCGGCAGGCGGTGGGCGCGATGGCGTCCGCCGCTCACGTCGTTCAACCTGCGTTTACCCTCGCTCACGCTCCGTCCCTCGTCGTTATCGTGAATTAACAGCACCAGGGCATAAGGCGGCCAGGGCGGCTGTGATCCCGGCTGCGCCGCTTCTGATCACGCCGTGCTAGGTTGAGGCATGAACATCGTCGCAGCAGTGGGGCGTATCCGACGCAGCATCAGCTTCTGGCTGACCGCGCTCGGCCAGGAGGCGATGGATCTGTCGCTGCGCACCCATGCGGAGTTGCGCACGCGCATCGTCGAGAGCCCGGGCACGACCCTGGATGATGCGGCGCTGGCGGCGCTCGTGGCCGATCTTCGCACCGTCGCCGGCAAGACGCTGCCGGCCGGCGAGCTCACCTATGGCATTTTTTCAGGCCAGCGCGAGCCGCTCGCGCGCGCCATCATCACCGTGGTGTCGGAGGAGGCGGGCGGCCGGCCGATCGCGTTCAACGCGCTCGCGGTGATGCAGGTCGAGCGCGACGGCGACGCCCAGCAGGTGCTGCATCTCGGACTGGTGATGGTCGACCCGGACGCGCGCGGCAAAGGCCTTTCCGGCGTGCTCTACGGCCTCACCACGCTGCTGCTGTTCATCCGTGACGGCCTGCGGCCGAAATGGATCTCCAACGTCACGCAGGTGCCGGCGGTGGCCGGCATGGTCTGCGAGACCTTCTCCGACGTCTATCCGTCGCCGCTGCCGCAGGCCCGGCCGAGCTTTGCGCATCTTCAGCTCGCGCGCGGCATCATGCGGGCGCATCGGGCGGTTTTCGGCGTCGGCGACGAGGCCGGGTTCGACGAACAGCGCTTCGTCATCACCGACGCCTATACCGGCGGCTCCGACGCGCTCAAGAAGACGTATGACGACGCGCCCAAGCATCGCGACCCCGTCTACAACGGCTTCTGTGCGCGCGAGCTCGACTACGCCAGGGGCGACGATCTGCTGCAGCTCGGCCGGATCGATCTCGCCGCCGCCCGGCGCTATCTGCTGCGCGAGATCCCCTCGGACTCGCTGCCGGCGCTGCTGGCGACCTCGGCCGTGCTGGCGCTGCAGCGGATGATCCTGCCGCTGGTGCACTGGCTCGACGACACCAGGACGTTCGGCACCTTGCGTCCGCGCCTGCCGGCCGGCGAGCCCGCGCCATGACGGCCGGCATCGTCGCCGACTCCATCGTCAACCTCTGCGGCGCGATCGGCCTTGCGGTGGCCGCAGCCATGCTGCACCGGCGCGATCCCCGGGGACCGCTGACGGCGCGGCTCGTCGTTCTGCTCGGGACCGTCGCCGCGCTGTTCCTGTTGCGCGGTATCGCCTGGTGGACGGACAATGCTTTCCTCGACCGCATCTCGCTGATTCCGGCAGCGCTGATCCCGCTTGGCGCGCTGGTGGTGACCGAAGGACTGCTGCGCCGGCACGCGCATCGCATGCTCAAGGCAATTGCCCTTGCCGGCGGCGCGGCTCTCGCGATCGCCGGCGCGCTCGGTCCGGTCGCGTTCGAAAGTCACCACACAATCGTGCTGTCAGCCTTTCAGCTCGCGGGCTTTGCGACCTGCGCCTGGCTGCTGCTTCGCCGCGACCGCGCGAGCCTGCTGGCGTGGGAGAACCGCGCCATCGATCGCGTCGCCTTCGGCGCCATCATGGTCATCCCCTTCATCATCACAGATTTTCGCGTGCTGGCGCCGGGCATGCCGGTGCGGCTCGGCGCATTGGGCGCGCTGCTGGCGGTGACCGCGATCCTGATCGCCGGCGCCAGCGCGGAGACGCAGCGCCAAAGCGGGCTGCTGACAGTGTTGCGGATCCTCGGCGCCGCCTTGCTCGGCGCTGCCGCGGCCGCGCTCTCATCGGAGGTCGACGCGGCGCAACTGATGCGTTTCTGCGCGGTCGCCGTGGCCGGCGTGCTCACGATCGGACTGATCGGCGACGCCTTGCGCGCGGTGCTGCAAGCCCGCGAGCCTGGCGTGCTCGACTCGATCGGGGCGTCGAACGCGGCGACACGCGAGGATCTGATCGCCGAGCTCACCCGCCAGCCTGTCTTCGAGAGCGCGCGCCGCTGCCGCGAGGATGAGCTGATCGCCTATGATCCGCCGCTGCTGCGCGACTTTCTCGCGTCGCGCCGGGTGTTGCGCCGGGCCGATGCGCCGTGGCGGCGGGCGGTCGCCGATCCGGCCGTCGAGCGCATGGTGGCGCTGATGGATGCGCGGCATGCGACGCATGTGATCGTGCTGTCGCACCAGCCAGTCGATCTCATCGTGCTCGCGGTCTCCGTGATCTCGGCCGATCCGGCCACGGAAACCGCGCTCGCGCTGGTCAGGCGCCTGCTGGTGCAGGCGCCCGAGCGAGACGTGATCACGCCCACATGTGATGATGCTGATGCTGTGACATGTCCATCATCGGCCCTTCCATCATCGGACCGTCCATGACGAGGGTCGCCGGAGCGGCGCTGGCGGCGGGCGCCGCGCTCGCCAGCATGATCACGTTCGAGGCGGGCGCCGCCGTGATGGCCGCCAGGACGGCGGCGGCGTCGGCACTGTTGCCGCCGCCGGTGGTCGCCAGCACCTGGCCGATCGTGGTGCCATCGACATTGTAGGCGCCGCCATTGACCGGGATGTTGTTGCCGCCGACATCGGCTGCGTTCTGGTGCATCTGGTCGGCGGCCGCGGCGACCAGCGCCTTGTTGCCGGCCTGGAAGCCTTCGAGAATCTTGGCGATCTCGGCGCCGAGCGTGCTCTGGTCGCCGAGCAGCTCGTTGTCGAAGCGGGCCTGGAAGATGCCGCCCTGCGCCGCGTCGAAATCGGTGACGTCCTTCTTGAACGTCATCAGGTCGGCGGTGACCTTCGCCATCGCGGCGGCGTCGCCGGCATTGACCGCGGCGATGGCGGCTTTGCCGAGCGCGTTCGACTGGGCGATGAACATGGCCCAGAAATCGGTCTGCGCCTGGTTGTCCTGATAGGCCGGCGTCGGATTGAGGAAGTCGCCGAATCCGGTCCAGCCGTTGAGGCCGTTCTGCTGCGCCATGTTGGCGAGATTGGTGTCGCCGGCGACGATGTCGATGATGTCGAGGAAGTCGTCGTTGAGCGCGCGGCCGATGTCGACATTGCCGGCCGCGCCGTTGATGTGGGTGTTGACGAGCGCGAGCTGGTCGATGATGGCGAGCGCGTGCACGCCGGTCAGGCCGCCGAACTGCAGCGGGTTGGCGGCGACCAGCGCATTGAGGCCGGCGATCAGCGCGTCGACATCGTCCTGGATGATGTCGACATTGCTGTCGTTGACGCCGCCGATCAGCCGGTTGGCGGCGTCGTTGAAGATCAGGCCGAGCTCGGCCAGCGTGCCCTTGGCGGCGGTTGCGGCCGTCACGCCCTCGGGCAGCAGCGCCGGCGCCTGCAGGAAGCCGGTGACGCCATCGGCGTTGGTGGCCTTGCCGGCGAGGTTCGGATCGTTGTTGACGACGTTGAGGATGTCGAGATGCGCGTTGCGCAGCGCGGTCTCCGCGGCCGCGATGCTGCCGAACGCGCCGCCGCCGGTCACCGACGCCATCGCGGCATCCTGCGCGACTGTGATGTCGGCGAGGATCTTGTTGACGTTGGTCAGCGTCTGCCCGGTGAACTGGTTGGCGGCAACCATCGCCTTCAGGCCATCCTGAATCACGGTGAGATCGCCGGTGTAGTTGTAGACGCTGCCGAGCCCCTGGCCGCCTTCGTCGACCACGTTGCGCCACAGCCCGCCTTCGAGAAAGCGCGTCGCGTCGTTGAACACCACGCCGAGTTCGGCGAAGCCGAGCGCGGGCGTCGGTGGCGTGGGTGTGGGAGGTGTCGGCGTGGGCGGCATCGGCGCAGGCGCCGGCTGGCAGTGATGATTGTGATGATGATGGTGGTGGTTGTGATGATGGTGATCGTGGTGACTGTCGTGATGGTGACGATGATGGTGCGACATGTCCGACGTACTCCCCAAGGCTGCGCACCACTGCGGATGAGCCGAGGCAACGGGGCGCGGCTGACGCGGGTGCGGATGATGCGGGCTATCTGCTGCCCGCTTCGTGGCTGCTTCGCGCAAGGAGTGTGGAATGCGTCTGCGTCAGATTGTCGTGCGGCATACGGGGGGCGCTGCCGCAGAGCTGCGACATCTCACCGCTTGACGGGTGAGGGGCCGCTTCAAGAGCGCGCGACCCGCGGCGACGTCGCGCCACGGCAAATCAGTGAGTTGCAAGAGCGCTCGACCGCCGCGATTCGGTCGATGCTGGACGTTCCGAACGCACACGGAGCGCCTTGCGACGATCCGACGCGTCCGGCGAAATGATGCTGAGATCCGGAGCAACGACGGGCCGCCGCTGCGATGTGGCCGGATCATGGCGATTTCTTTGCGAAGGCCGAGAACGCGTCGGCGTAGTCGGCATGCCAGCGCGACAGCGGCGGCCGGTTCTCGACGATGTCGCCCGCGGCCCACAGGATGCGCCGCTCGTCCAGCGCGCGCGGCACGTCGTTGTCAGGGCACAGCACGTAGAAGTCGCCGGCCGCGACGCGCTCCAGCATGAAGTCGACGGTCTGCTCTGGCGTCCATGCGCCGGCCGGCTTCTCGACGCGGCCATTGGCGGTCAGCGGCGTGAACACGAAGCCCGGAATGAACAGATGCGCCGTCACCTGGCAGCCGGGCGTGTTGCGCAGCTCGTGCTGCAGCGCCTCGGTGAACGCCTTCACGCCGGCCTTCGAGACGTTGTAGGCGGGATCGCCGGGCGGCGTGGTGATGCCCTGCTTGGAGCCGGTGTTGATGATCAGCGCCCGCCGGCCGTGCGCGATCATGCCGGGGGCGAACACCTGCGCGCCATGGATGATGCCCCACAGGTTGACGCCGAGGATGCGCTGCCAATTGTCGTCGGCCAGCATCTTGCTGCCCGGCTGGATGCCGGCATTGTTCATCAGCACGTCGATCGCGCCGAACCGCTGCCGCACCGCCGTTTCGAGCGCGACCACGCTGTCCCGGCTGCTCACATCGACCGTGGCGGTCATGACCGCAGCCTCGCCACGCTTGGTCGCAGCCGCGAGCCTGGCGGCGGCGTCGCGCAGCCGGGCCTCGTCGATATCGGCGATGCAGACGTTCATGCCGCGTTCTGCAAAGCGCATGGCGGCGGCGAGCCCGATGCCGGAGGCGCCTCCGGTGATGACGGCGGTGTGGTCGGCGGACAAGGCAGGGTGAGACACGGCAGGTTCTCCGGCATGACGATGAGATGCTGGTGTATGATGTCCCGGCGCGGCCGCAAGATCATCCGGCTGACGGCAAGACGGGTTTTTTTGCGGCTACAACGCGAGCCGCATCAGTCCGGTCACAGATGCACCGCGTCGGCTGGAACCGGCTTACGACGCGGTTCTGGCCGCGCGGGCCTTCCGTGGCTTCTCGATGTCGCTGCGCAGCGCGGCGAGATCCTTCTTCACGGCATTGGCCGCGTCGCGCTCGATGCGCCGGTAACGTTCGACCAGCTGCGCGCCGAACGCCGTCAGCGCCGCGCCACCGCCATTGCGGCCGCCGGTCTGCCGCGCGACCGCGGGCTGCCGGCATACCCGGTTGATCTCGTCGACGAGGTCCCAGGCCCGCTTGTAGGACATGTCCATCGCGCGCCCGGCCGCTGAGATCGAGCCGTGCCGCGCGATGTTCTCCAGAAGCGCGATCTTGCCCGGCCCGATCCGGCTGCCGTCATCGAGATCGATGCGCAGGCTGAGCGAGGGCAGGGCGTTCGCTTTCGGCATGGAGGGTCTGCTCATACTGACGTGGGGCGGACATTGCCACCATCATGTTTTGCGAACAAGATGATGCCAATCGACAATCGCAACGACATCTGGGGACGAAATGCTGCCTGCGCTGTTTTCACCGCTCACGATCGGTCCTTATCACCTCAAGCATCGCGTCGTGATGGCGCCGTTGACCCGCATGCGCGCCGCAAAGGAGACGCTCGCGCCGCGGCCGCTCAACGTCGACTATTATGCGCAGCGCGCCACGCCGGGCGGGCTGATCATCGCCGAGGCCTCGCCGGTCGCGCCGACCGGCACCGGTAGCCCGAACGTGCCGGGCATCTATAGCACGGCACAGATCGCCGGCTGGAGGCAGGTCGTCGACGCCGTGCATGCCAAGGGCGGATTCATCTTCCTGCAGCTCTGGCATGTCGGCCGCGTCTCGCATTCCTCGTTCCAGCCGGGCGGTGCGTTGCCGGTGGCGCCGTCGGCGATCGCGATCGGCGACGATCTCAAGGCGATGACGGCGGACGGCAGGCCGGCGGCCTACGAGACGCCGCGTGCGCTCGACACCGACGAGATCCCCGCGCTTGTCGCCGCCTATGGCCAGGCCGCGCGCAATGCGATGGCCGCCGGCTTCGACGGCGTCGAGGTGCATGGTGCGAACGGCTATCTGATCGAGCAGTTCCTGCAGACCCGCAGCAACCAGCGCACCGACCGCTACGGCGGCTCCATCGAGAACCGCTGCCGCTTCCTGCTCGAGGTGACCGAGGCCGTGATCGGCGCCTGCGGTGCCGACAAGGTCGGCGTGCGGCTGTCGCCCTATGGCATCGCCAACGGCTCCGGCGAAGCCGACCCGATGCCGCTCTACACCCATGCGATCGAGGCGCTCGACAAGCTGGGCATCGCCTATCTGCACCTGATCGAGCCGCGCTCCTCCGGCGCCGGCCGCGCCGACGTCAACTGGCAGAACGTGCCGTCGGCGATCGCCCTATTCCGGCCGATCTGGAAGGGCGTGCTGATCGGCGCCGGCGGCTTCACCGGCGAGCCGGCGGAGGCGGCGATCAAGGCCGGCCATGCCGACGCCATCGCTTTCGGTCGCTACTTCATCAGCAATCCGGACCTGCCGGCACGCCTGCAGCACGGCTGGCCCTTGACGCCCTACAACCGCCCGACCTTCTACGGCGGCGAGGAGAAGGGCTACACGGATTATCCGGTGTATCAGGAGACAGCCGAGGCGTAGCCTCCGCTCTCTCCACGTCATTGCGAGGAACGAAGCGTACGATGATCGACGCTCTTCGCTCGTCTCTTTCCACATCGTCATGCCCGGGCTTGTCCCGGGCATCCACGTCCATCCAAGCGTGCCGACCGACGTGGATGGCCGGGACAAGCCCGGCCATGACGTGGTGAGGGCTTGCACCAACAAACAACACCGCGTCGCCGGAGGAACTGCAACATGAAAAACCGCACCACCGGACGTTCGGCCTTCCTCGCGCTGCTCAAGGACGAGGGCATCACGCATCTGTTCGGCAATCCCGGCACCACCGAACTGCCCGTCATGCATGCGCTGAAGGATCATCCAGATCTCACCTATGTCATGGCGATGCAGGAGAGCCTGGTGGTGGCGATCGCCGACGGCTTCAGCCGCGCCTCGGGACGTCTCGTCGCCTGCAACGTCCACGTCGCTCCGGGTCTCGGCAACGCGATGGGCGCGCTCTACAATGCGCAATTCACCGGCACGCCGATGATCCTCACCGCCGGCCAGCAGGAGCAGGGCCACGGCCTGATGGAGCCATTGCTCTACGGTCCGCTGGTGCGGATGGCCGAGCCGCTGGTGAAATGGGCGGTCGAGGTGACGAGGCTGGAGGACCTGCCGCGCATCGTCAGGCGCGCCGCCAAGGTCGCGACCACGCCTCCGACGGGCCCCGTCTTCATCTCGCTGCCCGGTGATATCCTCAATGCCGAAGCCGGCATCGAGCTCGGCCGGTCGACGCGGGTCGATGCGCGCGTGCGGCCGACCGCGGACGCGTTGCAGGGGCTGGCGCAGCGCATTCTCAAGGCGCAGCGGCCGGTGATCATCACCGGCGACGAGATCGTCAAGAGCGATGCGCTGCAGGCCGCCGCGGAGTTCGCCAGCGCGATCGGCGCACCCGTGCATCAGCAGTCCGCGCCCTATGGCGCGCATTTCCTCTCCGAGCATCCCTGCTACATCGGCTCGCTGTCGCGCGCGCAGAAGCAGGTCCGCGATCTCCTGGCGCCGCATGATCTGCTGATCGTGCTCGGCGCCGATCCGTTGCGGATGTCCGTGCACAGCGAGATCGAGCCGCTGCCGGAGGGACTGCCGATCGTGCAGATCGGCTTGGTCGATTGGGAGCTGGGCAAGAACTTCGGCGCCGAGATCGCGCTGAAAGCCGACGTCCGCGAGACGCTCCTGCAGCTCACGCCGCTGCTGCGCGAGGTGGGCGGTTCGTCCCTGCAAGCTACCGCGCAAGCGCGCATCGCGGAGCTGTCGTCGAAGAACTGGAGTGCGCGGCGCCGGACGCTGACCGCTCAGATCGAGACGGCACGCGACAAAACGCCGATCGATCCCGACTATCTCGCGCTGCAGGTGGCCCAGGCCATGCCGGAGCATGGCATCCTGGTCGACGAGGGGCTGACGTCCGCGCGCTACATGACGGCGCTGTGGCCGTACCGCGACCGCTACAACTATCACGGCCTCGCGTCGGGTGGCATCGGCTGGGGCCTGCCGGCCTCGGTCGGCGTCAGCCTCGCCAATCCCGACCGTCCCGTGGTGTGCTACTCCGGCGACGGCAGTGCGATGTATTCGATCCAGGCGCTGTGGACCGCGGCTCACCACAAGCTGCCGCTCTCCGTCGTCATCGTCAACAATGGCGGCTATCGCATCATCAAGCAGCGGCTGCTGTCGTTCCACGGCGACGACAACTATATCGGCATGGACTTTGTCGATCCGCCGGTGGACTTCGCCGGGCTGGCAAGATCGCTGGGCTGCGAGTCACTGCGCGTCAGCGATCCCGGTGAGTTGAAGTCGGTGCTGTCGGGGGCCTTCCGGCGGCCGGGCACGAAGCTGATCGAGGTGATGGTGAGCAATGCGGTGAATTGAACAGCTTGGCCTGATGGTTCGAGACGCGCCGCACCTCATCCGCGGCGACCTGCTCGCTCGGTCATGACCATCCGGGGGAAGCGGCGCTCCTCACCATGAGGGTGGAGATCTCGCCAGCCATGAGGGTTAGGATTTCGCCACAAGCTCGGTCCTCGTCCTGAGGAGCCCGCCGCAGGCGGGCGTCTCGAAGGAGGCGGCGGGCGGAGAAGCCGCGAGAAAATTCTTTACGAATATCCGAAGATGTGCTTTATTCCCGAAATCCCGCCTCACACGGAGGGGCGCATCGCGATCGTCACGACACGCGAGGTGGGGATGCGACGGCTGTCGGCATGCCGCAGCGTGGGGAAGCCCGCGCCGACGAACGGCATCTGGCGGACGTGAAGGCGTGTGGTCCTGGCGCCCCGATGCTGGCGCCAAGTCCGCGGGTGATGATCCCGCAGACGACGGTGGCTATCGAGCCGGACACCGGGGAGAGCGCGCTATAAGCGTGAAAACCGTCGCGCGGGGAATGCCGGATGCTCGGCTGAACCTGTGGTGACTGCCGCCTGCTTTTCTTTCTGCAGGCGGGCCATGGGTGAGGCCTTCACCCGGCATTCCCCGCGCCCTCCGTCTCGTGAGGGTGTTCATGCCAATAGCTCGGGTGCTCGACCGCACCGCGAGAACGAGAGCGCGTAAGTCGGGGACGGCGACAATGCTGCCCGACGCGTCAAGTCCCAGGCATGGCAGTTCCATAATCCGAGACGCATGCGCTGACCAATTGAATTCAAACCCAGCCTCTTTCGCTTCGCCCACGATCCCGATATGACGCCGCCTTCGTTGTGACTGGAAAAGCGCCATGACCAGGATTGATGCAATCGCCCGTGCCCGTCAGAGCCTGACGAGCGGTGACTTCCTGGCCGAGCTCGGCCGCCGGGTCGCCTATCGCACCGAGAGCCTCAATCCCGAGCGCAAGGACGACCTCGCGGCGTATCTGACCAACGAGCTGACGCCGTCCTTTGCCGCGCTCGGCTTTTTCTCCGAGATCGTGCCCTCGCCGAGCGGCAAGTCGCCGTTCCTGATCGCGACCTACCACGAGAGCGACAGCGCCCCGACGATGCTCAGCTATGGCCACGGCGACACCGTCGACGGCATGGCCGGCGAATGGCGCGACGGGCGCGATCCCTGGGCGGTGACGCCGGACGGCAACCGCCTCTACGGCCGCGGCACGGCCGACAACAAGGGCCAGCACAGCATCAACATGGCGGCGCTGCGCGCGGTGCGCGAGGCCCGCGGCGGCAAGCTCGGCTTCAATGCCAAATTCATCATCGAGATGGGCGAGGAGATCGGCTCGCCCGATCTCGCAGAGGTGGCCGACCGGCATCGCGACGCCTTGAAGGCCGACGTCTTCATCGGCTCGGACGGCCCGCGGCTGTCGACCGCGCGCCCCACCATCTTTCTCGGCTGCCGCGGCGGCATCCGGCTGCATCTCGACGTCAACCTGCGCGAGGGCGGCAATCATTCCGGCAATTGGGGCGGCGTGCTCGCCAATCCCGCGACCATTCTCGCCAACGCCATTTCCACGCTGGTCGACGGCCAGGGCCGCATCAAGCTGGAGTCGCTGAAGCCGCCGCGCCTCACCAACGCCATCCGCGCCATCCTCGCCGACGTGAAGGTCGAGCCGACCGCCGACGAGCCGGCGCTGTCCGACAATTGGGGCGAGGACGGGCTGACGCCGGCGGAGCGGCTCTATGCCTGGAATACGCTCGAGGTGCTGGCGATCTCCTCCGGCAATATCGACAAGCCGGCGAATGCGATCCCGGGCCGCGCCCGTGCCGTGCTGCAGCTGCGTTTCGTCGTCGGCACCAAGGTCGACAGCATCGTGGAGGACGTGAAGAACCACCTCGTTGCGCATGGCTTCCCGATGATCGAGGTCAGCATGACGCAGGGCTTCATGGCCTCGCGCGCCGACATCGACAGTCCCTGGATCAAATGGGCCGCGGATTCCATCAAGATGAGCACCGGCAAGGCGCCCGCCGTGCTGCCGAACTTCGGCGGCTCGCTGCCCAATGACGTGTTTGCCGACGTGTTGAAGATGCCGACCATGTGGGTGCCGCATTCCTATCCGGGCTGCTCGCAGCACGCGCCGGATGAGCACATTCTGCTGGATGTCACGGAGGAGGCGCTCGGCCTGATGGCCGGGCTGTTCTGGGATCTTGGCGAATTGCGGAAGCCGCTGTGAACCGAGAAGGAGGCATGAGCACACATCGCCTGGCATCATTGGTGCTCACCTCCCGCCGCCTGAGCCGGAGTGAGGGGCGTGCCGCGTGCGGGAACCGTCCGCCTGCAACTTTCGTCTGGTCGCGGGGCATGCGAGCTGATCGTAGTTTACCATCCCGACGTTCGGCGCTGCCGTTTCAGCCCGAACGTCTTGTCGAAGGGGACGCGGGACAGGCAATTTGTCGCAAGCGTCCGAGAACTTCCCGCCGCGGGGCGGTCTATGGTGCCCGCGCTCGTCCGGCCGGTGATCGTCCGGGGGCGGGGGCCATTTTGAGTTCGCTGTGGTTTATGCAAGCATCCGGCGATCAGCCGGATTGAGGAGATCAGTTATGAAGCAGCTTCGCCTATTCGGTCTTGCCGTCGCCGCCGCGCTCTGCGCCGGCCAGGTGCAGGCCGAGGACCTGACGGGGACCCTGAAGAACATCAAGGAGACCGGTGCGATCACGCTGGGCGTGCGCGACTCCTCGATCCCGTTCTCCTATCTCGACGACAATCAGAAGCCGATCGGCTTTGCCATCGACATCTGCATGGGCATCGTCGATGCCGTGAAGAAGGAGCTCAAGCTCGACAAGCTCGACGTGAAGCTCAATCCGGTGACGTCGTCGACCCGCATCCCGCTGCTCGCCAACGGCACCATCGATCTGGAATGCGGCTCCACCACCAACAATGCCGAGCGCCAGAAGCAGATCTCCTTCACCAACACCCACTTCCTGACGGCGAGCCGCTACGTCTCGAAGAAGTCGAGCAACATCAACAAGATTGATGATCTGAAGGGCAAGACGGTCGTGTCGACTGCCGGCACCACCAACATCAAGCAGCTCACCGAAGCCAATGCCGCACGCAATCTTGGGATCAACATCATCCCGGCCAAGGATCACGCCGAAGCCTTCCTGATGGTCGAGACCGATCGCGCCGTGGCTTTCGTGATGGACGACATCCTGCTGTCGAGCCTCGTCGCTAGCTCCAAGGATCCGGCCGCCTACGTCATCTCCAAGGATGCGTTCTCCAAGCCGGAGCCCTACGGCATCATGCTCCGCAAGGACGATCCGCAGTTCAAGAAGGTCGTCGATGCCGCGACCGCCAAGATCTACACCAGCGGCGAGGGCGCCAAGCTGTATGACAAGTGGTTCATGCAGAAGATCCCGCCGAAGGGCCTGAACCTGAACACCCCGATCTCGGCCGAGCTGAAGGCTGAGTTCGCCAAGCCGTCGGACTCGCCGGATCCGGATTCGTACAAGCCGTAAGGTGAAGTCGCATTAAGCTCGTGCCGCGACGCCGGTGCGCTCCCTCCCCCCTTGTGGGGGAGGGTTGGGGAGGGGGCCCGCAGGGGCAGTCTTTGCTGAGACCCCCACCCCGACCCCTCCCCGCTTCGCGCGGGGGAAGGGGAGCGCAGTGTCGCTCGTGGCGACATTGCGTAAACCGACCGCGAGCTATCACTTCAGGACACCCCCGTGAACTACACCTGGAACTGGCACATCTTCCTGGAGCCGAACCCGACCGGGGCGGGCACCTATTTCGACATGCTGCTGTCGGGGCTGAAGATCACCATCGTGACCTCGCTGTCGGCCTGGGTGATCGCGCTGATCTGCGGCACGATCGTTGGCATCCTGCGCAGTCTGCCCTCGAAATTGGCGACCTGGATCGGCTTCGTCTATGTCGAGTTCTTCCGCAACATGCCGCTGCTGGTGCAGCTGTTCCTGTGGTTCTTCGTGCTGCCCGAGTTGCTGCCGCGAACCGCCGGCCTGTGGCTGAAACAGATGCCGAATGCGCCGTTCTATACGGCCGCGGTCGGCATCGGGCTGTTCATGTCGGCGCGCGTCGCGGTGCAGCTTGCGGCCGGCATCGGCTCGCTGCCGCGCGGCCAGATGATGGCGGCGACCGCGCTCGGCCTCACCACCTTGCAGGCCTATCGCTACGTGCTGCTGCCGATGGCCTTCCGCATCATCCTGCCGCCGCTGACGTCCGAATTTCTCAACACGGTCAAGAACAGCGCCGTGGCGATCACGATCGGTCTGATCGAGCTGACGGGCGCCGCCCGCGAGATGCAGGAATTCTCCTTCCAGGTGTTCGAGGCGTTCAGCGCCGCAACGCTGATGTATCTCGTCATCAACGTCATCGTCGTGATCGGCATGCGCCTGCTGGAGCGCGCGGTGGCGATCCCTGGCTACATCACGGGCAAATGAGATGCTGGCCAATTTCGATTTCGACGTCATCCGCCGCTCGCTGAGCTACCTGTTCATCGACGGCATGACCTTCACCTTGACGCTGACCGCGCTGTCGGCTTTTGGCGGTCTCGTCTTCGGCACCATGATCGCGCTGATGCGGCTGTCCGGCTATCGCGTGATGGGCTGGATCGCCGGGCTCTATGTCGACTTCATGCGCTCGCTGCCGCTGGTGCTGGTGATCTTCTGGTTCTACTTCCTGGTCCCCTATATCGGGCAGTGGATCACCGGCTCGTCCCGGCCGATCAAGGTCGGCGCCTTCGCCTCCTCGCTGATCACCTTCATCCTGTTCGAGGCCGCGTATTTCTCCGAGATCATGCGCGCCGGCATCCAGTCGATCTCGCGCGGGCAGCCGGCGGCGGCCTCGGCGCTCGGCCTGACCTACGCGCAGACCATGCGCTACGTCGTGCTGCCGCAGGCGTTCCGCAACATGCTGCCGGTGCTGCTGACCCAGACCATCGTGCTGTTCCAGGACACCTCGCTGGTCTACGTGCTCTCGATCCCGGACTTCCTCGGCGCCGCCTCCAAGGTCGCGCAGCGCGACGGCCGGCTGGTCGAGATGTACCTGTTCGCGGCCCTGGTCTACTTCACCATCTCCTGCATCGCGTCCTACGGCGTCCGCCGCCTGCAGTCGCGCATCGCCATCATCAGGTAGTCGGCTCCCATGATCGAAATCAGCCACGTCAACAAATGGTACAGCCCGAGCTTCCAGGTGCTGAAGGACTGTAGCACCTCGGTCGCCAAGGGCGAGGTGGTGGTGGTCTGCGGTCCCTCCGGCTCCGGCAAGTCGACCCTCATCAAATGCGTCAACGCGCTGGAGCCGTTCCAGGACGGCACGATCACGATCGATGGTCTCAAGGTCAATGATCCCAAGACCAACCTGCCGAAGCTGCGCTCGCGCGTCGGCATGGTGTTCCAGCATTTCGAGCTGTTTCCGCATCTGAAGATCATCGAAAATCTCTGCCTCGCCCAGCAGAAGGTGCTGGGGCGCGGTCACGAGGAAGCGACCGCCAAGGGCATGAAGCTGCTGGAGCGCGTCGGGCTGAAGGAGCAGGCGCAGAAATTTCCGGCGCAGCTCTCGGGCGGCCAGCAGCAACGTGTCGCGATCGCGCGTGCGCTCGCCATGGACCCGATCGCCATGCTGTTCGACGAGCCGACCTCGGCGCTCGATCCGGAGATGATCAGCGAGGTGCTCGACGTCATGGTCGATCTCGCCCGCGAGGGCATGACCATGATGGTCGTGACCCACGAGATGGGGTTTGCCAGGAAGGTCGCCCACCGCGTCATCTTCATGGACCGCGGCGAGATCGTCGAGGACGCCAAGAAGGATGAGTTCTTCGGCCAGCCCCGCAGCGAGCGCGCGCAGCAGTTCTTGTCGAAGATTTTGTCGCACTAGTTAGACCCGTCATTCCGGGTTCGATGCTGCGCATCGCCCCGGAATGACGGCGAGAGAAACGATCGGCGCATGCTAAGGACTATGCGTGCGCTGATGAGAAAGGAGATACCGCCTTGGACCCCATCGCTTACGTCAACGGCGCCTTCGTGCCCCTGTCCGAGGCCAAGGTCTCGGTGCTCGATCGCGGCTTCCTGTTCGCCGACGGCATCTATGAGGTGGCGGCGGTGCTCGACGGCAAGTTGGTCGACAGCGCCTCGCACCTCGCCCGGCTGGAGCGCTCGGTCGGCGAGATCGGGCTGGCGCTGCCGGAGAGCCTGGCGCGAATCGAGGCGCTGCAGAAGGAGCTGGTCGCGCGCAACCGGCTCGACCAGGGCATGGCCTATCTGCAGGTCACGCGGGGCGCTGACAAGGGCCGCGACTTCCCGTTTCCGAAAGGCGACGTCAAGCCGACGCTGGTGATGTTCGTGACCGCCAAGAACATCGTCGATGCACCCTCGGCGACGGCGGGCATCGGCGTCATCACCGTGCCCGACATCCGCTGGGCGCGGCGCGACATCAAGAGCGTCGCGCTGCTGGCGCAGGTGCTGGCGAAGCAGGCGGCTGCGGCCGCCGGCGCTGGAGAGGCCTGGATGGTCGAGGATGGTCACGTGACCGAGGGCGGCTCGTCCTCCGCCTTCATCCTGACCAAGGACGACGTCATCGTCACCAGGCCGAACTCCAACGCGATCCTGCCGGGCTGCACCCGCAAGGCGGTGGTGAGGCTCGCCGAGGAGCGTCAGCTCAAGGTCGAGGAGCGGCTGTTCACCGTGGAGGAGGCGCTCGCGGCGAAGGAGGCCTTCATCACCAGCGCGAGCTCGTTCGTGCAGCCGGTGGTCACGATCGACGGCAAGCCGGTCGGCGACGGCAAGCCTGGCCCGGTCGCGGCGCGGCTGCGCGAGATCTATGTCGATTTTGCGCGCGCGACGGCGGTGTAGTTCGACGAGAGAGCAGATGCAGCATCGAAACCCGTTTGCTTCGTCCGGCGCTTTGCTATCGTGGCGGCGAACCAAACAAAAACGGGGAGGCGTTTCGATGCGGTATCGCTTGTGCGGGCTTGCGGCCGGACTGTTGATTGCGGGCGCGAGCTGGGGGACGGCATTCGCCGATGACGGCTGGGTGACCCTGGTCGACGGTGACAAGAAGGTCGAATTCGCCGAGGTCGGCAAGGCCAATTGGGAGGCGAAGGACGGCGTTCTGATGGCCGACAAGCTCGACGGCAAGGATCCGTCCTATCTGGTCACCAAGGCCAGCTACAAGGATTTCCAGATCAAGGCCGAGTTCTGGGTCGACGACGCCGCCAACAGCGGCATCTTCATCCGTTGCGACCAGTCGGCGAAGATCGACTCCAACATCTGCTACGAGGTCAACATCTTCGACAAGCGGCCCGATCCGAAATACGGCACCGGCGCCATCGTCGACGTGTCCAAGGTCGATCCGATGCCGAAGGCCGGCGGCAAGTGGAACACCTACGAGATCACCGCCAAGGGCACGCGGCTGACCGTGATGCTCAACGGCGAGAAGACCGTCGACGTCGACGACAGCAAGCATGCTGCGGGGCCGATCGCCCTGCAATACGGCTCGGGCGTCGTGAAGTTCAAGAAGGTGCAGATCAAGCCGCTATAGCGGTGCATTCCGGGCAGCGGCGCTGACCGCGGCTCGCGCGGTAAAGGCCTTTGCAGTACCAATGGCGCGCCATCATCTGCAGAGGATGGCGGGCCAGCCTGGCCAGCGTCACCAGTTCGAGCATGGCGGGCATTGCGGACTCCCTCACTTTCTTCCGACGAGATGGGGCGGCGCTTCGGTGACGGAAGTGCCGCCCCAGTCGCGTCAGCCATGCAGCTTCTTTGCGGTCTCGGCGATCACGCGCCCTTGATAGCGCGCCCCCGCCAGCTCGTTCTCGCTCGGCAGCCGGCTGCCGTCGCCGCCAGTGATGGTGGTCGCGCCATAGGGCGAGCCGCCGGTGATCTCGTCGAGCTTCATCTGGCCGGCGAAGCCGTAGTTGAGGCCGACGATGGTCATGCCGAAATGCAAGAGGTTGGTGATGATCGAGAACAGCGTGACCTCCTGGCCGCCATGCTGGGTCGCGGTCGAGGTGAAGGCGCCGCCGACCTTGCCGTTCAGCGCGCCCTTGGCCCAGAGGCCGCCGGCCTGGTCGAGGAAGTTGGCCATCTGCGAGGCCATGCGACCGAAGCGGGTGCCGGTGCCGACGATGATGGCGTCATAGTTGGCGAGCTCCTCGACCTTGGCGATCGGTGCGGCCTGGTCGAGCTTGTAGTGCGAGGCCTTGGCGACGTCGGCGGGCACGAGCTCCGGCACGCGCTTGATGTCGACGGCGGCGCCGGCTTCGCGGGCGCCTTCGGCGACGGCGTTGGCCATCGCTTCGATGTGGCCGTAGGCGGAATAGTAGAGAACGAGAACCTTGGTCATGGAAGTCTCCGTGGGAATGCGAGTGATCGGGGAGGGCGTCCCGGCCGGAGAGCCGACCGGGATCGCGAAACAGACTTAAGCGGCGTCGACCAGCACCAGTTCGGAATCTTCGAGCGCCGTGATCTTCAGCGTGGCCTCGTCGCGGATGGCGGCGCCGTCACGAGCGTTGACGCGGACGCCGTTCACTTCGACGCTTCCGGCGGCAGGCACGAGATAGATATGCCGGGCCTTGTCGGCATCGTACTCGGCGGTCTCGCCGGCCTTCAGCGTGGTGCCGAGTACGCGTGCCTTGGCGCGGATCGGCAACGCGTCGCCGTCATCTGCGAAGCCGCTCGCGAGCGTCACCAGCTTGCCGGAGCGATCGGACTTCGGGAACGGCTTGGCGCCCCAGGTCGGCTGGCCGCCATCGGTGGTCGGCTCGATCCAGATCTGGAAGATCCGCGTCGTGGTCGGCTCCAGATTGTACTCGGAATGGCGGATGCCGCTGCCCGCACTCATCACCTGGACGTCGCCGGCCTCGGTGCGGCCCTTGTTGCCGAGGCTGTCCTGATGGGTGATCGCGCCCTCGCGGACATAGGTGATGATCTCCATGTTGCGATGGGGATGCGCGGGGAAGCCGGTGTTCGGTGCGATCTCGTCATCGTTCCAGACGCGCAGGGCGCCGTGGCCCATGTTGCTGGGGTCGTAGTAGCTCGCGAACGAGAAATGGTGCTTGGCCTTGAGCCAGCCGTGGTCGGCGCCGCCCAGCGCCGCAAAGGGCTTCAGTTCGATCATGGGTCTGCTCCTGTGGTTGCAACGGTCGGCCGGTGCCGCCGTGCCGTTGGGCATTGGAATAAGGCGGCGATCGGAGTATGGAAATAGAAACTATTGAAACCTATTGTTTCCAAAAGAGAGATTTGAAGGAATGGCGCGACTTCCGGATTTCGAGGCGATGGCGATCTTCGCCAAGGTCGTCGAGCTGCGCTCCTTCGCCGGCGCCGCGCAGGAGCTGAGCCTCTCCAAGGCCTCCGTCTCCAAGGCGGTGAGCCGGCTGGAGGAGCGTCTAGGCACGCGGCTGTTCAACCGCACCTCGCGGCGCCTGGCGCTGACGGATGCCGGTCAGCGGCTGTCCGAGCGCGCCGCGCAGCTGCTCGCCGATGGCGAGGCGGCGGAGACCGAGGCGCTCGCGCAGTCACTGACGCCGCGCGGCCTGGTGCGCTTCGCGGTGCCGATGACGTTCGGCGTCAAGAAGATCGCGCCGCTGCTGCCGGCGTTCCTGGAGCAATATCCGGAGGTCTCGATCGACCTCCACATGAGCGACGCCACCGTCGATTTGATCGGCGAAGGTTTCGATCTCGCACTGCGCATCGCGCGGCTGCCGGACTCCTCGCTGCTCGCGCGCCGGCTCTGCGCCATGCCGCGCTACACGGTGGCGGCGCCGTCCTATCTGAAGCGCCACGGCCGGCCGACGCACCCGATGCATCTCGCCGAGCACAAGTGCTTCGGCTACGCCTATCTCTCCACCGCTGGCGTCTGGCACTACACAAATGCGGCCGGCGAGCAGGCCAGCGTGCGGCCGGCGGGACAGCTGCGCGTCAACAATGGCGAGGCGCTGTTGCCGGCGGTGCGCGCCGGGCTCGGCATCGCAGACCTGCCGGATTTCATCGTGGGCGACGCGATCGCGTCGGGCGAGGTCGAGGTGGTGCTGAAGGGCTGGAGCCAGCCGGAAGGCGCGATGCACCTGGTGATGCCGCCCGGCGGCCCGCGCCCCGCGCGGGTCGAGGTGCTGACGGAGTTTCTGGTGAAGGAGCTGGCGAAGGCGAAGAAGCGATGAGCGCGCCCGCCGATCTCAGCCGATCAGGACTGCACCTCGCAGACGTCGACCCATGCCGCTTCTGTCAGTTCGGCCATGCGATCCGGCGTGATCTTCACCGCGCTGTGGGTCGAGCCCGCCGCGGGCACGACGATGTCGAAGGCCTTCAGCGACAGATCGCAATATACCGGCAGCGGCGACTTCAGCCCGAACGGGCAGACGCCGCCGACCTCGTGCCCCGTGATGTCGGCGACCTCGTCGAGACCCAGCATCTTCGGCTTGCCGCCGAACTGCGCCTTGACCTTCTTGTTGTCCATGCGGGCGTTCCCGGCAGCGACGATCAGGATGACGCGTTCGCCGACGCGCAACGACAGCGTCTTGGCGATGCGGGCCGGCTCCACGCCATAGGCTTCCGCCGCGAGCGCCACGGTTGCGGAGCTCTGGCTGGAGACGAGGACGTCGATGTCGGGGGCTTTTTCAGCGAAGAAGGCGCGGACGGATTCAAGGCTCATGCGTGTTGACGATCTCAGGCAATTCGGAGAGCGCAGCAATACGATAATCGGGCGCAAAACCCAACTCGTCCATCTGGGTGCGCAGCGCCTTGAACATCGTGAGCGGGGACACGAGATCGGTCTTGATGCAGGCGGCCGCCATGGCTTCGGGAGTGACGCGCTCGATCCATGCAACGTTGAGGCCGAAGGCCTTGGCGCCGCAGACGTCCCAGGGATTGGAGGACACGAACAGCACCTCGGCGGGTGCAAGTCCAAGTGTCTCCGCGATCAGCGTATACGCTTCGGGACTCGGCTTGAAGATCTTGTGGGCATCGACGCTGATGACCGCATCGAGCATAGCATCGAAGCCGCTGGCCTTGACCAGGCCGTCGAGCATCGCGGGGCTGCCGTTGGAGAGGATCGCGAGCCGGCGGTCCTTCATCGCGGCGAGCGCGGCGCGTGCATCAGGGTAGGGATCGAGATCGAGATATTTGGCGATGATGCGATCGCGTGTGATCGCATCGGCCTGCAGGCCGAGAACGCGCAGCGCATAGAGCAGCGACTCGCGGGTGACGACCGAAAAATCCTCGTAGCGCTGCATCAGCGAGCGCAGCCAGGTGTATTCGAGCTGCTTGATGCGCCAGATCTGGGTGATGATGTCGCCGTGGCCGGGAAAGGCCTGCTCGGTGACCGCCGCCACTGACTGGATATCGTACAGCGTGCCATAGGCGTCGAAGACGATGGCTTTGAACGGCATGGCGCTCACCTGACCACCTTGAACAGGCGCAATGACTGATGGGTCACCGCGCCTGCGTAGACTAGCACGATCCTTGCGGACCGGACGATGTCAGATCCCCAGCAGCCTGCGCGCGTTGGCCTTCAACACCTTCGGCCGGATCTCGTCGCGGATGTCGAGCTTGGCGAAATCGGCGAGCCAACGGTCAGGGGTGATCACCGGCCAGTCCGAGCCGAACAGCATCTTGTCCTGCAGGATCGAGTTGATGTAGCGGACGAGGATCGGCGGGAAGTATTTCGGCGACCAGCCCGAGAGATCGATATAGACGTTCGGCTTGTGGGTCGCGACCGACAGCGCCTCCTCCTGCCAGGGGAAGGAGGGGTGGGCGAGGATGATCTTGAGGTCGGGGAAATCGACCGCGACGTCGTCCATGTACATCGGGTTCGAGTACTTCAGCCGCATCCCCATGCCCCCCGGCATGCCCGAGCCGACGCCGGTCTGGCCGGTGTGGAACAGCGCAATCGCGCCGCCGTCGTTGATCGCCTCGTACAGCGGATAGGCGAGGCGGTCGTTGGCGTAGAAGCCCTGCATGGTCGGGTGGAACTTGAAGCCGCGGACGCCATACTCCTCGATCAGCTTGCGCGCCTCGCGGACGCCGAGCTTGCCCTTGTGCGGATCGATGCTGACGAAGGGGATCAGCACATCGAGATGGTCGGAGGCGACCTCGAGCATCTCGTAATTGTTGTAGCGGCGGAAGCCGGTCTCGCGCTCGGCGTCGACCGGGAAGATCACCGCGGCGATGTTCTTCGAGCGATAATAGGCGGCCGTCTCCGGCACCGTCGGCGGGTGCTTGTGCGGCGACTTGAAGTAGTCGGCCATCTGGGCCTGGAAATCGTCGTAGCCGTCATCTGCATGCATGCCGCAGGGCTCCTCGGCATGGGTATGGATGTCGATGGCGACGACGTCGTCGATCTTGGGCAGAGCGAGCTTGGGCATGGGCGTTCCCGGGGTTGGTTCTTGGCTTTGAGAAATTGATTATAGGATATAACGAATTTGGCAATCGCCAAGTTGGATCGGCGGGCTGCTGGCCGGCAGCTTCTGTTGAAGTCCGGCGCCGCCATGATTGACATCCGGCGGGCCGGTGGTTAGAAACCGGCCAATCCGGGCGGCTTGGTCGCTTGCGGAACTCCTTTTCTATTTGCCACCTCACTGTTTGCCACTTCCGGCCTGTCCAACACGGCCTTTCAACGTATCAGGATGTCCCATGAAGGTCCGTAACTCGCTGAAGTCGCTGCGTGGCCGCCACCGTGCCAACCGTCTGGTCCGCCGCAAGGGCCGCGTCTACGTGATCAACAAGGTCCAGCGCCGCTTCAAGGCCCGCCAGGGTTGATCGAACGAGGCTGATCCGGCCGCGGTCGCCAGTCCCGTCCGCTCACAGGCGTTTGACGCGTGTGCTGCTTTGCAGGACGCGCGGACTGCGTCTACACTCCGCGCATGGCAAAGCGAACTTTCCGGGCGGTGCTGCTCGCCGCCGTCGTCATTTCCATACCGCACCTTGCGCAAGCGCAGGGCGAGCCGCGTGCGGCTCCCAAGCCGAAGCCGCCCGAGGCGCCCGCCAAGCTGCCCAAGGTCGGGGCCGACAAGACCAAGGGCCTCGATTTCCTGTTCGGCGCCCTGAAGGCCGCGCCGGACGATATCAGCGCCAAGCACGTCGAGGCGCGGATCTGGGCGATCTGGCTGCAGACCCCCAGCGATACCGTTGCCCTGCTCATGGCGCGGTCCAAGGCGGCGATGGACGCGAAGCAGAACGAAGTCGCACTCAAGCTGCTCGATTCGGTCATCAAGCTGCGGCCCGATTATGTCGAGGCCTGGAACCGTCGCGCGACGATCTATTACCTCCAGAACGATTACGGCCGCTCGCTGGCCGACATCCAGCAGGTCCTGCTCCGTGAGCCGCGGCACTTCGGCGCGCTCGCAGGTCTCGGCATGATCATGCAGGATCTCGGCGAGGAGAAGCGGGCGCTGGATGCGTTCCGCAAGGCGCTCGAGGTCAATCCGCATCTGGACAAGGTGCCGGAGCTGGTCAAGACGCTGACCGAAAAGGTCGAAGGCCGCGACATCTGACGCCGGACCTGCCGTTAACCATGTGCTGAGCGCCGCTCTTGCTGGCGGGACCGCGCAACCCCACGTGCCTCTTGATCGAGATTTGTCGGCAGGAGAGGCGCAATGACGCGTGCGGTGCTGGCGGCAGCGCTGGTGATCACGGCGGCCACGGCCGCGTGGGCCGAAGACATGTTCTGGGTGGTCGGCAACCGCGCCACCAATCGCTGCGAGATCGTGACCAGCAATCCGGTCGTCACCCCCACCATGGGCGACATCTGGTTCGCGTCCGGCCCCTTTAAGTCGCTGGACGACGCCAAGCTCGCGCGCTCCACGATCAACGCCTGCCCGAACAAGGACATCACAGCCGAGGACTGATCGTCGCCCGGTCGGATCGCTCAGTGGAACGCGGTGCTGCGGCGGTCCGGCAGGCCGTACTGGGCAGCCGCGGCATAAAGCTGCGCGATCTCGGCCTCGAGGTGCTCGTTGACCAGCAGCAGCGCCTTCAGCGCGCCACGGAGATCGCCATTGCAGCTCGCGACGATCTCGTCGATAGCCGTCTCGCTCGAACGAACACTCATCGGTAACCCCCTCCCAAAACACCAAACTAAACTCAGGGCCGGTCATCGTGCTCAGATCACGCAATGACCCGACCGGAAGTAATTCACGGCCATCAGCCGATTGCGAGGAAAAGTCCCGACCATGGTTATAAAATGGCCGACGACGCGGTGATGACAGGATTCCCGGGCGAAACGACGAGACAACGCGGCCGGATCTGCAACTCCCGCGGATCTGCACCGTAACTGTCACTGTGACAGGCAGAAAACTATCAATGATTTCAATGTTCTTGGTGGGCACTTTGGCGCTCCTGGCGATGCTCACGCGCGCCGGCGTGGCGGTGCTCGAGCGCCGTTACCCGGCGCAAGGGCAGGCCATCAATGTCGAGGGTGCGACGATCAATCTTGTGGATATCGGGCCCCGCGACAGCGAAAAGCCGCCACTGTTGCTGCTCCACGGCGCCAGCTCGAACCTCGAGGCGATGCGCAGGCCGCTCGGCGACCTGCTCGCGCAGCGCCACCGGGTGCTGCTGGTCGACCGTCCCGGCCACGGCTGGAGCCCGCGTCTCAGGCCCGAGGATTCCACGCCCGCCGCTCAGGCCCGCATGCTGGATGAGGCGCTGGCGCGGCTCGGGGTCGGCCAGGTCGTCCTGGTGGTGCATTCCTGGAGTGGCGCGCTCGGCCTGCGCATGGCGCTCGATTTCCCCGACCGGGTCGCGGGCCTCGTGATGCTGGCGCCGGTCGCGTATCCCTGGCGGGGCGGGGTCGGGCGCTACAACGAGGCCGTCACCACGCCGGTGGTCGGGCCATTGCTGGCGCATACGATCACGCTGCCGCTCGGTCTGGCGCTGATGGCGCCCGGCGCCCGCGGCGTGTTCGCGCCGCAGGCCATGCCGGACGATTTCGTCGACCGGACCGCGACGCCGCTGCTGCTGCGGCCGCGCGAGTTCATCGCCAATGCGCGCGATCTCGTCACCCTGAAGCAGGCCGTGATCGAGCAGGCGCCGCGCTATGGCGAGATCAAGGTCCCGGTCACGATCGTGGCGGGCGAGGCCGACCGGACGGTCTATACCGACATCCATGCCCGCCCGCTCGCCCAGGTCGTGCCGCACAGCCGGCTGATCGTGCTGCCCGAGCTCGGGCACATGGTCCAGAACGCGGTGCCGGAACTGGTGGCCGGCGAGGTCGACCGCATCGTCGCGGCCGTCGCCACGGCCGATGCCGTGGCGCCGTGATGCAAAAAAGCCCCGGCGGTCGGCCGGGGCTTTGCAGGCGAGGTGATGGGTCGGCCGGCGGCCGCTTACTGCTTCTGCTTGCCGTCCTTGTCGAACGACGACACATAGGCCCAGAGGTTGTTGATCTCGGTCTCGTTCTTGATGCCGGCGAAGGTCATCTTGGTGCCGGGAATCTTGGCCTTCGGATCCTTGATGTATTCCTTGAAGACCGCCTCGTTCCAGGTAATGCCCGAATTCTTGTTGGCTTCCGAATAGTTGTAGTCCGGCGCGCTGCCCGACTTGCGGCCGTCGAGGCCGTTCAGCTCCGGGCCGACCTTGTTCTTCGCGCCCTCGCCGATCGAATGGCAGGGCAGGCACTTGTTGAAGGACGTCTTGCCGGCGGCCGCATCCTGCGCCAGCGCGGCAGACGCCAGCGACGACGAGGCGAGGATGACGAGCGCGCTCAAAGTCATTTTCTTCATGGATCAGGCTCTGTGGGTTACGAGACGAGTTTGCGCGCAGGTTGTGGCATGGCCTCAGGCGAGGCACAAGCGGGGATGCGCTGAGGCAAATCAGCATAATGGCTGAGCTTGTTGCTCTGCCGCAAACTTCGATGCGGATCCGCTGCCTATCCAAACCGTTTCGGTTGTGATTGATAGGCCGGGGCAAAATCGAGGCCGGAGGAACGCGATGGCGATCATGATGCCGGAGGCAGATCAAGCGGTGCTGGCGCGCCGTGGCGAGATCGTTGCTGCACTGCGAGCAATCGTGCCGGGCGAAGGCGTCATCGACAGCGCCGCCGAGATGCTGCCTTACGAGTCCGATGGCTTGATGGCCTACCGCCAGCCGCCGATGGTCGTGGTGCTGCCGGAGACCACCGCGCAGGTGTCGCGGGTGCTGAAATATTGCCATGACCAGGGCATCAAGGTGGTTCCGCGCGGCTCGGGAACGTCGCTGTCCGGCGGCGCGCTGCCGCTGGCCGACGGCGTGCTGCTCGGCCTCGGCAAGTTCAAGCGCATCCGCGAGATCGATTTCGACAACCGCGTCGTCGTCACCGAGCCCGGCGTCACCAATCTCGCCATCAGCCAGGCGGTGGCGCATGCCGGCTTCTACTACGCGCCCGATCCGTCGTCGCAGATCGCCTGCTCGATCGGCGGCAATGTCGCGGAGAATTCCGGCGGCGTGCACTGCCTGAAATACGGCATGACCACCAACAACGTGCTCGGCTGCGAGATCGTGCTGATGAATGGCGAGGTGTTGCGCATCGGAGGCAAGTGCACCGAGAACGCCGGTTACGACCTGATGGGCCTGATCACCGGCTCGGAAGGCCTGCTCGGCGTCGTCACCGAGGTCACCGTGCGCATCCTGCAGAAGCCGGAGACGGCGCGCGCGCTGATGGTCGGCTTCGCCGAGGTCGAGGCCGCCGGCGAATGCGTCGCCCGCATCATCGGCGCCGGCATCATCCCCGGCGGCATGGAGATGATGGACAAGCCTGCGATCCACGCCGCCGAGGCCTTCGTCCATGCCGGCTATCCGCTCGATGTCGAGGCGCTGCTGATCATCGAGCTCGACGGCCCCGGCGTCGAGGTCGACGAGCTGATCGGCCGCGTCGAGGCGATCGCGAACGGTTGCGGCTCGACCACCTGCCGCATCTCGACCTCCGAGGCCGAGCGCAACCTGTTCTGGGCCGGCCGCAAGGCGGCGTTTCCCGCCGTCGGCCGCATCTCGCCGGACTATCTCTGCATGGATGGCACCATCCCGCGCGGCGCGCTGCCGAAGGCGCTCGCGCGCATCCGCGAGCTGTCGGAGAAGTACCAGCTCGGCTGCGCCAACGTGTTCCACGCCGGCGACGGCAATCTGCATCCGCTGATCCTCTACGATGCCAACAAGCCGGGCGAGATGGAGCGCGCCGAGGCGTTCGGCGCCGACATCCTGCGCTGCTGCGTCGAGCTCGGCGGCGTCCTGACCGGCGAGCACGGCGTCGGCATCGAGAAGCGCGACTTGATGCCGGAGATGTTTTCCGAGATCGACCTCAACCAGCAGCAGCGCGTGAAATGCGCGTTCGATCATTTGGGTCTGCTCAATCCCGGCAAGGTGTTTCCGACCCTGCACCGCTGCGCTGAGCTCGGCCGCATGCACGTGCATGGCGGCAAGCTGGCGTTTCCGGACCTGCCGCGGTTCTGAGGCGGGCGCTGCAGGGCAGGGCATCGTCTTGTGGCGCCTCGCTCTTTCCGCCGTCATTCCGGGGCGCCCGCAGGGCGAACCCGGAATCCATAACCACAGGCCGATATGCGAGGCAGGCGGGTCGCTCCATCCCGCTCCACCAACATCCGCCTGTGGCTATGGATTCTCCGATGCGCAATTGCGCATCGTAGCTCGCGCGATGCGCGCCCCGGAATGACGTGGAGAGAGCTGACCTCATCGCATCCACCTCCGTCCGCAGACGCACGTTCACATTCCCGCGGCGTGCTCCGCCCGAGTGATGCCATTGACATCGCCCTTCGAACCAATCGAGAGGGCGCAGGGAATGCCGGGTGAAGGCCTCACCCATGGCCCGCCTGCGAAAAAAATGCAGGCGGCAGGTACCACAGGTTCAGCCGAACATCCGGCATTCCCTGCGCGGCGGTCTTAACGCTTATACGTGCTCGCCCCGGGGATCGGCGTTCTTGTCCCCGTCGCTGGCCCGCCCCGCAAAGGGCACGACCCGCTTGGCCTCAGCACCGGGAGGCCAGGCCCACACGATTTCACGTCCGCGTCGACATCGTTCGTCGGCATGACCGAAGCCACGCTGCGACCCGACACGGCCACCGCATCCCCACCCCACGTATCGTGACGACCGCGCGTACGCCCCTCTCGGTGAGGCGGGATGGGCGGAGTTATGCACGAGTTCTGTAAAAACGAAAGCGGAAAATTTCGGCGCTTGGAACGGAGTCGTCGTTCGGCGTTGAAAGTGCTCGCGAAATGAGCTTTTCCGCGCGAGCGATTCTGTTGCGGTCGGCCGTTCTTGTGCAGTTAGATCGCGCAAAATCAGCAAAGTTGATTTGCCCGACGCCCGGACGAAGCCCTGCATCAGTCGGGTTCGAAATTGTGGATGCTCAAGGGATCACCTTGGACCTCTCCCGTTTGAAGGTAGGGGAGGCCTCAGCCTATCTATTTTGATTTACTCATAAATATCTCGTTTCGTTTAAGCGTGTGGGCGAATTTTGGGCTATGGATCCAACGGGGCTGGGACATATGATCCATGGTAGAATTATCGAGAATCGTTTTGCACGGCTAAACGCGTGGCTTGGGCAACAAAGAAGTACACCCCGCAGGACGTAAACCTCGCCGGTCGTGAGTTGGTGAAGCTATTCAACTCGGAGCGAGACTATGAGCAATGGACGGCCGAGGAGTGGACCTTATGGAACCATGCTGAGCCAGTTCTAAGGAATTGGCGGGCCTCTCACGGATACCCTCTGAACACCTTTCAGATGAATTTGCGCCGTGCAGCGCGCAGGTTCGATGATGCTCCTATTGTTGCGCAGAGGACTAAACGGCTTTCGTCGATCGTCGCGAAGCTTGACCGCGAACCTTTGATGAAGCTGAGCCAGATGCAAGACATCGGAGGATGTCGAGCAGTCGTAAAATCAATGTCAGCCGTGATGGCTTTGCAAGATTTCTATCTTCACAAGAGTGAAATTAAGCACAAGTTGTCCAAGTGCAATGATTACATCGAGGAGCCAAAAAATACCGGCTATCGCGGCATCCACCTAATCTACCGATTTTTTTCCGACAAAGAGGCTGGAGAACCGTGGAACGGCCTCAAGATAGAGATGCAACTGCGGTCTCAATATCAGCACGCCTGGGCAACAGCTGTTGAAACCGTGGGGACATTTATCGGCGAAGCTCTGAAATCCTCTTCCGGGCCAGACGAATGGTTGCGCTTCTTTGCCTTAATGGGATCGGTCATAGCGCTCCGCGAACGCTCGTCGCTGGTACCAGATACGCCGACCAAACGTAACGAATTGATAGAGGAGCTAGATCATCACTCCTACGTTCTCAAAGTCGAGAACCGATTGGTTGCATTTGGAAACGCGCTGCAAAGCATTAAGCGGACGACTGAGCGAGCCCATTGGTATTTGATGAAATTAGATACCAATGCGAACCAACTGATTGTGACGGGATTTCAGCGAGACGATTATGAAAATGCAACGGCCAGTTATTCGGAGGCAGAGGAACTGGTGAAAAGACGATCGGCAATGGACGCTGTCTTGGTTTCGGTCGACTCACTGGCGGCTTTGGAACGTGCCTATCCTAACTATTTCGCGGACACCCGAATTTTCGTCGAACTGATGAAGCAGGCTCTTAGCGGACACCAACGCAGAATCTTCGCTCCTGTGAGGTGATGTCGGCGCGTGACCTGTGCCGCAGCGGCCTACGATACAGCCGAGCGCCTGCGCCGGCAGATCGCGGTCGATGGCGACATGATCGACACCGGCAACTGCGGCAGGAAGGCAAACCCGCTGCTCGCGCTTGAGATCAGCGTCCGGAGCCTCACGGCGCGGCTATTGGGTCGGCTTGGTGTGCTTGATGGCGGCGAGAGCAAGCGCGGCCCTGGTCGCCCGCCGAAGCTGGGAGGCTGGTGATGCCGCAGCGACAGCGGCGTGAACGCAACATCAGTGAGGTGGCGCTTGATCTCTTCGATGAGCTGGAGCACCGCCGCGACCGGCGCAGCGAGGGCTACAGGCAGAAGGAGCCCGAGCTGATGCGCATGCTCTGCCTTACCAGCGAATATTGGACCGTAAACAGTGTCCTCGACCGCAGCGACGAGCCTTGCCATCCGCCGGGCTATATCGCGCATCACGACTGGCATCGCTGCCGCGAGGTGCGCCTTGCGCTGCTGTCAGCGCTGGAGGCCCGACGCGTACGGTGATGATCGCGTGCGGTTCCTCATGCTGACAGTGTAATTATGAGGAACCTACTGACATTTCGCACGGCTCGCTGATGCTGTGTGATCCGCTTTACGCCGAGCTGCGCAATGTCGCCGAGCAACACCGGAAGCTCCCTCGACCGCGCCAAGTGTTGCGCGATCAAGCTGGCGTCGCTGCCGGTCAAGACCGGGCGCCGCCGCTGCCGTCGAACGTTCGGTGGTCGCTCGGATAGCCCTTCACAATAAAGCCGAGTTAGATGTAAGCTTTACAACCGTAGGGATTGGGGAGGAATTGCATGAAACTCATCTCGGCGAAAGTTGGCCCTCTGAAGTCGATTGAGACGCCAACTGAGGTGAAGATCGAAGATCACGTCACGGTTTTGGTCGGAATGAATGAGGCGGGAAAAACGGTTTTCTTGCAAGGTTTACAGAAATCAGACGACGTGTTTGGCCTCGCGAAATTCGACTATGTCGAGGATTACCCGAGGAAGAACCTCACGGATTACGAGCGTCGCCATGACGAGAAACCTGACATGGTCACGACACTGCGATTCCAGCTTTCGTCGGAGAATGCTCAGGAAATCAATGCTACGCTTCACACTCAACTTTCGAACGATTTCATGTTTTCCGTAGAACATTATTACAACAACAATATAACGATTTTCATTTCCGTCGACGATACGCCAGCCATTGCGACTATCGCGAACCAGGCGAATTTAAGTACGGATTTTCGATCGGCCGTTCAGAAAGCAAAGCTGATACACGAAATTCCGGTTGCGGTAGCAAACTTGAATTTGACTGATGCGGACAAAGCTGCGCTAGGGACTATCAATTCACGCATCCAAAAGGTACCCGAGAACTGGCGAAACAATGTACTAACCTACGAAGTCTGGCAGGAGCTTCGTAAACGGCTGCCAATTTTTATGTACTTCGGTGACTATGATGTCCTGCCGAGCAAGATGAATCTACCTGACTTGGCGCGGCGCGTTGCGGAAGCCAAGGAAAAGCCAACCGAGCTCACGACGGAACATCGCGGCATCCTCGCATTGCTAAGAATGGCTAACATCACCGTAGATCAATTTGCGAATCCGGGTCCACTGGAGGCTCTGATAGCACGGATCGAATCGGTCTCGATCAAACTCACCGACCAAATCATGGAATTCTGGAAACAGAATGAAGACCTTCAAGTAAAGATCGAAATCCGCCCGGACCCAAATGATGAGCCGCCATACAACAGCGGGCCAAATCTCTACATCCGCATTTCAAACAACAAACACAGAGGCGTTTCTACTCCATTCAGACAACGCAGCCGAGGCTTCATCTGGTTTTTCAGTTTCCTCACTTGGTTTGACAGCGTACAGCATCAACTGGAAGCCGACCACGCCACGAAGAGGCCGGTCATTCTGTTATTAGACGAGCCCGCACTTAGTTTGCACGCACTCGCACAAGGCGATTTCTTGCGTTACATCGACGACCTCGCCCAACGCCATCAAGTTATCTACAGCACGCATTCGCCGTTCATGGTGCATTCCGATCGGCTTCACGAAGTCAGAGTCGTCGAGGATCGAGCGAGGGGCGGCACGGTGATTTCGGACAATGTATCTTGGACCGACGAACGAACAATCTTTCCGCTTCAGGCTGCTCTTGGCTGGACCGTCGCTCAAAACCTGTTCATTTCAGAGCGCAATTTGCTGGTCGAAGGATCGGCCGATTTGGTTTATCTGCAGGCGGCATCGTCGATATTGGAGTCGCAGGGAAAGGCATATCTACGACCGGATATTACGATTGTTCCAGCTGGCGGTTTGGACAAGGTCGTAACGTTCATCGCGCTGTTAAACGCCAATAAATTGAGAATAGCTGTGTTTCATGACTACCGGGGCGCTCCTGAGCAGAAATTGCTCGATTTGATGCGTGAAAAGTTGATCGCTTCAAAGGCGGTTCTAGATGCCTCGCAATTTCGAGACCTTGCTGCAATCGGTAAGAGCGGTAAACCGAGCGACACTGAGGACTTATTCGAGCCAGCGACCTACCTTCACTATTTCAACGAAGCCTTTAAAGACGGGCTTTTAGGCACAGCAATAGCTGAGTCTGATCTGCCGGCGGGTGACAGGATCATTGAACGGCTGGATCGCTACATGGCGTCTAAAGGAATCCAACTGCGGCCATCTGCGGGGTTCAACCACTATCTCCCCGCGATTGCACTTGCTCGCGATCCGTCGGTGATCGATGCAACTACGCTACGGAGATTCGAGGCTCTTTTCAAAGCCGTGAACGCTCTTTTCTGAGGTCTGTCTTCTTTAGCCGGCTACAGCGTGAACCTACGAACTGAGATATGCCCTGCCAAACAAAAAAACGCGGCTAGCTGCCGCCCCCTGCGTTTTGTTTTGCCCATATGCCGACAGCCGGATCAGGCCGCGCATCGTGCGGCTTCCGGCTCACCGTGTTGCGTGTTAAGGGATTACGGTGCAGTGCATTCTACTGAAATGGCTCAGCGAGCGTTGCCACTAAAAAAGCGGCTTCTGAAGGCGGCCCACCCCTTTTATCGCAGGAAAGGGACGGGCGGCTCTCCACCCAGTTTCGATCTCGACGGGTTGCCGGGCCTAAATCAGCCCGTACTGCATCCGCTCGCGCCGGGCGAGCAGCGGCAGGGCCTGGCCGGCGATGTAGGTCTTGAAGTGATTGCTCTCCTGATGGGCCTTGAAGGCGGCTTCGTCGCGGAACAGCTCGTAGAACAGGAACTGCGCCGGGTTCTCCTTGGCGCGGGAGATCAGGAACAGTTTTGCGCCGGGCTCGCGCTGCGCTTCGGGGAGGAAGCGCGACAGGATCTCGGCGACGCGGTCGGCCTCGCCGGACCTGGCCTCCCATTGGGCCACCACCAGCAGGCCGCCGCCGCTGACGGCCTCGCTCACGGTTCTGGTCTCGTTGGCATATCCGGTCATTGCGATCGTTCCTTTCGTTGATGTCGTGCAGGGGAATCGATACCGCGGTTTCGGCATCCGATCCTTCGATGGTGGACGAAGGATGGATGTTTCGCCGGGGCTTGACGGGCTGCTGGTGGGGAGAGATCGGGTTGCATCGGAGATGCAATTCGGGGGGGGACCACGCGGCACTTCCCGTGCCGCTGCCCCTCACCCCGACCCTCTCCCCGTAAGAACGGGGAGAGGGAGGGCACTGTCTTCCGGGCTCGTAGTTGGGCCACCCAGCGCGCCACGCGAGGGAACTGTAGCCGGCGGGGCGCCATGCGGATCGCAGTCCTGGCCGCCCTTGTGTCCGGCTCGCAACGCTTTAGAAAGGCTCCAACACTGATGGCCGCGCGTTGCGCGCGACCATCGTCATCATCAACCAGCAAGGCCAGCAGTGGTGGACGCCCTCAAAGTACGCAACGCAGCCGACGTGGAGGAGGTGGTCCGTTCCGCGATCGCCAGCGAGCAGCCGCTCGACGTCATCGGCCATGGCTCCAAGCGCCAGATCGGCCAGATCACCACCACGAATGCCGTGCTCGACCTGTCGGCGCTGAGCGCGGTCGTCGCCTACGAGCCGAACGAGCTGATCATCACCGCGCAGGCGGGCGCGCCGCTCGCCGACCTGCTGTCGCTGATCGATTCGAAGAGCCAGCAATTCGCGTTCGAGCCGATGGATACGGGGCCGCTGCTCGGCACCGCCGGCCGCGGCACGCTCGGCGGGATGATCGCGGCCGGGCTGGCCGGGCCGCGGCGGGTCCGGGCCGGCGGGGTGCGCGACCATCTGCTCGGGGCGCATGCCGTCTCCGGCTTCGGCGAGAGCTTCAAGACCGGCGGCAAGGTGGTCAAGAACGTCACCGGCTACGATCTCTGCAAGCTGCTGGCGGGCTCCTGGGGCACGCTCGCGGTGATGACCGAGGCGACCCTGAAGGTGATGCCGCGGCCGGAGGCCGAACGCACGCTGGTGCTGCGCGGGCTCGATGACCTCAAGGCCAACCGCGCCATGACGGCGGCGCTCGGCTCGCCGTTCGACGTCTCCGGAGCCGCGCATCTGCCGGCCTCGACGCTGCGGCCGGAGGTCACGGGCTTGAGCCCGACCGGCTCGCCGCGCGAGGCGGTCACGGTGATCAGGCTGGAGGGCATCACGGCGTCCGCGGCGCATCGGGCGGCGTCGCTCGCCAAGCAACTCGCGGCGTTCGGCGCGGCCGAGATCATCGCGGACGACGCCTCCACCGATGTCTGGAACGCCGTCCGCGACGTGCTGCCGTTCGCCGCCCATGGGCCGCTCGGCGCCTGGACGGTGTGGCGGATCGTCTGTCCGCCGGTGTCGGGCGGCGCCATCGGGCAGGCCCTGACGCGCCAGACCGGCGGCGAGGTGATCTATGACTGGGGCGGGGGCCTGATCTGGGCCGCGCTGCCGCCGCAGCCCGATGCGTCGGCGGGGCTGGTGCGCAAGCATGTCGAGGCCGCCGGCGGCCACGCGACCCTGCTGCGCGCGTGGGACGAGATGCGGCTCGCGGTCGACGTGTTCCACCCGCAGCCCTCAGGCGTCGCCGCGCTGGAGGAGCGCGTTCGCGTCTCCTTCGATCCCAAGACCATTCTCAACCGCGGCCGTCTGCGTCGGAGCGTTGCGTCATGAAGACCGAGTTCACCCTGGCGCAGCTCGCCGATCCCGACATCGCGGTCGCCGACAAGATCCTGCGCGCCTGCGTGCATTGCGGCTTCTGCACCGCGACCTGTCCGACCTACGTGCTGCTCGGCGACGAGCTCGACAGCCCGCGCGGGCGGATCTACCTGATCAAGCAGATGCTGGAGAAGGACCAGGCGCCGACATCAGACGTGGTCAAGCATATCGACCGCTGCCTGTCGTGCCTGTCCTGCATGACGACCTGCCCGTCGGGCGTCCACTACATGCATCTGGTCGATCAGGCGCGGGTGCGAATCGAGCAGCGTTACGAGCGTCCGCTGACCGACCGGTGGCTGCGCGCCGTGCTCGCTTATGTGCTGCCGCGGCCGCGTGAGTTTCGGCTGGCGATGACCCTGGCGCGGCTCGGCCGGCCGTTCAAGGCGCTGCTGCCGGCATCCTCCGCCTCGCGCGCACCTGCGCCCAGCCTGCTGCGGCGCGTCAGGGCGATGCTCGATCTGGCGCCCGCCGCCGCGCTGCCGCCGCCGGGGCCGGCTGATGGCAGCGTGTTTGCCGCGCAGGGCGCGCGGCGCGGCCGCGTCGCGCTGCTGCAGGGCTGCGCACAGGCGGCCCTGGCGCCGCGCATCAACCAGGCTGCGATCAACGTCCTGACCCGGCACGGCATCGAGGTCGTCTTGGTCAAGGACGAGCAATGCTGCGGTGCGCTGACCCATCACATGGGGCAGGATTCCGACGCGCTGGCGCGGGCGCGCGGCAATGTCGACGCCTGGACCGCGGAGGCGAAACGCGGCGGTCTCGACGCCATCCTGGTGACGACCTCGGGCTGCGGCACCGTCATCAAGGACTACGGACACATGCTGCGCGAAGACCCGCAATATGCAGCGTCCGCGGCCGCCGTGTCGGCGATCGCGAAGGACATCACCGAGTATCTCGCCGGTCTCGATCTGGTCCCTGCATCTCGGCGCGACGACATCGTCGTGGCCTATCACTCCGCCTGCTCGCTGCAACATGGGCAGAAAATCACGAGCATTCCGAAAGAATTGCTTTCCAAGTCCGGATTCGTGGTGAAAGATATACCGGAGAGTCATTTGTGTTGCGGTTCGGCGGGGACCTACAACATTCTCCAGCCTGACATCGCGATGAAGCTGCGCGATCGCAAGGTCGCCAACATCGCGACCGTCAAGCCGAATGTGATCGCGGCAGGCAATATCGGCTGCATGATGCAGATTGCCAGCGGCACCTCCGTCCCCGTCGTGCACACCGTTGAGCTTCTCGACTGGGCGACGGGCGGTCCGCGGCCAGGAATGATTTGACGGATGGGCGCGCGCTGATGGCCGGCCCGTCCCGCCGGACGAGCTGATCGAACGGCGGCAACTGGAGGGTTTCTGATGGCGAAGGACAAGAAGGCGAAGAAGGACAAGAAAGAAAAGAAGAAGCTGATGGCGCAGGCCAAGGCCGCCAAGAAGGCGACGAAGACGTCCGCCAAGAAGGCTGCAAAGAAGTCGGCGAAAAAGGCCGCCAAGAAGGCTGCCAAGAAAACTGTCAAGGCGCCGGCCAAGAAGGCGAAGAAGACCGTGAAGGCCGCGGCGAAGAAGGCGGCCAAGAAGGCTCCCGCCAAGAAGGCTGCGGCCAAGAAGGCCAAGGCGTCGGCTGCGAAGGCTCCGGCTGCGCCGAAGAAGAAGGCCGCCAAGAAGCGGGCTCCCAAGATGGCTCCGCTGGTCGAGACCCCCGAAATGCACGAGACCGAATCGGCTGCTGAGACCAGCTGGGCGATGCCGAGCGCGGCGCCCGAGGAGCACGAGGACGGCGAGGGCACGGCGTCCAGCAACTGATCCTCCGGACCGGATCATTCTCAGGGCCGGACGAATTCACATCGGGAGGCCGCGGCGGCTGCGCTGCGGCCTTTTCGTTTGCCAGCGTCCGTTGTCTGCGTTGGCTGCCCCTTGTTGTCGATGGACCTGTTTGTCCGAACGGTCGTCCCCGCAGATCTACGGCCGGGCGAATCCGACTCCGGTGCGCTGCGCCGTTTTGCTTGCGGCACCGCGTTTCCAGCGGGCCGGCACAATCGATTGTGCGTCCTAGCGTGCTTTCGGACACGGAGATTTGTTGTTCAAATGCAACACGCGCCGACTACCTGCCGTAGAAATGTCAAATCGCCCAAAAAGGCGGCAGATGCCGCGCTTTTTTGCTTCACGTGTGGCGGGACCCTGGCACAAATTGCGTCTGGATGACGCAGCCGGTCTTGTTTGCGCCCTGGGGGGCCAAGGTGGGGCAGGCTTTTTTCGAAATAGGGTGATGGGGATCGTCATGAAAAAGTGGGCTTTGCTGGCAACGGCGCTGGCAATGGTTTCGGGATCGGCTTCGGCGGCGGACATGGCGGTCAAGGCCTATAAGGCTCCGCCTCCGGTCGCGTTCGAGCCGTGGGACATCGCGTTCGGCGCGGCGATCATGAACGACTACGTGTTCCGCGGCGTCACCCAGTCGAACCACAAGGCGTCGGTCGCCGCCTATTTCGAGCCGCGCTACAACGTCAACAAGGACCTGCAGCTCTACGTCGGCGTCGCCGGCGAGAGCATCTCGTTCGCGAACCGCGCTGCTGCCGAGATCGACATCTACGGCGGTATCCGCCCGACCTTCGGCGCGTTCGCCTTCGACATCGGCGTCTGGGGCTATCTGTATCCGGGCGGCACCTGCTACTACGGCGGCGGCGCCGTGACGGATTTCGCGGGTCAGGCGCTGAGCGCCGAGTGTCAGGCCAACACGCTGACCAACCTGAACGTGATGAAGAAGGACGTCTCGTTCTTCGAAGTCTACGGCAAGATGAACTACACCGTGAACGACATGTGGACGTTCGGCGTCACCGAGTTCTACTCGCCGAACTTCCTGAACACCGGCGCCTGGGGCAACTACGCCTCGGTCACCGGCAAGTTCACCGCCCCGAGCACGACCTTCGGCTCCAGCGGCGTCGGCATGTACGTGTCGGGTGAGTTCGGCCGTCAGTGGTTCGGCACGTCGGACTCCTTCTACGGCGTTCCCGCCTTCCCGAACGGCATCAAGTATGCCGACTACAACACCTGGAACATCGGCGTCGGCTTCACCTACAAGGTGTTCACGCTGGACCTGCGCTACTCCGACACCGACATGTCGAAGGGTGATTGCAACGCCTTCACCAGCGACTTCACCGCCAGCGGCACCACCAACGTCACGCCGATCAACCCGGCTGGCCTGGGCTCGAAGTGGTGCGGTGCGACCGGCATCGCCAAGCTCTCGGTCGACCTGACGGCGATGAGCAATCTGAAGTAATCACCCGCCAAGGCGGATCGGACTGATCACGAAGGGCGGCAGAGCAATCTGCCGCCCTTCTGCTTTTTGGTGACGGGGGCCGGCTGTCGCTCGGACGTCTTGCCGCCTTTCCTAGTCGCCTTGCGTGGGCACCGCGGCGCGCGCGCCTCAGCTGCCTCCACCCGCGGTCGCGTCGGCCGCCTGTCCGGCTTGCCGCAGCGAGAACCGGTCGCCGTCGCGAATCAGCTCGACCTTGCGGTCGTGGAAATCGTGCAGGGTCGAGCGGTGGCCGATCGAGACGACGGTGGTCTGCGGCAGCCGCTCGGCGATGACCCGATAGAGCCGGGCTTCGCTCGGCTCGTCCAATGAGGCCGTGGCCTCGTCGAGGAACAGATATTGCGGCGCATGCAGCAGCGCGCGGGCGATGCCGAGCCGCTGCTGCTCGCCGAGCGACAGCATCCGGTTCCAGTGCTGGTCCTCGTCCAGCCGGTCCGCCAGTTGCGGCAGGCCGACGGCCACCAGCGTCTCCTTGACCTGCTCGGCACTGAACGCATCGGCGGCCGCGGGATAGACGATCGCCGCCTTGAGCGCGCCGATCGGGAAGTAGGGCCGCTGCGGCAGCATCATCAGCTTGGCATGCGCGGGCACGCGGATCGCGCCGCTGCCGAACGGCCAGATCCCGGCGATGGCGCGGAACAGCGTCGACTTGCCGGCGCCGGACGGCCCGGTGAGCAGCGTGCGTTCGCTGCTCTCGAGGCTGAAGCCGTCGGCCGCGATCAGCGGCAGGCCGTTCGGCAGCTTCAGCAGCAACTGGGCGAGCTCGATGCTGTCGCCGGCATGGCTGGCGACATCGATCGTCTGCGGCTCGGCCGAGAGCTTGGCGGCGCTCTCGATGGACATGTCGAAGCCGTCGAGGCGGGCGACGGTCGAGCGCCAGTCGGCGAGCGTCCGATAGGTCGTCACGAAGAACGACAGCGCACCCTGCACCGTCGAGAAGGCGGACGCCGTCTGCATGATGCCGCCCATCTGGATCGACTTGGCGAAGTAGGCAGGCGCAACCAGCACATAGGGAAAGATCACGGCCGCCTGCGAATAGCCGGCCGTGAAGGCCGTCAGCCGCTTGGTCCGGCTCATGATCTGGTACCAGTTCTGGACGACCCGGCCGAAGCGGGTGCCGAGCTGACCTTGCTCGGCGCCTTCGCCGCGCAGCAGCGCGATCTGCTCGGAGCTTTCGCGCACCCGCACCAGGTTGAAGCGGAAGTCGGCCTCGTAGCGCTGCTGCTCGAAGTTGAGATTGACGAGCGGCGATCCGATCCAATGCGTCAGGAGGGTCCCGAAGATCGCATAGATCAGCGCGATCCAGACCAGGTAGCCGGGGATCGCGATGTTGGTGCCGAACAGCTGCAGCGGGGCATCGGTCGACAGCCCCCAGAGCACCACCATGAACGATGCGAGCGAGACGACCGAGCTGAGCAGGCCGATGGTGATGTTCAGTGTCTTGTCGACGAACAGCTGCACGTCGTCGGCAATGCGCTGGTCCGGGTTGTCGGCGATGTCGCCCTTGAGCTGCATGCGATAGTGCGTGGCGTTGTCCAGCCAGCGGCGCAGGTAGACGTCGGTCATCCACCGCCGCCAGCGGATCTGCAGCCATTGATTGAGATAGAGCTGGTAGACGGCCAGGATGATGAAGATGGTCGCCAGTACGGCGAACACGCCGATTTCCCAGATGAAGCTGTTCCAATCATACTGCTGCAGCGCGTTGAAGAACCTGTTCTGCCACTGGTTCACCAGCACCTGGATCGCAACCAGCGACAGCTCGATCGCAATGACGGCGGCGAGAAGGATGCGGCCGGCGACCTTGTCCTCGGAGCGGAAGTAGGGAATGGCGATCCGCCAGACGGTGGCGACGGTCGAGCGCAGATTGTTCACAGACGGGCTGCTCCTGAGAAAAGGTCTTAACAGGCTGACGAAAAACGAGAAAATCGCTGGTGTCGCCGCCTGCCTAGACTAAAGTCGTAATCTGGCGGGTGGCCGCCGGCTTGTCGGTCGCGTGTGACAAACCGTAGCATGGGGCAGGGGAGAGGGACTGCGACCGCCGCCAGATTTCGCGAGAATTTGAGCAGAGTTGGGCGTTGCCGGTTTTGTGATCGCCTTTTCCGACCTTTGCCAGGCTTGGGGGCCTGGCGAGCAGACCTGATCCGTCCCGCCGGACGGGGTCCAACGACAAGAACGTGGGGGGAGAAGTCACGATGTGGAATCAAATCTACGACCCGTTGGGGAGCCCGGCGCTGTCGACGCTGGCCGCCGCCGTCCCGGTCGTGACGCTGCTGGTGCTGATCGCCAGTGGCAAGGTCAAGGCACACATCGCGGCGATCATCGCCGTGATCCTGACCAACCTGATCACGATCTTCGTGTTCACGATGCCCGCCAACATGTCGCTGCGCGCGACGTTTCTGGGCGTCATCACCGGGTTCTTTCCGATCGGCTGGATCGTCCTGAACGTCATCTTCCTCTACCAGGTCACGGTCTCCACCGGACGGTTCGAGCTTCTGAAGCGCGCCATCGGCGGCGTCACGGAAGACCGGCGCCTGCAGCTGCTGCTGGTCGCCTTCTCGTTCGGCGCGTTCTTCGAGGGCGCATCCGGCTTCGGAACACCGGTGGCGATCACCGGTGCCGTGCTGATCGGCCTCGGCTTCTCGCCGCTCGCGGCCTCCGGCCTGTCGCTGATCGCCAACACCGCCCCGGTCGCCTATGGCGCGCTGGGCACGCCGATCCAGGGCCTCGCCTCGGTCACCGGCCTCGACCCCTACATCCTCGGCGCCATGGTCGGCCGGCAGTTGCCGATGTTCTCGCTGATCGTGCCGTTCTGGGTGATCTGGGCGTTCGCGGGCTGGAAGGGCATGAAGGACGTGTGGCCGGCGATCCTGGTCACCGCCGTCTCGTTCGCGGTGCCGCAATTCCTGATCTCGAACTACGTCAACCCGTGGATCGTCGACATCGGCGCCTCGCTGATCTCGATGGGCGCGCTGATCCTGTTCCTGAAGGTCTGGCAGCCGAGGCAGCTGTGGCTGTCGCCGGCGTTGCGCGGGCGTGACGAATCGGCCGCCACGATGACGGCAGCGAAGCCGCTGGACCGTACGCCGCTGACGCAAGCCGAGCTCTGGGGCGCGCTGCTGCCCTGGATCATCGTCTGTGTCGTCATGCTGATCTGGGGCAACGGCGCCTTCAAGGCCTGGGCGAACTCGATCTTCACCTGGAACTATCCGGTGCCCGAGCTCGACAAGCTGATCAACAAGATGCCGCCGGTGGCTGCGAAGCCGACGCCGGAAGGCGCAGTGTTCTCGTTCACCTACCTGACCTTCACCGGCACTGGCATGCTGATCGCCGCGATCATCTCCGGCTTCCTGATGGGTGTCGGACCGGGCAAGCTGATCGCGGAATATGGCCGCACCATCCGTCTCTGCGCGATCTCGCTGATCACGATCTCGGCGATGCTCGCGATCGGCACGCTGACCCGGCTGTCCGGCGTCGATGCCACGCTCGGCCTAGCCTTTGCTGCGACCGGCGTGCTCTATCCGTTCTTCGGCACCTTGCTCGGCTGGTTGGGCGTGGCGCTGACCGGATCGGATACGGCTTCGAACGTGCTGTTCGGAAACCTGCAGAAGATCACCTCCGAGCAGCTCGGCCTGTCCCCTGTCCTGATGGCGGCCGCCAACTCCTCCGGTGGTGTCATGGGCAAGATGATCGATGCGCAGTCGATCGTGGTCGCCTCGACCGCCACCAACTGGTACGGCCATGAGAGCTCGATCCTGCGCTACGTCTTCCTGCATTCGATCGTGCTGGCCTGTCTTGTCGGCCTGTTCGTCACCTTGCAGGCCTATGTCTATCCGTTCACGGCGATGGTGCTGAAGTAGCAACACCGTCTGCGACAAAAGCCCCGCGCCGCAGCTGCGGCGCGGGGCTTGCTATGTTTGGAACACATTTGTGCGGGAGCCGTGCTGGCGGGAGTCACGGCCATCGCCTGGAAGGCGAGCCCTGCGTGTGACTGGTGTGAAGGGGAACGATGCAAGTGTTGAAGCGTGGCTGCGCCGTGGCGACGGTGGCGTTGTCGATGTCGGGGCTGGCGCTCGCCGCCGCCTCGGCGGAGGAGTTTCCCTTCGGCATGGAGATGACGCTCGATGCGCTGCCGCAGCCCGGCTCGAAACGGGTGCCGGATCTCGACATCGGCGATAACGGTGACACCGTGCTGGAGCTGTGGTGCAAGGGCGGCAAGGGCCAGTTCTCAGTTGCCGGCAACACCATCGTGTTCATCGCCAGCAGGATCGAGGACCGCAACTGCCCGGCGGCGCGCGCCCAGGCCGACGATGAGCTGATCGCGGCGCTGAGCGCGGCGACCAACTGGAAGCGTCAGGGCGACCTGATCATCTTCATCGGGCCGAAGACGCTGCGCTTCCGGCTCAATACGAACTGAGGCAGGGCGGTCGCCTGTGAAGATGAAAAGCTGCTGAGACCAGCAACCCTGCTGGTCAGTTACTCCGTCATGCCCGAGCTCGTCCCGCCTGCGCGGCCGCAGCCGCTTCGGCGCGGCGAAGGCCCGGGCATCCACGTCCGTCCCAGGATGCCGATCGGCGTGGATGGCCGGGACAAGCCCGGCCATGACGACCTGGAGAGAGACGTGAGCGCACAACGGGTTGCCATATGCGCCGTGCCAATTGAAGAAAGGGGGCGCGCACCGGTCGACTGCGCGCCCGCCGCTCTTTCACTTCCAGACCGAGTTGTCCGCGTCCCAGCGCTTGGCCTTGAAGGCCTTCGCCAGCTCGTCGATGGCGCCGCCATCGTCACGGGTGTCGCCCTCCTCGTCGCCGGATGATTCGTCCGACAGGATCAGCTTGGCGGCGGAGCTCTCGTCGATCGTCGTCGTGCTCGGGCTGCTGATCCACAGCATCAGCGCGTCCGCGCCGCCCGGCTTGTCCGCCGAGACGAGGCCGGTGACCTCGATGACGTCGGTGAGTTCCAGGGCCGGCATCAGTTGGCTCGGCCGCTTCAACGTCAGCTTCAGCTTGCCGCTGACCGGATTCCACGCCGCGCTCGTCGGCTTGGCATTGTAGGTCCGGGCCAGGACGTCGGAGATCGCGTTTGCGAGCTTGTCCTTGTTGATCTTGTCGCCGTCGCGCCAGTCGGCAGCCGCGAAACGGATGGTGCGGTCCATCTCGACGGTGCCGGCGGTCCAGCCGGCCGTCACCACGCCGTTCATGGCCCGCGCCTTCGCGATCAACGCTCCGGCGCGGTCGGGGTCGACCGTCATGCTGATGGTCTGCTCGCCCGCGCGCAAGGCATCGCAGCTCACGATCAGGCTCGACAGCGAAACTTCGACGTTCTCGCCCTTCAGGCTCTTGAGGAAGTCGGTCATGGCGTCGAGCTTGAGCCGGACCGAGACCGCCTCGGGCGAGACGTCGGTGAAGTCCTTCGGCTGGGCGCTGATGCCGTCGTCGCTCGACTGGCTCTCCTGGAATTCCTTCTCGCTGACGTCGGAGTTGTCGGTCGACGCCACCTCGGTGACGCTCTTGCCGATCGTGATCTGGCCGCGGAACTCGAACGTGTCGCCGGTCGGCTTGCGATTCAGCTTCACCGTGACCGGCTCCTTGGCGCCGTTGCTCTGGGTCGCGCCGGTCAAGGTCTGGCCGTTGACCGTGAGGCCGACCACGAAGCGGTCCTTGCGATCCGAATTCTTTGCGACGGGATAGCAGACGTCGAGCGTGGCGGCGGTGACGGTCTTGCCCTGGCGCGTCTCCTTCAGGATCACGTCGGCATTGCCGTCCATCAGACCGTCGATCGCGGTGAAATACCGCGTCTCGTTGGCGGGGGCCTTGGTCCCGCTCTTGCTCTGGGCCCAACCGAGTTCCGGCGCGGCCGCTACAATCACGGCCAGCGCAAGCAAAATCGCGCGCATCTGAAAATCCTTGTGGGGGCAGAATCGGCCTTAAGCTGTAGCGCCGATTTGCGGTCGCTGCACCCCCGGCGCGGACACTCGGCCAAAAAGAAGGCCGCCCGGAGGCGGCCTTCCTGAATGTGAGATGTCGAAAACAGGGCTCAGAAGCCCATGCCGCCCATGCCACCCATGCCGCCGCCGGCCGGCATCGCGGGAGCCGCATCCTTCGGCAGCTCGGCGACCATGGCCTCGGTGGTGACCAGGAGACCGGCGACCGACGAGGCGTCCTGCAGCGCGGTGCGGACCACCTTGGCCGGGTCGATGATGCCCTTGGCAACCATATCGACATAGTCCTCGGTCTGCGCGTCGAAGCCGAAGGTCTCGGACTTCTCGTCCAGGATCTTGCCGACCACGATCGAGCCTTCGACGCCGGCGTTCTCGGAGATCTGGCGAATCGGAGCCTCGAGCGCCTTCAGCACGATGTTGATGCCGGCCTGGACGTCCGAGTTGGCGTTGGTGATGCGGCCGACCGCCTTCTTGGCGCGCAGCAGCGCCACGCCGCCGCCGGGGACGATGCCTTCCTGCACCGCAGCGCGGGTCGCGTTGAGGGCGTCCTCGACGCGGTCCTTCTTCTCCTTGACCTCGATCTCGGTCGCGCCGCCGACGCGGATCACCGCGACGCCGCCCGCGAGCTTGGCGAGACGCTCCTGCAGCTTCTCACGGTCGTAGTCCGAGGTGGTCTCCTCGATCTGCGCCTTGATCTGGCCGACGCGTGCCTCGATATCGGCCTTCTTGCCGGCACCGTTGACGATCGTGGTGTTCTCCTTGTCGATCACGACCTTCTTGGCGCGGCCGAGCATCTTCACCGTGACGTTCTCGAGCTTCATGCCGAGATCTTCCGAGATCAGCTGACCGCCGGTCAGGATCGCGATGTCCTCGAGCATGGCCTTGCGGCGGTCACCGAAGCCCGGCGCCTTTACGGCCGCGACCTTGAGGCCGCCGCGCAGGCGGTTGACGACCAGGGTGGCGAGCGCCTCGCCCTCGACGTCCTCGGCGATGATCAGGAGCGGACGGCCCGACTGCACCACGGCTTCGAGCACCGGCAGCATGGCCTGCAGGCCCGACAGCTTCTTCTCGTGCAGCAGCACGTAGACGTCGTCGAGCTCGGCGGTCATCTTCTCGGCATTGGTGACGAAGTAGGGCGAGAGATAGCCGCGGTCGAACTTCATGCCTTCGACGATGTCCACCTCGGTGTCGAGCGACTTGTTCTCCTCGACCGTGATGACGCCCTCGTTGCCGACCTTCTGCATCGCCTGGGCGATCATCTTGCCGATCGCGGCGTCGCCATTGGCGGAGATGGTGCCGACCTGGGCGACCTCGGAGGACGCAGCGACCGGCTTGGCGCGCTTCTCGATGTCCTTGATCACGGCGGCCACCGCGATGTCGATGCCGCGCTTGAGGTCCATCGGGTTCATGCCGGCGGCAACGGCCTTGGCGCCCTCGCGCACGATGGCCTGGGCCAGCACGGTCGCGGTGGTGGTGCCGTCACCGGCGGTGTCGTTGGTCTTGGAGGCGACCTCGCGCAGCATCTGCGCGCCCATGTTCTCGAACTTGTCCTCCAGCTCGATCTCCTTGGCGACGGTGACGCCGTCCTTGGTGATGCGCGGAGCGCCGAAGCTCTTCTCGATGACGACATTGCGGCCCTTCGGGCCGAGCGTCACCTTGACGGCGTTGGCGAGAATGTCGACGCCGCGCAGCATGCGGTCGCGTGCGTCGCCGGCGAATTTGACGTCCTTGGCTGCCATTTCAAAATTCTCCTGGAGTAGACCTCGACGGCGAGGGGCGTGATCGCCCGTCTGTCGCTGGAACGAGGTTGCAGAGCATTTTCGCCCGGGGCGGCTGATCGCCGCCCCCGACAGGTCGGGATCAGGCGACGACGCCCATGATGTCGGACTCCTTCATGATCAGGAGCTCCTCGCCGTCCAGCTTGACCTCGGTGCCGGACCACTTGCCGAACAGCACGCGGTCGCCGACCTTGACGTCGATCGGGATCAGCTTGCCGCTCTCGTCGCGGCCGCCGGGGCCGACGGCGACGACTTCGCCCTGCGAGGGCTTTTCCTTGGCGCTGTCGGGAATGATGATGCCGCCCTTGGTCTTCTCTTCGGCGTCGATGCGCTTAACCACGACGCGGTCGTGCAGGGGACGAAACTTCGATTTGGCCATGACGGATCCCTTTTGGGGTGCTTGGATAAGTGTTGCTGTCGGAGGAAATCTGAATGCGACCACATTTGACGCCCACTTGGCGCCAACTGGCTCGCAGCCTTAGCAATCGCGCCCTCCGAGTGCTAAAGACCGCTCGGGGAAATATGGCTTGCGGCTGTTCCTGTCAAGCAACGGCCAGCCGTTAAGCCGTTCTTGAGGCTGTTAGGGGGATGTTGTCCGGGGCCAGACATGTTAGTGGAGCGGCGTCGTCATCCGACGTCATTGCTCTGACGAGCGTTTTGCGCTTGGTTGCCGGACGGGGCAGCCACGATTCTGTTCCTAAGGGGATGCCATGACGAGTTCACGGTGCGCGCGGCCGGTTGCCAATCTCGCGATCGCGTCGGCGCTCACGATGCTTCTGGGAGCGTGCACGGGCTTCAGCCTGTCGCCGTCGCCCCCCATGCAGACCGAGGCGCCGGTCGAGCCCGAGGTTCCGGCGACGATCCGCCCCGAGGATCTCGTGGGCAAATGGGGCCTCGCCGCCTACAACAATCCGAATGACCGCGCGCGCACCGAGAAGATGGCTCTGGCGCAGTGCAAACAGCCTTACGTCATCGGGGCAGGCACGTCCGGCGGTGTCGTGATGCATCTGGCCGACCAGGCGACTCCCCAGGAACTGCGCCTGAAGGGGTCGGCCAGCGGCAAGAACTACATCGGCCCGGCCGGACCGCCCGGCGGCGAGCAGGACCGCGAGGTCGTCTCCTTCGACGGCCGTGTGCTGATCACCCGCTTCGTCGACAAGGATGCGGCGACCCGTTACCAGACGATGGTCTACGTCCGCTGCGGGCCGCGCGCCTGAGATCCGGGCGATCACCCCGCAAAGGTCGAGTGTCGAACGAAAAACGCCGGCGACTGCGCCGGCGTTCTGTATGGTGACGTGGCCTGAAGCGGTCGCTGGGACTGGCCGCCGACCTCAGTTGAACATCGCGTCGATGTCGTCCTGCGAGGCGTGGCCGACCTCGCCCGCCGCCTTCGGGCCGTTCAGCAGCCTGGCGTCGCCCTCGCGGGTGTCGACGATCGGCGGCACATGCGCCTTGATGGCGTCGACGCCGCCCCAGATGTCCATCATCACCACGATGTGGTGCTCGATGAACTTCATGGTGGTCATGACCTTGTTGATGCGCTGGCCGGTCAGGTCCTGGAAGTTGCAGGCCTCGAAGATCGACACCACGCGCTCCTGGATCTCTTCGCTCAGGATCTTCTGCTGGTCGGCCGAGTCCACCTTGGACAGCGCACTGGCGGCCTGGTCGATCGCCTCCGCGGCTTCGAGGATCTGCTGCGTCGCCTGCTCGGTGCCGCCGACGACCGCGCCGAGCTCGCCGTTGACCTTGGCCATCTCCTCGCCGTTGAAGCTCTTGGCATGGAGGGTCGCGATCTCGCCCTTGGTGCGGTTGATCGCGTCGTGGATCAGGTCGAGCTCGACCTTGAGCTTTTCGCACTGCTCGATCTGGGCACGATACGTCTCGAGCAGCGCGCGCGCTTCGGCGACCTCGCGTGCGGCGGATTCTTCGATGGCGGCGTTGGCCGTGTTGCTACCTCCGCTGCGGATGGCGTTGGCCATCTGGGAGCGGATCGCGCGCAGCTCGTCCATGATTTCCTTGTGGTTGGGGCCGATCTCGCCGCCCACGAAGTCGGGCTCCGGCATATGGCCGACGATTGCTTCTTCGATACGGAAACGCTTGCGAACAGCCATGATAGTATCCCTGACCTCTTGTTCGGATCAGTTCTACGCAGAGCCTATTTAACATCGCGTTCACGCCAGGAACCGCGGTTGAGCAACGCTGGCGTGCATCGTGCGTCAACTATTAACCATGCCCCGCCGGCCTTCACGCAAAATAAACGCTAGCCACCAAAACCGCCGTCGTATGCAGCGATGGTGAATCCCGGCGCCTCCCGCGTTTACCAAAGCGATCGGGTTTTGCTCTTTATTGACGATACGCGGCGGCGTTGCCGCCTCGCGCGACGAACAGTCTCCAGACGAAACAGTACAGAGTACGTCGATGTTCAAATTATTCTCTACAGCGCTGCTGGCCGGCGCATGCGCATTCTATTCAGGTCTGGATCGGGCGGCGGCCCAGGGGTTTCAGCAGCCGACCGTGATCTACAGCGGGCCGCCGCAGCAATCCGCGCCGGTGCGCACCGCCTATGTCGAACGCTCGCGCATGGGTGGCGGCTTCATCGAATTCCTGTTCGGGGATCCGCAAGGCGGCCGCGGCGCGCCTCCGCCGGGACAGCCGATGTATCAGCAGCAGCCGTCCTATTACGAGCCGCAGCGGCTGGCGCCTGGCATGGTCCCGCAGCAGGGAGTGCCGGATGAGGAGGCCTATGAGCAGACGCAGCGGCCGCTCGATCCGAAATACGAGAAACAGATCGTTGACTATGACGGCAAAGAACGGCCGGGCACGATCGTCATCGATACGCCGAACAAGTTCCTCTATCTGGTCCAGGGCGAGGGCAGGGCGCTGCGCTATGGCATCGGCGTCGGCCGGCCCGGCTTCACCTGGTCGGGCGTGAAGACGATCTCGGCCAAGCGTGAATGGCCGGACTGGACGCCGCCGCCGGAAATGCTCGCGCGCCGGCCCGACCTGCCGCGGCACATGGAGGGCGGACCGCAGAACCCGCTCGGCGCACGCGCGATGTATCTCGGCTCGTCGCTGTATCGGATCCACGGGTCGAACGAGCCATGGACGATCGGCACCAACGTGTCGTCAGGCTGTATCCGGATGCGCAACGAGGACGTCATCGACCTCTATGGCCGCGTGAACGTCGGTGCCCGGGTGATCGTGCTCTGACGACCGCCACCGCACGACATCGGCCATTGAAAAAGGCCGCCCATCCGGGCGGCCTTTGCATTCTCGAATTGGCTGCGACCCGGGAGGATCACGCGTAGTCGCTGCCACCGTCGTCGTCGCCATAGCCGTCATCGGAATCGAAGTCGGCCGCGTCGCTGTCATTGCCGTTGTCGTCGTAGTTCGCCTGGTCGAACAGGCCGGCACGACCACTGTCGCCGCCCGAGCGGCCGATGTCGTCGAGACCGGCGTCACGCGCCAGCGACCCGCCGGACTGGTCGCCGCTCCACGGGCTGGCACCGCCGCCGCGCTCCTCGATGATCGTGGTGTCGCCGAACGCCTGATGCGACCCGCCGCCCATCATCGAGCGGATGCCGCCGAGCAACAGTGAGCCGCCGACCATGCCGGCCGCGGCCGCCGCGGCCGTGCCGAGGAATGAGCCGCCTCCGCCGCCGAACATGCCGCCGCGCGGCTGGCCGAAGCCGCCCTGATCGTAGGGGCCGGGCTGACCGGGATAGCCGGGCTGGCCCTGGTAGCCCGGGGGCATCGCCTGGCCGCTGTTCCAGACCGGCCGGCTCGGCAACGGCGGCGGCACGTTAGGGACCGACCCGCGGCTGCCCGCGCCGAAGATGCTGTCGCGCATCGAATCGAGGAAGCCGCCGGACTGAGCCTGCTGCGGGGCCTGGGCGTGCTGCAGCTCCTCGATGCGGGCATTGGCGCGTTTCAAGGCTTCGTCCTGCACCAGCACCGTCTGCACCAGCGCGTAGACGGCATTGGGAGCCCGCTGCAGCGCCTGGGCGATGGCGGCGGCGGCCTCCGGATCACGCGGTGCACTCTCCAACTTGGCAAGCCGGTCGAACAGATCGTCGATGAGTTGGCGTTCTTGCGGTGTCATGTCGTTCTCCTGCCGCTTGCCTTGTTCCGGCGAAGCGCGGCCAAGATTTAGGGGGACTTTGTGGCCCGGCCAGCCGGGGCGCGGATTAAATTTCGGTATGCGACACAGCGTCTTTCGGGCTTGCGCGGCGTTTTGGACCTCCATGCTGCCTTCGGCTCAGGAGGAGGAACGCTGCCGAGCGGCTTTTTGTTCGTCGCAGGCCCGCAAGATCCGTTCAGGCCAGCGTCATCCGGCGGCGGTCGAGCAGCGCTGGAAAATGCTCGCCGGCGAGATAGGCGTGCTCGTGCTCGCGCTGGACGGTCAAAGGATCGAGCTCGATCAGGACGTCGTCGACGAAGCCGGGATGGCACATCACCAGCCCGTCCTCCGGCAGCTCGTCCAGAAAGCCGTCCATCAACGTGGCGAAATCCGAGGTCTTGCTGAAATCATAGGCGCCGGCGAAAGCGGGATTGAAAGCGATCTCGGCCCGCTTGGCATGACGGCGGAATTGCGCGCTCAGGACGTCCAGCAGCAGCGCCTTCGGTGCCGTCAGCCGCTGCATCAGCGGCGTGTTCCGCCCCCCCTGACGCACCCAGGCCGCCGGCGCGGCTTCCTTGACCGCGGCGAGGAAGCCCTCGCGCACCTGCGGATAGAGCTGGGCATGCTGATGGCCGTCGACGAAATCCGGGGCGCGGCCGAACAGCTCGCCGAACGCCGCAAGCTGGACCAGCACCTCGGCGCGGATCAGCTCGGGATCGAGCCGGCGGGACATTCCGGCGCGCAGCAGCTTGGGAAAGGGCAGGAACATGCCGCCTTCCGACGGGCGGAAGTGCATGGTGAGGGGGCGGAACGGCGCGGTCAGCGTGACGTGCAGGCCGATGGCGCAACGCGGGCTGTCGGACGCGACCCTGGTCAGCTCCGCCACCTCGTCGCGCCCGATCGCGGCGCCCACCGTCATCACCGAGGTGGCGTTCAGCCGGCCGCGCGCGATCAGGTCCCGGATGGCGCTGTTGACCCCGGGGCTGATGCCATAGTCGTCGGCGCACAGCCAGATGCGCCGGTGCGGCGTCGCGCTCATTCGGCGGCGTTCCTCTCGGCGCCGTCGCTCCGTGCATCGAGCGCTGCACGCTTCTCGCTGTGCTCGGCGACGAAGTAGATCGGACGCGCCTTCAGCTCGGACAGGATCTTGCCGATATACTCGCCCATGATGCCGATCATGATCAGTTGCACGCCGCCGATCGTCATCAGGCCGACCATCAGCGAGGGATAGCCCGGCACCGATTTGCCGCTGACGACGGTCTCCCAGAGGATGGAGAGCCCGAACAGGAAGGCCGCAGAGGCCAGCAGGATTCCGAGCAGGCTGGCGAAGCGCAGCGGGGCGACCGAGAACGAGGTCAGCCCTTCAATCGACAGGCCGAGCAGGCTCGTCAGGTTGAAGGTCGTCACGCCGTGGGCGCGCGCCGCGGGCTCATAGTCGACGCGGATTTGGCGGAAGCCGATCCAGCTCGCGAGGCCCTTGAAGAAGCGGTTGCGTTCAGGGAGCTGCCGCAGCGCGGCCACCGCGCGCGGCGACAGCAGGCGGAAGTCGCCGGCATCCTCCGGAATCTTCTGCCGCGCCCCCCAGTTGATGAGCGCGTAGAAGCCGTGAACGGCGACCCGGCGCAGGAACGGCTCGTTGTCGCGATGCGCCTTGGCGGTATAGACGACGTCGTAGCCGTCCTTGATCCAGTGCGTGACGAGTTGCTCGATCAGGGCCGGCGGATGCTGGCCGTCGCCGTCCATGAACATCACCGCGCCGCGCCGGGCATGATCGAGGCCGGCCATCAGCGCGGCCTCCTTGCCGAAATTGCGCGACAGCGACACGACCTGCACATCGAGCGCATCGGCCTGCAGCGTGCGGGCAATCGCGAGCGTGTTGTCGCGGCTGCCATCGTCGACATAGACGAGCTCACAGGCGAGACCGAAGCGCTGACGCAGGGTGCGTGCGAGATTGTTCAGCCGCTCGTGCAGCGCCGTCAGTCCCGCGCCCTCGTTGTAGACGGGGATAACGATCGACAGTCCCTGCGACGCGGCGTCGGCCGCGGTCGTGGTCAGGTCGGACACGTCAGTTCCCAGCATTGCTCAGAGTCCTCGTTCTCCTACCAACATATGGTAGTCGCGCTCACCTGTCGCTACGATGAACGGCGATTTATGATCGCAGGAAGGCCTCGAGGCGGGCAAACAGCGGATTCTCGCGGTCGAGCACGTAGTCCAGCGAGGCGACCGAGACGGTCTCGGCGCCATGTGCGCGCAGAAAGCTGCCGAGCGCGTAGATCTGCGCCGGCGGGCAGTGCAGGGTGAGCATGCCGGACGAGGTCGGGCCGCCGAACGGCGCCACCACGCCGAAGCGGTTGTGCGCCTCGCTCAGCATTGCTGCGTCGCACCCTTTGAAGCGGGTGCGGACCTCGCGGTATTTGCTGGCGCGGGCGCGGGCATGGATGTGGTCGAGAATGATCCGGGCGCTCTCGCGCGGACCCTCCGACCAGTCGGCGTCGCGCGAGGCGACGAGATTGGCCTGGCTGCGCAGGATCACGCCGTCGTCCAGCACCTTCAGCCCGTTGGCCACCAGTGTCGAGCCGGTGCTGGTGATGTCGACGATCAGCTCGGCGGTGCCGACCGCGGGCGCGCCCTCGGTGGCGCCGGCGCTCTCGACGATGCGGTAATCGACGATGCCGTGGGCCGCGAAGAAGCTGCGCGTCAGGTTGATGTATTTGGTGGCGACGCGCATGCGGCGATTGTGCTGGGCGCGAAAACCGGTGGTGACGTCGTCGAGATCGGCCATGGTGCGGACGTCGATCCAGGCCTGCGGCACCGCGACGACGACGTTGGCGCCGCCGAAGCCGAGCGTGTCGATCAGCAGCACGCGCTTGTCGGCATCGGTGATGCTCTCGCGCACGAGATCCTCGCCGGTGACGCCGAGATGCACGGTCCCGCGCGCCAGTTGCGAGGCGATCTCACTCGCAGAGAGATAGGCGATCTCGACATTGTCGAGACCTGCGATGGTGCCGCGATAGTCGCGCGCGCCGCCGGGCTTGGACAGGTTCAGCCCGGCCCGTCCGAAGAAGGCTTCGGCATTCTCCTGCAGACGTCCCTTGGAGGGAACGGCGAGGACGAGGGGGCCGCTCATGATGCTCTCCCGCGCGCGGCCTTGCCCGCGGCGCTGCTCTGGGCCAGCCGCTCGATCCAGATCGAGAAGCCGACGGCCGGAATCGACGAGGCGGCGCCGAGCTGGCTCAGCAGGCCGTCATAACGGCCGCCGGCGACCAGTGGCTCGTCGCCATTGCCTGGGTGGTGCAGCTCGAACTCGAAGCCGGTGTAGTAGTCGAGGCCGCGGCCGAACGAGGTGGCGAAGCGCACCTTGGCGATGTCGATACCGCGCTGGGCCATGAAGCCGGCGCGCGCCTCCAGCGCATCGATCGCCGCCGAGATGTCGAGCCTGGCATCGGCGGCGAGGGCGCGAAGCTGCTCGACGGCCTCGGTCGGGCTGCCGCTGATGGCGAGGAAGCGCTTGATACGGTCCAGCGCGTCACGTGGCAGCGCGCCGCTCTTCAGGGTGGACTGCTCGAGGAAGCGGTCGGCGATCTCCGCCACCGTGCGGCCGCCGACGGCGGTGGCGCCGGCAATCGACATCAGGTCGGTGACCAGGGCGAGCGCCGCCTTGCGGTCGGAGCCGGCCAGAGCGGCGAGCACGCCCTCATACTCGTTGCGCGGCGCCACCGAGGCGATCGCCAGCCGCTCGAGGTCCTGCGCCAGGGTGCGCTTGCGGTTGAAGTCCTTGATCAGCCGCCGCCGCCAGACCGGATAGAGGTCGAGCGCGTCGATGAGGGCCGTGAACAGCGCGACGTCGCCGGTGCGGATCTCCACCGCGGCAAGGCCGGCGGTGGCGGTCGCCTCGATCGCCAGCGCCAGCATCTCGGCATCGGCGGCGGGCCGGTCCTGGCGTCCGAACGATTCGATGCCGGCCTGCAGGAACTCGCTCGGGCGGCCCTCGCGGTAACGGAATACTGGACCGAGATAGCTGAAGCCGGCCGGCTGCCCGGCGCGGGCCGAGGCGAGATAGTCCCGGGCGACGGGAATGGTCAGGTCGGGGCGCAGGCAGAGCTCTTCGCCGGCGGCGTCGCCGGTCAGGTAGAGGCTCTTGCGGATGTCCTCCCCGGATAGGTCCAGGAACGGCTCGGCCGGCTGCAGGATCGCCGGCTCGGCCCGCTGATAGCCGGCCTGGGCGAAGGATTGCAGCAGCGTGTCCGCCCACGCGGCGGGTCCGGTCGGAGCGGGTCCGGTCATGGCGATTCGAGTTCCAAAGTGGATTGGGCGCCCGCTGGGAGCGGCGGCTGCCCCTTAGCATGGCCGTTTGACGGTTTCGACTGCGAATGGCCCCGGCGCGCCACAATTGGCCGGAAGACCTTAACCGCGGGCTCCGGGCCAGTCCCCGAGCGTGGCCTGGATCACGGCGAGGGCGGCAACGCCGGCCGTATCCGCGCGCAGGATGCGCGGACCCAGGGCCAGCCTGATCACGCGCGGCTGGCGCAGCAGCAGCGTCCGTTCATCCTCGGCAAAACCGCCCTCCGGCCCGATCAGCAGGTCGATGCCGGCCGCAGCCTTGGTTCCGCGCAGCGCCTGCAGCGGATCGGCCAGCTCGGCCGCCTCATCGCAGAACACCAGCAGCCGCTCAGGCTGCCGCTGCGCGAGGAAGCGCTCCAGCGGCACGGGGTCCCTGACCTTGGCGAGGCTGAGGATGCCGCATTGCTCGGCGGCCTCGATCACGTTGGCGCGCATGCGCTCGCCATTCACGCGCGACACCTGGGTGTGCCGGGTGATGACCGGCTCCAGGCGCGCGGCGCCCATCTCGACCGCCTTCTGCACCATGTAGTCCAGCCTCGCGTGCTTGAGCGGCGCGAAGACATAGGCGACGTCCGGCAGGTGATCCTGCGGCCGGCTCTGCTGCTGGATCGTCAGGGCGTCAGCGCGCTTGCGGCCCTCGATCACGGCCCGCCATTCGCCGTCGCGGCCGTTGAAGACCAGCACGTGATCGCCGGCGCCGAGGCGCAGGACGTTGCCGAGATAATTGCCCTGGTTGCGGTCGAGCGCGACCGAGCCGCCCTCCTGCAGGGGGGCGTCGACGAACAGGCGCGGGGCGGTGAAGTCGTATGCGGGCATGGAGCGAAGCGATGGCTATGACGGACGTTGCTTACCGGACCCCGCGCCGGCCGCAAAGCAGGCGGAGCCGTCACGGGGTGTTGTCTCAGGTACTGGCGATGGCGCCTTTCGGCCGTGCTGTCGACAGATTTTACCGCTTCGATCCCGCGGGTCGTCCCTTGGGACGGACATCCGACGATTCCGTGAGCCTCGATGCGGAGAACGGCCTTGATCTTGAGACATTCGACTTCGGCGCTTGCGATCTGGGCGCTTGCCGCGACCATCGCCGTGATGGTCGCTGCGCCGTCCCGGGCCGACGACAAGGCGGTCGCCGCGCCGCCGCAGCGGGCGGCGCCCGCGGTTCCGGGCGGCGCTGGCGTGGCTGGCTTTCGCCCGCCCGAAACCTGTCTGAAGGAGTTCACCCCGCTGCGGGACGAGACCGCGCGCCGGGCCAAGCTGCTCAAGGCGGCGACCGAGCGGCGCTTTGCGCCCGGCGAGGCCTGTCAGCTGGTGCATGACTACGAGCTCGCCCAGACCAAGATGATCGACTACGCCGTCGCGCATGCCTCGCTCTGCGGGATCCCGGCCAAGATCACCGATCAGTTGAAGGCGAATCACGAAAACACCCTGACCGTGATGCGCAAGGTGTGCACGGCGACGTGATCCCTCGCGGCGGGCAGGTCGCCGCCCGCCGCCGACTGGCTATTCCGTTCATCGGGCGTGCAGGGCGCAGACCGAACCCGATGCCCGGGCCTGACGTCCGTGGACGGGATTGCATGCCGGTCTGGAACCCGGCTGCGTCCCTCCGCCGCGGATGTGATCAAATCCGCGGTTGTGCTGGACGGACGAGAATCGTAAAAGCCCCGGATCGGATCGTGCTTTCATCCGGAAGTGTTGAGGATTCTTGGTCTTACCGGAGAACCAGCCTTGATCGTCCGCCAGTCTTTCATGCCGCTCGCCATTGCCGCCCTGGTGCTCTCCACAGGGCAGGTCGTCGCGCAGAGCTCGTTTCCCGCGCCGATGCCCGGCCAGGCCCAGACCAGCAACTCGCCGTTTCCGCCCATCAACGGCGCGGCGCCAATGCGGGCTGCGGCTCCGTCGAGCCCGTTTCCGAGCCCCGGCGGCTCCGCGTTCGGTGGCGGCGGCGGTGGCTTTGCGCCTCCGCCGATGGGGGCTGCGCCGCAGGGCGGTCCGCCCGAAAGCTGCATGAAGGAGTTTCTGCCGCTGCGCGAGGAAGCCGAGCGTCGCGGCAAGCTGATCAAGGCGGCGAGCGACCGCAAGGCCTCGCCCGACGAGGCCTGCAAGCTGATCGCGAATTTCGGCAAGGCCGAAGTCAAGATGATCAAATATGTCGAGGCGCATTCGGCGAGCTGCGGCATTCCCCAGCAGATCGCCGACCAGCTGAAGGCCGGTCACAAGAACACCGACGCGCTGGAAAAGAAGGTCTGTGCCGTGGCGGCGCAGATGCAGTCGGGGGCTGGAAGGCCCGCGGCTCCGAGCCTCAGCGACGTGCTGGGCTCGTCGGCCGCGCTGCCTGAAGCCAACGCGACGAAGAAGGGCGGTTCCGCCTTCGACACCATGACCGGCAACGTCCTCACCCGATGAGCAACACCGCCGTCCGCGTTGCTGACGCGACCGGCAACTGGGTCGACACGCTGGCGCCGGTCTGGAGCCGGCCTTACCTGCGGCTCGCCCGCTTCGATCGCCCGATCGGATCGTGGCTGCTGCTGATGCCGTGCTGGTGGTCGGCCGCCCTCGCGGCCGGGATCGGCGGGAATCTGTCCATGCTGCCGGCGTGGATCGCGCTCTATTTCGTCGGCGCGTTCGTCATGCGCGGCGCCGGCTGCACCTGGAACGACATCACCGACCGCGATCTCGACGCCAAGGTGGAGCGCACCCGTTCGCGCCCGATTCCCGCCGGCCAGGTCGGCGTGAAGCAGGCGCTCGCCTTCCTGGTGGTCCAGGCCCTGATCGGCTTGGCGGTGCTGCTGCAATTCAACCGCTTCGCGATCGCGACCGGCATCGCTTCGCTGCTGATCGTCGCGATCTATCCGTTCATGAAGCGCGTCACCTGGTGGCCGCAGGTCGTGCTGGGTCTCGCCTTCTCGTGGGGCGCGCTGATGGGATTTGCGGTCGCGTTCGGCCGCATCGATGCAACCGCGCTGCTGCTCTACGCCGGGTCGATCGCGTGGGTGATCGCCTATGACACGATCTACGCGCATCAGGACGCCGAGGATGACGCGCTGATCGGCATCAAGTCGACCGCGCGCCTGTTTGCCGAGCGCACGCATCTGGCGCTGGTCATCTTCTACGGTCTGGCCGTCATGCTGATTGGCGCCGCGTTCGCGACGGCCCACGTGCATGTCGCGGCGTGGCTCGGGCTCGCGGGCTTTGCCGCCCATCTCGGCTGGCAGATCCGGCGTCTGGATATCGCCGATCCGGCGCTGTGCCTGCGCATCTTCAAATCGAACCGCGATGCCGGACTGCTGCTGTTCGCCGGACTGCTGGTCGACGCCGTGCTGCGTGCAAGCTGATCAGTTGCGCGCGATGATCTCGCGCTCGCCGCGATGGATCGAGGCGGGATTGAGCTGATAGCCGACACGGCGTCGCATCAGGAAGCGCGGGCGGCGCGAGCGGATCGCGTTGCGGCGGCGGCGGCGCGGCGTGGCCTCGCGGCGCGTGTCCTGCAACTGGGGCAGCGCGAACGTCTCGCTCCACATCGCCCACGCAGCAACGATCTCGGTCTGGTCGTCGCTGACGCAGAGCGGGATGGTCAGGGAGGGGTCGCGGTGGACCAGCACCAGCATCAGTTGCGTGTCGTCGATTTCGCGCACGCCGATGCCGAGGAAGTCGCTGACGCGGAGGTTCAGGGCCATGCGCATGCCGCTGACGGCACGACGCAGGACCACGCGCTCCCGGTGCAGTTCGATCTGCCGGATCCCGCCATCGGCACGGGTATCGTGCGCGCTGTACGAGACGGGCAGGGAAAGAGGGTCGAGCCGCAGGACGCGGCCCGACCCAGCGGAATTGCTTCCGCCTGTTGCTGTTTGACGCCTCACGGCTTGGTCTCCCCGCCGGGATTATGCTCCCGGTCGATGCGTGTGACCTTGCCACGCAGATCGCCCGTATCGGCTTAACAAGCCTGGTTAATCAGATCTCACGCATGATCCTCTTACCGTCATGATTGACAAGCGCTTGCCCCGCATGATTGACGAGACCTTGCCGATTTGCCGACAATCCGATGTGCCGTCTGCCGTCCTGCTTGAAGTCGGCGTGAACAGGCCACATTTCGTTTGGATTGAGCCGTCTTCGCCCACCTGACATCGATCGGATCGTGTTCGTGACCTCTTCCCCAGCCTCATCGTCGACCTCCGCCCAATCAGATCTGCTCGACCAGTCCGCCCTGCGAACGCTCGCCGAGCGGCTGGTGGAAGCCGCGAGGAAGGCCGGCGCCGATGCCGCCGACGCCATCGCGGTGCGCGGCATCTCGCTAGGCGTTGAGGTCCGTGACGGCCGTGTCGAGGAATCCGAGCGCTCCGAGGGCGACGATGTCGGCCTGCGCGTGCTGGTCGGCAAGCGCCAGGCCGTGGTGTCGACCAACGATGTCAGCGGCGACGGTGTCGCGCGGCTGGCCGAGCGGGCGGTGGCGATGGCGCGGGTGGCGCCCGACGATCAATATGTCGGCCTCGCCGATCCCGCGCTGCTGGCGCGCGACATTCCCGAACTCGATCTGCTCGATCCGCAGATTCCCTCGACCGCAGAGCTGGAGCGCCGTGCCCAGGAGGCGGAGGCCGCCGCGCTCGGCGTGAAGGGCGTGACGAAGTCCGGTGGTGCGTCCGCCTCGACCGGCATCGGCGGCATGGTGCTGGTCACGAGCGACGGTTTTCACGGCGCCTATCTGCGCTCGAGCCAGAGCATCTCGACGACCGCCATTTCCGGTGAGGGCACCGGAATGGAGCGCGACTACGACTACACGGCGGCTCCGCACGGCGCCGACCTGCTGGCGCCCGCGGCCGTCGGGCGCAGCGCCGGCGAACGCGCGGTGGCGCGCGCCAATCCGCGCAAGGTTGCGACGTGCCAGGTGCCGGTGGTGTTCGATCCCCGCGTGTCCGGCTCGCTGGTCGGACATCTGGTCGGCGCCATCAATGGTGCCTCGATCGCGCGCAAGACCAGCTTCCTCAAGGACAAGCTCGGCGCGCAGCTGTTCGCCAAGGGCATCCGCATCATCGATGATCCGCTGCGCAAGCGGGGCTTGCGGTCGCAGCCGTTCGACGCCGAGGGCGTGAAGGTGAAGCAGACCGCGCTGGTCGACGATGGCGTGCTGACGACGTGGCTCCTCGATTCGGGCACCGCGCGCGAGCTCGGCATGGTGACGACCGGGCATGCCCATCGCGGCGTGTCGTCGTCGCCTTCGCCCGGTCCGTTCAATCTGCATCTCGAAGCCGGCGTCGTGACAGCCAAGGAGCTGATCTCGGACATCAAGCAGGGCTTCTACGTCACCGACCTGATCGGCTCGGGCGTCAACGGCGTCACCGGCGACTACAGCCGTGGCGCGTCCGGCTTCTGGATCGAGAATGGCGAGATCGGCTATGCCGTGAGCGAAGTGACGATCGCCGGGCATCTGTTCGAGATCTTCAAGTCGATGACGCCCGCCAGCGATCTGGAATTCCGCTATGGCGTCAATGCGCCGACGGTGCGCATCGAAGGGTTGACGCTTGGCGGACGGTGAGATCGGGAAACCGGACGACACGAGCCTGGCGGCGGACGCCGGGCTCCTCAAAGAGGCGGTGCGCGAAGCCGGCGAGCTCGCACGTTCGATGTTCGGAACGGAGCTGCGCAAATGGACCAAGGGAGCGTCGTCGCCCGTTTCCGAAGCCGACATGGCGGTCAATGCGCTGCTCGAACGCAGGCTGCGATCCGCAACGCCGGATTACGGCTGGCTGTCCGAGGAGAGCGCGGATGATCGGGCGAGACTTGGTCGATCGCGGGTCTGGATCGTCGATCCGATCGACGGCACGCGGTCCTATCTCGGCGGCCGCAACGACTGGTGCGTGAGCGTTGCGCTGGTCGAGCACGGTGCGCCGATACTCGCCGCCGTGCATGTCCCGGTCAGCGAGGAGTTCTTCTTCGCCGCGCGCGGTAGCGGCACCACGTTGAACGAACAGCCGGTTCGGGCTGCACCTGGACGCGAGCTCGATTTCTCGCGCGTGGCCGGCCCGAAACCGCTGGTTGAGCGGCTGGCTCCGGACGCGGCGCGGATTGAGCTGCATCCGCGAATCGGCTCGCTGGCGCTGCGCCTGTGCCGTGTCGCGCATGGCGGGCTCGATGCCGCTTTTGCAGGCGGACAAAGCCGCGATTGGGACCTTGCGGCGGCTCATTTGATCGTGCAGGAAGCGGGTGGTAAAATGACCGCGTTGTCCGGCGAGGCGATCCTCTATAATCGTCCGGAAGTGGTGCACGGGGTGCTGGTGGCAGCGGGCCGCGACCGACATGCTGACATCGTCGCTCAGTATCGCAGGTTACCGCCGGACTGACGCCCCTGGATCGCACCCTCCATTTCGCCTGCAAGGCGCTGATTAGGAAACGATACCGATGACAGATAGCGCCTCGCAGCAGCTCCTTCACCTCGTGATCGGCGGCGAGCTCATCAACCTCGACAAGAACGAATTCAAGGATCTCGACAAGGTCGACATCGTCGGTGTCTATCCGAACTACGCGGCGGCCCACGCCGCCTGGCGAGCCAAGGCGCAGATGACGGTCGACAACGCCCATATGCGCTATTTCATCGTTCACCTGCACCGGCTGCTCGATCCCGGTCAGGACGCGAAGTAAGACGCAAAGCTCGTCACTTGAAACATCTGGTTCGCAATACGCTGCGCAGCGGCTGGTTCCAGCGCGCCGTCGGGTTCCTCGCCGCCGAGTACCTGCGTCTGGTGTGGCTGACCAACCGCTTCACCTATGAGCCGCCCGAGGTCTACGATATCGTCGAGCCGCAGATGCCGGCGATCTTCGCGTTCTGGCACGGCCAGCATCTGCTGACCCCCTTCATCAAGAACAAGCCGAGCTATCGCGCCAAGGTGCTGATCTCCCGCCATCGCGACGGCGAGTTCAACGCGATCGCGGCGGAGCGGCTCGGCATCGGAACCATCCGCGGCTCCGGCGATCACGGCTCTTCCTTCCACCGGAAAGGCGGAGTAGGAGCTTTCAAGGAGATGGTGCGGGCGCTCGAAGACAACTATAATGTTGCATCGACCGCCGATGTGCCGAAGCGCGCGCGGATTGCGGGTCTCGGCATCATCATGCTCGCGCGTGAAACAGGACGTCCGATCATGCCGTTCGCAATGGTCACGAGCCGCTTCATCCGCCTGAAGAACTGGGACAGCACCACCATCAATTTGCCATTCGGCCGCGGCGCATTGGTGGGAATCAAGGAAATCAACGTGCCGCGCGATGCCGACGCCGCGATGATGGAAGAGGCGCGTCTCGACCTCGAGGCGACGCTGAACCAATGCATGCGCCGCGCCTATGAGATCGTCGGCCGTCCCGAGGCCTGTCCCCCGCCGGTCGCGTCGGGAGCATCGAGTGCCTAGCCCGCTGCCGATGGCCCTGCGTGTCTACCGCGGGTTGTCCTCGGCGGCATCGCCGCTTGCGCCGGCCCTGATCAGGCAGCGGCTCAAGCATGGCAAGGAGGATCCGGAGCGGACCGACGAGCGTCGCGGCCTGAGCCACGACACCCGCCCGCTGGGTCCGCTGGTCTGGATTCACGGCGCCAGCGTCGGCGAGGTGCTCGCGGCGGCGGCACTGATCGAGCGGCTGCGTGAGCTCAACATCCGCATCCTCATCACGTCCGGCACCGTGACCTCGGCCGCGATCGTGGCCAAGCGTTTCCCACCCGACGTGATCCACCAATACGTGCCCTATGACACGCCGCGCTTCGTCGAGCGGTTTCTCGATCATTGGCGTCCCTCGCTCGGGCTGTTCATCGAGTCCGATCTCTGGCCCAACCTGATCCTGGCCGGTGCCTCGCGGCGGGTGCCGATGGTGGTGATCAACGGCCGCATGTCGCCGCGCTCGTTCCCGCGCTGGCGCCGCATGTCCGGCACCATCTCCGCTTTGCTGGGACGCTTTGATCTCTTCCTGACGCAGTCGCAGGCGGATGCCGACCGGTTCTCCGCGCTCGGCGCGCGCAACGTCATCACCACCGGCAATCTCAAGCTCGACGTGCCGGCGCCGCCCGCCGATCCGGCGAAGCTCGATCGGCTCACGGCGATGACGCGCGGCCGTCCGGTCGTCGTCGCCGCCTCCACGCATCCCGGCGAGGACGAGATCCTGATCGCGGCCCATAAGGCCTTGTCTGCGGCCTATCCGTCGCTGCTCACCGTGATCGTGCCGCGCCATCCGCATCGCGGCCCGGCGGTCGCGGAGCTCGTCGCAAGCGCCGGCCTGCAGGGCGCCTTGCGGTCGCGCGAGGACCAGCCGCTCGCCGGCACCGACATCTACGTCGCCGATACCATGGGTGAGCTCGGCCTGTTCTACCGGCTGGCGCCGGTCGTGTTCATGGGCGGGTCGCTGGTCGAGCATGGCGGCCAGAACCCGATCGAGGCGGTCAAGCTCGGCGCGGCGATCGTGCATGGCCCGCACGTGTTCAATTTCACCGACGTCTACGAGGCGCTGGACAAGGCCGGGGGAGCCCGGCTCGCCCACGATCAGGAGGCGCTGATCCGGCAGCTCCGGCAGCTGCTCGCCGATCCCGCAGCCGGCAACAGCCTGGTTGCGGCAGGCACGCGCGTCGTCGATCAGCTCGGTGGCGCGCTGGAGCGGACGCTGTCGGCGCTCGAGCCGTATCTGTTGCAGGTCAGGCTCGAGATGGGGGCCGCCGGCGATGCGTGAGCCGGCCTTCTGGCATCGGCCGCCCTCCTGGCAATCGCGTCTGCTGTCCCCGCTCTCGACACTCTACGGTGCCATTGCCGCACGCCGCATGGCGCAAGTCGGAGTCGATGCAGGCCTGCCGGTGATCTGCGTCGGCAATTTCCATGTCGGCGGCGCCGGCAAGACGCCGACCGTGCTGGCGCTGACCGACATGCTGCGTGACCTCGGCGAGCGGCCGGTGGTGCTGAGCCGTGGCTATGGCGGCCGGCTGCACGGTCCCGTGGCCGTCGATCCCGCTATCCATCAGGCGGCCGATGTCGGTGACGAGCCGCTGATGATGGCCGCGCGGGTGCCGGTCGTCGTCTCGCGCGACCGCGCCGACGGCATCGGCCTCGTCAAGGCGCAGGGCGCCTCGGTCATCCTGATGGACGATGGCTTCCAGAATCCGTCGATCACCAAGGATCTCGCGCTGATCGTGATCGACGGCGCGCGCGGCCTCGGCAATGCCGAGGTGTTTCCCGCCGGACCGTTGCGCGCGCCGCTGCCGCCGCAACTGGCGCGCACCGACGCGTTGGTCGTGATCGGCGGCGGCCGAGCCAGCGATCTGGTCGCTGCGCGTGTCTCGGCGGCCGGCAAGCCGGTGTTCTCGGCCGCGTTGCAGCCCGATGCAAAGGTCGTCGCGGCGTTGCAGGGCAGGCCGCTGCTGGCGTTTGCCGGGATCGGCGATCCCGCCCGCTTCTTCCGCACCCTTCGCGGCGCGGGTCTCGACGTCAGGCGCGAGCGGGCCTTTCCGGATCACCACCCATTCACGACAGGCGACGTCGCAGCCCTCGCCAACGAAGCGAGGCGTGATGGATTTGCCCTGGTGACCACGGAAAAAGATCTCGTGCGGTTCCGCGGCCATGAGGCCGCGCCCGATGTCATGGCATTCCCGGTCACTTTGCAGTTCGACGATCTCGCCGCGTTGCGCGCGCTGGTTGTGCAACGACTGGCAGCGAAGCGTAAAGGTCAGCCGTTGGCCTTCAATGCGCCCGGATAATGCCGCTGCAGCACGGCGGTCGGCACGGCGTAGGCTTCCTGCAGATCGACACTCCAATACTTCAGCTCGTCCAGCGGAATCCGCACATCGGTGACCGCGCAGCGCACATAGCTTCCCGGTGAGATCACGCGGAAATCGCCATCCAGATACTGCACCTGCGCCTCGCCCTGGCCCGAGGGACCAAACTTGTTGAGCACGTCCGCGATCTCCAATTCCTTGCCGTGAAGTCCCTCCGCGAGCGCCGCACGCACACGACAGGCCGATTTTCGATGATGTCCTAGCATAGATGGGGGACGCTGTCCCCCCGCGCAAACCCACTGATTTGTGATGCTTCTGCACGAAACTCCGTGCTAGCTAGGTTTCAATATCCGCCGCTTGTCCCGCCCGGCTGGTTTGATGCGCTCCCTCGTCGCCATCGTTGTCTCAATGCTTTGCGCCACGGCGTTTTCAGCCTTGGCTGAGCCGTTGCCGGCGCCTGTCGCGGTCGAGATTCCCTCGGGAAGCTATGTGCTGCGCGCCCAGCTCTACCGGCCGAAGGGGGCCGGCCCATTTCCGGTCGTCGTTGCCCTGCACGGCTGCGGTGGGCTTTCCGGCCGCTCCGAGCCCGTGCTGCCGCGTTATCGCGACTGGGCGGAGGAACTGGTCGGGGACGGCAAGGCCGTCCTGTTGCCGGACAGCTACGGCTCGCGCGGGCTGGGCCCGCAATGCCGCGTCAAGGAGCGTCGTATCAGCGGCCGGCGCGAGCGTGTCGCGGACATCGTGATCGCGCAGAAATGGCTGGCCAAGCAAGCCTGGGCGATGCCCGACCGGGTCAGTCTGGTCGGCTGGGCCAGCGGTGCGAGCGCGCTGTTATGGGCGGTACGCCCGCAATTGCCCCAGCATGTCTCGCCCGATTTCCGCTCGGCGGTGGCGTTCTACCCGGATTGCCGTGCCTCGTCCGGCCTCGGCTGGAGCACGCGCGTCCCGACATTGGTGCTGATCGGCGGGCTGGACGACGTCTATTCGCCGCCCGCATGCCGACAGATGATCGATGGTGCGCGCGGCCGCAGCGCGCTGACCCGCATCGTGATCTATCCCGGCGCCTATCACGATTTCGATCGTGTGAACCTGCCGCTGCATCAGGTTGCCGGCTCGGATGCCGGGGCGCCCGAGCGCGGCCATGTCGGCTCCGATCCCGAGGCGCGCGCCGATGCGCAGAAGCTCGTGGCCGAGTGGCTGGCGCGCTGAGAACCGATCAGAACAGGCTGCCTTGATCGGCGGGATCGGGCGTGCGCTTCGCTGCCGAAGGCTTGGCCTCGCGCGCAGGTTTCGGCGATGACGGCGCTGCCGGCGGAAGCGGGCGGTCCGCGCCCGCCGTGGCCGCGACCTTGCCGTCCGCAAATTCGATCGAGAGCGCGGCGCCGGGACCGATGCTCGCGGCATGGTGCAGCGGGTGGCCGGCCTCGTCACGCACCAGCGCAAAGCCACGCGCCAGCACGCTGCGATAGGACAGGGCGGTGAGGAGCTTTTCGTTCTGGCCGACGCGGGCCGACAGGCGCTGAAGCTGGGTCAGCAACGCGCGCCGGGCCCGCTCGGCCAGACGTTCGGTTCGGTCGCGCTCGCGACCGATGGCCTGGCGCTTGGCCTGCGCATAGGCCTGCCGAGAGGCCTTGAAGCGGGCATCGAGCGCCTCGAACCGCTCGCGCCGCCGGTGCAACTGGCCGCGCGACGACAGCGACAGCCGTTCGGACGACGCGATCAGGCGATGGCGCGATTGCGCGATCTGCGCGTGCAGCACGCGCAGAGTGAGCTTGGCGCTCGCCGCCGCGAACTGGCGGAAGTGCACATGCGTGTTGGTCTTCAGCGCGCGCGGCAGGCTGGCGGCCGCCGAATCCAGCCGCTGCCTGGGAATGGCGAGCAGATCTCCGGCGCCGGGCAGAGCGCGCGCGGCGGCGCGCAGCTCGTTGCGGCGGCTCTCCTGGCCACGCTGCCAGCAGACGCTGACACGGCGCGCGAGGCTTGCGACCTCCTGCATCAGCTCGCTGCGCACCGGCACCGCCATTTCCGCGGCTGCTGTCGGAGTCGGCGCACGTTTGTCCGCGGCGAAATCGATCAAGGTCACGTCGGTCTCGTGGCCGACCGCCGAGATCAGCGGGATCATGCTCTCGGCCGCGGCGCGGACCACGATCTCCTCGTTGAACGACCACAGGTCCTCCAGCGAGCCGCCACCGCGCGCGACGATCAGCACGTCGGGCCGCGGGATCGGACCGCCCTCGGGCAAGGCGTTGAAGCCGCGGATCGCGGCGGCGACCTGCTCGGCCGAGCCCTCGCCCTGTACCTTCACGGGCCAGACCAGCACGCGCCGGGGAAAGCGGTCCTCGAGCCGGTGCAGGATGTCGCGGATGACGGCGCCGGTCGGCGAGGTGACGACGCCGATCACCTCGGGAAGCCACGGCAGCAATTGCTTGCGCGCGGGATCGAACAGCCCCTCGGCCCCGAGCTTCCGCTTGCGCTCCTCCATCAGCGCCATCAGCGCGCCGATCCCGGCCGGCTCCAGCGCCTCGATGACGATCTGGTACTTCGATGAGTTGGGATAGGTGGTGAGCTTGCCGGTGGCGATCACCTCGAGCCCTTCCTGGGGCTTGAAGCGCATGCGGCCATGCACGCCCTTCCAGATCACCGCCTCGATCTTGGCGCTCTCGTCCTTGAGCGCGAAATAGCAATGCCCCGAGGAATGCGGCCCGCGAAAGCCGGTGATTTCGCCGCGCACCCGGACATGGCCGAACTGGTCCTCGACCGTGCGCTTCAGCGCCGAGGACAGCTCGGTGACGGTGAATTCGGGCGCGTTGGGCAAGGCTTCCGCAGGCGGCATCGCTGGCTGATTCGGTTCGGGGAGCAGCCGCCAAGGTAGGGGCTTTCCGCGTCCGCCGCCAATCGAGCCGTTGTCTTTTCGATAACTCTGTTATACAGAGTACTCTATAAATGAGTGAGCGGAGGAGAGCATGCGACGCGGTGCGAAGGTCCTGTTTCGGGCCCTAGGAGGAGCGCTCTGCCTCGTCGGCGTGCTCGCTTTGGTTCTGGCCGCGATGATCGCGACGCCGCTTGCGCGCCCGCCCGAGCTCAAGTCGATCTCGGAGACGGCCGGACGGGTCGACCGCAGCACCATGCCAGGGCTGCAGCGCTTCAGTGCCCGCGATGGCACCGAGCTGGCCTATCGCCATTACCCGGCGCGAGGGGCGGCTGTCGGCAAGGTCGCGATCGTCGTCCACGGCTCCTCCGGCTCCAGCGTCGCCGTGCATGCCCTCGCCGATGCTTTGGCGGCGCGCGGCATCGATACCTTCGCGCCCGACATTCGCGGCCATGGCGGCTCCGGCACCCGCGGCGACATTGGCTATCTCGGACAGCTCGAAGACGATCTGGCCGACCTCGTCGCCGAGCTCAGGAGGTCGATCCCGACCGAGCCGATCGTCCTGCTCGGCCATTCCGCAGGCGGCGGCTTTGCGCTGCGCGCGGCGAGCGCCCCGATCCAGGACCTGTTCACGCGCACCGTGCTGCTGTCGCCCTATCTCGGCTACGATGCGCCGACCAACCGTGAGAATTCGGGCGGCTGGGCCGGTCCCGACATTCCGCGCATCCTGGCGCTCGGCATGCTCAGGCGCATCGGTATGCCGTGTTGCGAGGCACTGCCCGTGCTGGCCTTTGCTGTCAGGCCGAACTCGGAGAAATTCCTGGCGCCGACCTACAGCTACCGGCTGTTCCGCAATTTCGCGACCCGCGGCTACAAGGCCGATCTCGCCGCGGCGAAGCACCCGGTGACCGTTATCGCCGGCGCCGATGACGAGCTGATGCTCGCCGACAAATATGCAGATGCGGTGCGCGCCGTCGCGCGCGGCGTTGACGTGAAGCTGATCGCGGGCGTCAATCACATGGAGATCGTGTCGGCGCCGCAGGCGGTGAGCGCGATCGCCGAAGACGTGGCTAAGCGCTAGAGGTTCAAACCGCATGATCGACAGCCTGGAAGCCGCGCGGGCGCTCGGCGACATCGAGGATGTGATGAAGCGCGTGCGGCAGTCGCAGATCTATCGGCTGTCGAGCCTGCTGATGATCCTCTGGGGCGTTCTCGTCTTCGCCGGCAATCTCGTGACCTATCTCACACCTTATTACGCCGGCAAGGCCTGGCTGGCGGTCTATGTTCTCGGTCTTGCCGGATCGCTGACGTTGGGCGCGGCGGAGAAAGCGCGCTCCGGCGTGCGCAGCTTCGATGTCAGGGCGGTGCTCGCCTTCGTCATGTTCTTCGCCTTCGGTTTCTTCGTCGAGGCGATCGGCCATTTCGGACCGCGCGAGATGGGCGCGTTCTGGCCGGTCTATTTCATGCTGTTCTATGGCCTGGCCGGATTGTGGTTCGGCATCGCGTTCACGATCTTCGGTCTCTGTGTGACCGCGTTGACCTTGGTCGGCTATCTCTTCATCGGCGCGGCTTTCCCGTTGTGGATGGCGTTCGTCAATGGCGGCGGCCTGGTTCTCGGCGGCCTATGGATGCGGCGGAGCTGACGGCTTGGCGGAGCTCGACGAGATCATCCACCAGCCGCTGCGGCTGAGGATCATGGCGGCGCTGAATGCCCTGCCGGCCGGGGCCGGGCTGGAATTCGTCCGGCTGAAGAAGCTGACCGGCGCCACCGACGGTAATCTCGGCGCCCACATCGACACGCTGGCGCGCGCCGGCTACGTCGCCGTGGACAAGGCCTTTGTCGGCAGGAAGCCGCAGACCACGGTGACGGCCACCGCGGCCGGCCGTGCGGCCTTCGCCCGCTATGTCGCGAGCCTGCAGGACATCATTGCCGGCGCAGCCGCGAAGCCGCCGCAGCCATGATTTGACTCCGTTGCGAGGGCCGGGCAATTGGGGCGTCCAAATTGGCCCATCCCTCTGCGACGGCATCGACGATGAACATTCTGCTCCTTGGTTCCGGCGGCCGCGAGCACGCGCTCGCTTGGAAGATCGCCGGCTCGCCGCTGCTCACCAAGCTGTGGTGCGCGCCGGGCAATGCCGGAATCGCCAAGGAGGCCGAATGTGTCGCGCTCGACGTCGCCGATCATGCGGCGGTGATCGCCTTCTGCCGGGCGAACAAGGTGGACCTGGTGGTGGTCGGCCCCGAGACGCCGCTCGCCGCCGGAATCGTCGATGATCTCGAGGCGGCGGGCATCAAGGCGTTCGGCCCGTCGAGGCTCGCCGCCAAGCTCGAGGGCTCCAAGGGATACACCAAGGATCTCTGCGCCGAATACGACATCCCGACCGGCGCCTATTCCCGCTTCGACAACGCTCCGGAGGCGCTCGCCTACGTCCGCGAGCACGGCGCTCCGATCGTCGTCAAGGCGGACGGGTTGGCGGCCGGCAAGGGCGTCGTCGTCGCCAAGACGGTTGCCGAGGCCGAGGACGCCATCAAGATGATGTTCGAGGGCGGCTTTGGCGTTGCCGGCACCGAGGTCGTCATCGAGGAGTTTCTCGAAGGTCGGGAGGTGTCGTTCTTCGCGTTGTGCGACGGCGAGACCGCGATACCGCTGGCCTCCGCCCAGGACCACAAGCGGGTGTTCGATCACGACCAGGGACCGAACACCGGCGGCATGGGAGCGTATTCCCCGACGCCGTTCGTGACGCAGGAGATTCATGACAAGATCATGAATCAGATCATTCTGCCGACCATTGCCGGGATGAACGCCCGGGGCACACCCTTCAAGGGCATTCTCTATGCCGGCCTGATGCTGACGGCCCAGGGGCCGAAGCTGTTCGAATACAATGTCCGCTTTGGCGATCCGGAATGTCAGGTGCTGATGCTGCGGATGATGTCGGATCTCGTGCCCGCCATGCTGGCCGCCTGCGACGGGCAGTTGAAGAATTTCGACCTGCGCTGGTTTCCCGAGGCTGCCGTCACCGTGGTCATGGCCGCGAAGGGCTATCCCGGCGACTACGCCAAGGGCGGTGTCATCGAGGGGCTCGACGACGCCGCGAGGATCGAGGGCGTCGAGATCTTCCACGCCGGTACGGTGGCAAAGGACGGCGCCATTCTCGCCAATGGCGGGCGCGTCCTCAATGTCTGCGCGTCGGGCAAGACCGTCACCGAGGCTCAGGCGCGGGCCTATCAGGCCGTCGACCGCATCAAATGGGCCGACGGCTTCTGCCGGCGCGACATTGCCTGGCAGGCGGTGGCGCAGGAAAGCGGTCAGGGCTGAGCATCGTGGTCGCCGCAGTCGGCCCCGCAAGGCTATTTTTCCCGTGCGAATTGTGGCAGTTCCATAGACTCATGCCTTGATGGGATGAATCAGTTCCGCCGTGGAACGGAGGGGCCATGGAATGCGCGCGGTGCGGCAGGCAGAATCAGCCAGGGAGAGCCTCGTGCGACCGGTGCGGCGAGCCACTCAGCCTCAGATGTGAGGCGTGCAACCAGACCAACAGTCCGTCGAATCGCTTCTGCGGCCAATGCGGCGCGCCGTTGCCCGGCCGGCTGGCTCCGCCCGACCAGGCGGCGCAGCGCGTCCTGAGGACCCTGAGCAGCAAGGGTGGAGAACGCAAGCGTCTCACCATCCTGTTCGCCGACATCCGCGATTCCACCCAGCTGATCGACAGCCTCGGCGATCCCGAGCTCGCGATGCAGCGGCTCGATCCGGTGCTCAACCTCATGAAGGAGGCGGTCCACCGCTATGACGGCGTCGTCAACAAGACGCAGGGTGACGGCGTCATGGCCCTGTTCGGAGCGCCGGTGCCGCATGAGGATCATGCGGTTCGCGGCTGCCTCGGCGCGCTGGCGATGCAGGACTCCATCGCGCGCCTCGCCGACCCGCATTTGCAGGTCCGGGTCGGGCTGCACACCGGCGAGGTGATCGTCCAGGTCGTCGAGAACAGCATGTACCAGACCTACGACGCGGCCGGCGCCAACGTCCATCTCGCCAATCGTCTGGAGCACATGGCCGAGGCCGGCACCATCCTGATCAGCAAGGAGACCTACACCGGCGCCAGGCAGTTCGTCGAAGCCGAGCCGCTCGGCACCCACGCGCTGCGCGGCATTGCCTCGCCGGTGTCGATCTACAAGCTGATCGGCCGCCTCAGTGCGCCGGCGAGCGACGTCTTCCGCAGCGGCCAGCGCCTGTTGCCGCTGATCGGGCGCAATGCTCAGCTCGCGGTGCTCGAGCGCGAGCTCGACGACGTCCTGGCCGCCCGCGGCGCTGTCGTCGGCATTGTGGGTGAGGCCGGCATCGGCAAGAGCCGGCTGTGCTTCGAGTTCGCCGAGCACTGTCGCCGCCAGGGCATTCGCGTCTACGAGGCGCGCGTGCTGGCACATGGCCGCGCCACCCCGTTCCAGCCGGTGCTCGAATTGCTGCGCGACTTCTTCGGCATCCGGCCGAAGGAGCCGGTGGAGGTGTCGCGTCAGCGCGTGGTCGACCGGCTCGAAGCCATTGCCATGCCCGACACGGCCCTGGTCCTGCTCCTGGACTTCATGAATCTCGCCGATCCGGCACGGCCGGCGCTCCGGCTCGATCCCGGCGTGTTCAAGACCCGTCTGCTGAACGTGTTCAAGACGCTGTTCCGTGCGGCGCCCGCCGACGGCGCCATGGTGATCATGATCGAGGACCTGCATTGGGTCGACGAGGCCAGCGAGGAATTCGTCGAGGCGCTCGCGGAGGCCACGGTCGGGACCAAGACACTGCTGGTCGTGAACTACAGGCCGGGTTTCGCCGCCTCCTTCATGCAGCAGGCCCCATTTCACGAACTGCACATCGTCCCGCTTGCCTCCGAGGAGGCAAGCGAACTGCTGCGCGGGGTGTTCGGTGACGATCCTTCGCTCGAGGTGCTGGCGCGCGACATCGTCGAGCGCGCGCAGGGCAATCCGTTCTTCCTCGAGGAGCTTGCCAGCGCCGTCTCCGAAAGCGGCGGCTTCGAGGGTGAGCGCGGCGCCTACCGTCTCAAGGGTGGCATCGGACCGATTCCACTGCCGCCGACCGTGCATGCGGTCGTGGCCGCGCGCATCGATCGTCTCGGCGAATCTGCCAAGAACGTGCTGGAAGCAGCGGCCGTGATCGGCCGATCGGTCGCGCTGGCGGTGCTCAAGCCCGTAACCGGCATCGATGACGCAGAGCTGTTCGATGCGCTCGCTCAGCTCAGGCAGGCCGATCTTCTCTACGATCTGCCGCCGTTCGACATGGGCGTGCTCGCCTTTCGCCATCCGCTGATCCAGGAGGTCGCCTATGCGATGCAGCTGCGGTCCCGGCTGAGCACGATCCACGCTGCCGTGGCCAAGGCGATCGAGGCGCTCGATTGGGGGACGCAGGACGAATTCGCTGCCCTGATCGCCTCGCACTATGAGTTCGCCGGCCAGACCATGCAGGCGGTCGAGCATCTGCAGCGCGCGGCGCGCTGGATCGGCCGCACCAACACGGCGGAGGCGCTGCGGCTGTGGAAGAAGATCCGCTCCCTGCTGCAGGCGCTGCCGCAATCGGAGCGCGTCGACCGCCTGCGTGCGCTGGCCAGCGGCCAGATCCTGAACTTCGGCTGGCGCGAAGGCATCTCGGCCGAAGAGGTCAAGCCGTTTGCTGAAGAAGCGTTGAGATTTGCCCGCTCCTCCGACAAGGCGCATGAGCCGTTGTTGATCGGCGCTTATGGCCGAGTGCTCGCTTCGACGGGAGCGGCCGATGACTACGTCGACCTGGCGCAGAACGCCATCAAGCTGACCTCGGGCGAGGGGGATGTCGGCCGCTACGCGACCGTCAACGCCATGCTGGCGCAGGCATACACACATTCGGGACGGATGAACGAGGCGCTCTCGGCGGCCAATACAGCCATCGCTGCAATGGCAAGCCAGGCCGGCTTCGACAGTCACGTCACGCTTGGTTTGAACCCGAACCAGATTCTCGGTTTTGACGTCAGCTATTGGGTGAGATGCATCAGGGCGCGCGCAATGGCTCATCTCGGCCAGATCGAGGATGCTCGCAGCGAGCTTCTCGAATTGGTGCAGCAGCCTTCATCCGAGGTCGCACCGGTGCTCCAGTTCGTCCCGCACTTCAACCTCGTGGAGCTGGCATGGATGGTCGAAGACCAGAGCCTTGCGCGCGAGCACGCAAGGCGAGTTTCCGATCTCGCTGAAACATCCGGCATTCCCTACATCCGCGTGCTCACCTTGCTCTGCGAAAGCCTCGAACAGGGTTTGACCGGTCGATTCGCCGACGCGACGAATGAGATGGTTGGCGCGATCGAAGCCGCTCGGGCCGCAAGGACGGGGCTCGAGCTCGAGGCGCGCATGGCCGCCATAAATGCCGATCTGCTTTACCGGAGTGACGACTTCGATGCCGCCATCGAGGCCAGCAAACAGGCGATCCTTGTAGCCAAGCGAAAGACGGATCGAGTGGCGGAGTGTTACGCGACGACCGTTCTGGGCCTTGCTCTTGCCGGAGCCGGTAGGAACGAGCAGGCTGCGGGACTTCTTGAGCAGATAGGACATCTCATGAATGTCTCCGGTGCGTTCTGTCTGCGTTCATTAGTTCAGAAACTGCAATTGCATCTTGAAGCAATGCAATGATGCATGCATTGTCGATTCGTTGAATTCCGGCTTTTTCAGATTTGGGGGTTACAATGGGGGTAATGATTAAAGACAGTACTACCCTTGATATTATCGTGCAGCTCAACAAACGATTCGATGCAGATGCCTTGCCCGAAATGGTCGAGCTGCAACGGGAGTTCGGGGTCTTCTCGCTGAGGCATAGTCTACAGCAGTCCTTTGCTTTGCTCGGAATCGTGCCTGCCGATTGGTCCGAGCGGCGGCGCTGGTACAAGTTTCTCGAGTTTCTGAAGACGTATCCATCGGACATCGCCAGCGTGAACGGCCATGATCGTGTGATCCAGGCGTTCAAGGATGATCTGGAGTGCGAAAAGCCGCTGCCGGTCTCGATCGTCTGTCACTCTGCGGCAGAGGATCCCCGTGTCACCGTGTCGGAAGGACGTCCGATCGTTTTCTCCCTCGACAAGCACGTCATTATCTCTATCCCGACGACGCCCGGTCGTGAGGCACGCAAGCAGGCCGCTGAGACCGCACGGGCGAGGCGGGTCGAAAAACGCAAGAAGTGAGGCGACCACGAGGGTCGTCTTCGGAGACGAGGCTCTTTGCTCGATTCCCCTGTTCTGACGTCGATGTCTATCGCGCCGTGCCGTCTCGAGCGATCACCGACCCGGTTCGGTGCTGATGTGCGTGAGAAGCTGAGCGCTGCCTTGTGCCGTTCAGCTTCACTGTCCCATTGGCGCCAGATCGCCCTTGATGGTCCGGAGAAAAGAAGGCACCATGACACCGGTGCATTCTGCGCTATCGGGAGGAAGCCGTTATGGGAGCGATGATGAAGGACAGCACGACGCTCGACGTCGTGGTTCAGTTCAACAAGCGGTTCGAGGCTGACGCGGTGCCGGAGATGGCCGAGTTGCAGCGCGAGTTCGGGATCTTTTCTGCCGAGCATGGCCTGCAGCGCTCGTTCACCTTGCTTGGCATCGTGCCTGCCGACTGGAATGAGCGCCGTCGCTGGTACAAATTCCTGGATCATCTCAAGACCTATCCTTCGGACCGCGACGGCGTAAATGGTCACGATCGAGTCGTCGAGGCTTTCAAGGAGGATCTGGAATCGGGCGCGCCGTTGCCGATCTCGCTCGTCTGTCATTCGGCCGCCGATGATCCGCGCGTCACTGTCTCTCGTGGACGGCCTGTCGTCTTCGCGTCCGACGTGCACGTCATCGTGTCGATTCCGACGACGCCCGGCCGCGTCGTGCGACAGCAGATTGCAAAGACGGTGCGGGAGCGGCGCGCTCGAGAGCTCAGCATGCAGTGAGCGCCAGATCTGCCACACGCACGGCGAAGGACGTTCCGAGCCTCGGCTTGATCCAGGCGGACGTCGATGCCTATTACTCTGCCTGCGTTGCGCGTCACGGCGCAACGCCGCGCGGCGTTGACTGGTCGTGCGAGGCGACGCAGGGCCTGCGCTTCGTGCAACTGATGAAGCTGTGCGACGTGTCGGCGCCGTTCAGCCTCAATGACATCGGTTGCGGCTATGGCGCGCTGGTGCCGTTTCTTGAATCGCGTTTTGCGTCCTGTGAGATTGACTATCTCGGCATCGACCTGTCCCGCGCCATGATCAGCCGGGCGCGGCGCCGCTTTGCCGCCCCCTTGCGGCGCTTCGTCGTCGCGTCGGAGAGCCCGCGCATCGCCGACTATTCGGTCGCCTCGGGCATCATGAACGTCAACGTCGGCTATTCGCGCGACGCCTGGGAAGGCTACATCAAAGCCATGTTGCAGCGCATGTTCGCGACCAGCCGGCGCGGCTTTGCCGTCAATTTCATGCGAGCGGCCGCTGATGAGGAGCAGGACGGCGATCCCGCCAAGGCGCGCCTGTATCGCACTACGCCGGACGTTTGGGCCACCCACTGCGAGCAGGAGTTTGCGGCGGCCGTCGAGGTCATCGGCAACTACGGGATGAAGGAGTTCACGCTCCTGGTGCGCCGCCTGACTCATGCCGCCCCGTCGCAAGCAGGGCTCTCGCACTGATGTCGGCTGTTCCGTCGCTATCCTCGCAGACAGATCGCCGCAGCGCCGCCGTCGAGCGTGCTGTGGACGTGCTGATCTCCTCGCGAGGTCACGCCGATCCAACGCGGCTGGAACGCGCCTGTGCGCTGCTGCGCCAGCGCGCGCCGCTGCATTGGGTTGAACGCTCGGGCGTTCGTCCGTTCCGGGCGGTCACGCGCTATGCCGACATTGTCTCGATCGAGACACGGAGCAATGAGTTTGCCGCGGGCCCGCGCACCTATCTCGCCAGCGAGACCTCCGAGGCCGTGCTGCAGCGTGTCACCGGCAAGCCGCAACTCGTGCGCAGCCTGACCGAGATGGATCCGCCGGATCACGGCGTTTATCGCGGCATCATCCAAGGCGCCTTTGCGCCGCCGGTCTTGCGCGAGATGGAGACATGGCTGTCGCAATGGGCCGCCGAGATCATCGACCGGGTTTCCGCGCGCGGCGCCAGTTGCGACTTCGCAGGCGACGTGGCGCTGCCCTTCACCTTCCGGGTGATCGGCCGCATGCTGGGCACGCCGGAGGCCGACGATGCCCGGCTTGCGCGGCTCGCTCAGGCCTTCGTGGGCGCCGAGGATCCGCGGCGCCGTCTCGCCGAGGCGCCGGGCGATACGATGCGGATGGCCATGCTGGCGCTGCGCGATTATTTCGAAGCCGTCGTGGCCGACCGGCGCGCCCGACCGCGCGACGATCTCGCCAGCCTGATTGCGCATGCCGCGCCGCATGGCGCGGCAATGCCGCATTACGAGCTGATCTCCTACTTCATCCTGCTGGTCACGGCGGGCCACGATACGACGGCGCTCGCATTGGCGGGCGGCCTGGCGGCGCTGCTCGCGGCGCCCGAGCAGATGGTGCGGCTGCGGGCCGAGCCCGAGCTGCTCGATCCGGCGATCGAGGAAATGCTGCGCTGGACCTCGCCGGTGCGGCACTTCATGCGCACCGCGGTCTGCGACACCGAGGTCGGGGGGCAACGCATTCGCGAAGGCGATGCGCTGGCCTTGTTCTTCCATTCGGCCAATCGCGACGAGACCGTGTTCGAGGACGCCGGCGCGTTCCGGATCGATCGCAGTCCGAACCCGCACATCGCCTTCGGCCGTGGTCCGCACATCTGCATGGGACTGCAGCTGGCGCGGATGCAGATGCGGGCGCTATTTGCGGAGCTGCTGCGCCGGACCGAACGGATCGAACTCGCCGGGCGGGTGCGCCGGGTGCGGTCGCCCTTCATGAGCGGCGTCTCCAGCCTCCCGGTTCGCATGAGCTTTCGCGCGCTGCGCAAGGAGGCGGCTGCATAGGCCTCACCGCCGCGCCTTGAAGAACTCCTTCAGCATCTGCGCCGCCTGCTGCTCGCCCACCGCCGAATAGACCTCCGGGGCGTGATGGCAGGTCGGCGCCGTGAAGAAGCGCACACCCGACTCGACCGCACCGCCCTTCGGATCGGCGGCCCCGTAATACAGCCGTCGGATGCGCGCGAAGGAGATCGCGCCAGCGCACATCGTGCACGGCTCGAGCGTGACGTAGAGGTCGCACTCGACCAGCCGCTCGCTGCCGACGACCTGGGCCGCCTGCCGCAGTGCCAGGATCTCGGCGTGGGCGGTCGGATCGCGGTCGGTCAAAGTGCGGTTGGCGGCGGTGGCGATGACCGCGTTGTCACGGACGACGACGCAGCCGATCGGCACCTCGCCGGAAATTGCGGCCGATTCGGCCGCTTTCAGCGCCAAATCCATGAAAGAAGGGCTGTTCATGGCTCGTCACGCCCGCCCAAGTCTGCTACTGGATCGCCCTTCAGCACAACCGGACCCCGATTTCCTGCGTGACATGCGCTGCTTCAGAAGCGCGCGGTTCACGCGTCGTCCTGCACCTCGAAGTGAGACCTTCATGCCCCGCACCACCGACAAAGACAACGATTCCCGCGGCCGCCGCGGCGGCGCCCCGCGGGGGCGGTCCGAGGGCGGCAAAGGACGCTCGGGCGCCGCGCGTGGGCCGGAAAAGAAGTTCGCCAAGCGCGGCTTCGGCGACAAGGAAGCGGGTGGCCGGGGCAAGCGCTCCTTCGACGAGGGCCGCGCCCCGCGCCGCCGCGACGACGGCGATGCGCCGCGCAAATCCTTTGGCGACAAGCCGCGCTTCAACCGCGATGAGCGGCCGCGCGGCGATCGGCCCTATGCCGCTCGCCCGGCGCGGTCGGGCGATGGCGAGAAGCGCGCCTTCAAGCCGCGTGGCGACCGGCCGAAATTCGATCGCGACGAGCGGGGCGGCGAGAAGCGTCCCTATACGCCGCGCGCCGGCCGCGACGAGGCTCGTCCGGCGGGGCGATCGTCCGAGCGCAAGTTCGGCGAGCGCAAGCCCTACGCTCCGCGGGAGCGCGATGGTGAGAAACGCCCCTATACGCCACGCGGCGAGGGCGCGCGTGATCGCGGCGACCGGCCGCGCACCGAGCGCAGCTTCGGCGACCGTCCGCCGCGGACCGGCGATCGCCCTGAGCGCAAGTTTGGCGGAGAGCGCAAGTTCTCTCGCGGCGCTGAAGGCGATCGGGGCGAGCGCAAGTTCGGTGCCGGCGCGCGCGGGCCGCGCAAGGAGTTTGGCGACCGTCCCTCGCGCGGCGAGAGCAAGCCGTGGCAGAAGCGCGGCGCGGATGGCGATCGCCCGGAACGCAGCCCGCGTCCGCCGCGCGAAGGCGGCCGCAGCTTCGATCGCCCGCGCACCCAGCGCAGCAGCGAGGATCGTCCGAAATTCGACAGGCCCAAATTCGACAAGCCGAAGTTCGACCGCCCGCGCGATCGGGGCGAGGAGCGCAGCTTCGACCGGCCGCGCCGTCCCGAGGGGCGCACCGACTGGCAGGAGCATCCGCGCAGCGAACGCCGTGGCCGCGACGGCTTCTCCGAGCGGCCGCGCCGCGACAATGAAGACGACAGCAAGGTCTTCGCCAAGCGTCCGGCGTTCGGCGGCCGCGGCGCCTATCGCGAGCGCAAGCCCGAGACCGACAAGCGCAGCGCCCGCGTTGCCGCCGAGCCGGCCGCACCGAAGAAGGCCGGCGAGCGCATCGCCAAAGTGCTGGCCCGCGCCGGCCTCGCCTCGCGCCGCGACGCCGAGGAGATGGTCACGCAGGGCCGCGTGACGGTGAACGGCCGCGTCATCAACTCCCCCGCGCTCGATGTCACCGAGAATGACGTGATCCAGGTCGACGGCGCGCCGCTGCCGGAGCGCGAGCGCACGCGGCTGTTTCTGTATCACAAGCCGCGCGGGCTGATGACGACGCACAGCGACCCCGAGGGGCGGCCGACGGTGTTCGACAATCTGCCCGAGGGCCTGCCACGGCTGATCTCGATCGGCCGACTCGACTTCAACACCGAAGGGCTCTTGCTGCTCACCAATGACGGCGGCCTCGCGCGCGTGCTGGAATTGCCGGACACCGGCTGGACGCGGCGCTATCGCGTCCGCGCCCATGGCGAGATCACACAGGCGCAGCTCGATCAGCTCGCCGCGGGCGTCGAGGTCGACGGCGTCAAATACGGCCCGATCGAAGCGACCTTGGAGCGCGATCAGGGCGCCAATGTCTGGCTCGTCGTCGCGATCCGCGAGGGCAAGAACCGCGAGGTGCGCAACGTGCTCGCGCATCTCGGCCTCGAGGTTAATCGCCTGATCCGCGTCTCCTACGGTCCGTTCCAGCTGCTGGAGCTGCCCGAGGGCGAGGTGCAGGAAGTCAAGACGCGGGTGCTGCGCGAGCAGCTCGGCGAGAAGGTGATTGCGCAGTCGGGTGCCGATCTCGGTCCTGCGGGCAAGGGCAATCGCGAGCCGTTGCCGGACCCGAAGCCCAAGCCGAAGCGCGAGGTCGTCGCCGACCGCAAGGGCCGCCGCGTGCTCGTCCAGCGTACCGGCAGCGAGGAAGCGCGCGAGCGCCACGAGGCCGAGGCGCGTTTCCCCGGTCCGCCGCGGCGGCCGAAGCGCGGCTATCACGGCAAGCGCGATATCACGCCGCAGGATGACGAGTAGGGTGTTACGATGCGTGTCGTCGGCGGACGGCTGAAGGGCCGCAACATCGCTTCGCCTGCGTCGCGTGACATCCGGCCGACGCAGGACCGGCTGCGCGAGGCGCTGTTCAACATCCTCGTCCACGCCTACGAGGATCCGATCGAGGGCGCACGCGTGCTCGATTTGTTTGCCGGCACCGGCGCGCTCGGCATCGAGGCGACCTCGCGCGGCGCGGCGTTCACGCTGTTCGTCGACAACGGCGCCGAGGCAAGGGCGCTGCTGCGCAACAATGTCGAATCGCTCGGGCTCGGCGGCGTCACCAAGGTCTACCGCCGCGACGCCACCGATCTCGGACCGGCGCATCCGGTCGAGCCGTTCTCGCTGGTGTTCCTCGATCCGCCCTATGGCAAGGGCTTGGCCGAGAAGGCGCTGGCCTCGCTGCGCGACGGCGGCTGGCTCGTGCCATCGGCGCTGCTCGTGGTCGAGGAGTCCAAGGCTGCCGCGTTCAAGGCGCCCGAGGGGTTCGAAGAGCTCGAGCGCCGCGCTTACGACGACACGGAGTTCGTGTTCCTGCGCCGGTCCTGATCCTCGCTCGCTGTCGCCCCTGCGAACGCAGAGGCCCATAGCCACAGGATTGCGTTGGGAGGCTGGCTGCTCGTAACGTCGTTCATGTCCCTGACTGCTGCTGCGGCGTATGGGTCCCGGATCGGCGCCGCCGGACGGCGCTACGCGCCGCCGGTGGCTTGTCCGGGACGACACCGGATTTGTAGCTATCGTCGTGGCCTCAATCGTAGCCGCTATCTCCTCCCAAACAGCTTCTCGACATCCGCGAGCTTCAGCTCGACATAGGTCGGGCGGCCGTGATTGCACTGGCCCGAGTTCGGCGTGTCCTCCATCTCGCGGAGCAGCGCATTCATCTCTTCCGGCTTGAGGCGGCGGCCGGCGCGGACCGAGCCGTGGCAGGCCATGGTGGCTGCGACGTGCATCAGGCGGCGCTCCAGCGGCAGCGCCTCGCCCCATTCCTCCATGTGCTCGGCGAGGTCGCGCAGCAAGCCTGCGGCATTGATCTTGCCGAGCAGCGATGGCGTCTCGCGCACGGCGACGGCGCCGGGGCCGAAGGATTCGATGGCGAGGCCGAACGAGGCCAGCTCATCGGTGCGCGCGAGCAGTGACTCGACGGTGGCTTCGTCGAGCTCGACGATGTCCGGGATCAGCAGGATCTGCCGCTGCACGCCATGCGCCGCCAGCGAGGCCTTGAGCCGCTCATAGACGATGCGCTCATGCGCGGCGTGCTGGTCGACGATGACGAGGCCGTCGCGGGTCTGTGCAACGATGTAGGTGTCATGGATCTGGGTGCGCGCGGCGCCGAGCGGACGGTCGAGCAGGTCAGGCGTCGCCGGCTGCTCGTGCAGCCGAACGTCGGCGCGCGGGCCGCCGACGTCGAACGCCGCTTGAGAGGATTCCGCAAGCCCGAACGACCCGAGATCTGGTGAGGGCGCCGCCGCAGGGAAGGAGCCGCCGAAATGCGGCATCACCGGCGCCGACGGCGAGCGCTGCCAGTCCCAGTTCATCGGACCGACGTTGGGCCGCGGCGGCGCGAAGGCCGGGCGGAATGCGGCGATGGTCGCGCCGCCGTCATTGGCCGCGGTGCGGCGGCCTTCGCGGGCGAGACCTTCCTTCAGCGCGTGGATGATCAGCGCGCGCACCAGGCCGGCATTGCGGAAGCGCACCTCGGTCTTGGCCGGATGCACGTTGGCGTCGACCTCGCGCGGATCGAGCGTCACAAACAGCGCCACCAACGGATGCCGGTCACGCGGCAGATAGTCGGCATAGGCGGCGCGCACCGCGCCGAGGATCAGCTTGTCGCGCACCGGGCGGCCATTGACGAACAGATACTGGCCGAGCGCATTGGCGCGCGTCAGCGCCGGCGCCGCGGCGAAGCCTTCGACGACAACGTGATCGCGCTCGCTGCGCACCGCGATCGCATGGCTGCGGAAGTCGGCGCCGAGGATGTCGCCGAGCCGCGTCAATTGGCCCGGCGCGCCGGGCAGCGCGGCGGCCCAGGTCACCGGCGCGCGCTCCTCGCCGGCGAGGGTGAAGGCGATGTCGGGCCGCGCCATCGCCAGCCGCCGCACCACCTCGCGGATCGCCTCGGCCTCGGTGCGGTCGGTTTTGAGGAACTTCAGCCGTGCCGGCGTGGCGTGGAAGAGGTCGGCGACCTCGACGCGGGTGCCTTGGTTCAGCGCGGCCGGCACGATCGGGGACTTGTCGCCGCAATCGACTTGAAGCGCCCAGGCGTGCGGCTCGCTTTTGTGTCGCGTCGTGATCGACAGCCGCGCCACCGAGCCGATCGAGGGCAGCGCTTCGCCGCGGAACCCGAGCGTGCGGATCTGCAGCAGGTCCTCGTCGTCGAGCTTGGAGGTCGCGTGGCGCTCGACCGCGAGCGCGAGATCGGCCGCGGTCATGCCGCCACCGTCGTCGGTGATCGCGATCTTTCGCCGGCCGCCACCATCGGTGAAGATGTCGATGCGGCTGGCGCCGGCGTCGATCGCGTTTTCGACCAGCTCCTTGACGACGCTCGCGGGCCGCTCGACCACCTCGCCGGCGGCGATGCGGTTGACGATCTGTTCGGGGAGCTGGCGGACGGGCATGGTGCGAACGAACTTGAAAGCTGGCTGGCTTGGATCTTGAAGGCGCGCGGCGCTGCGGCGGCCACGCTGCAAATGTGGGACGAGAATAGCTTTTTTCATGCGCTGCGGCAGAGAAAAGCAACCTTCTCCAACGGGATTGTGAGGCGGGCGGGGCCAGTATATCGTTTCGCAAAAATAACGATCAGCCGGAGGAAGACCATGTGCCATCTGTTCGCACACCAGCCTCAGCGCGATTATGAGTCGCAGACCCGTAGTTTGCGGATCGGCGGCCATAGCACGTCGATCCGGCTCGAAATGGCGTTCTGGGACACGCTCGAGGAGATCGCCGCCAAGGAAGGCATGAGCCTCGCGAAGTTCGTGACCACGCTGTACGCCGAGGTGCTCGACCACCACGGCGAGGTGAGGAATTTCGCCTCGCTGCTGCGCTGTTCCTGCCTGATCTATCGGGCGAAGGCGACCGCCGCGGTGCCGGATTTTCGCGCGCCGGCCGCGATCATGGACGCGGCGGAGTAGCCACGCGTCTGCTGTCTCGTCTCCCTCCCCCGCCTGCGGGGGAGGGCGGGGTGGGGGCGCCACACGGGCAGTCTTTCCTGCGCGCGCTTCATGGGCAGTCTTTGTGGAACGTTCCCCCACCCGCATCGCATCTTCGATGCGATGCGACCTCCCCCGCAAGCGGGGGAGGCGCTGACTGCATTCGCGGCGGGTGAGGTGCGCACCCATCACGCGTTGCCAATCAGATCTCCTTCTTCTGCATCGCTCCGGCGATGTAGTCGGCCTGGCGGATCGCCAGCGCCACGATGGTGAGCGTCGGATTGCACGCCGCGCCGGTGGTGAACTGGCTGCCGTCGGAGACGAACAGGTTCTTGATGTCGTGGGTCTGGCCGAACTTGTTGACGACGCCGTCCTTGGCCTTCTCGCTCATCCGGTTGGTGCCGAGATTGTGCGTCGAGGGATAGGGCGTGGTCGGGTAGGTCACGGTGGCGCCGACCGCTTCGTAGATCGCCGAGCCTTGCTTGTAGGCGTGGGCGCGCATCGCGACGTCGTTGGGGTGGTCGTCGAAATGCACCGAGGCCACGGGCATGCCGAACTTGTCCTTGGCGACCGGATCGAGCGAGATGCGGTTGGTCTCCTGCGGCATGTCCTCGCCGACCAGCCACATGCCGGCCATGCGCGGATAGGTCTCCATCGCCGCGGTGAAGCTGCGGCCCCAGGCGCCGGGGTTGAGGAACGCCGCCATGAACGGCAGGCCGAGCGACAGCGTCTCCATCTCATAGCCGCCGACGAAGCCGCGCTTCGGATTGAACGCCGCCTCGTCGCGCACGATGCCGGCCATCGTGGTGCCGCGATACATGTGCACCGGGTTTTCGAACGTCGCATAGACGCTGCCGGTCATGTGCCGCATGTAGTTGCGCCCGACCTGGCCGGAGGAGTTGGCGAGGCCATCCGGGAACATGTTCGAGGCGCTGTTGAGCAGGAGGCGCGGGCTCTCGATCGAGTTGCCGGCGACCGCGACGATGCGGGCCTTCTGCAGCTGCATCTTGCCCTGGCTGTCGGCATAGACCACGCCGGTCACCTTGCCGGAGGCGTCATGCTCGATCTTGATCGCCATGCTGCCGGATCGCACTTCGAGATTGCCGGTGGCCTCGCCCTTCGGAATCTCCGTGTAGAGCGTCGACCATTTCGCACCGGACTTGCAGCCCTGGAAGCAGAAGCCGATCTGCTGGCACGAGCCGCGGCCGTCGCGCGGCTGCGAGTTGATCGCCATGTTGCCGGTGTGCACGGTCTTGTAGCCGAGCTTGCGGGCGCCGGCTTCGAGCACCTTGAAATTGTTGTTGCCGGGCAGGCCGGGAATGTCGTTGGTGCGGGTCACGCCCATCTTGAACTCGGCCTTGGCGTACCACGGCTCCATCTCGGCGAGCGTCACCGGCCAGTCCATGAGGCTCGAGCCGGGGACGCCGCCATAGGTGGTGCGGGCCTTGAACTCGTGCTCGTCGAAGCGCAGCGAGGCGCCGGCCCAGTGCACGGTCGAGCCGCCGACCGCCTTGACAATCCAGGCCGGCAAATTGGCGAAGTCCTTGGCGACACGCCAAGTGCCCGAGGTCGTGCGCATGTCGGTCCAGGCGAGCTGGGTGAAGCTCTCCCATTCGTCATTGATGAAGTCCGGAATCTCGTAGCGATTGCCGGCCTCCAGTATGACGACCTTGATGCCCTTCTGGGCGAGCTCGTTCCCGAGCGTGCCGCCGCCGGCCCCCGAGCCGATGATGACGACGACGCTCGAATCGTTCTGGTCGAATTTTGCCATGGTGGTGTCCTCCGTGTTCTCTTCGTTGTTCGCCGGCGTCAGGCTTTCGGCAGCCAGTCGATGTCGGAGAAGCCACGGTTGATGTAGCCGCCATGCTCGGCGGAGGAGCCCTCGTAGCCGAACTTTGGCCAGAGCTCTTTCTGATTGTAGAGCGACACCACGAGGTCGCCGCGCAGGGTCTTGAAGAACGTGGTCTGCTCGATGCCCTGGAGCAGCGCGACGCGGTCGGCCTCCCACGGCACCTGCGCATAGGGCACCTTGTGGCGATCCTTCGCGTCCTGATCGAGCCGGGCGACGCCGTCATTGATCATCGCCTTGACCGCGGCATCTTCCGCCGCCTTGCCGTCCCACGGCTTGACCGCGGTGATGTAGTAGCGGTCGGCGAGGAAGTCGTGCGGGTAGATGTCGCGCGCGACCTTCACCAGCGTCTTCAGCGTCGCCGGCGTCAGCGCCTTGGCATCCTCGGCCCAGGCATCGGTGATCCCCAGCCCGGTGGCGGAGGCGACAGCGGCGGCCGGCACGGTCGAGGCCGCGCCCTTGAGAAAAACGCGGCGGTCGTATTTGTTGCGGCGATCGACTTCTCTCATGGGTATCCTCCGTGGGTTTTTTGCTTATGTATTTGCGTCGTTCTGCGGCTAGCCGAAGCGGCCGCCGCGCTGGATGACCTCGATCTTGTAGCCGTCGGGGTCGCTGACGAAGAAGAACCGCGCCAGCGTCGCCCCATTGTGCTTGAAATCGCGCAACGGGCCCGGCGCCAGCTTCTCGCGCTCGAAGCGGGCATGCTCGGCATCGAGATCGTCGACGACGACGGCGAGATGGCCGTAGCCGTCGCCGAGCGTGTACGGCTCCTTGCGATCGTAGTTCACGGTCAGCTCGACCTCGAAGGGCGACGACGGATGGCGCAGATAGATCAGCGCGAAGCCGTCGAAGCGGAGGTTGTCGGCGATCTCCAGGCCGAAGGCGCGCTTGTAGAAGTCGAGCGCTTTCGCTTCGTCGAAGACGCGGATCATGGAGTGTACGGGCTTGGCCATCTCAATTGTCCTTCAAATAGTTGATGATCGTGGCGCGCACGTCGGGCTTGGCCTGGCGATAGGCCATCACGGCGCCGGGGATCAGCTCTTGCGGATTGGTCAGCCAGGCGTCGAGCTTGGCCTCGTCCCAGGTGAAATCGGCCTTGGCGAAGCCGGCCGAATAGCGGAAACCTTCGATCGAGCCGGCGCGGCGGCCGACGATCTTCGACAGCGGCGGCCCCTGCCGCATCGGCTCGGCGCTGCTCAGCGTATGGCAGACGCCGCATTGCTGCTTGAACAGGGTGGCGCCGTCGACGGGCTTCGGCGCGGGCAGCGTCATCTGCGCCGACGCGATCGTGGTGCTCAGCACCGCGCCAATGAATGCCCCGCACAGAAGAAGCGCATCTTGCGCCGCACGCCGTCCCGCCATCGTTCCTCGCTCGCAATTTTTCCGGAGCGTAGGTCGCAGGGGGCGCGCCGTGGTAGTAGCCGGCTGTTTCAGCGGGAACAAAGCGTGCGCAGCAGTCGTGCGCGCCGCAGGAATGTCAGCGTTGCGGACTAATCGTCGAAACGGCGCGCGCCGCGCCCCGCCTTGACGTCGCTGCGGAGCTTCTTGCCTTCGAGCCGGCGCTGCTTGGAGCCGAAGGTCGGCTTGGTCGGGCGCCGCACCTTCGGCCGCACCATCGCTTCGCGCAGCAGCGTGACCAGCCGCTCGATCGCATCGGCCTTGTTGCGCTCCTGGGTGCGGAAGCGCTCGGCCTGGATCACGATGACGCCATTCTTGGTCATGCGCTGGCCGGCCAGCCGCGCCAACCGTGCCGCGGCATCCTCCGGCAACGTGATGCGGCTGGTGTCGAAGCGCAGTTGCGCCGACGTCGACAGCTTGTTGACGTTCTGGCCGCCAGGGCCGGAGGCGCGGACGAACGAGATCTCGATGTCGTTCTCGTCGATGGCAAGGTCGCGGGAAATCCGCAGCATGGAGCACCAGGGGGAATCGAGGCTTTCGCGTGCACCATAGCGGTTTTAGGGGCGGCGTGCGCGGGTTCGCGTCGACGGCACCGTTGACCCGGGACAGTCATCACAATCTCCGCTGTCATCCCGGCGAACGCCGGGATCCATACCCCAGGGAGCAGTTTGGGGCAGGCGGGTCATTGACATCTCGTCCCCATCATTTCGGCTGCGGCGTATGGGTCCCGGATCTGCGCGCGCCTTGCGCGCTTGTCCGGGACGACAGCGGTTGGTGTGGCGGACTTCACGGTTCAAACAGCGGGGACGATCAGCTAGGACACGGCTTCGCGCTCTCGCGGCATGCCTGCCCGAGGCTTGCATCGTCGTGGCCCTCGCTGAGAATGCAGAGGGCGCGGGGAATGCCGGGCGCTGGCCGCACCCATGGCCCGCCTGCGAAAAAAATGCAGGCGGCAGGTACCACAGGTTCAGCCGAGGCATCCCGGCATTCCCCGCGCGACGGTCTTCACGCTTATACGCGCTCTCCTCGGTGCACCGGGCTTGTTGGCCACCGTCGCCCGCCGGATCATCATCACCGGCGAGCTTGGCATCAGCGTCGGGATGCCAGGACCACGCGACTTCACGTCCGCGACAGATCGTTCGTCCGCGCCTTCGCTCAGAAGACGCTGCGATCTCTCGCGGCCATCGCATCCCCGCCTCGCGTGTCGTGACGATCGCGATGCGCCCCTCTGCGGTGAGGCGGGATAAGGAGAGTTGATCATGAATTCGGAAAAATAGCAAGATAATTATTCGTATGTGACGTCGGTGTGTTGGCCCCGCTGTCGTCCCGGGCAAGCCGTCGGCGCCGCGAAGCGGCGTCGATGGCGCCGACCCGGGACCCATACGCCGCAGCAGATGTGAGGCGCGAGATGCCCAAAACCAGCCTGCCCCAAACACCTCCCTGGGGGTATGGGTCCCGGCTCAAGGCCGGGACGACACCATTTTTGTCGATGCCGCGGTGGGAAGCCACGAGCAGCCGTCATGGCCGGGCTTGTGCAGCCTGCGCGGCTGAAGTCGCTTTGGAGTGGCGAAGGCTCGGCCATCCACCTGCGTCAATTGCCCCAAAACGTGGATGCCCGGGACAAGCCCGGGCATGACGTCGCCATTGATAGTTATTCTGCGTCGTTGAAGGCGAGCGCGCCTTCGCAAGCTCAGTTCGTCTTCGTCACCGGAGCCGTGACTGGGGCTTGCGCCGGTTCGGCGGCCGCCTGCGGCGTGCGGCCGACGACGGCGGTCAGCAGGCCCTGGCTCCAGAGCTGCTTGGCGGCCTTCTTGGCGTCATCGAGCGTCACCGCATTCACGATCTCGCTGCGCTTCTCGATGTAGTCGATCGGCATCTTGTCGAGCTGATATTGCAGCATCGCCTGCGCCAGCTTGGAGGAGGTGTCGAGCGCCAGCATCTGCGAGCCGTTGATATAGGACTTGGCCTCGTCGAGCTCCTGCTGGGTCGGGCCTTCCTCCGCCATGCGGCGGATCTCCTGCTCGACGGCCGCGATGGTCTCGCCGGCGCGGTCGAAGCGGGTGGCGGTGTTGCCGATGAACAGCGCCGAATGATCCATCCACAGCAGCGCGTCATAGACGGAGTAGGCGAGGCCGCGCTTCTCGCGCACCTCCTTGTAGAGCCGCGACGACAGGCCGCCGCCGCCGAGGATGTGGTTGACCACATAGGCCGCCATGAAGTTCGGGTCGTGGCGGCGGATGCCGGGACCGCCGAAGGTAATCACCGTCTGCGGCACGTCGAGCGGCACCAGCGCGCGCTGCGGCGGCCTGGTGGCGACGACGTCGGGCACCGGCGTCAGCTGAGCCTTGGCCGGCAGGCTGCCAAACGTCTGGTCGAGCAGCTTGCCGAGCGTGACCGGGTCGACGTCGCCGACCACCGCGACCTTGAGCGTGTCCTTGGCGAGCACGCGGCCGACATAGGCCTTGAGATCGTCGACGGTGATGGTCGGCACGCTGTCCAGCGTGCCGTTGGCCGGACGGCCGTAGGGGTGGTTGGGGAAGGCAAGCTCGAGGAACTTGCGGCCCGCCAGCGAGCTCGGATTGGTGGTCTCGCGGCGCAGGCCGGAGATCACCTGCGAGCGGATGCGCTCGACGTCGGCGCTGTCGAAATGCGGCGACGTCAGCGCCGTCCGCAGCAGCTCGAACGCCTCGTCCTTGTTGTCGCGCAGCATGCGCAGCGAGCCGCGGAATTGATCGCGCGAGATCTGGAAGGAGAGCTCGATGGCGCGGCGGTCGAGCCGCTCGTGGAAGGTCTTGGAGTCGAGATCGCCGGAGCCTTCGTCGAGCAGGTCGGCCACGAGATTGCCGACGCCGGGCTTGCCGACCGGGTCCTGCGAGGCGCCGCCCTGGAACGCATATTCCATCGCGATCAGCGGCACGGTGGCGTCCTGCACGAACCAGGCTTCGATGCCGCCGGGCGACACCAGGTGCTGGATCTTGGTCGCCGCATGGGCGGCAGGAGCGATCGTGAGCGCGGCGGCGCCGACGGCGAGCGCGCAGGCGAAGCGGCGGGCGAAGGTCATTGTGTTCATCACGACCGCTTCTCCTCGCGCTTGGCCGCATTGTCCTTGATCAGATAGCCGGTGACCGAGCGCTTCTTCTGCAGCCAGGTCTGCGCGGCGGCGCGGACCTGCTCGGCGGTCACGGCCCGGATGCGGTCGGGCCAGCTCCTGATGTCCTCGATGCTGAGACCTGTGGTGAGGCCGCCGCCATACCAGCGCGCCATGGTCGCCTGGTTGTCATTGGCGTAGATCGCCTCGGCGATGAGTTGCGTCTTGACGCGTTCGAGGTCCTCGGCGCGCACCGGGTTCTGTGCGATCTCGGCGATGACGCTGTCGACGACAGCCTCGACCTGGGCGAAATCGACGCCCGGACGCGGCGCGACCGCGATCGAGAACTGGCTCGGATCGAGCGACGTGCCCTGATAGGACGCGCTGGCATTGACCGCGAGCGGCTTGTCGACGACGAGCGCACGGTAGAGATAGGAGTTGCTGCCGCTGCCCATCAGTTGCGCCAGCACGTCCAGTGCGGCCGACTGGCCGGGGGCAGCCGTGGTGGCCGAGGGCACCAGATAGAAGCGGCGCATCGACGGCTGCTCGACATGCGGGTCGGCCAGTGTGACCGTGCGCGGCGCCACCGGCTCGGGCTCCTGCGGCCGCAACCGGCGCGCGGGGATGTCGGGTTGCGCGGGAATCTTGGCGAAGGTCTGCTCCACGAGCGGGCGCACTTCCTTGGCGTCGGTGTCGCCGGCGATCACCAGGATCGCGTTGTTGGGCGCGTAGAAGCGGCGATAGAACGCCAGCGCATCCTCACGGCTGAGCTTCTCGATCTCCGGCCGCCAGCCGATGACAGGGCGGCCATAGGGGTGGTTGACGTACAGCGCCGCCATGATCTGCTCGTTGAGGCGCGCTTCCGGCGAGTTGGCGACGCGCATGTTGTACTCTTCGAGCACCACGTCGCGCTCGGGCAGCACGTTCTCGTCCTTCAGCACGAGGCCGGTCATGCGGTCGGCCTCGAACTCCATCATCTTCGGCAATTGATCGCGCGGCACGCGCTGGAAGTAGCCGGTGTAGTCGACCGAGGTGAAGGCGTTCTCATTGCCGCCGATCTTCAGGACCGTCTTGGAGAACTCGCCGGCGGGATGCTTCTCGGTGCCCTTGAACATCAGATGTTCGAGAAAGTGCGCCAGGCCCGACTTGCCGGGCGTCTCGTCGGCGGAGCCGACCTTGTACCAGATCATCTGCGTCACGACCGGCGTGCGGTGATCCTGGATGACGACGACCTGCAGGCCGTTGGGGAGGGTGAAGCTGGTGGGGGGCTCGGAGGCGAACGTCGTTTGCGCCGAAGCGCCGGCCGTGAACGCGATGAGGGAGACGAGCGCGGCGGCGACGGATTTGAACCGGTGCGAGGACATCATGATCCTTCTGGAGGCCCGCAGGGAGGGGCGATCGGGTTTGAGCGCAGCATGCTACATCGCGCCGGACGGCGCCCGACGTCACAAAACGGCGACATCGTGCCGCCGCGAGACATTAAATTTCGCTAACGCCAGCGAAGCCGGCATCTCCGGGCGAACGGGGCGGTGCCGCCGTCACCGTTCCTTGCCGGTCATGATGTCCATCTGCTTGCCGCCGATCGGCTCCTGCTTGCCGGTGCCGTAGGCATAGCTCGGCGACGGCGTCTGATAGCCGGGCGGCGGCTGGGTCAGGCTCTCACGCTGCGGCTCGCTGGTGAACGGCTTGGTCTCGCTGTCGCTGCCCTTGAACATGCCGAACAGGCCGCCTTTGAAGCCCAGCTGTGAGGGGCTCATCATCGGGTTGTTGGCGACGCCGGGCTGAATCGGCTCAGTCGACTTGGCGGCGGCCGTCCGCCCCATCTTCATCTCGGCCGGGGTCAGCGGGCGGGCCGCATTGACCGGATCCTTGTTTTCCTTCTTGCGCGCGGCGGCCGCGGCACGGCGTTGCTGCTCGTCGGGGTCCTTCGGCCAGTTCGGCGCGGTCGCCTGCGCCGCGGCGGCCGGCGGCGGCAGATCGAGCTTGGGCGGCACCACCAGCGGCGACCGCTCGCGGTATTCGATGGAGGGCGTCTCCATGTTGGTGCCGCCGAGGCCGCGCATCAGATTATCGATGATCTTCTCTTCGAAGGTCTTGTCGTCTTCCTCGTCGTCCTGGGCACGGGCGGCGCCGGCGGCCATGACGAGGCCGATGCCGAGCGCGACGGCGGACAGCCGCAGGGCGCGAATGGCCGCGTGGGTCACGATCCGGCCGCTGACTTCGGTCTTGCGCATGGCTTTTCCCGTCCTCGCTTGTGCAGTGCTCGGGCTCCGACGAACCGGCCGCGAATCCACCGATTTGGACGCTCGCCGCAGGCGGCTGGTCCGGTCACCGCGCCAGTCCCGAAAACGTGAAGAACCTCAGGCTCTTGGCTCCGGGACAGCACCGGCCGGTATCGACCCCGATCAGGGCGCTTTTGCGGCATGAGCCCCGAAGAAGGAGTCATACAGCAGGCCCGCCACCCCGGCAACGATGGCCACGTCGGCCATGTTGAAGATGTACCAGTTGTAAACCGTGCCGCCGATCTGGATGTGGAACAGCGCGAAATCGACCACCGCACCATAGGCCAGCCGGTCGATGGCGTTGCCGATGGCGCCGCCGATGATCAGGCCGAGTGCCGCCGTCGCCAGCTTGCTTTCCGCACGCGCCATCCAGATGGCGAGGGCGACCACCGCGACGGCCTTCACCGCCATCAGCCCATATTGCGCCAGCATGCTCTCGCTCTGCAGCCAGCCGAAGCTGATGCCGATGTTCCAGGCGAGGTAGAGGTCGAAGAACGGGGTGATCCTGACGGTGCCGCGGTTGGGCAGGTCGAACACGTACAGCAGCCACAGCTTGGAGGCCTGGTCGATGACCAGGGTGGCGAAGCCGGCGATGAGGCCGAGACGGAGGCGAGGGGTCATTGCAAGCCGGTGAGTTGACCACCAAGCCGGCCGCAAACACAGCTGTCGTCCCGGCGAACGCCGGGACCCATACCGCGGACGGCCGATTGGTGAAAAGGACTCGGAGTCATCAGTCTTTGCCTACCAAGACGGCCGGTGGTTATGGGTCCCCGCGTGCGCGGGGACGACGGCGGAGTGTGACGCGCGATCGCGCATCACACGCCCACCCCCAGCGCCTTCCATTCGCGCAGCGCCTGCGCGTCGCGCGGGGACACGTCGGGATAGTCCTTGTCGTCGCCGACGCTCTCCAGGATCTTCCAGGAGCGGGCGCACTTCTTGCCCACGGCCTTCTCGACGACCACCGCCACACCCGGCACCGCATCGAGCCGGAACGCATCGGCCGGCGCGTCGCCCTCGCGGACCTCGTAGTTCGAGGTGATGCAGACCTCGGCCAGATCCGTATCGAACAAGGTGCCGAGCAGCGCGCGGTCGGCGACGTAGATGATCGGCGAGGCCTCGAGCGAGGAGCCGATGGTCTTGGCGGCGCGGGCGAGCTCCAGCGCGCCGGTGACGACGCGCCTGACGTTGCGGATGGTCTCCCACTTCGTCGCGAGCGCGTCGTCGCGATAGCCGTCCATCGCCTCCGGGAACAGCGTCAGATGCACCGACGGCTCGGCGTCCGGCCTGTACATCCGCCACGCCTCGTCGGTGGTGAAGGACAGCACCGGCGCCAGCCATTTCAGGACGGCATCGCAGATCAGGTCGATCGCGGTCAGCGCCGCCTTGCGCGCCACCGACGACGGCGGATCGCAATACAGCGTGTCCTTGCGGATGTCGAAATAGAACGCCGACAGCTCGGTGTTCATGAACGCCGCGAGGGTCGCGATCACGGTCTTGTAGTCGAACGCGGCATAGGCGCGGGTGATGGTCTCGGCCTGCTGCGAGAGCTGATGCAGCATGAGCCGCTCCAGCTCCGGCATGTCCGCGAACGCGACCGCATCGCCGCGCTTGTAGTGGTGCAGGGTGCCGAGCATCCAGCGGATGCTGTTGCGCAGCTTGCGGTAGGTCTCGATGGTGTTCTTGAGGATCTCCGGGCCGATGCGCTGGTCGTCGGCATAGTCTGTCGCGCAGACCCAGAGGCGCAGGATGTCGGCGCCGGAGTCCTTGATCACCTTCTGCGGCTCGACGGTGTTGCCGAGCGACTTCGACATCTTGCGGCCGTTCTCGTCGAGCGTGAAGCCGTGCGTCAGCACGACGTCATACGGCGCGCGGCCGCGGGTGCCGCAGCTTTCCAGGAGCGACGAGTGGAACCAGCCGCGATGCTGGTCGGAGCCTTCCAGGTACATCACCGTGTCCCGGCCGCCATCGACTTTGCGCTTGATGCCGGCGAGGCCGGGGAAGTGCACGGGGTCTTCGAGCACGAAGGCGTGGGTCGAGCCGGAGTCGAACCAGACGTCGCAGATGTCGTCGACCTTCTTCCAGTCCTCGTTGGCGCGTGAGCCGAGGAAGCGCTCGCGCGCGCCGTCGGCGTACCAGGCGTCCGCGCCTTCTTTTTCGAAGGCCTCCGCGATGCGGGTGTTGACGGTCTCGTCCTGCAGGATCTCGGCGGAGCCGTCGCCGGTCTCGCGCACGAACACCGCGATCGGCACGCCCCAGGCGCGCTGGCGCGAGATCACCCAGTCCGGGCGGTTGGCGATCATGCCGTTGATGCGGTTCTGGCCGGCGGCCGGCACCCATTGCGTGACCGAGATCGCGCGCAGCGCGCGGGCGCGCAGCGTGTCGCCGGATTTCGCGTGGCCATGGTCCGCGATGTCCTTGTCCATCGCGATGAACCATTGCGGCGTGTTGCGGAAGATCACCGGCTTCTTGGAGCGCCAGGAATGCGGGTACTGATGCTTCAGCCGGCCGCGCGCGAGCAGCATGCCGGCCTCGGTCAGCGCCTTGATGACGGCCTCGTTGGCGTCGCCCTTCTCGCCCTTGTCGTTGATGACGCGTTTTCCCGTGAAGCCCGGCGCATGGTCGGTCAGCGCGCCGTTCTCGTCGACGGTGTAGGGGATGGTGGTCGCAATGCCTCTGCCGTCGAGCTCGCGCCCATGCGCCATCCAGACGTCAAAATCCTCGCGGCCATGGCCGGGCGCGGTGTGCACGAAGCCGGTGCCGGTGTCGTCGGTGACGTGGTCGCCGGGCAGCAGCGGCACGGTGAAGCCGTAGCCGCCGGCGAGGCCCTTCAGCGGATGCGCGCATTCGACGGCGTCGAGCGTGTCGCCGGGGACGTCGCGCAGCCTGTTGTAGCTCGTGACGCGCGCCTGCTTGAACACGCCGTCGGCCAGCGCATCGGCCAGGATCAGCTTGTCGCCGGTCTTGGCCCAGTTGTCAGCCGGCGCGTCGGTGACCTCGTAGAGGCCATAGGCGATCTTCGGCGAGAACGAGATGGCGCGGTTGCCGGGCAGGGTCCAGGGTGTGGTGGTCCAGATCACCACCGCGGCGCCGGCGAGCGCGCCATGCGCCGGCGAGGTCACCGGAAACTTCACCCACACCGTATCGGACTGATAGTCCTCGTACTCGACCTCGGCCTCGGCGAGCGCGGTCTTCTCGACCACGCTCCACATCACGGGCTTGGAGCCGCGATACAGCGTGCCGTTGGCGGCGAACTTCATCAGCTCGCGGGCGATCTGCGCCTCCGCCGGATAGGTCATGGTGGCGTAGGGATGATCCCAGTCGCCGATGACGCCGAGACGCTTGAACTCCTCGCGCTGCACGTTGAGCCAGTGATCGGCGTAGGCGCGGCACTCCCGGCGGAATGCAACCATGGCGGCGGAGTCGCGGAAGTCGGGCTTGGTCTTGCCCTTCTTGCGGTAGTTCTCCTCCTCGATCTTCCACTCGATCGGCAGGCCGTGGCAGTCCCAGCCGGGCACGTAGTTGGAGTCGTGGCCGAGCATCTGCTGGCTCTTGGTCACGACGTCCTTGAGGATCTTGTTCAGCGCGTGCCCGATGTGGATGTTGCCGTTGGCATAGGGCGGGCCGTCGTGCAGGACGAATTTCGGCCTGTTCCTCGCGGTCTCGCGCAGCTTGCCGTAGAGGTCGATGTCACCCCAATATTTCAGGATCTCCGGCTCGCGCTGCGGCAGGCCGGCGCGCATCGGGAATTCCGTCTGCGGCAGGTACAGGGTCTTGGAATAGTCCTTGGCGTCGGATTTTTGGGCGTCGGGCTTTTGCGGCTTTTCGGACATCGTGATCTGGCTGGCTGAGCTTTAAGAGGGCGCTGAGACGCGATTTCGATCGCGGGCGGCGGAACGAGCAGAGACATCCCGGTCTTGCGCCGAGCTCGAAGCTCAGGCGGAAGCCGGGCCGCTAATGCCGATGATGCGCCGTATCAACATGGGGCTCCCTCATAGCAGCCGCGCCGCGAAATCGCAAAGCGCAGTTCGCGGGGAGGCGGTCAGCCGATCTCGCCGAGCCGGGGGAAGAGGCCGGGGGCGGCCGCCAGCAGGGCGCGCGCCCGCGCGCTGTCGTCGTCCATCTGCCGGATCAGGGCCTCGATCGAGGTGAATTTGGCCTCCTCGCGGATGAAGCCGATGAAGGCGACGTCCAGGACCTCGCCGTAGAGGCTGTCCTTGAAATCGAACAGGAAGGTCTCGAGCAGCGGCGCGCCGTTGTCGAAGGTCGGCCGGCGGCCGAAATTGGCGACGCCGTCGATCAGCACCCGGTTCGCGCCGCGGCCGCGGCCGACCCGCACGGCATAGATGCCGTGGCGCAGCCCGCAATCGCGGTCGAGCCGCATGTTGGCGGTGGGGTAGCCGAGATCGCGGCCGCGCTTCTCGCCGTGGATCACCTCCGAGGTCACGAACCAGGGGCCGCCGAGCATGGCGGTCGCCTCCGTGACCTGGCCCTCGGCCAGCGCCTCGCGGATCGCGGTGGAGGACACCGGCCGCTCGTCGATGTCGACATGGGCCTGGATGTCGACCTCGATGCCGAGCTTGGGGGCCTCGTTGGCGAGCAGGCTGGGCGAGCCGACCCGGCCTTTGCCGAAATGGAAGTCGTAGCCGACCGCGATCCCGGAGACGCCGAGCCGCCCGATCAGGTCATGGTGAATGAAGTCCTGCGCCGAGGTCTGGGCGCGGCCCTTGTCGAAGGTCATGACCACCGCCCCGGCCAATCCCATTCCGGCCAGCAGCCGCAGCTTGGCGGTCTCGTCGGTCAGCCGGAACTGCGGGGTATTGGGGCTGAAGAAGCGCCGCGGATGCGGCTCGAAGGTCAGCGCCAGCGCCGGCCGCCCCTTGGCCTTGCCCATGTCGACCGCCGCCCCGATCACGGCCCGGTGGCCAAGATGGACGCCGTCGAAATTGCCCATCGCCACCACCGCGCCCTTGAGGATGTCCGACGGCGGGGTGGAATCGCGGATGATCTTGAAATCGGGCATGTGACGGAAATGTCTCGCAGATTTCGGTGGGCCGCCGGCGGGCGGGGATTGCCCTGACGGTGGGCGGCCGGCCCCGCGAAGTCAAGCCGAAGGGGTTCCTCCGCTCATGCAGCGCAGCAATAGCGACATGCAGCCGCAGCGCAGTTAACGCGCTGTTTAACGGCTGATGCTACTGCTCAGAGCGGATGGCGGGGTCGGTTACGACCCGTGCCGCAAGAGCGTTTTTGTAACAGTCTGCGCGTTGTGTTCGCGTCTGGGGGAGTCAAGATGGCGGTTGATTTGACGATGCCGGTGCTCGTCGTCGACGATTACAGCACCATGATCCGTATCATCAGGAATCTTCTCAAGCAGATCGGATTCGAGGACATCGACGATGCCAGCGACGGCTCGATGGCCCTCAACAAGATGCGCGCCAAGAAATACGGGCTCGTGATCTCCGACTGGAACATGGAGCCGATGACCGGCTACGACCTGCTCCGCGAGGTCCGCGCCGATCCGAACCTGGCGACCACGCCGTTCATCATGATCACGGCGGAATCCAAGACCGAGAACGTGATCGCGGCCAAGAAGGCCGGCGTGAACAACTACATCGTCAAGCCGTTCAACGCCGCGACCCTGAAGACCAAGATCGACGCGGTATTCCCGGACATGGCGACGGCCTGACGCCCGCCTGATCCGCTCTCAAATGAAAGACGCCCGGCACCCGGCCGGGCGTTTTTCGTTTCGGGATCAGGTCACCACTTCAGCTCGCGCATCAGGGCGCGCGGCGGGTGGCCGAACAGCTCCTTGACCGACGCCGGGTCGAGCTGCTCGACGCCGGCGAACTCCTCGGAATGGATGCCACGGGTGACGAACAGGCAGTCGATGCCGAAGCCGTGCGCGCCGGCGAGATCGGTGCGGACGGAATCGCCGATCGCCAGCACCTCCTCGCGCGCGACCTTCCGGCCGGCGTGCTGCTCGGCGAGCATCATGGCGCGCTCGTAGATCGGCCGGTGCGGCTTGCCGTAGAAGATCACCTCGCCGCCGAGCTCGCGGTAGAGCTCCGCGATGGCGCCGGCGCAGTAGATCAGCCGGTCGCCGCGCTCGACCACGATGTCCGGATTGGCGCAGATCAGCGGCAGCTTGCGCTCGCGCGCGCGCAGCAGCATCGGCCGGTAGTCCTCGGCGGTCTCGGTCTCGTCGTCGTAGAGGCCGGTGCAGATGATGTAGGACGCTTCTTCGAGCGGCGACAGCGCCAGGTCGAGACCGCGATGAATGGAATTGTCGCGCTCGGGGCCGAGCCAGAACACCTTGCCGCCGGGATGATCGGCCACGTAGTGGCGGGTCAGGTCGCCGGAGGAGACGATGGCGCTGTAGACCTCGTCGGCGACGCCGAGCTTGCGCAACTGGCGCTGGACCGAATCGGCCGGCCGGGGCGCGTTGGTAATCAGGATCACCGTACCGCCCTGGCGGCGAAAGTGGTGTAGCGCGTCGCAGGCGTCGGGGAAGGACTCCAGCCCGTTATGGACCACGCCCCAGATGTCGCTCAGCAGCACCTGCTTGCGGCCGACCAGATCGCGCAGCCGCTCTTCGAAGCGGAGAACGGTCATGGCAGCCGGCTGATTTCAGAGGGTCCCGGCGGCACGGCGGGCGAGGGCGGCATTGCCGCTGCGCGTCGAAGCATTGGTGTGTGACGCGTCCAGAGAGGTGGTGCCGGCGGCATTGGGGTCCTGAATCTTGATATCCTGCCCGCCCGATGGGCCGGCGGCGGCCTCGCCGGTAGCAGATGCGCCCTCGGGTCGCAATGGGCGGGGCGGCGCGAACAGGAAGCCCTGGCCGAAGCGGACGTCGTAGTCGAGCAGGTCGACGACGCTGTTCTCGCCTTCGATCCGCTCGGCGATCAGGTCGATGCCGAAACGGCCCAGCAGATCGGAGAGATCGGTCGGGTGAATGTCGGAGGCCGAGCTCTGCTTGGGGTCGAGCAGCAGCGCGGCCGGGACCTTGATGAAGCGGACACCGCGATCGGCAAGCTCGCGCGGCTCGAACCGGAGGTCGGTGACATGGTCGATCGAGAAGCGGTAGCCGCGCTGGGCCAGGGCCGCGAGATGCTCGGCCCCGGTCGGGCCGAGGCTGCGCAAGGTCGACTGCTTGAATTCGAGCACGAAGGACGGCGCCAGGGCGCGATTCGCTTCGAGGAAATCGAGGCATTGTGAAAAGTTGGCGGGGCTGCTGAGGGTCGCCGCGGAGATGTTGCAGAAGATGCCGACGTCCTTGTTGCGAACCATCAGGCGGCGCAGCACCTGGACGCAGCGAAGCAGAACCATGTGGTCGATGCGCCCGACCAGGCCGGCGGCTTCCGCGATGCCGATGAAGTCCTCGGCCGCGACCACCTGGTCGCGCTCGTCGCGAAGCCTCGTCACCGCCTCGTAGAAGCGCACCTTGCGCTGCGGCAGCGTCACCAGCGGCTGCAGGTAGATGTCGAGGCGGTTGTCCTCGATCGCGCCTTTGACCGCGGCGAGGATCTGCGGCTGGCTGCGCGGCACGGCGGGGGCAACCGGCGCCGACGGAGCCGGCGTCGTGATCTTGGAGGCTACTGGTACGGCAGTGACCGCCGGGGCCTGCGGTTTGGGCGGCAGGGGGGCGGCAGCCGATGCCGCGCTGAACGTGCCGGGAGTCTCGGGCATCCTCTGCTCGATGTCGCTCGGCGGCAGCGCGGTCATCTCGCGCGCGCCGCTGGAGGCAGCGGCCGCCGGGAGCGGATGATCGGCCTCGCGAACCATGCCGGCAGCAGCTCCCGGCGGTGTTGCCGGCGGGATCGCCGCGATCAGGTCTTCATGCTGGGCCACGGTGACGGCGAGCTGCTTCATCAGTCCGCCGAGCTCGTTGATCTCGCCGATCACGCCCTGCAGGCGATCGGCGCTGACCGAGCTCGAGGACACGATGCGTCCCTCGACCGCCGACAGGCGTCGGCCGAACTCGGCGACCTGGCGCGCGAGGTCGGCGGTGCCGCGCGACAGATCGGCGATCTGGCTGCCGATATCGGTGCGGTCGCGCAGCCGCATCGACACGGCATTGTAGAGAATCAGGAACGTCAGTGCGGCGAGCGCGACGATCGCGGATTCCGAGCCACTGATGCCGGCCACCGAATACAGGATCAGGCCGAGCGAGGCTGCGACCAGAACCATACAAATGGCAATGAAAATCGTGGAGATACGGATCATGCTGCGCGACGCTCCCAACCGAATGCAACCTTAGCACTTCTGTTGATTCGCGAGGATAGTCGGCGGGATTCAAATACCGGGAGAGGCCGATGATTTCCCGTCTGCGTGTCATTTACGCAAGTTCACCGGGGAAAGCGGAGTGTCATCGTAGTGTCGCCGACCCGTAGAACACCGGGGAAAGCGCCACGCGGACTCCAGACACATTGAGACATGCGCGCGATGCCCATGAGCTGATCAACGGGTGTTGCTGATCAACTCAACCGAGCCGGTGATTCTTCGATGTCCGTCGAACCGCGCCTGTCGCTGTCGGGGCAGGCTTACGCGCTGCGGTGACGCCGGCGCAAGGCCGCCACACCGAGCAGCAGTGCCGCAACGGCGACACCAACGGGCACGTTGACCCGGCCGAGTGCGCCCGCAGCTCCGCTCCCGTGATTCGTGGAGGTCGATGACGGTGCCAGGGGGATGGTGTCGGGATCGATCTCGTCCGCGTCGGGTTCCCGGGCCACGGGCGCTGCGATCGCCACGCGCAGCCGGCTGGAGAGTGAAGGATAGTGCGGCGTCGGACTGCGCAACTTCACCGCCGCGATGATCGCGCAGATCACCGCCAGCGCGACCAGGATGCCGCCGACCACAGCGAATGCGGTGAACAGGCCGTAGGTCATTTCCACCCAGCGGAACAGCGCGGTCAATCCGACGATGCAGGCGGCGATCAGGAAGATGCCCGCGGTGGCGAACAGCCCGGCGGCGACGGCGTAGGACGTCACCGTTCCGGTGGCCTGCCGGGCGCGATCGCGCATGTAGGCCTGGGTGGCGCGCCTGACGCGGTTGAGTCTCTGCTCGAGCCCCAATCGCAGCAGCTCTCCTGGCGGTGCAAGCATGCGCGTCCTCCGATGATCCATCGCCGCGCGCGAACCGCCGGCTCGCGACATGAACGTGGAGGATTTGCGAAGGTTCCCTGCGCACGCGCGAGGCTATTGTCGGCCGGCATGCGACATGTGGAAAGCCGCAATGACCGTTCTTGGGGATCGTAGAAACAAAAATGGCGGCCACGCGGGCCGCCAATTCTGCTCCTGGCCGATCATGGCCGATTGGTCGCCGAATGGCTTACGCCACGGCCTTGATGACCTTGCCGACCTTCTCGATGATCTCGCCGACCTGATCCTCGCTGATGATCAGCGGTGGGGTCAGCGCCAGCGTGTCACCGGCGATGCGCAGCATCAGGTCGTTGTTGTGGAAGGCGGTCTCCATCGCGGAGTAGCCGCGCTTGCCAGCCGCGTCGGGTAGCGGCGCGAGGTCGATGCCGGCGGTGAGACCCACGGTGCGGATGTCGAGCACGTTGGGCAGGCCCTTCAGCGACATCACGGCGTCGGCGAATTTCGGCTCTATGGCGCGGGCGTGCTCGAACAGCTTGTCGTCGCGGTAGATGTCGAGCGTGGCGAGGCCGGCGGCGCAGGCGATCGGATGCGCCGAGTAGGTGTAGCCGTGGGTGAACTCGACCATGTGCTCGGGGCCGCTCATGAAGGCGTCGTGGATGGTGTCGCGCACCAGCACGCCGCCCATCGGCGCCGCGCCATTGGTGACGCCCTTGGCGAAGGTGAGAAGGTCAGGCGTCACGCCGTAGCGCTCGGCGGCGAAGGCGTAGCCGAGGCGGCCGAAGCCGGTGATGACCTCGTCGAAGATCAAGAGGATGCCGTGCTTCTGGGTGATCTCGCGCAGCCGCTTGAGATAGCCCTTCGGCGCCGGGATCACGCCGGTCGAGCCGGCCATCGGCTCGACGATGACGGCGGCAATGGTGTTGGCGCCGTGCAGGTTGACGAGGTTTTCCAGCTCATCGGCGAAGTGCGCGCCGTATTCCGGCTCGCCCTTGGTGAAGGCCTGCTTCTCGCGGTCATAGGTCGCCGGGATGTGGTCGACGCCGGTCAGCAGGGTGCCGAACAGCTTGCGGTTGTTGACGATGCCGCCGACCGAGGTGCCGCCGAAGCCGACGCCATGATAGCCGCGGACGCGGCCGATCAGGCGGGTGCGGCTGCCCTGGCCGTTGATCTGGTGATAGGCAAGCGCCATCTTCAGCGCGGTGTCGGCCGCCTCCGAGCCGGAGTTGCAGAAGAACACGTGGTCGAGGCCGGCGGGCGCGAGATCGGCGATGCGGTTGGCGAGTTCGAACGCCTGGGGAATGCCGAATTGGAACGGCGGCGCGTAGTCGAGCGCGGCGGCCTGCTGGCCGATCGCCTCGGCGATCTGGCTGCGGCCGTGGCCGGCGTTGCAGCACCACATGCCGGCGGCGGCGTCGATGATCTTGCGGCCATCGACGGTGATGTAGTGCATGTCCTTGGCACCGGCGAGCAGGCGCGGGTTCTTCTTGAAGGCACGGTTCGCGGTGAACGGCATCCAATGCGCGGCAAGATCATTCGGAACGGTGACGGCGGGGCGGGGGCTCTTGTCCAGCATGGGGACCTCTCGGACGTTCAAGGCAGGTTGTGCGACGGCGGCAGCATGATCCGGAAAGGTGGCGAACCGGTGCCAGGACAGCTTGCCGAAACGGATCGTGCTGATGGGCCTGAATGCGCGCGCCGACGTGGTCAGCCGATGATCCGGGCCGGCGCCAAGCTATCAGTTTCGCGCGCCGACGGAAACGTCAAAGGTCCAGCGTTCCCTGCTGCCCTGGTGAGCGGTTTCTGCACAGCGGCAGCAGATTGTGCCGGATATTGGAAGTGGCTGCGTCATTTCGCGCCAACCGGGCCGCTGTGCCTCGGGCAGCCGCGTCTCAGACCAGATCGCGCGCGGTGATCCAGAACACCTCGCCCTCGGAGTCCTCGGTGTCGAGCCAGAGCAGCGGCAGGTCGGGATAGGCCGCCTCGATCTGCGGACGGTCGCGCCCGACCTCGCACAACAATCCGCCCTCCGCAGTCAGATGGTCGCGGGCCTGGCTGAGAATGCGATGGATGATGTCGAGCCCGTCGGTGCCGCCGTCGAAGGCCAGCGCCGGCTCGGCGCGGCATTCCCGGGGCAGGCCGGCCATGCCCTCGGCGTCGACATAGGGCGGGTTGGTGATGATCAAATCGTAGCGGCGCTGGCTGAGCGGTGCGAACAGGTCACCGCGGTGCAGCGAGATGCGCTCGCCGAGGTCGTAGTCGGCGACGTTCTTCGTGGCGACCGCGAGCGCGTCCTTGGAGATGTCGACGGCGTCGATCACCGCATTGGGGAAGTGGCGGCTGGCCAGGATCGCCAGACAGCCAGAGCCGGTGCAGAGGTCCAGCACGCTGTCCACGGCCAGCGGATCATCGATCAGCGAGGTGCCATCGGCCTCGGCGCCGCCGAAATGCGTCTCCAGCAGCTCGCCGATGAACGAGCGCGGCACGATGACGCGCTCGTCGACGTAGAACGGCAGGCCGCGCATGTAGACCTTGTTGACCAGATAGGCCGCCGGCTTTCGCGTGGTGATTCGGGCCGTGATCAGGTCGAGGATCATCTTGCCTTCGGCCGCGGTGACCCGGGCCGTGACGAAGCTCTCGAACTGATCGGGGCGCAGATGCAGCGCCTCGCCGATCAGGAAGGCGGCCTCCGACACCGGATCGGTGGTGCCGTGCGCAAACACCAGATCGGCGTCCTGGAAGCAGCTCACCGCGTAGCGCAGATAGTCGAGCAGGCTGACCAGCTCGCCCTCATTGACCTTCGGCAGCTTCGGCGCCGCCGCCTTGCGCGGCGCTGCCGTCTTGACCTTCTTCGCCATCACGACTTCCAGCGCGCCGCGGCGGCATCGTCGTGGCTCTTGGCCTCGACCCAGCTGCCGCCATCATTGGTTTCCTCGCGCTTCCAGAACGGCGCGTTGGTCTTGAGATAATCCATCAGGAACTCAGCCGCCTCGAACGCCGCCTGACGGTGGCTGGAGGCGGTCACCACCAGCACGATGTTCTCGCCCGGCCGTATCCGGCCGAAGCGGTGGATCACGGTCAGGCCCTGCAGCGGCCAGCGCGCCATCGCCTGCTCGGTGTGCCGCATGATCTCGGCCTCCGCCATGCCCGGGTAATGCTCGAGCGTCAGCGCGGTGATCGGCGTGTCATGGTCGTTGCCGCGGCACAGGCCGGAGAAGCTGACGACGGCGCCGATGTCGGTGCGGCCATGGCTGAGGGCTGCGATCTCGGCCGCGGTGTCGAAATCCTCTTGCTGCACCCGGACGGTGACGATCGCGGTCATGGACGGATCTTCCGTTGCGTCAGCCGCCGGTCATCGGCGGGAAGAACGCGATCTCGCGGGCGCCGGCGATGGCCGTATCCGGCTGCACATGGGTCTGGTCGATCGCGGTGCGGATCACCTTCGGCTTGTCGAACGCATAGGCATAGCCCTCGCCGCGCGTGGTGAGCCAGGCGATCAGCTCGCTGACCGTGCGCACGTCCGCCGGCGGCTCGATCGTCTCCTCGGCCTTGCCGACGCGCTCACGCACCCAGGCGAAATACTTCACCTTCATCGCGAGTCTGCCTCGATGAGGTGGTGGATGCCGGCGCGGAAATAGTCGTAGCCGGTATAGATGGTGAAGACCGCCGACAAACCGAGCAGCCAGATTCCGATCCCGCTCACGATCGGACCCACGGACGTCGAGATCTGGGCGACCGCCGCATCGCCGGCCTCGCCCGCGAGCAGGAAGCCGATCGCCACCAGCTGCATCGTGGTCTTCCATTTGGCGACCTTGGTCACCGGCACCGAGACGCGCAGCGCGGCGAGATATTCGCGCAGGCCCGACACCAGGATCTCGCGGCACAGGATCACAATGGCCGCCCACAGCGACCAGTTCTGGATGGTGCTGTCGGCGGCCAGCATCAGCAGGCAGGAGGCGACCAGAAGCTTGTCCGCGATCGGGTCGAGCATACGGCCGAATGCCGATTGCTGGTTCCAGATCCGTGCGAAATGACCGTCGAGATAGTCGGTGATCCCAGCCGCAATAAACACCGCGACGGCGACCCAGCGGAGCCACAAAGGATACATCCATACCGACTGCGCGTAGATACAGCCGACCACGACCGGTATCGCGGCGATGCGCGTATAGGTCAGGATGTTCGGCAGGGACGTCGACGTCTTGCTGGGCACGCGTGTGGTCGCAATATTCATCCGGTGTACCAATACTGCCGCCGTTCGGACGTCAACCTCCGAGCCGAGCCGCTTCGGCAGGATGACGCAGATATGACGCTGTTCGCAACGAAGTCTTGCGGAGATAGGAACTCTCCCGCCCCGATACAAAGAGCGGTAACGCTTCCTTAAGCAACCGCACGCGGTCGCGCCAGTGGGGAGATCGGCGTGCCGCGGTGGGCGCGCCGATCGGTCTTATTGCGGTGCAATGACAGCGGCGCGAATGCCGCCGGTGATCAGATCGCCTCGGCCCCATGAACCGCGCACCAATGCGCCTGCCGTTCCGCGAACACGCGATCGCGCACATAGGCCAGCGTTTCGTCGTCGAAGGTCTCGATCACCTCCAGGCTGAACGACCCTTCGCCATGGGCGGCCCAGGCCGCCTGCAGCCCGCCGCGGCGATGGCCGCCCTGGCGCAGGGTGAACCACAGACGGTTCTGGATCTTGTCGAGGTCCGGCGCGCAGCCGATCCAGCGCGCGCCGGTGGCGGCGCAGGTGACGGCAAAGATGCCGGCAGGGCTCTTGCGCTCCTTGTAGGCGGCGACCGCCGCCTTGCGCTGATCGGGGTTCATGAGGTGTCGCTCCAAAGTGAGGTGGGCTCAGCTCATGTAGAGCTTATTTTTGTCCGGGTAAATATATGGAAATCGAAATTTTTTCCTGACATGTGTATCGTAAAGTTGACGGGGGCGGACCTCACCTGTAATAATATCCTTACAGGTGGAGAGCCGCGACGTATGCCCACTGAAGGCGATCAACTGCTGGACAGGCTGGCAGCGTTGGCCAATCCGCATCGGTTGCGGGTGGTGGCTGCTTTGCAGGCCCGGGGGCGCACCTATGTCAGCCAGTTGGCCCGCGAGCTCGGCATCAGCCGGCCATTGCTGCACCTTCATTTGCGCAAGCTCGAAGAGGCGGGGCTGGTCACCAGCCGGTTGGAGCTCTCCGCCGACGGCAAGGCGCTGAACTACTTCGAGGTTGCTCCCTTCGAGATCGCCCTGACGCCGTCCTCGATCGCCAAAGCAGCGGAGACGCTGTCCGTCGTTCCATCCTCCATCAAACCGGAAGGAGACCAACATGGCTGACAAAGCCGCCATCTTCCTGCTCGTCACGATCCTCGTCCTTGTCACCATCATCCTGGTGTTTGCGATGAAGTATTTTGCGGCGGTCCGGCAGGCCGGACGGCAGGTCGCGACGGAGGAGGGCTTCCGCGCGCTGACCGAGCGAGCCGTTCGAGCGCAGGAGACGAGTGCAGAGCTGCTCGCCGCCCTCAAGGGCAGTCTGGGGCAGATCGAGCTGCGGCTCACCCAGGTCGAGAAGGTGCTGAAGGAGGTCGAATGATGACCACTCAACATCAGGCCGAGGAGCTGTCGCTGTTGAAGCGGATGCGCGCAGTCTCGCTCGTCGAAGGCAGCACATTGCTGCTGCTGGTGCTGGTGGCGGTGCCGCTGAAGCACTTTGCCGGCTTCGCCGTCGCCACCAGGATCATGGGTCCTGTCCACGGCCTCGCTTTCATGGGCTACATCTGGATGCTCATCCAGCTCGCAGCCGGCGGCGGCTGGTCGAGAACGGAGATCGTCCGGATGACAATGGCTGCGTTCGTGCCGTTCGGCGGCTTCGTCAATGCCCGCGTCCTGGCGCGACGCGAGATGCTGCTGGCGGCGCCATGATGGTCGAGTGGCTCAAGGCGCTGCACGTCGCCGCCGTACTGTGCTGGAGCGGCGGGTTGCTGGCCGCAGCGATCACCATCGCGGCGGCTGCGACCAAGGCAGAAGCGGCTGGTGCCGCCACCATGGTCGAGATTGTCAGCCGCTGGGACCGGCGTGTCACGACGCCGGCCATGCTCGTCGTGTGGGGCGCGGGCCTCGCACTCGCCATGCAGGGCCAATGGTTCGGCTCGCTTTGGCTGACGATCAAGCTCGGCATCGTGGTCGCGCTGTCCGCGCTGCACGGCGTGCTCGCGGGAACGCTGCGACGGCTTGCACGGTCCGAGTCGCCGGCGCCGCGCTGGTTCTCTCATGCGCCGCCGCTGATCGTCGGCAGCGCTGCTGCGATCGCCGTGCTCGTGGTCGTCAAGCCGTTCTGAGCTCCACAGGAACAGCGACGATGTCGTCGGCCCCTGTAGCACGAGGTTAAACCTTGATGGGCGGCTCGATCTGCGCGAGCTCGTCCTTCAGAGGCGGCCAGCTGTGGGCCATCACAACAGTGCTTAGGATGCCGCGCAGCGAGAAGCTGGCCTCGAAGATCTCGCCCGTTTCGGCCTCAAGTTCAAACGTGACCTTGGAGTCATCATCCATCGATGGGCCGCCCCACATGGAGCGGCCCATTACGATCGTAGGCAGCTTCGTTCGCTTCGCCATGAAGCCTCCCCATCTACACAAAGAACGTCTGACGGCGCGATTAACTAGCTCGCGTTGCTGTGAAAATACTCAAATATCTTGCGGGCGCTTTCGGCTGACACTCCCGGCACCTTGCCGAGGTCGGCGATCGAGGCGCGCTCGATCTCCTTCAGGGTGCCGAAATGGTGCAGCAGCGCGCGCTTGCGCGACGGGCCGATGCCGGGGATCTCCTGCAGGCCGGCCTCGCGGATGTCCTTCTTGCGCAGCTTGCGGTGCGAGCCGATGACGAAGCGATGGGCCTCGTCGCGCAGCCGCTGGATGAAATACAGCACGGGGTCGCGCGGCTCGAGCTTGATCGCCTCCCGCTCCGGGATGAATAAGGTCTCGCGGCCGGCGTCGCGATCGGGGCCCTTGGCGACTGACATCAGCGCGACATTGGTGACGCCGAGCTCGGTGAAGATCTCGCGGACGGCATTGAGCTGGCCGCGGCCGCCATCGATGATGACGAGATCGGGCCATTGCGGCACGTCGTCCTCCTTGGCCGCGCGGGCGACATCCTTCTCCGACGGTGACACCAGCCGCTTGAAGCGGCGCTGCAGCACCTCCTTCATCATCGCGTAGTCGTCGCCGGGCGTCAGCCCTTCCGACTTGATGTTGAACTTGCGGTACTGGTTCTTCATGAAGCCGTCGGGGCCGGCGACGATCATCGCGCCGACCGCGTTGGTGCCCTGGATGTGGCTGTTGTCGTAGACCTCGATGCGCTTCGGCACCTGCGGCAGGCCGAGCGTCGTCGTCATCGCCTCCAGCAGGCGGCTCTGGGTCGCGGTATCCGCGAGCTTGCGGCCGAGCGCCTCGCGCGCATTGGTCAGCGCGTGAGTGACCAGGTCCTTCTTCTCGCCGCGCTTCGGACAGGACACCTCGACCTTGTGGCCGGCCTTGACGCAGAGCGCCTCGGCGAGCAGCTCGGCCTCCTCGATCTCGTGCGACAGCAGGATCAGCTTCGGCGGCGGCTTGTCGTCGTAGAACTGCGACAGGAACGCGGACAGCACTTCCTCTTGTGTGAACGTCTTCTCGGCGCGCGGGAAATAGGCGCGGTTGCCCCAGTTCTGGCCGGTGCGGAAGAAGAACACCTCGACGCAGGAATAGCCGCCCTCCTGGTGGATGGCGAACACATCGGCTTCCTCGACCGTGCGCGGGTTGATGCCCTGCTGCGAGGAGATCGCCGACAGTGCCGCGAGACGGTCGCGATAGACGGCCGCGGTCTCGAATTCGAGCTCGCTCGACGCCTTCTCCATTTCGGCCGCCAGCAGCGCCTTCACCGCCTGGCTGCGTCCGGACAGGAAGTCGGTCGCCTCGCGCACCAATTCGGTATAGCCGGGGAAATCGATCTCCTGGGTGCATGGACCCGCGCAGCGGCGGATCTGGTGCAGCAGGCAGGGGCGGGTGCGGCTCTCGAAGAACGAATCGGTGCAGGAGCGGATCAGGAAGGCGCGCTGCAGCGCGGTGATGGTGCGGTTGACCGCGCCGGCCGAGGCGAACGGCCCGAAATAGCGCCCCGGCCGGGACTGCGCGCCGCGGTGCTTGAGGATCTGCGGCGCCCAATGGTCGCCGGTGATGAGAATGTAGGGAAACGACTTGTCGTCGCGCAGCTGCACGTTGAAGCGCGGCTTGAGCTGCTTGATCAGATTGGCTTCGAGCAGCAGCGCCTCGGTCTCCGTGGTGGTGGAGACGATCTCGACCGTCACGGTGGCCGCGATCATGCGCAGGATGCGCGCCGGCAGCGGCGCGCTGGCACGCGCATAGGACGACAGGCGCTTTTTGACGTTCTTGGCCTTGCCGACATAGAGCACGTCGTGTGCCGCGTTGAGCATGCGGTAGACGCCGGGCGAGGTCGGCGCCAGCCGCACCGCGTTCTCGATCGCCGCGTGGCCGATCGCGAGCGGGCCCTCGCCGACGGCCTCCAGGCTCTCCTCGGCCAGCTCCGGCAGCCGGCCGTCATCGTCCTCGTCTGCAGCCGAGGCGGCGGGGTCGAGATCGGGCGTGTCGATGGCCTCGGGCGGCAGGTCGGCCGTGGCGCCACGCCGGCTCGGGGGCGTCGGCGCCTTGGGTGGATCGGAGCTGTGGGTGGTCATGTCCGCAAATTAAGCGCTGCCGCGCCGTCTCGCCAGCTTGCGATCGCGCCATGCACAGGGCAGGGCGGTAACGCTCCGTTAAGCACGTTAATGGCCGGGTAACCCGGCTTAACAACGGCTTAACCTAAAACTCTCGATAAATGCTCACGAAAGAAGCGAGAGTTCCGTAACCACGCCGGCCCGCGCAGCACAGTCGCGCGGCGCATGCTCCGGCGGGTGACGGCGAGTGGCGTGGAGTGAGCGATGAACAGGTTCTTGGTCGGTGCTGCCGCCGCGGCGGGCTTGGGCGCGGCGGCTCTCGGATCGGTCTCGGCGCAGGCGGCGGACCTCGGCTACGGGCGCGGCGCGCCCTACACCGTCAACCAGCCCCTCAACGCCTACAGCTGGGCCGGCCCCTATCTCGGCGGCACGCTGGGCTATGAGTGGGGCACCGTCGGCAACAACCCGACCAAGCCGTCCGGTCTCACCGGCGGCCTGACCGCGGGCTACAATTGGCAGAACGGCCCGTGGGTGTTCGGCGCCGAGGGCGACATCAACCTGACCGGCGCCAACGACACCTTCGCGCCTTGGAAGTTCTCCAACCCGTGGTTCGGCACCTTGCGCGGCCGCGCCGGCTACGCCTTCAACAACATCCTGTTCTACGGCACCGGCGGCCTCGCCTTTGGCGGCCTGCGCGCCGAGACCTTCGGTCTTTCGGAATCGCACACCACGGTGGGCTGGACGCTCGGCGCCGGCACCGAGTTCGGCCTGGCGCAGAACTGGACCGCCAAGATCGAGTATCTCTACGTCGATCTCGACAGCAGCAATTTCGTGATCACGGGGGCGAAGAACGACTATCGGTTTGGAATTGTGCGCGCAGGCATCAACTTCCACTTCTGATGGCAACGAGGGAATAGGAAGAAGAAACGTCCAACGACAACCTCCCGGCCGCTCGCGCGGCCGGGATTTTTTTGTCGGAGCGCTCCGTGCAATCGTGCATCATCGCGCGCGGCCTGCACGTACGAGCCGGCAATGCTGTGCACGCACACAGGCGCTGCCGACAGCTTCCAAACCAACGAAGAGTTGGCGTCGAGGCGCGTCCGGTTGCACTCACGCCGGCGCGTGAACGACCGCCAGGCGGGCTCGTCCTAAGACGATAGCACCAGGTTCACCGCTTTCGGGCCCTTGCCCTTCTTGTCCGGCTCGACCTCGAAGCTGATCCGCTGTCCTTCGGTCAGGTCCTTCAGGCCCGCGCGCTCCACCGCCGTGATGTGCACGAACACGTCGCGTCCACCGTCGTCCGGCTTGATGAAGCCGTAGCCGCGTTCACCGTTGAAGAACTTGACCGTCCCAGTCATGGCCATCGGGAAACTCCTCCCCCGCAATGCTTCCTCCACTGCGCGCCCTGCGCAGCGTCCGACCGGACATCACTTTGATCGGAAAGCGTTGGCCACCTTAACGCCCAGCGCTCGCCGCGCCGGATCGCCGGATCTTGTTAGGCCTTGATCACCCCGCCGCAACCATTCGCGGAAGCGGAACGTAAAGCCAGTCTTACAATCGGACACAATAATACGGTTCCGCGCCGATTGACTACGGCTTTTCGACCAGTAGCCGTTTCAAGCTTTGGGGAATTCGATTCGGAAGCGCGCCGCGCCGCCCTGGCCGAGCGGCTTCTGCAGTTCCTGCAGGATGAGCTTCAGCTCGTCATGCAATGTCCAGGGCGGGTTGACGATCAGCAGTCCGGTCGAGGTCAGCGCCTCGCCTTCGATCTGCGGTGCAACACTGAACTCGACCCGCAGCACCTTGCCGGTTGGCTTGGCCGCGGCCGCGAGCGCCGCGATGCGATCGCTCAGCTCTTCGGTGGCGCGCCGGCTCTTGGCGGGGTACCACAGCACGTAGATACCAGTGGTCCATTTCGCGAAGGCCGCGGCAAAGCGGTCGGCGAGCCGCTCGAACTCATCCTTCGCCTCGAACGCCGGATCGATCAGCACCACGCCCCGGCGCTCGTTCGGCGGCACGAAGGCGGGCAGGGCGACCCAGCCGTCGAGATCGACGACGCGGGCCTGGGTGTCGCGGCGCAACTGATCGATCAGCTGCTTGCGGGGGATCGGCGCCAGCTCGCACAGGGTCATGCGATCCTGCGGCCGCAGCAGCGCGCGCGCGATCAGCGGCGAGCCGGGATAGGCGACGAGCTCGGCCGTCGGATTGAACGATCGGACAATATCCAGATAGGGCTGGACCAGCGCATAGACCTGATCCGACAGCCGCGCCTGCAGGAGGCGGGCAATGCCGGTGAGGAACTCGCCGCTGCGCGTCGCCTCGTCGCCGGTGAGATCGTAAAGGCCAGCGCCGGCATGGGTGTCGATCACCCGGAACGCAGCGGGCTTCTCCTGGAGGTAGACCAGGATGCGCGTTAGCACGATGTGCTTGATGACGTCGGCGAAGCCGCCGGCGTGAAAGGCGTGTCGGTAGTTCATGCCGTCCGGGTTACGCCGTTCCGCGTCAAAAGGGTACCCCGTCGATGCGCCGGATGCCCTTTCGGAGAGCCGCGGATCAGCGCGGCCCCAAGAGGGCCGCAGGCCGACGCGCGGCGGTCGCCCGATTCGCAGTCGCTAGCCGCCGCGGACCGGCGGCATGTTGACCTCGTCGCGCCGGCAGGCCTGGCGGTCGATCTCATCGCAATTGCGAAACTCGAGGTCCTTCGACAGACAGATCCGGACCTCGCTCAGCCTCGTGCGATTGCAGGTGACGGCAATGCCCGATGTCGTGAGCTTGGGGTTGGCCTTGATGAAGGCCTCCTCGACCGCCGCCGGCGCCACTGTCTTGGCTTCCGCGAGATCGAGAAATTCCGGCGGGATCTTGATGGCGGCTCGCGCCTTGCGGATGGCCTCGAAATAGGCCTTCGCCGACACGCCGGCGCAGGTGCCGTGCTTGTCCCACTCGTTGTAGATCAGGCCCGGCGCCGGCATCAGGTCGAGCATCGAGGTCATGATGTTGCGCGGCAGGCGCGGCGCCGGCTGCTCGCAATATTCAGGGTAGCCGTTCTCGTATTGCGGCCACAGCCCGTGCACGACGAACGAGTAGGGCCGGCCGCTGCACTGTTGGGACCGGCTGCCGCGGCCGCCGCGCTCCTCCGCCTCGGCACAGTACGAGGGCGACCACGACAGCGAGAGAACGTAGAAGTCGAACGCGCCCGGCGCATTCTGGCGCCGGTCCTGCGCCGCGGCGGAGCCAGCCGCGAGCACACCGAGCAAGAGGGCAAAGCAGGCGATCGTTCTGGACAACAGGACGGCAGGTCGGCGCAGGCAATCGAACATGGCATACTCCCCGGACAATGCCAGGAGCCTACCAGCGCGCGGGAACATTTCAAGAACAAAAATGGCTGCCCCGAGGCAGCCATTGGTCAGCTGGCCGCTCGCGCGAGCGGGCGATGCGCCGGGAAAGGCGAATCAGGGCTTGGCGGCGCGGCAGGCCGGATTGAAGGCCCAGTTGCGATCGAGGCCGACGACGCAGAACTCGACGCCCTGGTCATAGCCGGCGAAGCCGCCATCCTCGATGATCGAGAAGTTGACGGTGCGCGCTTTGCCGTCGCTGATCATCACGCTGCCGGTGCAGAAGCGGCGCGGAATATTGTCGGACTGCCAGGGCCGGAAGGCGATCTCATGGACATTGGCGACGCCGGTAATCGTCAGCGAGGAATTCCAGAAGGTGCTCTCCTTGTCCTGGAATCGCGAGACGATGGTCGGAATGGCCGCCTCGCAAGGCGCGACCCGGCCGTCATATTTCGGGCCGGACAGCCAGAAGTTCATCTCGAGCGGGTTGGCCGCCTGGGCCGGCGCGGTCGCGACCGCGAGCAGCGCGCCGCATGCGGCACCGAACGTCTTGAAAGCTGAGCTGAAGTCGCGCATGGGCCGTCCGCAAGGCTGATCCGGGAGCGTGGACCGTGCCGCGGTGGCCACAGGAGGTCAAGTGCAACGCGGCAACACTCCACGATTAGTCCTGTTAACCCGGGGCCGGTGTTCTTTTCTTGACCGCACGGGACCTTTAGAATGGCAGGCCAGATCGAGGAGAATGCAATGCGGACGCTGATGGCCGGATTCGTGAAGACTGCAGGCCTCGTGGCCGCTGGGATGGTTCTGGTTGCCGCGTCCGCCCAGGCCGACGTGGTGCCGCCCTTCAAGGGCAATGACACCGGCGGCATCATCGCCTATCAGCTGGCCCAGACCACGGATGCGCGCCAGCTCGCGGTCGACCATTGCGCCTCCTACGGCAAGGTCGCGAAGTTCGGCGCCGTCGATGCGCGCTACGGCGGCTACGTCTCGTTCTCCTGCCGCTGGGTACCGTACGGCTCGGCGCAGCGGCCGCTGCGGACGCTCTACTGACCTTCCATCAACTGCCGTTCTCCTAATTGCCATCTTTTGGCGGCATTCGCTCTGGCATCGATCAACGAGCCGGAACGGGGGCACATGACCTGCACACGCATCGCAATCGGGCTGTTGGCCTGCTGCCTCCTGGGCGTGACCGCGAGCCATGAGGCTCGGGCCGTCGACCTGCCGGTGCGCAAGGCCGGCCTGTGGGAGCTGAAGATGATCAGATCCGGCGGTCAGCTGCCGGAGGCGACGATCCAGCACTGCACCGACGCGGCCACCGACAAGGAGATGAACAACTTCGCCTCGCCGATGGCGCAGCAGGTCTGCTCCAAGCAGGACATCCAGAAGACCGTGACCGGCTACGTTTCCGATTCGGTCTGCAATTTCGGCGGCATCAATACGACATCGCATGCCGACATCACCGGCGATTTCAACTCGGCCTATACGGTGAAGACGATGTCGCGAGTCACGGGCGGCGCCGCCGGCACCGGGGTGAAGGACACCGCGATGACGATCGAGGCCAGATGGCTCGGCGCCTGCAGGCCCGACCAGAAGCCCGGGGACATCGTGATGCCCGGCGGCATGAAGATGAACGTCAAGGACATGGCCAAGCTGAAGGCCCTGATCCCGGGCGTGAAGCAGTAGGCGGGCGCTCGTTGCGCGTGATGGGCGCAGCGACGTGGATCGTCGCTCATTCGCGGACGCAAAGCACGATCTTCCCGATGTGCCGGCCCGTCTCCATGCGGGCATGCGCAGCGGCCGCCTCGGACAGGCGATAGGTGCTGTCGATGTGCGGCCGAATGGCCGTTCCGAGAAGAGGCCAGATCCGCTGCCGCAGCTCGGTCGCGATGCGCCGCTTGAGATCGAGCGACGTCGACCGCAGGAACGCGCCGGTGATGCTGGCCCGGCGCACCATCAGGCTGCGCAGCGGCACCGCCAGCTCCTTGCCCTGTCCAGCCGAGAGCTGGGCGATCCGTCCGCCCATCGCGAGCGCCGCAAGGTCCTGGGCGATGTGAGCGCCGGCGGAGGTGTCGAGGATGCAGTCGACCCCGCGCGTCCCCGTCGCCGCGCGGATCTGCTCGGCGAGATCGGGATCGGCATAGTCGAACACGGCGCTGCAGCCGAGCCTGAGTGCCAGGGCGCGCTTCTCCGCGGTGCCGGCGGTGGCCATGACGGGATGTCCCAGCGCGCGCAGCAGCTGGATCGCGATCGTGCCGACGCCGCTGCTGCCGCCGTGAATCAGGGTGGTCTCGCCGGGCGCCATGCGCATCAGCTCGAAGAAGTTGAACCAGGTCGTGAACAGCGCCTCGGGCAGGGCGGCGCCCTGGATCCAGTCGAGGCTGCTCGGCAGGTCCAGCGCAAGATGCTGATCGGTGGCGACGTATTGCGCGTAGGAGCCGCCGTCGGTCAGCGCCATCACCGCTTGACCCAGCCGTTCCGGGGAAACGTCGGCGCCGCAGGCCACGATGCGCCCCGAGGCTTCCAATCCCGGTATGGGATTGGGCTCCCGCGACGGCCCGGCAGCGCGCTGGTTGCAGTCGTGACGGTTGATGCCGGCGGCGGCGACCTCGATCAGGACGTCGTCGGGGCCGAGCCGCGGGACCGGCCAGTCCTGTCGCTCTGACAGGACCTCCGGGCCGCCCGCGGCGGTGATGATGACGGCGCGCTGAATCATGTGTAGTCGCTCATGTGCTCACTTGCCGACCAGGCCGCACTTGCTGCGGTCGAGCGGACGAAACGCCTGATCGGGGGCGATCTTCGTCACCAGCTTGACGAAGTCCCAGGGGCCCTTCGATTCGGCGGGAGTCTTGACCTGGACGAGGTACAGGTCGTGCACCATGCGCTGGTCGTCGCGGATCTGACCGTGGTCCGCATAGGCGTCCGAGACCGGTGTGGATTTCATCTTCGCCATCACCGTTGCGCCGTCGTCGCTGTCCGCATCCTTCACCGCCTGCAGATAGTGCCGCACGGCCGAATAAACCCCGGCCTGGATCTGTGACGGCATCGCCTTGCGGCGCGCGTAGAACGCGTCGGAGAAGCGGCGCGCGGCGGGGGAGGCGTCCTCGAAGAAGCTGGTGACGATGAGATCGCCCTGCGTCGCCTTGAGGCCGATGGCTTCGATGTCGACGTTCTGGAACGACATCGGCACGATCTTCATCCCCTGGGCCGCAAGCCCGAATTCCTCGGCCTGCTTGATGGCGGTGGCATTGTCGCCGGCGACGTTGAGCGCCAGGATCTTGGCGCCGGAGGCCTGGGCCTGCAACAGGAACGAGCCGTAATCCGGCGTGCCGAGCTGCGCCTTGACGCTGCCGGCGACCGTGCCGCCGAGCTCGGCGATGCGGGCGCGCGCGGTCGCCTCGACCGAATGGCCGAACGCATAGTCGCCGGTGATGAAGAACCACGGCTCCTTGCTGGTCTGCATGATGCCCGAGACGACGGCGGTGGCGGTCGAATAGGCGTCGTGCGTCCATTGCACCGAGGTCGGCGCGCACGCCTCGTCGGTGAGCTGGTTGGCGCCGGCCCCCGAGACGAGGAAGATCCTGCCGTTGCTGCGCACCAGCTCCTGGACGCCGAGCGCCGCGCCGGAGCTGCCGCCGTCCGCGATCGCCTGCACGCCGTCCTGCTCGAACCAGCGCCGGGCGATCGCGACCGCGATATCCGGCTTGTTCTGGTGGTCCGCCTGAAGGATCTCGATCGGCCTGCCGTTGATGTTGCCGCCGAATTCCTCTGCGGCCATCCGTGCCGCTTCCACCGAGCCGGGCCCCATCGCGGTCGCAAAGATGCCGGTCATGTCGGTGAGCACGCCAATCCGGATGGCTTTCCCTTTGATGTCCGCCTGCGCGGATGAGCCTGCAAGCAGCAACAGCGCGGCGATGCCCGCTGTGAGACGTCGCGACATGATGATCCTCCCCGGATTCAACGACTTTGTTTGTTATGTCGTGTTTGGTTGGTGCGCCGCGCGGTTCCGCGAGGCGGAGACGTCAGGCCGCCGGTTCGGCGGCCACGGGATTGCGCAGGACGCCGATGCCCGAGATCTCGACCTCGACCGTATCGCCCGGCTTCATGAACAGTGGCGGGGTGCGCTTGAAGCCGACGCCTCCCGGCGTGCCGGTGACGATCACGTCGCCCGGCAGCAAGGTCATGATCTCCGAGCAATAGACGATCAGATCAGGCACGTCGGTGATGAGCAGGTCCGTGGTGGTCCGCTGCACGGTCTCGCCATTGAGGCGGGTCTGCAGCGTCAGCTTGGACGGGTCGGGAATTTCGTCGGCGGTGACGAGCCAGGGGCCGAACGCGCCGGACTGGTCGAAGGTCTTGCCCGACAGGAATTGCGACGTATGGCGCTGCCAGTCGCGGATGCTGCCTTCATTGTAGCAGGAATAGCCGGCGATGTGCGTGAGCGCGTCCTCGCGCCGGACATGCCGGCCGGCTTTCCCGATCACGAGCGCGAGCTCGCCCTCGTAGTCGAAATGATCGGAGACAGCAGGGCGAACGATCGGTTGCAGATGTCCGACTTGGCTGGTCGGAAAGCGCGCGAACAGCGCCGGCTTCTCGGTGACGGTTCGCCCGGTCTCGGCGACGTGGTCGCGATAGTTCAGGCCGACGCAGATGATCTTGCCGGGATCGGGAATGACGGGCGCAAAGGCGATCGCGTCGAGCGGATAGTCGGCCGGTTCGGAGGCGAGCAGCGCGGCGGCGTCGCCGAGCGCATGGGCCTCAAGCAGCGCGCGCAGGCTCTTCGACGACAGCCGCCGGTCGAGGTCGACGACGCCGTCGCCTTTCACTACGCCGTAGCCCGCACGACCGTCGATGACAAAGGAAACCAGCTTCATACGTGAACCCTCTCAAAAGGAACGAAAACGCTCAGGCCGCGTTCGGCAGCTCAGGCCGCGTTCGGCAGCGGTGCGAGGAAGGCGAGGCCTGACAACAGCACCGCGGGATCTTCGCCCGTGCGGACAGCGCCCAGGATGTAGCGGTCGGGGCGCATCAGCACGGCGTCGAAGCCGTGCTGATCGAGCCAGCCGTCGAGGCCGCCAGCTTCCTCGCCGCAGATGACGGCGACGTCAGCGGCCGTCAGGCGGGCATGATGCTGCTCGATCACTGCGGCACCGAGTCCTGACCGGCACAACAGCGCGAAGCGATAACCGATGCGGTCGTCGCTGCGGCCGAGATCGCGGCTGCGGAATTGCGGCGCCAGCTTTCCGGTCATGCTGCGATCGCCACAGGCCAGGCCCGGGCCGAGCAGCGGCTTCTGCACGTCGAGCTTGAGCTGGCCGTCGCCCTGTGCCGTGCCGGTCGCGAGCGCCGACTCGACCGCCTTGGTGTTGATGAGTCCGCCCAGCCGGATCGCGAGCTCGATGAACTCGCGTACATGCGGCGCGCGCTCGCTTTGATAGGTGTCGAGAAGATCAGGCGTTGCCTTGCCGGCGATCACATGGGCCAGCTTCCACGCGAGGTTGGCTGCATCGCGAATGCCGGCACACATGCCTTGGCCAAGGAACGGCGGGGTCTGATGCGCGGAATCACCTGCGAGCAGCAACCGTCCGCTACGCCATTGCTGCGCCACCGCTGAGTGGAAGGTGTAGACAGCGGCGCGTTCGATCTCGGCCTCTGCGGGCCGGAGCCAGGGCGAGAGCAGCTCCCACACGCGCGCCGGCCGCGTGATCTCGGCGGCGTCTTCGTCAGGCTGAACCGTGATTTCCCAGCGTCGGCGGTTGCCGGTGCCGCGAATATAGGTCGCGGGACGCTGCTTGTTGCAGTGCTGGACGCTGAAATCGCCGAGGTCGGGCCGTTCCTCGCTCAGCCGCACGTCGCAGACCAGCCAGCGCTCGTGGAAGCCGAGATCGTCCAGCGCCGAGCCGATGAAGCGCCGCACCAGCGAGCGTGCTCCATCGCAGCCGACCACATAGGCGCAGGAGATGTCGACCAGCTGGCCCGTGGCGAGATCCTCATAGCGAACGCGGGCGACGTCCTGGTTCTGCTCCAGCGCGAACACATCGCAGCGCGTGCGCAGCTCGACATGAGGCCAGCGCTCCAGGCCATTGTTGAGCACGGCTTCGAGATCGGGCTGGTGAAAGCGGTAGCTCAGATTCCAGCCCATCGCTGTCGGCTCGCTGGGGCGCGGCCAGTCCAGCAGCAACCGTCCCTCCGCATCGACGAAGCGCATCCCGGGACTTAAAGTGATGTGGGGCAGGATGGCGTCGGCGAGACCGATGGTCTGGAACACGCGCATGCATTCGTCATCGAAATGCACTGCGCGCGGCAAGTGATAAGCCTTGGCTTCGCGCTCCAGGACCAGGGTGCGGATGCCGCACAGGCCGAGCAGGTTGGCGAGCGTCGAGCCGACGGGCCCGCGGCCGACAATGACGACGTCGAAGCTTCCGGAGTGTGCGGCCATGTTGCTCATGGCCGCATCTGTTCCGCAACCGCCTCGCACCTTCAAGGCGCGGTCACGAACTGTCCGCCCAGCGGACGCTCAGGCCTGGACGGGGATCGCGGCTGCGGCGTCGCGCAATGGCGCCGCGTACTGGGCGACAGCCTCCTCCAGGGTCATGGCGGAGCGGATCCAGATGATCGACATGCAGCCGAACACGACGTCGCCCCGCACGATCGGCACCGCGATCGATGACGTCTTCGGATTGAACTCGCCCTCGTTGCGGATTGCATAGCCGCGCTGAGACGTTTCATTCATCATGCGCTGCAGCCGCTCGGGCGCGAGGAAGGAAGCGTCCTCGGCATCCTCGATGCGTCGCAGGTGGTTGATGATGATGTCCCGCTCGGCGGGCGGGCAAGCGGCGAGATAGGCCCGGCCGGCCGAGGTCTGCAGCATCGGCAGGCGCTTGCCGATCATGCTGCGATCGATCGAGAGCGGGCTGCGCGCATGCGTGGTCTCCTGGATGACCATCGCGCCGTTCTCATAAGTCGACAGATCGACCGGCCAGATCAGGCTGCGGCTGAGCTCGGCGAGATAGGGCGCGGCGACCTGGCAGATAAAGATGCCGGGATCATAGCCGTCTCCGAGGCTCAGCGCGTGGCGCGTCACCCGGAAGCGGTCGTCGCTGGCGCTGCGCGCGACATAGCCGAGTTCCTCGAGTGTTTCGAGCAACCGATAGACCGTGGGCCGCGGCAGATCGAGCTGGCGGGCCACGTCGCCGGCGCGAATGCCGCCGGACCGATTGACCGCGCGCAGCACGTCGAGGCCCCGCTTGAAGGCGCGGACACCCTCCGCAGGACGGGCTTGCGGAGATCGCGTCCGTTGCTTGGACACTTGGAAAATCCTCCCTGTTCTTCGTTTCCGTCCGCCGATACCGTCTTGAGAACGCGAGCCGGATGCAGGGGCGGCAGTCTACTGCAGGACCGCGCGGAGCTGATACGAAATTCCGCCCGCGCCTTTCGGGAGACAACAAGATGGAAATAACGGCGCTCGGTTACATCGGCATCAAGTCGTCCCAGGCGGAGCAGTGGGGACGCATGGCGACCGAACTCCTCGGGATGCAGCGCGTGGATCGCGCGGCCAGCGTGCAGGCCTATCGGATGGACGATCGCAAGCAGCGGCTGATCGTCGATGGCAGCGGCGATGGCGGGCTCGCCGTCATGGGCTGGGAGGTCGGCGACGCCGCCGCGCTCGCGCGCCTGGCGGGCCGTCTCGACGACAACGGCGTGAAGGTGGCCCGTGGTTCGCAGGCGCTGGCCGATGAGCGTCATGTCACCGAGCTGATCTGCTTTCAGGATCCCGCCGGCCACACGATCGAGGTGTTCTGGGGGGCGGCCGTCGCCTCGGATCCCTTCAGGCCGGGACGTCCGATCTCCGGTTTTCGCACCGGGCCGCTCGGCATGGGACACGTCGTGCTCAATGTCGAGGACGTCGAGCCGCTGCTGCGGTTCTATCGCGACCTGCTCGGCTTCCAGGTGTCCGACTTCGGCCTGACGCCTTACAAGCTGTATTTCTTCCACGTCAACGGCCGCCACCATAGTTTTGCGATGGTCGGTTCGGGCCGCCGCACGCTGCATCATTTCATGGTGGAGCTCGGCAGTCTCGACGACGTCGGCCAGGGCTACGACCTGGCGCAGCTCGACGATGGGCGCGTGGCCTATACGCTGGGCCGTCATACCAACGACCACATGACCTCGTTCTACGTCAACACGCCCTCCGGCTTCTTCATCGAATATGGCTGGGGCGGCCGGCTGATCGATCCCGCGACCTGGCAGCCGCACGAGACCTTCGACGGTCCGTCATTGTGGGGACACGAGCGCTTGTATTTGCTGGATGAGCAGCGCAAGCGCCTGCGCGACATGCGGCTGTCCGCGGCTGCACGCGGCGTTCGCGTGCCGGATCCGCGCGTTCCGCCGCTGAACTGCGCGTGGCTCGACGCCGTGATCGCGCAGGAATGAGCTAAACCGGCGCGCTACACCGGGATCCGCACGCTCGCGCGCAGGCCGCCCATCGGGCTGTCACCCAGCGTGATATCGCCGCCGTGCGAGCGCGCGATGTCGCGGGCGATGGCGAGGCCGAGGCCGGTGCCGCCCTCGTCCTGGTTGCGCGCGTCGTCGAGGCGCAGGAACGGCTTGAACACCTCCTCGCGCATGTCGGCCGGGATGCCCGGGCCGTCATCGTCGACGGTGATGGTGAGGTAGCGGTGGTCGCGATGGCCGGTGATGGCGATCGCGTCGGCATGGCGGGCGGCGTTGGAGACGAGATTGCCGAGGCAGCGCTTCAGCGCCTGCGGTTTCACGGTGACCACCGGCAGGCCGTGGAACGACACCGTGGCGGAATGGCCGTTGCGCTCGGCGTCGCTGCGCAGCTCCTCCAGCGCGTTGGAGATGTCGGTCGGCTGCGCGATCTCGCCATTGTCGCCGCGCGCGAAGGCGAGATAGTCCTCCAGCATGTGCGACATCTCGTCGACGTCCTTGCGCATGGCGTCGATCTCCGGGCTGTCGCCGAGCAGCGCCAGCTCAAGCTTGAAGCGCGTCAGGATGGTGCGCAGATCGTGGCTGACGCCTGCCAGCATCGCCGTGCGCTGCTCGAGGGTGCGCTCGATGCGCGCCTTCATCTCCAGGAAGGCGTGCGCCGCGCGCCGCACCTCGCGCGCGCCGCGCGGGCGGAAGTTCGGCACCTCGCGGCCCTTGCCGAAACTCTCGGCGGCATCCGCGAGCCGCAGGATCGGCTTGATCTGGTTGCGCAGGAACAGCACCGAGACGATCAGCAGGATCGACGACGTGCCGACCATCCAGAACAGGAAGATGTCGGTGTTCGACGCATAGGCCGCGCCACGCTGCGCGAACACGCGCATCACGGCGTCATCGAGCGCGATGCGGATCTCGACCAGGTTTGAGCGGCCGACGGTGTCGATCCAGAACGGGCGGCTGATCTGGCGGCCGATCTGGCTCGACAGCGACTGGTCGAGCAGGTTGAAGAACGGCTTCGGCCCGGGCGGCGGCATGTCGCCGGCCGGCAGGAAGTCCACCACGAGATTGAGCCGCTGCTGCGCGATCCGGCGCAGCATGGTGCGGTCCTTGTCCTGCGGATAGCCCTTGTAGATGTCGATCAGCGCGGCGACGTCCTGCACCACGGCGGCGGAGAGGCGTCGCGTCACCGTGTTCCAGTGCCGCTCCATGAACACGCCCGCGACCACCGTCTGCAGGATCACCATCGGCACGATCATGATCAGCAGCGCCCGCGCATACAGGCCGGTCGGCATCCAGCCCTTGAAGGCGTTGCCGACGATGCTGTTGGCGCGCGACACGCGGCGGGAGGCGGTGCGGATCAGGGTGAGGCCGGTGTCGAGCGTGGTCATGCGGATCTGCTCTCACGGGTGACGCTGCCGTCATTGCGAGAAGCGAAGCGACGAAGCAATCCAGGGTCATCGCGGGACTCTGGATTGCTTCGCTTCGCTCGCAATGACGGGGAGAGATTGGGGCGCCTCAACTCTTGCGGCGAGGAAGTGAGAGCCGCAGCCCTGGCGGATGGGATCGAAGTTCTTGCACCGGCGATGGTCTGCTCCCTCTCCCCGTTCTTACGGGGAGAGGGCTGGGGTGAGGGGCAGCTGCACGGGGAGTGTTTGTGGTGAGACCTGTACTCCCTCACCCGGATTGCATCTGATGATGCAATCCGACCTCTCCCCGCAGGCGGGGAGAGGCTGAGACCGCGCTCGTGGCGAGAGCTCGAATCCAACCGGAGAGAATAAGCGTGCTCACTGGCGCAACGCGCAAGAAGAGCAACGTGGTCGGAGCCGCCGGTCATCAACCCGCTCTCAACCCGTCACCATCAGCCGGTAGCCGATGCCGCGCACGGCCTGCAGGAACAGCGGGTTGGCCGGATCGCTCTCCAGCTTGCGGCGCAGGCGGTTGATCTGGACGTCGACGGCGCGCTCGTTGACGGTGCCGTTGCCGGTCAGCGCGCCGCGCGGCACGGTCTCGCCGCGGGCATTGGCGAGGATGCGCAGCATCTCGCGCTCGCGGTCGGTGAGGTGGACGATCTCCTCGCCCTGCTTCAGCTCGCCGCGCGCCAGATGGTAGACGAACGGGCCGAACCCGATCTGCTCGACGACCTCTTCCGCCGGCGGCGGCGCGGCCCGCTTGAGGATGTTGCCGATGCGCAGCGCGAGCTCTCTCGGCTCGAACGGTTTTGCGACGTAGTCGTCGGCGCCGAGCTGCAGGCCCTCGATGCGGCTCTCCGGCTCGGCCCGCGCGGTCAGCATCACGATCGGCACCGAGGATTGCGTGCGGATGAAGCGGGCGAGGTCGAAGCCGCTTTCGCCGGGCATCATCACGTCGAGGATCAGCAGATCGAAATGCAGCCCCGTCAGCTTGGCGCGGGCGTCGCTCGCGCTCGCCGCCGTGGTGACGCGATAGCCTTCGCCGCGCAGGAAGCGAGACAGCAGATCGCGGATGCGGCGGTCGTCGTCGACGAGCAGGAGATGCGGTGCGTCGTCGGCCGGCGTCTGCTGATGATGCGGTGCGATGGCGGCGATCGTCACGGTCACTCCTTGGCAGCGGCGACAGGCGTCTTGAAGATGGCTTCCAGCACCTTGTCCGGATCGTCGCGATCGATCATCGCGCGCAGGAACTGCCGGACCTTCTCGGCGCCAGCAGGCCCGATCTGCTCCAGCGCGCGGTCGATGCGCCGCGTCTGCAGCCCGGCCAGCTTGGCGACCAGCGCCTCGCCCTTCGGCGTGGCGAAAAGAAGGCGCTGCCGGCGGTCGTTGTTGCCGGTCTTCTGCACGATGTAGCCTTCGTCCAGCAGCTGCTTGAGCACGCGTCCGAGCGACTGCTTGGTGATGCGGAGAACGTCGAGCAGATCGGCGACCTTCAGGCCGGGATAGCGTGTGACGAAATGCATCACGCGGTGATGCGCGCGGCCGAAGCCGAACGCCTCCAGCTCGTGGTCGGCATCGCCGACGAAGTCGCGATAGGCGAAGAACAGGAGCTCGATGATGTCCCAGCGCAGCGGCTCGCCGGCGGCGGGCTCAGCCGCGCGCAGCTCGGGGCTCAACGTCGGGGACGAGAAATTTATGTCAGCCATATTGACGTTTCTGCGGTTCAATGTTACAAAACAATCGTCCGCTACGAAATTTTAGATCGTTTCATCGGCGGGCGATGGTCTCCAGGCGTGTCTGAACGGGCCGTAGGCAACCCCGACGGGCATCCTTGGGCGACGTATCGAACAACCGTGTGATGTCGAGCGGCATTTCGGCAAACCATACTGGACTTCCGCCGGGCGCAAAAGCATGTCCTGTGGTGGCATGCTTGCCCGGGGACCGGCCCAAAGCCGGTCGCGGCAGGTCCGAAATTCAAGAAGCCGACTGGCCCGATCGGACGGGTCGGCCCCAGAACTCGCGAATGGCGATCAGAGCGGGGGAAGCAAGGACATGACTTTGACATTCGACATCAAGCCGACGACGAACCCGACCTCCGACCAGGAGCGCGCTGCCAAGCTCGCCAACCCGGGCTTCGGCCGGGTGTTCACCGACCACATGGCCGTGGTCCAGTACAGCCAGGACAAGGGGTGGCACAGCGCGCGGGTCGAATCCCGCGCCAACTTCCCGCTCGATCCGGCGGCGGCCGTCCTGCACTATGCGCAGGAGATCTTCGAGGGGCTCAAGGCCTACAAGCGCGACGACGGCGGCGTGAACCTGTTCCGCCCCGACGCCAATGCCAAGCGGTTCTGGAATTCGGCCGAGCGCATGGCGATGGCGCAGTTGCCGCCGGAGGTCTTCATCGAGGCGGTCGAGCGGCTGGTTCAAATCGACCGCGCCTGGATCCCGGGCGGCGAGGGCAGCCTCTATCTGCGTCCGTTCATGATCGCCAGCGAGGTGTTCCTCGGCGTGAAGCCGTCGGCGGAGTACATCTTCGCGGTGATCGCCTCGCCGGTCGGCTCCTATTTCAAGGGCGGCCCGGCGCCGGTCTCGATCTGGGTCTCGGAGAACTACACCCGCGCCGCCGTCGGCGGCACCGGCGGCGTGAAGTGCGGCGGCAATTATGCCGCGAGCCTCAAGGCGCAGGCCGAGGCGATCACCCATGGCTGCGACCAGGTCGTGTTCCTGGATGCGATCGAGCGCCGCTATGTCGAGGAGCTCGGCGGCATGAACGTGTTCTTCGTGTTCGACGATGGCTCGCTGTCGACGCCGCCGCTCGGCACCATCCTGCCGGGTATCACCCGCGACTCCCTGATCGCGCTGGCGCGCGATGCCGGCCGCGAGGTGCGCGAGGAGGCATATTCGATCGACCAGTGGCGGGCGGATGCCAAGAGCGGCAAGCTGAAGGAGGCGTTCGCCTGCGGCACCGCCGCGGTGATCTCCCCGATCGGCAAGGTGTGCTCGGCGAGCGGCGATGTCCTGATCAACGGCGGCGAGGCCGGCCCGGTCGCCATGGGCCTGCGCAAGCAACTCGTCGACATCCAATACGGCCGCAGCCCGGATCCGCATCAGTGGATCAGGGATGTGAAGTAGGGCGGGGCTCCGCTGACGGTGCGCTCCCTCCCCCGCTTGCGGGGGAGGGGGCGCACCGCATGGATGGCGATAGCTTCGCTCTCACTGACATGGATGCGCGGGTGACCGACGCCTCCCGCGGGTTGCCGCACCCTGTCGCGGCTGCTACCACCTCAGGCAACGCATTCCATCCCGCAGGGTGGGCCAAGGGCCGCGCAAGCGGGCCGTGCCCACCGCTGCGACGTCATCCAGCCCATGGTGGGCACGCTGCGCTTTGCCCACCCTACGTGTCGAGTCCGATGTCCGACAAACCCAAGAAACCCCAGAAGCTGAAGGCGCGGCTGCCGCGCGGGCTCGAGGATCGCGGCCCGGCGGCGATCGCCGCGACGCGCGAGATGGTCGAGAAGATCCGCGCGGTCTACGAGCGCTACGGCTTCGAGCCGGTGGAGACGCCGGCATTCGAATACACCGACGCGCTCGGCAAGTTCCTGCCCGACCAGGATCGTCCGAACGAGGGCGTGTTCTCGTTCCAGGACGATGACGAGCAGTGGATCTCGCTGCGCTACGACCTGACTGCGCCGCTGGCGCGCTATGTCGCCGAGAATTTCGACGCGCTGCCGAAGCCCTATCGCAGCTATCGCGCCGGCTACGTCTTCCGCAACGAGAAGCCGGGCCCCGGCCGCTTCCGCCAGTTCATGCAGTTCGACGCCGACACCGTCGGCTCCGGCTCGCCGGCGGCCGACGCCGAGATGTGCATGATGGCGGCCGATACGATGGAGGCGCTGGGGATTCCGCGCGGCTCGTATGTCGTGAAGGTCAACAACCGCAAGGTGCTCGACGGCGTGATGGAGGCGATCGGCATCGGCGGTGATGAGCACGCCGGCCGTCGGCTGACGGTGCTCAGGGCAATCGACAAGGCCGACAAGTTTCCGATTTCAGAGATCAAGAAGCTGCTGGGCGAGGGCCGCTGGGACGGCGGCGAAGTCGGCAAGGGTGATTTCACCAAGGGCGCGGGCCTGACTGAAAGTCAGATCGACTCCCTGCTGGCCTTCTTCGAGATGAAGATCGCGGAGCCGCAAATTCAAGGTGAGGAGCAGGATCTGCAGTTCAACGCCCAGGTCTTGGCGAGCGTTGCTCAGCAGAAATTGTTCATGTCCTCGCCGGCCTATGTGGAAGGCGTCAACGAGCTGACCGAGATCGCCAGGCTGTGCAGCGCGGCCGGTTATGGCTATACCCGCGTCCGCGTCGAACCCTCCGTCGTCCGCGGTCTCGAATACTACACCGGCCCGGTCTACGAAGTCGAACTCCTGCTCGAGACCAAGGACGAGAAGGGCCGTCCCGTGCGCTTCGGCTCGGTCGGCGGCGGTGGTCGTTATGACGGGCTGGTCTCGCGTTTCCGCGGCGAGCCGGTGCCGGCGACCGGGTTTTCGATCGGCGTGTCGCGGCTGCAGGCGGCGCTGACCCTGCTCGGCAAGCTCGACACGCGGCCGGCTTTCGGCCCCGTCGTCGTCACGGTCTTCGACCGCGACCGCGTCGCCGACTATCAGAAGATGGTGTCGACCTTGCGCAATCACGGCATCCGCGCCGAGCTCTATCTCGGCAATCCCAAGAACATGGGCAACCAGCTCAAATATGCCGACCGCCGCAACGCACCCTGCGTGATCATCCAGGGCTCGGACGAGAAGGCGCGCGGCGAGGTGCAGATCAAGGACCTGATCGAGGGCGCCAAGGCGGCGGCCGCGATCGCCTCCAACCAGGAATGGCGCGAGAGCCGCCCGGCGCAGTTCTCAGCCAAGGAGGACGAACTCGTCGCCGGCGTCCGCGAGGTGCTCGCGCGCCACGACGTGAGCTGGGGGTAACAGGACTCGTCATGCGCGGGCTTGACCCGCGCATCCATCGCTTCACGACGGCCTTTCATTTCAGAATGATGGATTGCCGGGGCAAGCCCGGCAATGACAGGCTTGGGACAGGACTAACTAACAGGGAGCAACGAATGCCCGAGATCACAGTGAGCATGGCCGCCGGCCGCACCGACGAGCAGAAGGCCAACATGATGCGTGACATCACCAAGGCCCTGGTGACGCATCTCGGCGTCGATCCGGAAGCGGTGGTGATCCAGATCAACGAGGCGCCGCTGACGCACAAGATGAAGGGCGGCAAGACCTTCGTCGAACGTCTGGCCGAGCAGAAGAAGTAGGCGCTGCTGTCGTCCCTGCTCGGCGCGCAATTGCGCGCGGCCCAGGGACCACAGCCCCAGGAAGCGGTTTGAGGCATGCTGGTCTTTGGCCTTTTGCTCATCACGACCGCCGCGGCGTATGGGTCCCGGATCGGCACTACGCCGCACTGACGCGCGTCGCAGCTTGTCCGGGACGACATCTGAACTTGGAGCCGTCATGGACGCACGTGAGATCATCAAACCGGGCATGCGCGCCGAGCGCCTGCTGGTGGTGCCGCCGGAGCGCACCGTGGGGCACTTTGTTCCTCATATGCCCATGGTCTATGCGACGCCGATGATGATCCTGGAGATGGAGATGACATCGGGCGACGCCATCAACCCGGTGCTGCCGCCGGGCTGGGTGACGGTCGGCACCGAGGTCAACGTCCGCCATCTCGCGGCGTCGCCGGTCGGCGCCACCATTCGCACGGTTGCCGAGGTGATCGAGGTCGAGCGCCGCGTCATCCGCTTCTCGGTCGAGGCGTATCATGGCGAGGTGAAGATCGGCGACGGCCGCCACGGTCGCGGCCTCATCAATGTCGCGCAGTTCAAGAAGCGGTTCGGCGTGACCTGAACCGGCTTCGCGCTAGACCGACTGGCCCGTCTTCAACAGCGAGCAGCCGGTGATCCTGAGGCTGCCGTCGGGCTGGGTCTGCAGCGTGTACAGCGCCTCCCATGCCTCGCCCTCGGCATCGATGATGTGGACGCGCTGCGCGACGCTGCCGTCCTCGACCTGCGCGGCGCCGAATTCGAAGCTGCGATGGCGATAGACCGGCGGGTAGCCGCTCTTAACCATGCTCATGAAGATCTCGACGCTCGGAAACAGCGCCTGGATTTCCGGCGCGGCCTGGGCATAGGCGGTCGCGCCGTCGTCGCGCGCCAGGGCCTGTTCCTGGGCGCGGATGACGCTCTGCGCCGCGCTGGCGTCCGCCGCGGCGGCGGGGTGGGCCAACAGTGACAGCAGCAGGACGAGCGGCATCAGAATGCGCATGTCATGTCCTCCATCGGCAGGTCGGGTCGATCCATCATGCGCCATGTACCGTGCGTGACAAGCCTGCCGTCGCGCGTCAATGTCGCGGGCCGGCGGCGATCGGCCGGCTGGATTGTGTCGCCATCGTCACGTCTTCGCGAGCCATGCGGCCCGCGCGGTGCCGGTCGCGATCGGATCGGCTTGATCTGGCCTGATCCGGCGCGAATCATGCATTCAGGCCGTGAACGAAGCAGGAGCCGCATGACCGATTTTTCCACGACTCGATCGCTCTTCACGATCCCTGACGGGGTCATCTATCTCGACGGCAATTCGCTCGGCGCGCTGCCGTCCGCCGTGCCCGCCCGCGTTGCCCGGATGATCGAGGCTGAGTGGGGACGGGAGCTGATCCGCGGCTGGAATAGCGCGGGATGGATGGTGCAGCCGCGCCGCGTCGGCGACCGTATCGCGCGGCTGATTGGGGCCGCGCCCGGCACGGTCGTGATGGGCGATACGCTCTCGATCAAGGTGTATCAGGCGCTGGCCGCGGCGCTGTCGCTCAATCCGGGCCGTCGCGTGATCCTGTCCGACAGCGGCAATTTTCCGTCCGATCTCTACATGGCGCAGGGCCTGGTCCGCATGCTCGGCGACCGCGCCACCTTGAAGGTGGTCGAGCCGGAGCAGGTCGAGGCTGCGATCGACGACAGCGTCGCGGTGCTGATGCTGACAGAGGTCGACTACCGCACCGGCCGCATGCACGACATGAAGGTGCTGACGGCAAAGGCGCACGCGGCCGGCGCGCTCACGGTATGGGACCTCGCGCATTCCGCCGGCGCGGTGCCGGTCGATCTCGCCGGCTCGGAGGCCGACTTTGCGGTCGGCTGCACCTACAAATATCTCAATGGCGGTCCCGGCGCGCCGGCCTTCATCTATGTCGCGCCGCGTTACGCAGACATCGCGCCGCCGGCGCTGTCCGGCTGGATGGGCCACGAGGCGCCGTTCGCCTTCGATCTCGATTATCGCCCCGGCGGCGGCATCGAGCGGATGCGCATCGGCACGCCGCCGATCATCGCATTGGCCGCGCTGGATGCCGCGCTCGACGCCTGGGACGGCGTGTCGATGCAGGACGTGCGCAAAGCCTCCATCGCGCTGTCGGAATTGTTCATCGCCGAGGTCGAGAGGCGCTGTCCGTCGCTGACACTGGCCTCGCCGCGCGATGCGTCGCGCCGCGGCAGCCAGGTGTCGTTCCGCCATCCGGACGGCTATGCGATCATGCGGGCGCTGATCGCGCGCGGCGTGATCGGCGATTTCCGCGCGCCCGACGCGCTGCGCTTCGGCTTCACGCCGCTCTACATCGGCGAGAGCGAGGTGCGCGGCGCCGTCGACATTCTCGAAGAGGTGCTTGCCGACAAGCTGTGGGACAAGCCCGAGTATCGCCAGAAGGAGCTCGTGACGTGAGCAGCGCGCCCTACGATCCCGCCACCGAGGGGGCGCGGATGAACTTCAAGGGACGGATGTCCTATGGCGACTATCTGATGCTGGATCGCCTGCTCGATGCGCAGGCGCCGCTGTCGTCGGCGCATGATGAGCTCCTGTTCATCATCCAGCACCAGACCTCCGAATTGTGGATGAAGCTCGCGATCCACGAGATCAAGGCCGCCATGGCGGCGATCGCCCGGGACGACGTGCAGCCGGCGTTCAAGATGCTGACAAGAGTGTCGCGCATCTTCGAGCAGCTCAACGGCGCCTGGGACGTGCTGCGCACGATGACGCCGAGCGAGTACACGCTGTTCCGCGACAAGCTCGGCGAGTCCTCCGGCTTCCAGTCGTTCCAGTATCGCTCGATCGAATTCCTGCTCGGCAACCGCAATCTGGCGATGCTGCGCCCGCATGCGCATCATCCGGAGCTGACCGCCGAGCTGGAGGCGATCCTGGCGAAGCCCAGCCTGTATGACGAAGCACTGCGGCTCTTGGCACGGCGCGGCTTCTTCATCGGCATCGACGGGCAGCGCACCGACTGGCGCGGCATCCGCGCCGAGAGCCCGGAGGTCGCGGCCGCCTGGACCAGCGTCTATCGCGATCCGCAGCGGCATTGGGAGCTGTATGAGCTCGCCGAGAAGCTGGTCGACTTCGAGGACTATTTCCGCCGGTGGCGCTTCAATCACGTCACCACGGTGGAGCGCATCATCGGCTTCAAGACCGGCACCGGCGGCACGTCAGGCGTCAACTATCTGCGCAAGATGCTGGAGATCGTGCTGTTCCCCGAACTCTGGAAGCTGCGCACCGGCCTCTGAGCCATCGCGCGCTCATTCGATCAGGAGATTATCATGCTGTATGCCGTCAAGGACTGGGACAACGCCTACGCCAACGGCCCGAACATCGCCGGCGGCGAGCGCTGGCCCGGCCTGTGGGTCGCGCCGGCCGAGGCGTATCGAACGGCGTTGGCCGGGCAGGGCCGCGCCAGGCTCGACATTGCCTTTGGCGCACATGAGCGCCAGCGCCTCGACCTGTTCCTGCCTGAGGGCACGCCAAAGGGGCTCGTCGTGTTCGTGCATGGCGGCTACTGGATGCGCCTCGACAAGAGCTTCTGGTCGCATCTCGCGCAAGGTCCAATCGCGCGCGGCTTTGCCGTGGCGATGCCGTCCTACCGGCTGTGTCCCGAGGTCGGCATCGCCGACATTTCGGGCGATGTCGCGCAGGCGGTCGCGAAGGCGATGGACGAGGTTGCCGGTCCCGTGGCGCTGACCGGCCATTCCGCCGGCGGCCATCTCGTCACCCGCATGATCTGCCGCGGCGCCCCGCTGTCGCCGGAGCGACAGGCGCGCATCACCAGCGTGGTCTCGCTCTCCGGCCTGCACGATCTGCGCCCGCTGCAGCGGACCGTGATGAACGACACGCTACATATCGACGACGCCACGGCGCTGCGCGAGAGCCCGGCGCTGCTCGCGCCGATCGACGGCGTCAAGGTCACCGCCTGGGTCGGCGGCGCCGAGCGCAACGAATTCCGCCGTCAGGCGCAATTGCTCGCAAACATCTGGATCGGCTTGGGTGCTACGACCGCCTATGTCGAGGCGCCGGACCGGCACCATTTCGACGTGATCGACGATCTGGCTGATGCGGAGAGCGGGCTGGTGAAGGCGCTGGTGGAGATGTAGGCAGCTCCCGCGTGGGTTCGAGGTCGCGGCCACGCTTAATCGTCAAAGCAAATTACGGCTATCGACATAACTCATTTTGGAACACCTCGGCGGCTGGCTACTCTTTCGCGTGTTGAACGTCGACCTCGTCCACCTTGCTCCGTTGCGCGTGGACGTGGTCGCACCGCGATCGAGAGGCCTTGATGCCAGTCCGACGTCCGACTGCTACCGAGCTGCAACAGGCCGCGCGCGAGATCGGCCTCGATCTCGATGATGCCAATGCGGCGTCGTTCCTTGCGCTGATGCAGGGGCAGCTCGACGCGTACGATCTCGTCGACGAGATGGCGGCGCCGCTGCCCGAGGTCAAATATCCGAGGCCCTCAGGAACACGCCCGCTACCGGAGGACAATCCGTTCGGCGCCTGGGCCGTCACCGCGCACATCCAGGGCGCTGCGGACGGCAAGCTCAAGGGCAGGCGCGTCGCCATCAAGGATAATGTCTGCGTCGCCGGCCTTCCCATGATGAATGGTGCGACCATCCTCGAGGGCTACGTCCCGGAGATCGATGCGACGATCGTCACGCGCCTCTTGGATGCCGGCGCGGACATTCTGGGCAAGGCCGTCTGCGAATACTACTGCGCCTCCGGCGGCAGTCACACCTCAGCCAATGGGGTCGTCGAGAATCCGGTCGTGCCCGGCTACAATGCCGGTGGATCGTCTTCAGGATCCACCGCCCTGGTCATGGCCAACATCGTCGACATGGCCACCGGCGGCGACCAGGGGGGCTCGATCCGCATCCCCGCGTCCTATTGTGGTGCCGTCGGCCTGAAGCCGACGCACGGCCTCGTGCCCTATACGGGCATCTTCGCGGTCGAATTGACGGTCGATCACGCCGGCCCGATCACCCGCACCGTGGCCGACAACGCATTGATGCTCGAGGTGATGGCAGGGCCGGACGGGCTCGATCCGCGGCAGCGCGGTGCCTCGTCACAGCCCTATACGCAGGCGCTGCGGCAAGGCGTGGCCGGCTTGCGCATCGGCGTGGTGCCCGAAGGGTTCGGCACGGCCGGCGCCGAGACCGAGGTGGACGACCGCGTGCGCGAGGCGGCCGGTCGTCTCGCAGCCAAGGGGGCCGACGTCCGTGAGGTCGCAGTGCCGCTGCATGCCGCCGGGGCTGCAATCTGGACGCCGATCTTTCTCGAAGGCGCCACCGATCTGATGATGCGCAGCAACGCCTATGGTACCAACATGAAGGGCGTGTTTCTGGAGAGCCTGCTCGATGCCCACGCGCGCTGGCGCGATCGGGCCGGAGAATTGTCCGAGACGCTGAAGCTCGGCATCCTGACCGGCCACTATATGTCGTCGCGCAATCGCGGCCGCTACTACGGCAAGGCACAGAACCTCAACCGCCTGCTCACGGGAGATTATGATCGCGCGCTCGAACAGGCCGATCTGCTTCTGATGCCGACCACGCCGATGGCAGCGACCCGGCTGCCGTCCGCCGGGGCGTCGCGGGAGGAGATCATCGGCCGCGCCTTCGAGATGGTCGGTAATACCGCGCCGACCTGCCTCACCGGGCATCCCGCGATCTCCGTTCCGGTTGGGAAGACGGCGGACGGCCGTCCGATCGGCGCGATGCTGGTCGCGCGTCACCTCGACGAGTCGACGTTGTACCGGGCGGCTTCCGCACTGGAGGCGTGCTACCAGTGAAGGATGACGTCGTCCCGACAGCAGGTGCTCGTCGGATGCGGCGCGGGATCTGAGGGGATCTACGGCCTGGCAATGGGTGGCAGCAGCCCGGGCAGATCGAACAGTCCCCGGACCCGGTGATCGGGCGCGAGCCCGAGCTCGTCCATCTGCATCCGCATCGCCTTGAACATCGTCAGCGGCGCAACGAGCGCGCAGCTTTCACAGGCTGCGGCCATCGCTTCGGGCGTGACCCTCTCGATCCATGCCACGGTCAGCCCGGCAGCCTTGGCACCGATCGCGTCCCACGGATTCGAGGACACGAACAGGACTTCGGCGGGCGCGGCTCCGAGCTCGGACTCGATCAGGGAGTAGGCCTCGGGACTCGGCTTGAACGTCGCTCTGCTGTCGACGCTGATGGTCTTGTCGAGAAACCGATCGAGACCGGTGTTGCGTACCAGCGCGTCCAGCATCGCAGGGGCACCATTCGAAAGGATCGCCAGCTTGCGGTCCTGGAGACGCTCAAGGGTGGACAGCGTGTCCGGGTAGGGATCGAGGTGGACATATTTGTCCATGATCACCTCGAGCAGCGCTTCTTCGTAGCCAAGGCCGAGGATCCGGAGCGTATAGACCAGGGATTGGCGAGTCACCGCCTCGAAATCCTCGTAGCGCCGCATCAGCGAGCGCAGCCAGGTGTATTCGAGCTGCTTCATCCGCCAGATCTGCGTGATCATGTCGCCGCGGCCCGGGAAAGCCTGCTCGGTGACCGACGCCACCGATTGAATGTCGTAGAGGGTGCCGTAGGCGTCGAAGACGACGGTGCTGATCGCCACGGGGATGGTCCTTGTGTCGGAGCGGTTTTGTACGCGAAGTGCGGCAAGGGACCGCAATGCAGTCCCGTTGCGTCGCGTCAGGGACTTGACGCGAGTTCCGGCATCCCATGCCGCAACTCTGGTCTTTACGAAGTGTGTTCCGACCGACAAAGTGAATTATGACGATGTTGGTATCGTCTTTTTCGATAGCGGGGACTGTCGTGAACTTCGATATCGACTGCCTCAGATCGTTTCTCGTGATCGCGGACACGATGAGCTTCTCGCGGGCCGCAGAGTCCGTCGGGCGATCGCAGTCGACGATCAGCCAACAGATGTCCAAGCTGGAATTGCAGGTGGGCAAGCCATTGTTGACGCGGCGCAAGGGCCGCGTTCTGGAGCTGACCCCCGAGGGTGACCGCTTCGTCCAATACGCGCGGCGTATTCTCCAGCTCAATGACGAGGCCTATGCCTCGATGTGCGAGGATGTCCTCCTCGGTTTCGTTCGTCTGGGGGTTCCGCTCGACTTTTTTGGCCGCGACTTCACCACGTGGCTCGCGCGGTTCAAGACCAAGAATCCGATGGTGGGCATCGAGGTCGAAGCCAATCAGTCGGAAAGCCTGATGAAGCGGAGCGCCCGCGGCGAATTCGACCTCGCCTTCTTCAAGCAGGAGGCCGGGGCTCGAACCGGCACCTCGGTGCTGACAGAGCAACTGGTCTGGGTCTGCGGGCCGAACTACACACCCGACGATGCGTCGATCCCTCTCGTCCTCTTCCCGGACGGCTGCACGTATCGGCGTTTCGCCATGTCGTCGCTGAAGCAGAACGACCGGCGTTGGCATCTCAGCTTCGTCAGTCCGAGCTTCGAGTGCCTCAAGGCGGCGACGCTCGAGGGGCTGGGAATCACCGTCCTTGCGCGCGCCCTGGTGCAGCCGCCGTTGCGCATCATCCGGCAGGATCGCGGTCTGCCGCGCTTGCCGACCGTCGAGCTCGCCTATGCGCGCGGCCGCAGCAACTCCCGCACGGTGGGGGAGCTGACCACGTTTCTCGCCGAGAGGCTGACGGGAGCGGGCGTGCAGCCATAGCTCGGATCTGTGCCGAACGGGCTTCGCTTGCGACCCGACGGCTGCGCCGCATAGGGCCAGGGCGCGCGAAGCACTTCTAGGGCCAATCGACGCCTCGACCGGATTGGTGCTGAGTCGAGGTGCAGCGGGTCGATCGCAGCGACAGCGACAAGATCAAGGAGGACGCCGTCGCCGCCTCCCTTTCGCGCATGGCGAGCTTTCCTCGCAGAAATCGCTGCGCCGTCGTCGTGGACAGGATGATGCTTCGGCGCGCTTCGCCGCAATTCCCGTTGCCCGCCAAGGTTCGCATAATTCCTATAGCGCGTCGCTGAGCAGCCGTCGCGCCGCCTTCAATCCCTGCTCGTCGCGCTTGTAGAACGTCCAGCCCTTGGCGCGCTTGGCCTTGACGAGGCCGGCGGCCACCAGCACGCGCATGTGCTCGCTCAGTGTCGGCGCGGAGACGCCGAGCTTTTCGGCAATGAATAGCCCGCAGACCCCGTCCTTGACGAGGTCGCCATCGTTCTGTGGCGGAAAATGCCGCGTCGGATCGCGCAGCCACTCCAGGATCTGCAGCCGCTTGTCGCTGGCCAGTGCACGGAACACGCGGTCGGGCGCCATTTTGGTACTTTGCCAATTAGCTAATTTATGTCAAGACATGCCGATCGGAACGAGGTGCGGCATGTCAGACATATCGACAGCGGTAACCCGGCAGCAGATCGCGGCCACCTATGAGCTGATCCGGCCTTACGTCCGGCGCACGCCGATGATAACGGTCGATGGTGGCGATTTCGGCCTGCCGTCTTCCCCATTGCGACTGAAGCTCGAATTCATGCAGCATGGCGGCTCGTTCAAGGCGCGCGGGGCGTTCGCCAATCTCCTGACCCGCGATGTGCCGGGGGCCGGTGTGGTCGCGGCGTCCGGCGGCAACCATGGTGTCGCGGTGGCGCTGGCGGCGCAACGTCTTGGCCTGAGAGCAGCGATCTTCGTGCCGAGCATCGCCTCGCCGTCGAAGATCGACCTCATCAAGCGCTTCGGCGCGGAGATCCACGTCGGCGGGGATCGCTATGCCGATGCGCTGGCGGCGAGCGAACGACATGTCGCCGAGAGCGGCGCCTTGCCGATTCATGCGTTTGATCAGCCCGAGACCATGCTGGGGCAGGGCTCGGTGGGGCTGGAGGTGGAGCGCGACGCAGATGATATCGACACGCTGCTGGTGGCGGTCGGCGGCGGCGGGCTGATCGGCGGCATCGCCGCGTGGTACGAGGGACGCGTCAAGGTCGTGCCGGTGGAGTCGGACGGCGCGCCGACCCTGCGCGACGCGCTGGCGGCCGGACACCCCGTCGACGCGCCCGCCGGTGGCGTCGCTGCCGACAGTCTTGCGCCGCGCCAGATCGGCGCGCGCGTGTTTCCGATCGTGCAGCGGTTCGCGGCGGCGGAGGTGATCATCGTCAGCGACGACGACATAAGGGCGGCGCAGCGCGCGTTGTGGATGACGTTGCGCGTCGTAACTGAGCCGGGCGGCGCCGCGGCCTTCGCCGCGCTGCTATCCGGTGCCTACCGTGCGGGTCCGTCCGAGCGCGTCGCGGTTCTGGTCTGCGGCGCCAACACCACAGCGGTCAATTTCAAGAGTTGCTAGATGGATGGGCCGTGAATTCTGTGCCCCGTCATGGGATGTCGGAGACCGCTCCTGTGTAGGGTCGCGGTGTTCGTCGCGGCCTCGGCAGAACGGAGAGAGCGGACTGCCGTTCAGCCGGTGTCTCGCATTCGATCAGCTCTCCGCGACCGCATCGCCCCAGGCATGGAAGATTTCCGTCGCGCCGCTGTTCGCGTCGCCCTGGCGCAGCACGACGCTGGGGCAGGCGAACTTCATCGGCATGGTCTGCACCGGCGCCGGCACGGTCTCGAACTTCGCCGTCAGCGCGTCCATCACCTCCGCCGGCAGCCGGGTGTCGGCGCCGACCACGTCGCCTTCGCTGGCATCGATGCGCGGCTGGTGGATCGCGGCATCGAGGTCCATGCCGTAGTCCATCACGAAGGACAGCATCTGCGCCACCGCGGGCAGGATGCGGCGGCCGCCGGAGGCGCCCAATGCGAGGCGGCGGCCGTCGGCGGCCTGCGCCACCACCGGCGTGTAGTTGGTGAGGCAGCGCTTGCCGGGGGCCAGCGAATTCGTTGTGCCGGGCGTCGGGTCGAACCACATGATGCCGTTGTTCATCATGATGCCGCTCTGCGGCGCCTGGAATTTCGAGCCGAAGCCGGACAGCAGGGTCTGCGTCACCGCCGCCATGTTGCCGTCGCGATCGACCACCGAATAGTGCGTGGTGCAGGCCGGTGCCAGATATTCGGCGCCGATCGCGCGCTTGCCCGCCGCGTCGCCCATGTCGTTGAGCCGCTCGCGATAGGCGGCCTGCACCGCCTCGGCATAGGCGATGAAGGCGCCGGCATCCGGCGCCTTGCCCGAAGCCGTTACGCTCGCCTGCATCAGCCGCAGCGCGTGAGCCAGCGTCGGGCCGGCGGTGAGCTCCGGCGTCGCGAACACCGCGCCGCCGCGATAGGGAATGCGCAGCGGCTCTCGGACATGCGCCTCGAACGCGGCGAGGTCATCCACCGAAAGCGCGCCACCGGCGGCCTGGATGTCGCGGGTCAGCGAGCGGGCGATGTCGCCGCGGTAGAAGTCGCGCGCGCCGGCGCTGGCAAGATGGGCCAGCGTCGCCTTCAACTGCTCCTGCGGCAGCCGCGTCACCGCCTTGGCGCCCCATTGCGGATTCGGCGGCAGGCCATCCTTCAGATAGGCCGCGGCGCTGCCGGGATAGCGGCGCAGGTCGGCGGCGCAGCTCGAGATCATCACGGTGGTCCACCAGTCCACCAGCAGGCCCTCGGCGGCGAGCTTCACGCTCGGCGTGACCAGATCCGCCCATGGCAGCCGCGCGTAACGGCGATGCGCCGCCTCCATGCCGGCCACGACGCCGGGCACCGCGATCGCGCCGGGGCCGTGCAGATTGCGGTCGTCCTTGACGCGGGGCCATGGGAAGATGTCGGCCGCGACGCTGCCGTCATTGGCCAGCGGATAGTCGGCGACATCGAGGCTGTCGGGCGCGCGCATGCCGTAGTCGATCACTTCGACATGGTTGTCCCTGGCGCGGTACAGCACCATCGCGCCGCCGCCGCCGAGGCCGCTCATCCACGGCTCGAGCACGCCGAGCGCAAAGCCGGTCGCGACCACGGCATCGACGCAGTCGCCGCCCGCGGCCAGCACCTCGGCGCCGATCTCGGCGGCGCGCCGCGACTGTGCCGCGACGATGCCGCCCTTGCTGCTCACCGCCGGCTTGCGGATCTGCTGACGATTGGAAAACTGATACGGCATGGCACTCCCCACGATCCCGCCTGATGGTCCGGCGAATTGACACCGGCCGGCGTCGGCGCGCAATCGGCGACAGCGGGACGCTCCCCAGCCCGGATCGAATGACGGGGCCTCGCGTTGAGGAGATGTTTACCAATGGGTACTATGGTCTTCGGCAGACCAGATCGATCTCGATCAGCGCGTCATAGGCCAAGCCGGTGACGCCGACGCAGGTGCGGGCCGGCAGCCGGTCCGGCGGGAAGAATGAACGGTAGGTTTCATTCATCGCCGCGTAATCCCGCTTGAACTCGGTCAGGTAAATCCGAGACATCACAATATGTTCGAGGCCGAGGTTGAGACCTTGGAGGATGTACTTCAAGTTCTGCATCACCGCCTTCGTCTGATCCACGATCCCCTCCGGCAGCACGCCCGGCGCCTCCGGCGAGTCCGGCATCTGGCCGGTGACGAACACGAAGCCGTCGGTCTCGACGGCGTGGCTGAAGGGGGCCACCGGCCTGGTCGCGCCGGAGATCATGTGGAACTGCATAGGGATGCTCCTTTGTTGTTGGGCTTCGTGGTAGCGACAGCAATGGTCGTCATTGCGAGGAGCGAAGCGACGAAGCAATCCAGGGCAGCGCGTGACGCCCTGGATTGCTTCGCTCGCTCGCAATGACGGAGATCTGGGATGGAGTTGGGGGGCAATGAACGTCAGCGTTCATCCTCGAACAGCCGCTTGCTCAGGATCGCGTGGACGCCCCAATTGCCGTCGACGACCTGGGTCACGCCGAAATCCACCGCGGCGGACATCAGCGCGACCGCCTCGTCCTCGCTCAGGCCTTTGACGTGCATCAGGAAGCGCCGCATCTTGCGGAACGCGTCCTTCATCGCGAGGTCGAGCGAGGAGGTCGCGTAGACCTCGCTCTGGCCCTGCGCACCGAACTCAGCGAGATAGTTCGGATGGCTGAAGCCGGTCAGCACCCAGTCGGTCGCGGTTTCGATCAGCGGGTAGGAGAGATCGGCGAACGGCTGCCCCGCGAGCTGCGCCTTCTTGTGCAGGATCACCTGGAACGTGCCGGTCATCGAGCATTCGATCGCGGTGCCGCCGAGCTCGCCGTCGCCCTGGGTGGCGTGGGGGTCGCCGACCGACAGCAGTGCGCCGGGCACCGCGACCGGCAGATACACCGTCGATCCCCTGCCGAGCCGCCAATTGTCGAGATTGCCGCCGAAATAGGAGGGCGGGATCGAATCGACGAAATCGGCCTCGCGCGGCGCCACCGCGATGACGCCGAAATGCGGCCGCAAGGGAATGCGGATGTTGTCGAGCACGCCGTGGCGGCGCTTGATGCTGTCGGGGGCGACCGGCACGCCGGGATAGTCGTAGGTGGCGTGCAGGATCCCGCTGGGATCGGTCTGCGGCTCCCAGCGGTAGGAATACAGCGCGCGGGCATGCGGCTCGGGCGCATCGGCGAAGATCTCGTAGATCGTCACCGCCTCGCGCGGCGCCGGCGCGGCGATCAGCTCGTTGTAGTGATAGCCCCACCACGCCGCGACGCTGGAGCCGAACACGCGGCCTGCATGTTTCGGGTTGCGGCTTGGCCGCGGCACGATGTCGAGGATGCGCACCTCGAGCACGTCGCCGGGCTGTGCGTCCTTGATCGCCACCGGACCAGTGCAGATGTGCACGCCGAAGCCTTCGCCGGCGCCGCGGCCGAACACACTGGCGTCCATCGGGCCGGCGCCGCGGCGGTCGACGTTCTTCTTCGCCTTGGTCCAGCCGAACACGCTGAGCGCAGCCGCGTCGCCTGCGATCATCAGCTCCGGATCATCCGAGGCATGCTGGGTCAGCGTCTCCACCGTGATCGTGTCGCCGGACGCGATTTCGATCTGCGGCGGCAGCGAGCGGCTGAAATAGCCCCAATGCACGCGCTCGGCCGACACCGCCAGATGATGGTGATGCCGCTGCGCGTCCTGGTCGTTGGCCGGCGCGGGCAGGGCGACATCGCTCCTGGCCGACGCCGGCCTCTCGCAGGCGCGCTGCTGCGCCAGCGCGTCCTGCGGCCATCCGCGCTGGCCGCGCGGGGCCGCCACCGTCACCGCCTGCTCGGCCTTCTGCTGCCGGAACTCGCGCGGCGACAGGCCGAAGCGGGCGCGGAAGCTGCGGCTGAAATGCGCTGAATCGGCGAAGCCGTAGCGATAGGCGATCTCCGAGATCGAATGGTTGGCTTCGGCCGGATTGGACAGGTCGGTCCAGGCCCGCTGCAGCCGGCGTTCTTTGACGTAGTGGCTGAAATTGTCGCCGGCACTCTCGAACAGCTTTTGCAGATAGCGCTCGGAAATGCCTTCGGCCTGGGCCACCCGCGCCGGCGTCAGCTCGGCATCGTCGAGCCGCCGCTCGATGGTCTGGCAGAGCCGGTGCAGGATCGCGGCCTGCGTCGCGCTGCTGCCGGCCTCCGCTGCCGGCGCGGCTTGTTGATGGGCAAGTGTCAGCAGCAGATCGACCATGCTCTGCGCGACCGTGCTCCATTCGGCATCGCTCAGAGTGTCGAGCGCGCGTGCGGTGGCCTCGATGGTGCGGCAGACCACGTCGGCCAGGCCACTCGGTGCGATCACCTGCGGTTGGGCCCATTTCAGCTTGCCGCTGATGCGGCCATGCAGGGCGTCCGACGTCACCGATAGCACGATCGCGCGCAGATCGCGCTGGAACGCGATGTTCCAGTCGCCGGCGCGCGGCAACAGCATCAGATGTCCCGCGGGGACGATGCGATGGCCGTCGCCGCTGCGGAGCACGGCACCGTCCTCGATTGCGAGCAGAGCGATCGGCAGGTCCTCATGAGCCTGCGGAACCGCAGTGACCGCCTGCGCACCCGCCGACAGCCGCGAGAGAGCGATCCCCGGCGCGTGGCGATGCGAGGCGGTGGCATGACCATCATAAAATGGCGTCTTCGCCGCGGGCTGCAGCCCGACCGCATTCAGCACGTCGCGCCACGCCTCCGGACGCTCGCCCTCGGCATAGGATTCGCTGGTGAACGGACGAAAACTCATGGCACGCCCCGGGTCGGGGAATTCTAAGCAACCCCCGTGCCAGATGAGCTTCATGACCTGCCGTGTATCGGTGTTGTTCAGTTCGCTATTCCTCCACTCATTTGGATCGGTGCTCGTGCCACAGGCGCGATCGGTTCCCCTCCCCCTTGTGGGGAGGGGTTAGGGGAGGGGGCCCACAACGGCGGTCTCGCCCCGGGGCACCCCTCTCCCCAACCCTCCCCACAAGGGGCCCACAAGGGGGGAGGGAGCGCACCATCCGCGGGGCGGGAGCTGGCTATACGTTTCGCAAAATCACTCACACCGGAACACGTTCTTCCGGATCGTGCCATGCACGCCCCAATTGGCGTCGACCACCTGGGTGACGCCGAAGTCGGCGCCGACCGACATCAGCGAGATCGCCTCGTCCTCGCTGAGGTGGTGCACCGTCATCAGGAAGCGGCGGAGCTTGCGGAAGGCGTCGCGCATGGCGCGGTCGAGACTGGAGTGGTTGGCGATCTCGGTCTGCGCATTGGCGCCGAGCTCGGCGAGATAGTTCGGATAGGTGAAGCCGTAGACCGACCACGCCTGGTCGGTCTCCAGCAGCGGATGCGTCAGGCCCTCGAGCTGCGTGCCGCCGAGGTCGCTCTTCTTGTGCAGGATGAACTCGAAGTCGCCGGTGAGCGAGGTCTCGATCGCGGTGCCGCCGAGTTCGCTGTCGCCCTGCGCGGCATGGGGATCGCCGACCGAGAAATAGGCGCCGGGTACGGCGACCGGATAGTACATCCGCGCGCCCTTGCCGATACGCCAGTCGTCGATGTTGCCGCCGGTGTAGCTCGGGGGGATCGATGAGACATAGTCGGCCTCCGATGGCGCGAGCCCCATCGTGCCGAAATGCAGCCGCGCCGGCACCTTCACATTGGGCAGGATGTTCTCGCGCTTCTTGATCGTGGCGTGGTCGACCGGCACGCCGGGGTAATCGATGGTCGGGTGCACGATGCCGTCGGGATCGGTCTGCGGCGTCCAGACGTAGTTGTAGACCGCCTTGGCGAACGGCTCGCCCGCGGTGTCCAGCTCGAAGATGGTGATGACCTCGCGCGGCTTCGGCTCCTCGATCAGGTCGTGATAGTGGAAGCCCCAATTGGCGGCGGCGTTGGAGCCGAAGCACTTGCCGGCATGGCAGCCGCATCGGCTCGGCCGCGGCCTTATGTCGAGGATGCGCACCTCCAGCACGTCGCCGGGCTCGGCGCCTTCGACCGCCACCGGTCCGGTCAGCAGATGCACGCCGATGCCTTCACCGGAGCCGCGGATGAACGGGCCCTCGGTCGGACCGGAGCCGCGCCGCGCCACGGCCTTGTGCTCTTTCGTCCACTTGAACACGCTTTCCGCGCCGGGATCGTCCTTGATCATGCGCTCATAGTCGTCATTGGCGTGATGCGTCAGCGTCTCGATCGTGGCGCGCTCGCCGGAGCGCAGGGTGAGCGCGGGCGTCACCACCTTGGAGAAATAGCCCCAATGGACGGTCTTGTTGGACACCGGCAGCAGATGGTGTTTCATGCGAGGGCCTCTTTGCTCAGAGATCGAGATTGTCGTGCGGTGAATTCGAGGGCGGGCCTCATGGTTCTCAAGGCGATGCCGGAGGCATCGTCCGGAGACGGCGCTGCGCGCCTCCTCACCATGAGGGTCGGAAGCGAGGCCACCTCACCCACGGACCTCATCTTGAGGAGGCCGCTGCAGGCGGGCGTCTCGAAGGATGGCCGCACGCAAGCGCTCGCTCCTAACGTGAAGGATGAACTCATGCCACCGCGTCCTTCGGCCGCTCGGCCTCCATCACCGAGAGGAAGCGCGCGGTCAGCGGATGGCGCGGGTTGGTCAGCACCTCGTGTGCGGGGCCTTCCTCGAGGATGACGCCGCCATTGAGGAAGGCGACGCGGTCGGCGACCTCGTCGGCGAAGCGGATCTGGTGCGTCGAGATGATCATCGTGAGGCCGTCGTCGATGGCGAGACGGCGGATCACCTCCAGCACCTCGTTGACCAGCTCCGGATCGAGCGCGGAGGTCGGCTCGTCCAGCAGCAGCACGCTCGGATTCGGCGCCAGCGCGCGGGCGATCGCGACGCGCTGCTGCTGGCCGCCGGAGAGATGCCGCGGCAGCGCATCGGCGCGATGCGACAGGCCGACACGGTCGAGCAGTTCAAGGGCGCGACGCTCCGCTTCGAAGCGGCCGAGCCCATGCACCCAGCGCAAGGGACCGGCGATATTCTCCTTGGCCGTGAGATGCGCGAACAGATTGAACTGCTGGAACACCATGCCGACGCCGACATTGGCGCGCTCGTTGGCGATGGCGCGCGGCGACAGCTTGCGTCCCCGGTCGTCGAAACCGAGCTTGCGGCCGCCGACGCGGATGTCGCCGGCGTCCCAGTTCTCCAGATGATTGATGCAGCGGAGCAGGGTGCTCTTGCCGGAGCCGGACGGCCCGAGCAGCGCGATCACCTCGCCGATGCGTACGGTGAGATCGAGGCCGTCCAGCACCTTGTTGCCGTCATAGGCCTTGCGCAGATCCGTGACCTCGACGGCGACGTTGTTGCGGGCGATCGTTGCGGCACGCCGGGCCCGGTCTTCGATCGACAAGGCGAGCGGCGGCGTCTCCTTCAGCTCGGCGGGCTCGGGCGGCGCGGCCTCGATGGCCGGGGCTGTCTTCTCCGCGAGCTCCAGCTTCGTCGCGACGTCGGCGCGGCGCCGAGGTAACAATAGCGCAAGGTAGTCCGCCAGCTTGCGCTGCTTCGCCGTGCGGTCGAGATCGAGCAGCCATTCGAGCGCAAGCTGGATGACGCTGATCGCGCCGGTCAGCACGAGATAGATGAGACCCGAGGCGAAGAAGATCGAGAAGAAGTCGAAGGTGGAGGACGCGAGCTGCGTCGAGCGCAGGGTAAGCTCCTGCACGGCGATGACGGAGGCGAGCGAGGAGTTCTTCAGCGCGCTCACCGCCTCGTTGCCGAACGCGGGAATCATGGTGCGGATCGCCTGCGGCGCGATGATCCGGCGCATCAGGACGCCGGGTGTCATGCCCAGCGCCTGGCCGGCCAGGAGCTGGCCGCGATCGACGCCGAGCACGCCGGAGCGCAGCATCTCGGCGATGAACGGCGCCTCGTTGCAGGCGAGCGCGAGGCCCGCCGCCAGCACCGCCGGCAACTTGATGCCGATATGCGGCAGCGCGTCGTAGGCGAACACCATCTGCAGGATCAGCGGCGTGCCGCGGAAGATCACGGTGTAGCCGCGCGCGATCGCCGCCAGCGGCCAGAACCGGCTGAGCTGCATCGCCGCGAGCACGAGGCCGAGAATGAGACCGCCGACCAGGCCGAGCGCGGTGACCTGCAGGGTCAGCTCGATGCCCTGCAGCAGATACGGCATGCTGAGATAATGCAGGAAGAGGGACATGAGGGGGGCGGCCTGGCTACGTAGGGTGGGCAAAGGCGCGACGCGCCGTGCCCACCGCGGTGGTTCGAGAGAAGGAAGAAAGGAAGAAAGAAGGTGGGCACGCTGCGCTTTGCCCACCCTACGAAGTCTGCGTGCGTTGTTGCGCGGTATCGGAACTCAGATGGTCAGCAGTCGCGAAGCTCAGCGTTTGATCGAAATTCAGCAGCCGCTTGCTGCTTGAAGCTGTCGCTGTGAGGCAAGGTGTCACCGCTGCGGTGCTGCGCTCCCTCCCCCCTTGTGGGGGAGGGTTGGGGAGGGGGGTACCCAGGAAAGACTGTCCCGTGTCGACCCCCACCCCCGACCCCTCCCCGCAAGGGGGAGGGGAGCGCACCGTCTCCGCGGCAGCAGCTTCGCTTTCGAAGCCGCGCCTGTTAGTCCGCCGTCAGGATGTCCGGCTCCTTGAAGTTGGCAGGATCGAGCTGCCACTTCTTCAGGAGTTCCTGGTGGATGCCTTCCTTCTGCACCTCGATCAGGGCGGCGAGCACGGCATCGCGGAACTTCGGCTTGTCCTTGGGCACGGCGATGCCGACCGAATAGGGGATGGTGACGGCGATCGCCTTCTCGAGCTTGTCCGGATAGGCCTTCACCGCCTGGTCGACCGTGTTGACGTCGTTGACATAGGTATCGGCGCGGCCGGCGAGGATGGCCTGGATGCAGTTGGCGTTGTTGTCATAGAGCTGGATCGTCGGCTCGGGCTTGCCGGCTTCCTTGCATTTCGGCGCGAGATCCTGGATCAGCGGCACCTCGACGTAGCCGGTGTTCTCGGCCGCGGCCGCGCCGCACATCGACATGTTGATGCCGTTGATGCCCTTCGGATTGCCCTTGGCGACCAGCACGCCGTCGAACACCTTGGAGTAGGTGATGAAGTCGGCGGCCTTGGCGCGCTCCTTGGTGGCGTAGATGTCGGAGATCACGATGTCGGCCTGGCCGCTCGCCAGCGTCGTCAGAAGCGCTGCGAAGGTCACCGGCTTGTAGGTCAGCTTGAAGCCGAGGCAGTCGCCGATGGCCTCGCCCAGATCGATGTCGAAGCCGACATATTTGCTCGGATCCTTCGGGTCGATCGACTCGTAGCCCGGCGTGTGCGGGTTGATGGCATTGACCAGCGTCTTGCCCTTCCAGTCCGGATATTTCTCCTTCAACGCCGCGCAGCCCGCGGGCGTCGCCGCTTGAGCGTCGATCGGCGCGAGAAGTCCCGCCGCGATGATGGCGCCGAGCGCGGCAAGCCACGCGCGCCGCGCCCCAGTGAATAGCCTCGTCTGCATGTTGCCAGCTCCTTCGAACGATGATGTCGCGCTGGTCCGGCGGTGCATTGGTGCCGTCGCCCCGGTCCAAGCTCGGGGCGAAGCTTAGGTGCGCGCCCGCGCGGCTGACTTGTCCGTGGACGCACAAAATATTGGATCGTGCCGGTGCAAGAATTGAGCACGCATTGCCCAAAACCGCGCCGCTGCGACGGACCGTCGCGCAGGCCGTGCCCGCGATCGGAAATCCAGAAATCAGCAAGGCCCCCGCGCCGGCGACGGGACATGCGCGCACGGCGCTAGCGCCAAGATGGAAGCGGCACCGCGTCACGCGTCAGGATCGCAGCATCGTGTCGCCCATGCGTATGTGCATTGCGATAACCCGTGTCACAGGCTTGGCGGCGGCGAGGCCGCCGACTACGATGCGCCGCATAAGTTGCTGATCTGTTTGTTGAGGTGTCTGCAATGCTGTTCCGTTTTACGGGACAACCATCACTCGGCCCATTCGCAGTGCGGACACTGATCGTCGTCGCCTATGCCATCATCTTCGCGCCTGTGATCATGATCGTGATGACGAGCTTCTTCGCGCAGGAGATCGTGAGCTTTCCGCCGCCGGCGCTGTCGCTCAAATGGTACGCCAACGCGCTGAGCAAGCCCGAATTCCTGCGCGGCCTGGTGACGAGCTTCCAGGTCGCGCTGCTCGCCACCGCGATCGGCGTGCCCTTGGGCACGGCGGCGGCGCTCGCCATCGTGCGCGGCGAGTTCCGCGGCCGCCAGGCGCTGAGCTCGTTCCTGCTGGCGCCGCTCGCGGTGCCCGGCGTGGTCGCCGGCTCCGGCCTCTACATGCTCTACGTGCTGGCGGAGGACCTGCTCGACCGCGACATCAAGGCGACCACCGAAGGCCTGGTCGCCGCGCATACGCTGCTGGCGATTCCCTGGACGGTGCGGCTGGTCGTCGCTAGCCTGCAGGGACTCGACCGTGCCGCCGAGGAGGCCGCCGCCAATCTCGGCGCCAGCCCGTTCAAGGTGTTCCGCCGCATCACCCTGCCGATGATGCGCTCCGGCATCGTGGCGGCTGCGATGTTCTCCTTCATCCAGAGTTTCGAGAATCTCGATCTGTCGATGCTGCTGGTCGGGCCCGGACGGATCACACTTCCCGTTGCCATGCTGAACTATCTCGAATTCCGCATCGATCCGACGCTCGCTGCCGTCGCCACCGTGCAGATCGCGCTGGTCGGGCTGCTGATGGTGATCACCGACCGCTTCGTCAAATTGTCGCGGGTGGTGTGATGGCGCAGCTCACATTGGAGAAGCTGACCAAGCGATTCGGCACGTCGATCGGCGTGGAAGGGCTCGATCTCGCCGTCAATGAGGGCGAACTGGTCGCGCTGCTCGGCCCGTCCGGCTGCGGCAAGACCACGACCTTGCGCATGGTCGCCGGCTTCCTGCCGCCGACCAGTGGCCGCGTGCTGTTCGACCGCGAGGACGTCACGCATCTGCCGGCCTACAAGCGCGCCACCGGCATGGTGTTCCAGTCCTATGCGCTGTTTCCGCACATGAGCGCGGCCGACAATGTCGGCTTCGGCCTGGAGATGCGCGGCCTCGGTACGGCCGAACGCAAGACGAAAATTGCGGAGGCGCTGAAGCTGGTGCGGCTGTCGCATCTCGCCGACCGGCTGCCGCGGCAATTGTCCGGCGGACAGCAGCAGCGCGTGGCGCTGGCGCGCGCGCTGGTGATCAATCCGCGCATCTTCCTGCTCGACGAGCCCCTGTCGAATCTCGATGCCAAGCTGCGCGCCGAGGTGCGGCTCGAGATCCGCGCGCTGCAGCAGCGGCTCGGCCTGACGACGCTGATGGTGACGCATGACCGCGAGGAGGCGCTGACCATGGCCGACCGCCTCGTGGTGATGGAGGGCGGCCGCGTGCGCCAGATCGGCACGCCGCAGGAGCTCTACGACTCGCCGAAGGATGCGTTCGTGGCGGACTTCGTCGGCCGCTGCAACATCGTGGCGGGCCGGCGTGCGAATGAGCGCCAGTTCCGCACCAGCGGCGGCCTGCTGCTGCCGGTCGATGTCAGCAGCGGCGAGCGCGACGATGCCGACGCCTTCGCGCTGCGTCCGGAACGGATTGTCATCGCGCCCGGCGAGTCCGGCGAGGTGCGCGGCCGCCTGCAGGCGATCACCTATATGGGCGCGCAGACCGAATATGTGGTGGCGCTCGGCGACGAGACGCTGGTCGCGATCAGCCCGACGCCCGACGCCGGCGAGCCGCTGGCGGCGCTCAGGCCCGATGATCCGGTGTCGCTGCAATGGGACCGCAAGGTCCCGCGTCTCGTGCCTCAGACATCTTTGTAACGCAATCCCATCCACAGCGAGAGGTTCTGCCATGATTTCGCGACGTCATTTTCTCTCCGCCAGCGCCGGCATGGCCGCGCTGGCCTCCGGCATGCCGACCGCCCGCGCCGAAGGCGGACAGGTCGTGGTCGGCACCTGGGGCGGCGACTACGGCCAGTTGCTCTCTGACATCATCGACAAGCCGATCATGACGCCGAAGGGCTTCGAGATCGTGCAGGACGTCGCCAACGCCGATCCGCGCAAGACCAAGCTGCTGGCCGAGCGGCAGAGCCGGCGCGGCTCGATGGACGTCGCCTGCCTGTCCGACAACGACGCCTACATCGTGTCGCAGTCCGACGTGTTCGAGAAGGTCGATGCCGCCCAGGTGAAGCGGCTCGACAAGGTGTTCCCGGAGCTTCGAAGCGAGATCGCGATTCCGCATATCTATTCGGCGCAGGTGATCCTCTACAACACCAACCAGGTGAAGACGCCGCCGCAATCCTTCGCCGATCTCTGGGATCCGAAGTGGCGCGGCAAGATCGGTCTCGCCGACATCCTCTATCCCAACAACACGCTGGCGGCGGCGCTGGCCGGCGGCGGCGGAGTCAGCAATCTCGATCCGGCCGAGAAGAAGCTGATGGAATGGCGCTCGCTCGACGTAAAGATCTATCCGTCGAACGAGGCGCTGGCGGCGGCGCTGAAGTCGGAAGAGGTATGGCTGACCACGATGTGGCTCGCCCGTGGCTTCATGTGGAAGAAGTCCGGCATTCCGCTCGCCCATGTCGTGCCGAAGGAGGGCACGCCGGCCATCGTGTTCCAGGCCTCGGTGCCGAAGAACGCCAAGAACAAGGCCGGCGGCTTCGCCTATCTCGACGCGATGCTGGATGCCAAGGCGCAGGGCGGCTTCGCGGACAAGATGGGCTACGTCCCGACCGTCACCGACGCGCCGCTGCCGGAGGATCTCGCCAAGCAGGTCAGCCTCACCGAGGCCGAGCGCGCGCGGCTGCTGAAGCCGGACTACGCCTATGCCGCCGGGCGCTCGCAGCGCACGCTCGACTTCTGGAACAAGGAGTTCAAGGCGTAGGCCTTGGATGATGCGCTCCCTGCGGCCTCGCCGCAGGAGCCGCGGCTGAACAGCCGACACTTTCGCAATCGGAGCTCGCGCGATGGCGCTGCTGGTCGTTCCTGCCTGTCTGCTGGTCCTGGCGCTGCTGGTCGGGCCGATGATCCTGATGTTCCGGATATCGCTCAACCAGTTCAGCCCGACCCAGTTGATGATGCAGGCGCTGTCGCCGGACAACTACATCAAGGCCGCGACCGATCCATATTATCAGCAGATCATCCTCGCGACGCTCGGCATCGCACTGCTGTGCACTCTGCTCACGCTGATTCTCGCCTTCCCGGCGGCCTATTGGCTCGGCCGCATGGAGAGCCGCTGGAAGAGCCTGGTCGTGATCGCGACCCTGTTCCCGCTGCTGGTCGGCAACGTCGTGCGCTCGGCGGGCTGGATGGCGCTGTTCGCACGCGACGGCCTCGTCAACACCAGCCTGCTGAAGCTCGGCCTGATCTCGACGCCGCTGGAGATCATGTACACGACCAAGGCGGTGATCATCGGCATCATCGCGGTGGTGCTGCCCTACATGATCCTGACGCTGTCGGCGGTGATCGAGAGCATTCCGCGCGATCTCGAATATGCCGCCGCCAATCTCGGCGCCTCCGGCGCGCGGGTGTTCTGGCGGGTCATCCTGCCGCTGTCCGGCCCCGGCGTCGCCGCCGGCTCGATTCTGGTGTTCGTTTTGTGCATGAACACCTATGCAACGGCGGTGCTTCTCGGCGGCCCGCGATTCAAGATGATGGCGCCTGCGGTGTACGACCAGTTCGTGCGCGGCAACAACTGGCCGATGGGCGCCGCACTCGCCTTCATGCTGCTGGCGGTGACCATGGCGTTCACGGTGTTCGGCAGCGTGGCATTCGCGCGGCGGTACAGGACGGGATAGGCGTGGAATGTGTGGCGCGAGAACTTCATCGCGCGCGCGGTGTAACCTCGCCCCGCTTGCGGGGAGAGGTCGGATGGCATCGTCAGATGCCCCATCTGGGTGAGGGGGTACAGGTCTCACCACAAACACCACCCGTGCGTCTGCCGCTCACCCCAACCCTCTCCCCGTAAGAACGGGGAGAGGGAACGCACTGTGCGCTTGGTTTACTAATTGGATCAAAGGAATTGTTGCTATGACCGACCAAGCCACGCTCCCCGGCGATGAGCTCGCCTTCATCAGGAACAAGGGCGCCGCGCCGATCGTGCCGAAGGCAACGAGCCGCGATCGCGGCATCGGGCCGTTCAAGCGGCTGGCGCTGCGCAGCGCCACCGTGATCGACGGCACCGGCGCGCCGCCGATCGGGCCGGTCGACATCATCGTCGAGAACGGCCGGATCGTCAGCATCAAGAAGGTCGTGGGCTACGGCTATGCCGGCAACGCCGGCGAGCCGGCCGATCACGAGATCGACTGCCGCGGCAAATGGGTGACGCCGGGCTTCGTCGACTGCCACGCCCATGCCGGCGTCGCCTATCATTCCGCCAACGGCTGGGTGCCGCCGGTCGACTACGTCTACAAGCTCTGGCTGGCGCACGGTGTCACCACGGTGCGCGAGATGGGCTCGATGAACGGCCTGTCCTGGATGCTCGACCAGAAGCAGCGCGCGGAGAACAACGGCATCGCCTCGCCGCGGCTGCTGGCCTATGCGTACTTTCCGGCCGTCAACGACATGGTCAAGACGATCTATACGCCGGAGCAGGGGCGGAGCTGGCTGCGTGCCGTCAAGGAGCGCGGCGCCGACGGCATCAAGTTCTTCGGCGCGCCGCCTGCGATCATGGAAGCCGCGCTCGACGAGTGCAAAAAGATCGGCCTTCGCACCGGCTGCCACCACGCCCAGATGGCGGTGTCGCGCATGAACGCGCTGACCACGGCCAAATGGGGCCTCACCAGCGCCGAGCATTATTACGGCCTGCCGGAGGCGCTGTTCGAGGATCGCGTCATCCAGAACTTCCCGCTCGACTACAACTACACCGACGAATATTTCCGCTTCTCGGTGTCCGGACAGATGTTCCGGCAGGGCGCCGAGCCCGGCTCGGCCAAGTGGAACGAGGTGCTGGAGCAGTTCCTGGAGATCGGCTTCACCTTCGTGCCGACGTTCACGATCTACGACGCCAACCGCGACCTGATGCGGGCGCGCCAGGCGTATTGGCACAAGGACTATACCTGGAAGTCGATGTGGGACTACTTCACCCCGCAGCGCGGTGGCCACGGCTCCTATTGGTATCGCTGGTCGACCCAGAACGAGATCGAGTGGAAGGAGAACTACCGGCTCTGGATGGCGTTCATCAACGAGTACAAGAACCGCGGCGGCCGCGTCTGCACCGGCTCGGATTCCGGCTTCATCTACCAGATCTTCGGCTTCGGCTATGTCCGCGAGCTGGAGCTGCTGCAGGAGGCGGGCTTCCATCCGCTGGAGGTGATCCGCTCGGCGACCTCGCAGGGCGCCGCGCTGTGCGGCCTCGAGGACGAGATCGGCACCATCGACATCGGCATGCGCGCCGACATGCTGGTGCACGACCACAATCCGCTGACCGACTTCAAGCTGCTCTACGGCACCGGTGCGATGCGCTTCAACGATGCGACCAACGCGGTCGAGTGGCATCGCGGCCTCAAATTCACGATCAAGGACGGCATTATCTACGACACCGAAGAGTTGCTCGCCGACGTCCGCGATCTGGTGAAGGCGAGCTGGGAAAGCGACGTGCCGGAGAAGTACGCCACCAAGGACGCCGCGGCGCCATGAGCGCCTCTAGCATCGACTTCTTCGTCCTGACCGGCTTCCTCGGCTCCGGCAAGACGTCGCTGCTGCGCGACGTGCTCACCGCGGAGACGGCGTCGGATACGGCCGTGATCGTCAACGAGGCGGGCGAGGTCGGGCTCGACGGCGTGCTGCTGCGCGAGAGCGGCGATGACGTGCCGATGGCGATGCTGTCGAACGGCTGCGTCTGCTGCCAGGTCGGCAGCGATCTCGCCTTCACCCTCGATCGCCTGATCATGGCGCCGCGGCCGGACGGGTTGCCGCCGTTGCGGCGGATCATCCTGGAAACCTCGGGCCTGTCGATGCCCGGCCCCGTGCTGCGTCAGCTCGCGACATTGGCCGAGCACCGCATGCGCGTCGCCGTCGTCGCGACCTATGATCTCACGCGCGGGCTGGCCGTCGCGACATTCGAGGAAGCCGCCGCGCAATGGGCGGCGGCGCATCGCATCGTCGCGACCAAGGCCGATCTCGCGCCGCAGGCGCTGGCCGGAGCGCAGGCGGCGATCGCGCAGCTCAATCCCGTGGCCGAGGCGATTGCCAGCGCGAAGCGCGTGGCCATCGTCACGGCGGCATTCGCGCCGCTGGCAACATCGCTGCCGCTGCGCGAGGTCGCGCCCGATCTGTCCACCGCGCATCCGCGCCTCGCGCTCTGCCTCGTCCGCCCGCGGGCTGAGATTGCCTATGCCGACCTCGCCGGCTGGCTCGACAATGTCGCGGGCCGGCTCGGCGAGCGGCTGCTGCGCATCAAGGGCCTCGTGAAGGTTCACGAGGCGCAGCGGCCGCTGCTGGTGGAAAGCGTCGGGACGGTGTTCTCGCCGCCGCGGCAATTGACGGCCGAGAAACCGCCGGCGCCGTTCATCGTCGTGATCGCGCGCGACATCGTCCGAGTTGAGCTCGAACAGGTCGAGCCAATAGGCATGTTCAGCTTCTCTTGGCGCGAGCCCGAGATCAGGGACGCGCCGCGTGGCATTCGCGCCGAGTGGGTGACATAACGGTTCGAACACGCGCGGCGAGATATTGACTCTCATGGTGAGGAGCGCCGCGCGCGGCGCTTCTCGAACCATGAGGCCTCGACCGTCGCGTGCTCAGCTTCCCCCGATCGTGCTCAAACTGCGCGACGGATAGCGCAAGGCGACATCGAACGGGTTGAGCTTGCCGGCCAGCGCCTTCGCCTCGCCTTGCAGGATCTTCACGACATGCGGCAGCCGGTCGGCGTTCAGCCGTTCCGCCAGCGTGCCGACACTGAGCGCCGCGACGGCGCGGCCCTGCGCGTCGAGCACGGGCACGCCGACGCCGGCCATGCCGGGAATGAGACCGGTGCTGGTGTTGACCCATCCTTGGGCGCGGGCCTGTGCCAGCGCGCTGCGCAGCGAGGCCTCGTCCAGGAAACCGCGATCGAGCAGGCGCGGGATGTTGAAGCGGATCACCGCCTCCTGCTCGTCCTCGGGCAGGTTGGCGAGAATCGCGAGGCTGCCCTGGCCCAGCCCGAGCGGCACCTTGCCGCCGATGTCGCCGGTGAAGGAGCGGATCGGAAACGGTCCTTCGACGCGGTCGAGGCAGACCGCGTCGAAGCCGTTGCGCACCAGCAGGAAGATCGTGTCGCTCAAGGTTGCCGACAGCCGCAGCAGCGCCGGCCGCGCCGCCTCGCGTAGGCCGCTGGCCTGGCCCGCGCGTGCGGCGAGCACGTAGAAGTCGAGCGCCAGGCGATAGCGCTTGCCGGCCGCCTGTTCGGCGAAACCTTCGGCGGCGAGATCCTGCAGCATGCGATGCGCGGTCGGCTGGCTGCAGCCCGCGGCCTCCGCGATGTCCTTCAGCCGCAACCCGTCGGGGTCGCCCTCGGCGAGGATGCGCAGCAGCTTCAGGGCCCGGCGAAGGCTGGAGGACGAATCGCTGTCGGCTGTCGTCATCTGTAGTGATGAATGTTGGAGGCAAATCTGTCGTATAGATTTCATATATTAGAATTCCAGATAGATAAATTCAGGATATCGGAATTCATGATTGACCGTCTGCATGGCCCACCGGCATGAAAGAGCCCCAGGGCGGCAATCCCTGCTGATGGCAAAGGGAGCTTCCCGCGCGAGGACGCATGGGTTTCCTGACGCTGGACGGTCTCACCAGGCGCTACGGCGATATCGCTGCGGTCAGCGATGTCAGCCTCAGCGTCGCCAAGGGCGAGTTCATCTCGCTGCTCGGCCCCTCCGGCTGCGGCAAGACCACGACGCTCCAGATGATCGCCGGCCTGGTCGAGCCGACCTCGGGCCGGATCACGCTCGACGGTCGCGACATCACCAATGAGAAGCCCGACCGCCGCGGCCTCGGCATCGTGTTCCAGAGCTACGCGCTGTTTCCGCACATGACGGTGGCGCAGAACGTCTCTTTCGGATTGGAGATGCGCAAGGTCGCCAGGGCCGAGCGCGACGTGCGCGTGAGCCAGGTGCTGGCGCTGGTGCAGCTCGCATCGCTGGCCGACCGCTATCCGCGCCAGCTCTCCGGCGGCCAGCGTCAGCGCGTCGCGGTGGCGCGCGCGCTCGTCATCGATCCGCCGGTGCTGCTGCTCGACGAGCCCTTGTCGAACCTCGACGCCAAGCTGCGCGAGGAGATGCAGTTCGAGCTGCGCGGCATCCAGCAGCGCGTGGGCACCACCACGATCATGGTGACCCATGACCAAGGCGAGGCGCTGTCGATGAGCGATCGCGTCGTGGTGATGGAGCAGGGCCGCATCATGCAGGTCGATGCGCCCTATCGATTGTACGAACATCCCGCGACACCCTTCATCTCCTCGTTCGTAGGCAAGATGAACCGGCTGTCCGGCATCTGGCGCAACGGCGGCGTCGAGATCGGCGGGCGCGTGCTGCCGTGCGAGGCCGCAGGCCTCGCGGACGGCGCAGCCGCCGTGCTGGCGATCCGGCCGGAGAAGATCAGTCTCACCTCGCCTGGCGCCGGCGTGCTCGATGGCCGCATCCGGGCGCGCTTCTTCCTTGGCAGCGCCTGGTTCTTCACCGTGGAGACGCTCGCCGGAGTGATCGGCGTCTCCCTGCCCAATGCGGGCGAGGAGCCGGCGCGCGAGGGCGATCAGGTCGGCCTCGCCTGGAGCAGCGCCGGTGCGCGCGCGTCGAAGCCGGACGGAGCGCCACCGGCATGAGCACGCGCGCCCATGCGACACCATGGCTGCTGACGGCGCCGGGCGCGCTGCTGTTCACCGCATTGGTGGTCGTGCCGCTGGCGCTCACACTGGCGCTGTCGTTCCACGTCTATGACGCCGCGACCGGCGTCAAGGACGAGACCACGTTGGCGCACTACCTCGCCATCCTCTCCGACAGCTACTTCATCACCATCTTCTGGCGCACGCTGCGGCTCGCCGCACTCACGACCTTGATCTGCGCGCTGATCGGTGCGCCCGAGGCCTACATCCTGGCGCGCATGCGCGAGCCCTGGCGCTCGGTGTTTCTGCTTGCGATCATCGGCCCGCTGCTGGTCTCGGTCGTGGTGCGCGCCTTCGGCTGGAGCATGCTGCTCGGCCCCACCGGCCTGGTGAACGAGGCGTTCCGCGCGCTCGGGCTCGGCACCGTCAGGATCCTCTATACCGAGACGGCGATCGTCATCGCGCTGGTGCATGTGATGCTGCCGTTCATGGTCATCCCGGTCTGGACCTCGCTGCAGAAGCTCGATCCGATGGTCGAGGCCGCGGCCTGGACGCTCGGTGCCTCGCGCTTCACGGCGCTGCGCCGCGTGGTGCTGCCGCAGGTGACGATGGGGCTGCTGTCCGGCAGCCTGGTCGTGTTCGGCCTCTCTGCGTCCGCCTTCGCGATCCCCGCGCTGCTCGGCGGCCGCCGGCTGAAGATGGCGGCCACGCTGGTCTATGACGAATACATGCACGAGCTGAACTGGCCGCTCGGCGCGGCCATCGCGATTCTGGTGCTGGTCATCAACCTCGTCATCATGCTGGCCTATCAGCGCGTCGTCGAGACGCGCGCCCGGCGGACATTGGGGTGAGCGGCATGCGCCACAATGGTCCGATCGTGCTGATCTTCCACGCCTGCGTCGTCGGCTTCGTGCTGGCGCCGCTGATCGTGATTGGCCTCGTCGCGTTCACGCCGGCCAACACCTTGACCCTGCCGACGACGCAGGTCTCGCTGCGCTGGTTCGCGGCCGTGTTCGCGCATCCGGATTTCGTCGCCTCCTTCCTCAACAGCCTGTGGGTGGCGGCGACAGCCGCGACGATCGCGGTCGTGCTCGCGGTCGCCGCCGGCCTCGCCCTCGATCGCTACGATTTCCGCGGCCGGGCGGCGCTCAACGCGTTGTTCCTGTCGCCCTTGATGATCCCGCATCTCGTGCTTGGCGTCGCGCTGCTGCGGCTGTTCGCGCTGCTCGGCGCCACCGGCAGCCTGGTCTGGCTGACGGCCGGCCACATCGTCGTGGTCACGCCCTATGTGCTCCGGCTGGTGCTGGCGGCGCTGTCCGGGCTCGACCGCAGCGCCGAGCAGGCGGCGGTCACGCTCGGCGCCTCCGGCTGGATCGTGTTCCGCAGGATCACCGTGCCGATGATCCTGCCCGGCATCACCGGCGGCTGGCTGCTCGCCTTCATCAACTCCTTCGACGAGCTCACGATGTCGATCTTCATCACCTCGCCCGCCACCGTCACCCTGCCGGTGCGCATGTACATGTACGCGACCGAATCGATCGATCCGATGATGGCCGCGGTGTCGGCGCTGATGATCGCGGTGACGGCGGCGGCGATGCTGCTGCTCGACCGCATCTTCGGCCTCGACAAGGTCCTCGTCGGACAAGGCTGACACCATGCCGCTGCTGCACCGCCTCGTCCGCAACGACAGCACCGTCATCTCCTTCACGATCGACGGCGTGCCCTGCGACGGCCGCGCCGGCGACACCGTGCTGACGGCGGTGCTCTGTCATGTCGAACGGCTGCGCCACAGCGAGTTCTCCGCCGCGCCACGGGCCGGCTTCTGCCAGATGGGCGCCTGCCAGGATTGCTGGGTGCAGCTCGCAAGCGGTGAGCGGCTGCGCGCCTGTACGACGCCGCTTACCGAAGGCATGGACATCATCACACGACGAGGGCGCGGCCATGGTTGAGCGTGCATCGCCCCTGATCCTCGGCGCCGGTCCGGCCGGCATCCGCGCCGCGATGACATTGGTCGCGGCCGGCCTGCGGCCGGTCGTGGTCGATGAGGGCCACGCCTGCGGCGGCCAGATCTATCGCCAGCCGCTGGCGCCCGACGGCCGTGATGCCCCGGAGCGCTACGGCTCGGTGGCTGCGAAGGCCGTGCGGCTGCATCGCGATTTCGCGGCGCTCGGCCCTGCAGTCGACTATTGGCCGAATGCGCTGCTATGGAATCTGCGCGACGGCGCGGCCGACATTCTCCGCGCCGGCATCAGCCATCGCATCAGTTATGATGGACTCGTCCTCGCGACCGGCGCCACCGATCGCGTGCTGCCGATCCCGGGCTGGACCTTGCCCGGCGTCTTCACGCTCGGCGGCGCGCAGATCGCGCTGAAGGCGCAGGGCTGCGCGATCGGCCGGCGCGTGGTGTTCGCGGGCTCCGGCCCGCTGCTCTATCTGGTGGCGTGGCAGTACATGAAGGCCGGTGTCGACGTCGCCGCCGTGCTCGACGCGGCGCCGTTGTCGGCGAAGCTCAATCTGCTGCGCGCGCTGCCGCTGGCCCCCGGCATCGTGCTGCGTGGGGTGCGCATGGCCGTGGAATTGACGCTGCGCGGCACGCGCGTGCGGTTCGGCGTGTCCCGGGTGCGGATCGAGGGCGAGGGCAGGGTGGCCCGCATCGCCTTTCACGCCGGCGGGCGGGAGCACGCGATCGCCTGCGACGGCGTCGGCTACGGCCTCAATCTGCGCTCGGAAACCCAGGCGGCCGATCTCGCCGGCTGCGCCTTCCGCTTTGATGCGCGCGACCGGGCGCATCTGCCGGTGCGCGACGCCAGTGGCCGCAGCAGCGTCGCGGGCGTGTACCTTGCCGGCGACGGCGCCCGCATAGCCGGCGCTGATGCCGCCGAGGCCGCCGGCGAGCGCGCTGCGCTGGCCTTGCTGGAGGATCGCGGCCTGCCGCATGATGCCGCGCGGGTTGCCGCGCTCGAGCGCAGGCTTGCGACGATCGATCGCCTGCGCGACGGGCTGAAGGCCGCGTTTCCCTATCCGTCGCATTGGGTGGGCGATATCGCCGATGACACGCTGCTGTGCCGCTGCGAGGAGATCGATGCCGGCGAGGCGCGGCGCGCGATCAGCGATTTCTCGCTGGCCGAGATCAATCGCCTGAAGGCGGTGACGCGCATCGGCATGGGCCGCTGCCAGGGCCGCATGTGCGGCGCGGCCGCCGCGGAGCTGTTGGCTGCGCAGACGCGCCGCGACATCGGCGCTGTCGGCCGGCTGCGCGCGCAGGCGCCGATCAAGCCGATCCCGCTGGCTGCCGGCCTGTCCGCCGACGAGAGGCAGCATGACCCGGCGCATTGACAGCGATGTCGCGATCATCGGCGGCGGGCTGGTCGGCAGCGCTGCCGCGCTCGCCTTGCGCGGCATGGGCCTCTCCGTCACGCTGCTCGACAAGGGTTTTTGTGGCGCGCAGGCGAGCGGTGTGAACTACGGCGGCGTGCGCCGGCAGGGACGCCCGTCCGAGCAACTGCCGCTGTCGCAGCGATCACACGCGATCTGGCCGCGGCTCGAGGCGCTGATCGGCATCGACGGCGAGTTCGTGCGCTCCGGCCATCTCAAGCTCGCGCGGAGCGCTGAGGACATGGCGAGCCTGGAACGCTACGCCGCCGATGTCGCCGCGTTCGGACTCGGCCTCGAGCTGGTCGGTCATAACCAGCTACGCGAGCGCTTCGGTATCAGCGGCGACGTCGTCGGCGGCTCGTTCTGTCCCGGCGACGGCCACGCCAATCCGCGGCTCGTCGCCGCCGCCTTCGCCGCAGCGGCGCGTCGCGCCGGCGCCGAGGTGCTGGAGACCACGGAGGTCACGGGCGCCACCCGGACGTTCGAGGGCTTTGCGCTGGAAGCCGGCGACGTCGCCATCAAGGCGCGCACCGTCGTCAACAGCGCCGGCGCATGGGCCGACAGCTTCGCCGCCACATTCGGCGAGCCGGTGCCGCTGGAGCGCACCTATCCCTCGATGATCGTGACCGAGCCGCTCGATCCGTTTCTCGGCGTCAACATCGGCATCGAGGGCGGCGGCATCTACGCGCGGCAGGTTGCCCGCGGCAACGTCGTCGTCGGCGGCGAGCGCGCTGCGCCGCTCGCCGACCCCGATTTTTCGCGTCCCCTCAGCGATGGCGTGCTCGCCATCATGCAGCGGGCGAGCGGGCTGTTCGGTCCGCTGCGCCATGCGCAGGCGATCCGGTTCTGGAGCGGCACCGAGGCGACGATGCCCGACCGCAATCCGGTGATCGGGCCGAGCGCGACGACGCCGGGCCTGATCCACGCCTTCGGCTTCTCCGGCGCCGGTTTCCAGATCGCGCCGGGTGTCGGCGAGGTCCTGGCCGAGCTGGTGCGCGACGGCGAGACCTCGACGCCGATCGGCGCCTTCGCGATCACACGTTTCCCACCCGCATCGCAGCCGGGCGATGCATCTCAAGCAGCAATGACGACAGGATCGAAGGAGACCTCGCCATGATCGATGCTCGCGCCGCGCTCGGCCCAGCCCTCGCGCTGATGCTCGCCACATCAGCCGCGCATGCTGAAACCAGGACGCTCTATGTCGGCATGAACGGCGGCAATTTCGAGCGCACCTATACGCAAGCCGTGTTTCCGGACTTCGAGAAGGCGAACGACGTCAAGATCGTCGTCGTGCCCGGCACCTCCTCGGAGATTCTCGCCAAGGCGATCGCGGCCAAGGACAAGCCGCAGATGCACGTGATGTTTCTCGACGACGGCGTCATGATCCGCGCTGCCGGCCTTGGCTTGTGCGAGAAGCTGACGCCGAGCGATGGCTTGGCGCAGCTCGAGCCGTTCGCGCGTCTCAAGGGCGACGTCGCCGCCGGCATCGACATCGGTATGACCGGCCTTGCCTACAACAAGAAGCTATTTGACCAGAAGGGCTGGGCGGCGCCGACCTCCTGGCTCGATCTCGCGGATCCGAAATTCAAGGACAAGGTCGTGTTCCAGTCGGCCTCGGTCTCGACCTTCGGCCTGCACGCCTTCCTGATGTTCAACCGCATCAACGGCGGCAGCGAGACCAATGTCGAGCCGGGCTTCAAGGCGTTCCCCGACACGATCGGCAAGAACGTGCTCGAATACATCCCGAACTCGGCCAAGATCTCCGAGATGGTGCAGACCGGTGAGGCCGCGATCTTCCCGCTCACGCCGACCGCGGTATCAACCTTGAAGGAGAAGGGCATCGCGGTCGAGTATGCGCAGCCGAAGGAGGGCTCGGTCGTGCTGATGGTCGCCGAATGCGTCATCGCCAACAACTCCGAAGCCGAGCTGGCACAGAAGCTGGCGGCTTATTTGTTGTCACCGGAGGCACAATCCAAGGCGCTGGCGGCCGGCAACATCGTGCCGTCCAACACGACCGCGAAGGCGACCACCCCGGCAGCCGAGCAGAAGCTCGCGACGTTTCATACCTACATGAAGAGCGCGATCACGCTCGACTGGGACGTCATCAACGCCAAGCGCCCCGAATGGAACACGCGCTGGAACAGGATGATCGAGCGGTAAGGCGCGTTGAAGCGTAGTAGTAACGCTTGGCACGCGGTGCTCGTGAATGTGCCCTCTCCCCTTGTGGGAGAGGGCATTTTGGACGGTGCTCCAATCACGGTTGGGTGAGGGGTATTTGTCCACGAGCATCGTTCGTTGAGAGAACCCCTCACCCAAACGCGTATGCGGATAGGCCGCCGATGCCCTCTCCCACAAGGGGAGAGGGCACTTCATTGGGCAGCGTAGCCCTGACTGATCTGATCGGGCCGTAGGGTGGGCACGGCGCGATCGCTAGCCAGCAACAAACGCGGCGCTGGGACGCGCCTTTGCGCACCCTACACTTCCGTTATCTTAACTACCCGCCGGATAGCTCGCTGCATAGGCCTCCGTCAGCGCCTCGTCGAGCCGCCGTCCGGCGCTGAAGCCGGACAGCGTCGCGGGACGAGTGACGCCCGCGACCAGCCGGCCATCGGGCTCCGGCGCCCCGATCAGGGTGTGCACCGGAATCCGCTCGGCATAGATCGGCAGCGCGTAGTCCTCCTCATCGTCGATGATGCCCGCGGCGCGGATCTTCGCCGATGCCTTTTCGATCTCCATGGTCACGACCGACGTGGCCTTGAGTTCCTGCTCCGTGGTCGGGCGCAGGCTCGCGGTGCGGCCGGGAAACAGGCGATCGACCATCATCACCAGCGCGCGCTCCTTCTCGGCCGGATCCTCGATCAGCCGGGCATGGCCGAACGCCATCACCGAGCGGTAGTCGGCGGAGTGATGGAAGGCGCTGCGCGCCAGCACCAGGCCGTCGAGATGGGTGACGGTGAGACAGGTCGGCTGTCCCTCGGACAGGCTGCGCAGCATGCGGCTGGCGCTCGATCCATGCCAATACAGCGTCGTTCCCTCGCGCCAGAACAGCGTCGGCGTGCAATAGGGCTGGCCGTCGATGACATAGGATACGTGGCACAGCGTTGCGGAATCGAGCACGGCATGGACCGTCGCATGATCGTAGTGGGCGCGCTGATGCCGCCGCTTGACCCGGTTGGTGTCGTCGACGGGATAGCTCGGCATCTGTTGCTCGGACATCGTCAGTCTCCTGTTTCCGCCGCCGTCATGCCATGGCAAAGTGGTTGCCGGGAGTTCCACTTTGATGCGAAAGCAACCAACCACTTCGCGGCGCCGCGACGACGTGCTGGCGCTGCCGATCCGGCTCGACCGCAGCATCCGCAGCCAGTCGCAGCAGGTGCATGGCGCGTTGCGGACCGGCATCGTCGACGGGCTGCTCGCACCCGGCCTGCGTCTGCCGTCGACGCGCGGGCTCGCCGAGCAGCTCGGCGTCCGCCGCAACGCGATCGTCGCGGCCTATGAGGCGCTGCTGTCAGATGGCCTGGTCGAGGCGCGCCACGGCGCCGGCACCTATGTCGCGGCACGGCTGCCCGCGCCGCAGGTCGCCGCACCGGCCGCCGAGCTGGACATCCGCATTCCGCCGCGCCGGCCGTTCGCGCTCGGCTGCACGCTGGTCGATCCCGTCCTGTTGCGGCGGCTCGCCGCGGCCAGCCGGCGCCGCATCGCCAACGCCGCGCCCGATGAGCTCGGCTATGGCGATCCGCGCGGCAGCCTGCATCTGCGCACCGAGGTCGCGCACTATCTTGCGGCCAATCGCGGCGTCCGCTGCGACCCAAGCTGCATCCTGATCGTGAGCGGCACCCAGCATGGCCTGCGGCTGTGCATCGATGCGCTGCTGGCGCCGGGCGATCCCGTCTGGTTCGAGGACCCCGGCTACGTCGCTTCTCGCTATACGTTGAGCACGACCGGCGCGAAGCTGGTCCCGGTGCCGGTCGATGATGAAGGCATTATCGTGAGCTCGGGGGAGGCGGCGTACATGGCGGCCAAGGCTGCCTACGTGACGCCATCGCATCAGTTTCCGACCGGTGTTGCGATGAGCATGGCGCGGCGCATCGCGCTGCTCGACTGGGCGCGCAGGGCGGACGCCTACATCTTCGAGGACGACTACGACAGCGAGTACCGCTTTGCCGGTCCGCCGCTGACGGCGCTGGCCGGCATCGGCGGCGAGCGCGTAATCTATCTCGGCACCTTCGGCAAGACGCTGTTCGCGGGACTGCGGCTCGGTTACCTCGTGGTGCCGCCGGGTCTGGTCGCGCGGGTGGTCGCCGCGCGTGCGGCACAGGACCGGTTTCCACCGGCCTTCATGCAGGACGCGCTGGCCGACCTGATGGCCGACGGTGTGCTCGCGGCCCACATGCGGCGGATGCGCCCGCGCTACCGCCAGGCGCGCGATGTCGTCGCCGAAGCGCTCGCCAGGCACGGCAAGGGCAGCCTGCAACTGGCCGCGCCGTCGCAAGGGTTGCATCTGCTGGCGACCTTGCCGCCCGCAACACCGAAGGGCACGGCGAAATTGATCCGCGACCGCGCCGGCATCGAATGCCGGCTGTTGTCGGATGCGCGGATCGTGCAGCGCGGACCTGACGGTTTCATCCTGGGCTATTCGGGCTTTGCGGCCAAGGATCTTGCCGATGCCGCCAGGCGGCTCGGGCGCGCCGCACAGGAGATCGTGGGCGCCGCTGCGCGCCCGCGCTGAGCGTCGCTTGTCGATGTTACGGGTGTGGCCGAGCCGGCACGTCGGGCAAATCAGCCCCGCTCTGAACGTCTGCGCGCCTGTGCAGAGGCCGCCGCCAGCGGTTGCGCGCAACAAGCCGTCGTAATTTTGTTCAATCCGTTCAACGGCCTCTCGATGCCTGGTCGCGCGCTCGCATTTTCCGCTTTCGTTTTTTCGAAAATCATGCTTTGGTTGCGCATCCCGCCTCACCGCAGAGGGGCGTTGCGCGCGATCGTCACGACACGCGAGGCGGGAATGCGATGGCCGCGATCAAGCCGCAACGTGTCTTTGGATGCGTGGACGAACGGCGAGGCTGCGGACGTGAAGTCGCAGGGTCCTGACACCCCGACGCTGGTGTCCAGCGCAATGCGCGCAAGCGCATTGCGCCATGGTGGCCAACAAGCCCGGCGCACCAGGGAGACTGCGTATAAGCGTGAAGACCGTCGCGCAGGGAATGCCGGAGTGTACGGCTTTGCCTGTGGTACCTGCCGCCTGCATTTTTTTCGCAGGCGGGCCATGGGTGGGGCCTTCACCCGGCATTCCCTGCGCCCTTTGCACTTCGAAGGGGCGAGATGGATCGTAAGCCTCGGGCATCATCTGCCGCGAGAACGCGCCCTCATGTTAACGCGCCCTCATGTTCATGGCTGTTCGAGATGCGGATTGGAGCAGATGCGCCTCACGTGGCGCGGATGCGCTCGGTCGCCGCAATCGCGATGCGCTTACTCATACGGATTGTGCTCGGCGTTCGTCATCGTCTGGCGCACCCGGCGCAAGGTGATGGGCGTGCCGTCGGAGACGAACTGCAGCTCATAGGCGCGACCGCTGTCGTCCTTGGCGGAGCAGGTCACGCTGGTGACCTTGAGCATCGCGAAATTGCCGACCTGACGGCACACGCCGGCCGAGCTCTTCGTGGCCGGCACCGGAATTCCATCGACCTTCGGGCGATGCTTGGAGTTCAGCAGCATGCGGTCGATCGGCAACTCGTAGACGTTCTGAATCGATCTGCGGCCATTGACGCCGGAGAACGCGATGATGTGGTTCTCGTCGGCGGGATCGTCGAGCGCGACGGTGAAATGAGCGCGTCCCTTCTCGCTGTGAAAGAACGCCACCGTCTTGCACGAATATTCACGGCCATCGACCTTCGCGGTGCGGCAGGTGCCGGACATCAGCGCGTAGAGATCGATGTCGGGCCGGTCCTCCGGCGCGCCCGTCACCGGCATCGGCTGCTGAGCCAGACATGGCGTCCCCAGGGAGAGCGCGACCGCAAGGACGGCGAGGCGAGGAAAATGCAGGGGCATCCGCGGGGAGAGCCTGGAGGAATCGGGACGGCGCGAGAGGTCAAGCGATGTGTCAGCTTTGCGGCAAAAAGAGGTCGGAAGCAGCGCTGTGCACCTCCGATCGCACCCGTGCAGAGCCCGATGCTGAACCGCGCCGGTGGTCGTTCGATACCGCAAAAGCAATGGAAAGTTCCGGGACGCAAGCCCCATGGGATCGATACGGCCGGAACAACGGCCCAACACGACAACGACAGGGAGAAACCGATGACATTGTCACGTCGTGGCCCAACGCGTCACAGGATTCCGGGGCACCGCTGCGGTGAAATGATCTTCAACCTCCAGGACTACTTCGCCGACTGCACCTTCTGCTTCCAAAGCGCCCAGGCACGATCCATGATCACCATGTTGACGCCATCGGCCTTGGCAGCCTCCTCGGCGCTGAGATACGTCACCTCGGAGCCGAGCCCGAGTGCCTGCGCCTGCAGCTTCGCATTCACGTCGGTGTAATAGGCGCGGAACACGGCGGCCTTGACCGCAGGACCGACGGTGACGTCACCATGGCCGCGCATCAGCACCACGGACTTGTCGCCGAGCGCGGATGCGAGCGATTTGCCGATCGCATTATTGCGCACCAGCATGTCGGTGGCGCCGAACTCCTTGCCGATGTCCCACACCGGCGCGCCGTCGCCGAGGAAGGCGGCGTTGTGATACAGCGGCTTCAAGGGTGTATGGCTGACGCTGAACGGCACGACGCCCGGCGAATGGGTGTGCACGACGGCGTTGACGTCCGGACGGGCCTTGTAGATCTCGGCATGGATGAAGCGTTCGAGGAACACCGCACGGTTCTTCGCATCGACCGGCTCGCCATTCTCGTCGAACTCCATGATGTCGTTGGCCGTCACCTGCGCCGGCGCGATCGAGCGTGCCATCAGGAAGTGGTGCGGATTGGCGGGGCTGCGGGCGCTGACATGGCCGAAGGCGTCGACCACGCCGAGGTCGGCGAGGATGCGGCTGCCGGTCGCGATGTCCTCGAGCAGCTCGCGCGGGACGCCGGGGATGGAGTCCTGGGCGCGGGATGGAGCGGCGGAGAGGAGGAGGGCTGCTACGGCGATTGCGGCAAAACGACTGATGTTGAGCATCTTGTTGTTTCCCCCTTGGCCCTTGTTATCTAGGTTTACCGCCTCAGCATACGCGTCAACGCGAGCGAAGCGAAGCAATCCAGTTCTGTCCGTTTTGGGACGCTGGATTGTTTCGCTTCGCTCGCAATGACGGGGATGGGTCCGAGCGAAACCATGGCCATTGCAGGTTGAGCGCGGTCTCCCTCAGGTCACCGGCGCAGGATTGAACAAGGTCAGGTCGTTGTGGATGCCCCAGCGATCCGACCATGGCTTGGTGCGGCCGCTCGCCACGTCGAGGATCAGCTTGAACAGCTCCCAGCCGGTCTCCTCGATGGTCATCTCGCCGGTGGCGATGCGGCCGGCGTCGAAGTCGATCAGATCCTTCCAGCGCCGCGCCAGCTCGCTGCGGGTCGCGACCTTGATGACGGGGGCGGCGGCGAGGCCATAGGGCGTGCCGCGGCCGGTGGTGAAGACCTGCAAGGTCATGCCGGAGGCAAGTTGCAGGGTGCCGCAGATGAAGTCGGAGGCCGGCGTCGCGGCGAACAGCATGCCCTTCTGCTTGGCCTTCTCGCCCGGCGCCAGCACGCCATGGATCGGACCGGAGCCCGACTTCACGATCGAGCCCAGCGACTTCTCGACGATGTTGGCGAGGCCGCCCTTCTTGTTGCCGGGCGTGGTGTTGGCGCTGCGATCGGCGCCACCGCGGGCGAGATAGGAGTCGTACCAATCCATCTCGCGGATGAGCGCGCGGCCGACCTCCTCGTTGATCGCGCGTCGGGTGAGCAGCTGGATGGCGTCGCGGACTTCCGTGACTTCGGAGAACATCACGGTGGCGCCGGCGCGCACCAGCAGGTCCGCTGCAAAGCCGACGGCGGGATTGGCGGTCACGCCGGAGAACGCGTCGCTGCCGCCGCATTGCAGGCCGATGACCAGATCGGACGCCGGACAGGTCTCGCGCGTGCGCTTGTTGAGCTCGGCGAGGCGACGGTCGGCCTGGGTCATGATGGCATCGACAATGGCGCCGAAGCCGTCGAACGCCTCGTCCTGCATGCGGACGATCGAGTCTTCCGTGCCTTCCGGCAGCAGCCGCTCCGGCGCGAGCTTCTCGCAGCCGAGGCCGACGACCAGGATCTCGCCGCCAAAATTCGGGTTCAGTGCGAGGTTCTGCAGGGTTCGGATCGGCACCACGGCATCTGGCGCCGTGATCGCGACGCCGCAGCCATAGGCGTGGGTGAGCGCGACGACGTCATCGACATTTGGGTACTTCGGCAGCAGCTCGCTCTTGATGCGCTTGATCGCGAATTCGAGCGTACCCTTGACGCATTGGACCGAGGTGGAGATGCCGAGCACGTTGCGGGTGCCGACCGAGCCGTCGGCGTTGCGATAGCCTTCGAAGGTGTAGCCGTCGAGCGGCGGCAGCGGCGCCGGGACGGCGGTCGAAATCTCCAGCTTGTCGAGGGCAGGAGCCTCCGGCATGTCGATGCGGGCCTCGTCGACCCATTCGCCGGCTCCGATCGGCGACTTCGCAGTGCCGATGATCTCGCCGTAGCGGACGATCGGCCCACCCTCGGCGATGTCGATCAGTGCGGTCTTGTGGCCCTGCGGGACGAAGCTCCTCAGCGTCAGGCCGTCGGGAAATCTGGTGCCGGCAGGCAGGCCGAAATCGTTCACCACGATCGCGACATTGTCGCGCGCGTTGAGCTTGATGATGCGGGGCTCCTGGTTCACGACCTGCTGGTTCATGCTGGCTCCGTTGTGCTCCGTAAGGTGGGCAAAGCGAAGCGTGCCCACCGTCTTTCGTCTTGGTCGACTGTCGGTGGGCACGGCGCTGTCGCGCCTTTGCCTACCCTACAGCTCTCTCGTCACCTCTCCCGCAGGGAGAGGTCGGATTGCATCGGAGAAGCAATCCGGGTGAGGGGCGCTCGCCGCGGAGACTGTCCGTGCGGCTGCCCCTCACCCCAGCCCTCTCCCCGTAAGAACGGGGAGAGGGAGCAGACCGCCTCTGCCGCGATCTCATTCGCTCGCAATGATGAGGGCTCACACCGGGAAGGTGTAGGCCGTCTTCACCGTGGTGTAGAACTCGCGGGCGTAGGAGCCCTGCTCGCGGGCGCCGTAGCTCGAGCCCTTCCGGCCGCCGAACGGGACGTGGTAGTCGACGCCGGCGGTCGGCAGGTTGACCATCACCATGCCGGCCTCGCTGTTGCGCTTGAAGTGCGAGGCGTATTTCAGGCTGGTGGTGCAGACGCCCGCCGCGAGGCCGAACTCGGTGTCGTTGGCGATCGCCAGCGCCTCGTCGTAGTTCTTGGCGCGGATGACGCAGGCGACCGGTCCGAAGATCTCCTCGCGGGCGATGCGCATGGTGTTGGTCGCTTCGGTGAACAGCGCCGGCTGCATATAGAAGCCGGGGGTCTCGCGGTTCAGAAGCTCGCCGCCCCAGGTCAGCTTGGCGCCTTCGTCCTGGCCGATCTTGAGATAGCGCTGGTCCTGCTCGAGCTGGTTGCCGTCGACCACCGGGCCGATATGGGTGCCCTGCTTGACGGCGTCGTCGACGACGAGGCCCTTCAGACGTTCCGTCAGCGCTTCAACGAACTTGTCGTGAATGCCCTCGGTGACGATCAGGCGCGAGGAGGCCGTGCAGCGCTGGCCGGTGGAGAAATAGGCGCCGTTGGCGGCGGCTTCGACCGCGACCTTGACGTCGGCGTCATCCAGCACGACCAGCGGGTTCTTGCCGCCCATCTCGAGCTGGAACTTCTTCATTGGGTTGGAGAGCACACAGGCCTGCGCGATCTTGCGGCCCGTCCCGACCGAACCGGTGAAGGAGATAGCGGCGACGTCGGGGTGTTCGAGCAGGGTCTGGCCGACCACCGAGCCGGAGCCGACGACGAGGTTGAAGACGCCGGCGGGAAGGCCCGAGCGGGCGATGATCTCGGACAGCGCATGCGCCGAGCCGGGCACGAGCTCGGCCGGCTTGAACACCACCGTGTTGCCGTAGCAGAGCGCGGGCGCGATCTTCCAGGCGGGGATCGCGATCGGGAAATTCCAGGGCGTGATCATGCCGACGACGCCGACGGCCTCGCGGGTGATCTCGACGTCGAGACCCGGACGGACCGAGGCGCCCTTCTCGCCGGTCAGGCGCAGCGCCTCGCCGGCAAAGAACGCAAAGATCTGGCCGGCGCGGGCGACCTCGCCGATGCCCTCCGGCAGGGTCTTGCCTTCCTCGCGGGCGAGCAGGCGGCCGAGCTCTTCCTTGCGCGACAGGATCTCCGCCGAGATCTTGTTCAGCGCGTCGTAGCGTTCCTGCGGCGTCGAGCGCGACCAGGCGGGGAAGGCGGCCTTGGCGGCGGCGACCGCCTTTTCGGTCTGCGCCTTGTCGGCCTTGGCGTATTCGCCGACGACGTCGTTGGTGTTCGAGGGGTTGATGTTGCGGGTCACCCCGCTGCCGTCGACCCATTCGCCGGCGATGAAATTCTTGAGGATCGCGTTCATGTTGTTCTCCAGACTTTGCGCGATTGCTCGGACAATCTAACCGATCGCCGCCGTCATCGCACGAGACAGGGGCGCTTGTCGTCGAAGGTCCAGCCGGGGATCAGATACTGCATTGCGACGGCGTCGTCGCGTGCGCCGAGCCCGTGGCTCTTGTACAGCGCATGAGCCTTTTCGATGGCGTCGCGGTCAACCTCGATGCCGAGCCCGGGTTGCTCCGGCACCGCGATCTTGCCGGCCTTGATCTGCAGCGGCTGCCTGGTCAGCGCCTGGCCGTCCTGCCAGATCCAGTGGGTGTCGATCGCCGTGACCTTGCCTGGAGCTGCGGCGGCGACATGGGTGAACATCGCCAGCGAAATGTCGAAATGGTTGTTGGAGTGTGAACCCCAGGTCAGGCCATTGTCGCGGCAGGTCTGGGCGACGCGCACCGAGCCCTGCATGGTCCAGAAGTGGGGATCGGCCAGGGGAATGTCGACCGCGCCGAGGCGCAGCGCATGACTGAGCTGCCGCCAGTCCGTGGCGATCATGTTGGTGGCGGTCGGCAGGCCGGTGGCGCGGCGGAATTCGGCCATGATCTCGCGGCCGGAGAAGCCGGCCTCGGCGCCGCAGGGATCCTCGGCATAGGCCAGGATGCCGTGCATGTGTTTGCACAGCCGGATCGCCTCATCCAGCGACCATGCACCGTTGGGATCGAGCGTCACGCGCGCCTGCGGGAAGCGTTTCGAGATCGCGGTCACCGCCTCGATCTCGGCTTCGCCCGCGAGCACACCGCCCTTCAGCTTGAAGTCGGCGAAGCCGTAGGCGTCGTGGGTGGCCTCGGCGAGGCGCACGACAGCTTCGGGTGTCATCGCCTCCTGATGTCGCAGCGTATACCAGCCATCCTTCTCGCCCTCGCCGGTGGCGTAGGGCAGGTCGGTCTTGCGGCGGTCGCCGATGAAGAAGAGATAGCCGAGCGCCTCGACGGAAGCGCGCTGCTGGCCCTCGCCGAGCAGCGCCGCGACCGGGAGGCCGAGATGCTGGCCGAGCAGGTCGAGCAGTGCGGATTCGACTGCCGTGACCGCGTGGATCATCACGCGCAGATCGAACGTCTGCTTGCCGCGGCCGCCGGCGTCGCGGTCAGCGAAGGCGGTGCGCATCGCGGCGAGGATCGTGTTGCAGGCGCCGATGCTCTGGCCCACGATCAGGCTCTTCGCATCCTCCAGCGTCCGCCGGATCTTCTCGCCGCCGGGCACCTCGCCGACGCCGGTGCGGCCGGAATTGTCGGTGAGGATGACGATGTTGCGGGTGAAGAACGGCCCATGCGCGCCCGAGAGGTTGAGCAGCATGCTGTCACGGCCGGCGACCGGAATGACCTCCATGCCGGTGACGACCGGCGCCCCGGAGATGTCCGTGCGGGTGGCGTCGTGACTCATGTGCTCCTCCTCGTCTTCTTACCACCGTCATTCCGGGGCAGCCCGTCAGGGCTGAACCCGGAATCCAGAGATTGGCTTGCGTCTCTTCTATTCAATCAACTTCGAGATTCCGGGTTCAAGGCCTTGCGGCCTTGCCTCGGAATGACTGCGAAATCACTCCGCCGCCTGGCTCACCGCCGCTGTCGGCAGCGCCTTCACCAGCGCGGTCAGCTCAGCCATCTCGGCTTCGGTCAGGTCGGTCAGCGGCAGGCGGACCGGGCCGGAATCGCGACCGATGATCTTCATGCCGGCCTTGATGATCGAGACCGCGTAGCCCTTCTTGCGGTTGCGTATCGCGATCAGCGGCAAAATGAAATCCTTCAATCCGGCATGGATCGTGGCGTGGTCGCGCTTGCGCACTGCGGCATAGAAGTTCGTGGCGAATTCCGGCACGAAGTTGAACACCGCCGAGGAGTAGGTGGTCACGCCCATGTCGAGATAGGGCAGGGCGAAGGTCTCGGCCGTCGGCAGGCCGCCGATATAGGTCAGGCGGTCGCCCATCTTGCTGTACACCCGGGTCATCAGCTCGATGTCGCCGATGCCGTCCTTATAGCCGACCAGGTTCGGGCAGCGCTCGCACAGCCGCGCCAGCGTATCCGGCTGCAGGATGGCGTTGTCGCGGTTGTAGACGATGACGCCGATCTTGACCGACTTGCAGATCGCCTCGACATGGGCGGCGAGGCCGTCCTGCTCGGCATGCATCAGATAGGGCGGCAGCAGCAGGAGGCCGTCGGCGCCGGCCTTCTCGGCACCGATGGCGATCTCGCGGGCGATCGCGGTGCCATAGCCGGTGCCGGCGAGCACGGGCACGCGGCCCTTGGTCTCCTCGACCGCGACCCGCACGACTTCGGGCACCTCGGCCGCCGTCAGCGAGAAGAACTCGCCGGTGCCGCCGGCGGCGAACAGGCCGGCGACGTCGTAGCCGCACAGCCAGTCCATGTTGGCGCGATAGGTGGCCTCGTCGAACGAATAGTCGGCCTTGAACGGCGTCACGGGGAAGGAGAGCAGGCCGCTGCCGATCTTCGCAGCCATTTCCGTCGGGGTCATCTTGCTCATCGCGCGGGTCCTTCACGAATGTCCTTGGGAACGGGCGCGGCAGGCGCCGGCGCGCATTCCCCCGGGCGATGTCGTAGGACCAAGTTCGATGCCGGTCCAAGCCAATGACGGTATTGATTGATGTGGATCGGGTATCAATCCTCGACCGGCTTGACGGCGAGATTGCCGGCCAGATCGACCAGTGCCGGCAGCAGCGGATTGTCGTGATCGCGCCGCCAGACCAGGAACAGCTCGGCCGGCGTCGGATTGCGCAGCTTCAGCGGCCGCAGCCGGACATCGGCGATCTTCAGGCTGGAGGCCGCTTCGGGCACGATCGCAAGCCCGAGGCCGGCGCGCACCATCGCCAGGATGGAATGGATCTGGCTCAGATGCTGCACGTAGCGCGGCAGCACCTCGGCGCGCATGAACTGCGACACCAGGAGATCGTGGAAATAGCGCGCCTCGGTCTGCGAATACATGATGAAGTTCTGGCCGTCGAAATCACGGATCGACACGCTCTCGGCGGAGGCGAGACGATGGCGGCGCGGCAGCGCGGCGCAGAGCGGCTCGGCGACGACGCGGCGGGTGGCGAATTCGGGGCGCGCGATCGGCGGCCGCAGCAGGCCGGCGTCGATCTGGCCGGAGGCGAGCGCCTCGATCTGGTCGCCGGAGACCATCTCCTTCAGCGACAGATCGGCTTCTGGAAGCTCGCTGCGGCAGGCGGCGACCAGATCGGGCAGGAAGCTGTAGGCCGCGGCCGCGGTGAAGCCGATCTTGAGCGAGCCGCTCTTGCCGCTGGCAATGCGCTGCGCCACCTGGGCGGCGCTCTCGGCCATCTTCAGGATGCGCCGTGCCTCCGGCAGGAAGCTGCGGCCCGCCGGCGTCAGCTTCACCGAGCGGCTGGTGCGCTCGAGCAGCACCGCATCGATGATGTGCTCCAGCACCTGGATCTGCCGCGACAGCGGCGGCTGCGTCATGTTGAGCCGGATCGCGGCGCGGCCGAAATGCAGCTCCTCGGCCACGGTGACGAAGCAGCGCAGCTGGTTGAGGTCGAACATCGATGCATCCTCGGCATGGATCGGGCAGGCGATCTGGGCTTGGTAGCATCGATTTGGGGCAGTGGGAATGTCGGCGGGATCGGCGGCCGCGGCGACCGCCTCACTGATACCGAGATCGGCCTGACCGCGGTGGCCGACCGCATCAGGACCTCGCTCCATCGCGGAAAGCGTCAGGGAGCCCCGCTGTCCCAGACGTCTGGAACGAGATCACCCTAACCCTTGCACCCGCCATTGAGCCGCACCTTGGGGGCGCGGCGTGTCCGTGGCGAGCGCCAGGGGCCCGCTCACTTGGCGGATGCAGCCGCGCGGGCATCCGCAATGGCCTGCTTGAAAGCCTGGGCATTGGGGACGCCGGGGATGCGGAAATGGCCGATGATGAAGGCCGGCGTGCCGCGGAAGCCGAGGCCCGTGGCCTGCTCGTGATTGCGCGCGAGCACGGCGTCGATGTCGGCGTGCTTGGCCGCGAGGTCGGCCTTGGCGCGGGCCAGATCGATTCCGGCGCCGCTGAGCGCCGCATCGACCTTGGCTTCCGACAGCTTGTCGTGCAGCGAAATCAGCGCCTCGTGCGCCTCGGCGAACTTGTCCTGATATCTCGCCGCCAGGGTGAGGCGGGCCGCGTAGATCGAGGCGCCGCCGAAGATCGGCCAATCCTTGAAGACGAGCCGGACGTGACCGTCGTCGCGAACCACCTTGGCGAGCTCCGGGCTGATCTTGCGGCAATACGGGCACTGATAGTCGAAATACTCGACGATCGTGATGTCGCCCTCGGCGTTTCCGACAGCGGGGATGGCCGGATCGTGCAGGATGCGCGCTTCGCTCAGAATGTCGGTGTCGTCGTCCTCGGCGCGGGCCTGGATCGGCAGGATCGCCGTGGCGAGCAGCAGAAGCGTCGCGATCGATGCGGCGAAGGTCTTCGTGGTCATGTCTTGTCGTTCTCCTGATGAGGGGTGGTTGAGGCGGTGTCGATCGCGTCGAGCACGATCTGTGGAGTCAGTAGTTCGGGCAGCACGATGCCGGCGGGAGCGCCCGGGCCGAACACGGCGTTGAACGGCAGGCCGTAGCGGCCGAAGGATCGCAGATAGGTCGCGATCGCATCGCTGGGGGAGGTCCAGTCGCCCCTGACGGCAACGACACCCGACGCAAGGCGACCGCGCACGGCCGTGCTGTCGAGCACGAGCTTCTCGTTCACCTTGCAGGTGACGCACCAGCTGGCGCCGACATCGACGAAGACCGTGCGACCGGCGCGCACCTGTGCCGCGATCTCGGCGGGCACCAGCGGCTGCCAGGCGATTCCGGCCGGTCGGCTTCCGCCATCCGGCTGCTTAATGGAGGTGGCGGCGATTAGCGTTAGTCCGATCATGCCGGCGAGGCCGGCTCCAGCGATCGTTCGCCGCAACGGGAAACGGAGCGCCGCCATGATCAGCGTGGGGACCAGCAGCGCAGCGGCGAGGACGGCCGCAGTCGCCGCGCCACTGATGTCGGCGAGCACCGTCAGCAGCCATAGCGCGGTCGCCGCCATCGCGGCCGCTGCGACGGCGCGCAGCTTCAGCATCCAGCGGCCGGGCCGCGGGAAGAGTGCGGCAAGGCTTGGCGCTGCAGCCAGACACAGATAGGGCGCGGCCATGCCGAGCCCGAGCGTGGTGAACACCAGCAGGATCTGCGGCGCGGCCTGCGACAGCGCAAAGGCAACGGCGGTGCCGACGAACGGCGCCGAGCACGGCGTGGCCAGCAGCGTCATGACGAAGCCGTTGATGGCATGACCTGCCATCGTCCTGTGGCTCGCGGCGTTGCCAAGGCGGCCGGCGATCCACCACGGCAGGCCGATCTCGAACAGGCCGAGCAGGTTGGCACCGAATGCGGCGAGCACGATGATCATCGCGATGAGGAAAGCTGGCTGCTGAAACTGCAGGCCCCAGCCGACTTCGGCGCCCGCGGCCTTGAGCGCGGAGAGGACGGTGGCAAGGGTCACGAATGAGGCGACGATGCCGGCCGCCGTCGCCAGGAATGCCCGGCGCGGCGAGGGCGCGCGTGCGGGATCGTGATCGACCAGCGAAACGAGCTTCAACGATAACACCGGAAACACGCATGGCATGAAGTTGAGGATGAAGCCGCCGAGCAGGGCCACGCCGAGCATGGCCCAGATCGATGCCGCCGAAGGACGCGGTGCCGCTGTGGCTGCTTTGGCCGCAGAAGCGCGAGCAGCTTGATCGGCATCCACCGGAAGCATGGCTTCGATCGATCGATCGCCATCGACCAGGGTGACCCGCAGACGTTGCACCGGACCGGCCTGATCGAGGCCTTGCACCGGTACGGTGATCCGGACGCCGCCGTCCGACATCGGGCTCACCTGGGGACGGCCGCCGGACACGGCGTCGTTCCCATCAAGGAAGACGTCGGGCGCGTGCAGTGGCGGCGTCGCATGCGCCTCGAGCTGCAGGTGCGGCTTTGGTTGCCGATCGATGCGCAACGCCGTGATGGAAAGCCCGGGCGCGCTCGCGCGCGGGACGCTCTGCCGCCATTCGTCGATCAGCGCCTGATCGTTCGGCCGGCGCGACACGGCGGGGATGTCGGCCTCGAGATGGGCCTCCTGCTGGGTGCAGATGACCGAGCAGACGAACAGCACGGTTTTCAGCGTGAGATGCGCGGGCGCCGCGCCATCCTCGAGCCGCACGCGCAACGGAAACAGCACGTGCTCGGCATAGCCGAACGTGTCGATATCCTGCTCGCTGAAGCGGCTCGGTGCCGGCCATTCGACGGTGACATCGGCGACGTTGCGCGAGCCGGTCCAGTCGAATTCGGGCGGCGCGCCGGCGTCGCCGGGCGAGCGCCAATAGGTGTGCCAGCCTGCATCCAGCCTGACATCCAGTCCGGCCCATGCCGCGGCCGGGCCGCCGTCTGCTCGCGTGACGTCGCCGACCAGCAGGCGCGTGTCGACGTTCGCCTGCGGTCGCAATTCGCCCGCGACAGCGGTCGTCGCCGCAAGATGGAGCAGGCCGAGCAGCCATGCGAGCCGGCCAAGATGACGGATGGACATGATGATCTCCCGCGCGCTGATCGTGCGTTGCGGTGGCAGTTGCGCTGCGCGACCCGGCGCAAGGCGCGCCTGGCAATGGGCACCTTAAGCCGACCTGCACGACGCACGATCGATGGTGGATATTCGTCCGCTCAAGTCACGACGTTACGCGGCCCGCGAGCCGATGACGACGGAAGGATCAGGCGTGGCGACAGGGGGGACGGTAGGGCGAGGACGCGTCGCATTGCGTCGTCAGCGCCTCGTCATAGGGGCGCCAGGACAGCGTCCGGGACGCGGCAACCGGCTGTGCCGCCCCACTGTCGCTCGCGGGGACGGCAGTCAGACCCGCCGCGGCAAACGGACACGTGTTGATCATGCCCGGGATGACGGCCTTCCTGCATGGCTTGGGCGCGCTGGTGGTCGTTCGGGACCATTGGTGCACACCGGCGCCGGCGTCGGCCGTTGCTACCTCGAAGGTTCCGAGCAGAGGCGCCAGACTCAAAACGAGCGCAATCAGCGCCGCCATCAGGCGGCGTGTCATCGCGGGCATCTCGAGCTCAGCACGTCTCATCGTGGATCATCTTCTCCAGTCTGGACTGGTCGCGCAGACCGACCGCTGTTGGCAACTGACATCTTCGTGACGCCGCGAACTTGCGGCCAAACCCGCATCGCGTGAGCAAAGCGAGCGGTTCTCAAAGTACGTTGATCGGTACCTTCAGGAATGTCTTTCCCGTCGCGTCCGCGGGAGGCAGATGTCCGGCGCGGATATTGACCTGCAGCGATGGAATGATCAGGCGCGGCATGCCGAGCGTCTTGTCGCGGGCCTCGCGGAGCGCGACGAACTCGTTCTCGGTCATCCCGTCTCGGGCGTGGATGTTGCGGAGCCGCTCCTCGCCGACGGTCGTTTCCCAGCGCACCGCGCGGTCGTCGGGGGCATAGTCGTGACACATGAACAGCCGGGTCTCGCGCGGCAGCGTCTCAAGGATCTTCCGGATCGAGCGGTACAGCGTGCGCGCATTGCCGCCTGGAAAGTCGGCCCGCGCCGTTCCCCCGTCCGGCATGAACAAGGTGTCGCCGACGAAAGCGGCATCGCCCATCACATGTGTGGCACAGGCCGGCGTATGGCCGGGCGTGTGCATCACGAAGGCCGTCATCTGCCCCACCTGATAGGTGTCGCCATCCTTGAACAGCCGGTCGAACTGGCTGCCGTCGCGACGAAACTCCGTGCCCTCGTTGAAGACCTTGCCGAAGGTCTCCTGCACGGTCAGGATATGCTCGCCGATGCCGATCTTGCCGCCGAGCTTGTCCTGGATGTAGGGCGCAGCAGAGAGATGGTCGGCATGCGCATGCGTTTCGATCAGCCACTCCGGCCTGAGGCCGTTGATCTTCACGTAGTCGATCAGCATGTCGGCGGAGCGGGTGCTGATGCGGCCGGCCGCGTAGTCGATGTCGAGGACGGGATCGACGATCGCGCAGGACGGCGATGACGGATCCTTCACCACGTAGCTGATCGTGCTGGTGTCAGGATCGAAAAATCCGGCCACCTTCGGCTGCATGCGGAGATCGATTGGATAGGAATCGATTCGATAGGACATGGCTGCTGCTCCACGATTTGGCTCCGGGGCGGCATCGCCGCCCACGGCGCGTTTGTCGTCCTGCGCGGTCTAAGACATCGAATTGGATTTCGTTCCGCATGTATTGATGCCGAGCATCGCGTAGGGCGGGCACCAGCCGATCAGTGCGGTGCCGAGCGGGATCAGGCCCAGAAGGCCCCACAGGGTGTGCGGTCCTACGACCGTCAGACTGAGGATCGCCAGTCCGACGATGATCCTGAGCAGCCGGTCGATCTTGCCAATGTTCTGTGTCATGTCGCGCTCCCCTTTGGCTTGCGATGATGCAGACGATAGAGCGGGACACAGCGCGGGTATGTAACTAAGTCACCAAGAGACGCCGGTTCCTAGCCATGCTGGGCCAGGTGGACAAGCGCCGGTCTGTCGGTGATCTCGACGATTCCGCGAGCCATTCGCAACCAGCCGCGCCGCGCGAATTCATTGAGCTGCCGGCTGATGACCTCGCGTGCGCTGCCGAGCTCGTTGGCGAGCTCCTGATGCGTTGCAGCGATCTGCTGCTTTGTCCCCGCGAGATCCAGAAGCTTCTGCGCGAGCCGCACATCGATCCGCTCGAACGCGACTTCCTCGATGATGCGGAAGAGATTGGTGACGCGGCGGCTGAACGCGGTGAAGACGAACTGTCGGAATTCGCGCGAGTTGGCGATCAGCCGGTCGAACAGCGCGCGCGGGATCGCCACGGCACGGATCCGGGTCTCCGCGATCCCCTCGGCCTGGTATTCCTCGTAACCCATCAGGCAGGCCGTGGTCAGCGCGCAGCTTTCGCCTGCCTGGACGCGGTAGAGCACGATCTCGCGGCCGGACTCGGACGTCTGCTGCACGCGGATGGTCCCGTCCAGCAGCAGCAGAAAGGAATCCGGCGCCTGACCGGGGCCGAAAATCCGGCTGCCTTCCGGAAGCTCGACGATAAGGCTGGCCTCGCGCAACTGCGCGAAGATCTCCTCCGGCAGTTGTCGCAACGGCGGGAAAGCGAGCGTCCAGTCCTGCTTCGACGACATTACCACATCCGGCTGCGCCCCATCGGCATCGCCCAAATTTGCCACAGGACCGCGAGCGGGTCGAGCGATGGGACACGCCGGATCGGCGCTAGCGCATCCAGCGGCCGTCACAGCGCTCAGATGGCGCCTGCAACGCGCATCAGCATGCCAGCGATGCACGAGGCGGCGAGGACGACGAGCATTCCCATGTTGAAGCGGAAGATGGCGGTCGCCGCCGCGATCGACAGGACGACGGCCGGCAGATCGATGCTCGCCGGCAGCGGCGCGTCGAATGACAGGCCGAATCCATGGATCGGAAAGGTTTCGCGAAACAGGGTGTGCAGCGCGAACCAGATCGAGAGATTGAGGATCACGCCGACGACGGCCGCCGTGATCGCCGAGAGCGCGCCGGCGAGCGCCTTGTTTCCCCGCAGCGCCTCGATGTAGGGGGCGCCGACGAAGATCCAGAGAAAGCAGGGCGCGAACGTCACCCACGTCGCCAGCAGTCCGCCCAGTGTGCCGGCGAGCATGGGAGACAGCCCGCTCGCCCCGCGGAACGCGGCCATGAAGCCCACGAACTGGACGACCATGATCAGGGGACCGGGAGTCGTCTCCGCCATGCCGAGGCCGTCGAGCATCTCGCGCGGAGCAACCCAGTGATAGTACTCCGCGGCCTGTTGCGCGACGTAGGCGAGCACGGCGTAGGCGCCGCCGAACGTCACCATCGCCATCTTGCTGAAGAAGATCGCGATCTGACCGAAGACGTCGTTCGGCCCGAGCAGGGTCAGCAGGGCGAAGACGGGGACGAGCCAGATCGCGAGCCAGACGGCCGCCACCCGCAGCGCGCGCGACGCGTTCGGACGGACGTGATCCGGCACGGCTTCGCCGAGCATGCTGTCGATCGCGCCGGCGTTCTTGCCGCCGTGCTCGAGGGCTGCGAACTCCGGCCGGCCGAGGCGGGCAGCGACGAAGCCGATGACTCCGGCGGCAATGATGATGGTCGGAAACGGCGCCCCGAAGAAGAAGATCGCGACGAACGCCGCCGCCGCCAGTCCGATCATGATCCGATTGCGTAGCGCGCGCTTGCCGACGCGGACCACGGCCTGGATCACGATCGCCAGCACCGCCGCCTTGAGGCCGAAGAACAAGGCGTCGACGACGCCGACATGGCCATAGGCCGCGTAGATGTAGCTGAGGCCCATGATGGCGAAAATGCCCGGCAGGATGAAGAGCGTGCCCGCAGCGATGCCGCCGGTGGTCCGATGCAGCAGCCAGCCAATATAGGTCGCAAGCTGCTGCGCCTCGGGTCCCGGCAGCAGCATGCAGTAGTTCAGCGCATGCAGGAAGCGGCTCTCCGAAATCCAGTTCTTCTCCTCGACGAGGATGCGATGCATGACCGCGATCTGGCCGGCGGGGCCGCCGAAACTCAGACAGGCCACCCGGATCCACACCAGAAGCGCGTCATTGAAGGAGATGCCATGGGTGTGCTCGGCCGCAACCGGTTTTCGCGATGCTGCGATGTCCGTCATGACTTCACCTTGCTGTTCGGCCAGTTGTGCGCCTCCTTGGTGGCGTCGCGGCACCAGCGGTAGAAGGCGTCGTAGAGCAGAAGCCCTGCGCTCAACTGCTCCAGATCGTCGTCGTACATTCGCGACAGCCCGAGTGAAGCCGCGAGCAGTCCGGGAGCCTCGGGAGACAGATCGAGCCGCGCCGTATCCGCGGCGCGCACGATCGTGGCGAGTCGCTCCAATGCCGGCGTCCGCAGGCCAAACTCTTCGACCATGATGTCGAAGGTGCAAAGTTCGCCGCGATGGCTCCAGAAGACGTTCTCGACGTCGAAGGCCGTGGCCTGGAAGCGCTCGGCGACCGCTTCCACCTCGGCCGGTGTCACGAACAGGAAGACCGCGGCGGGGTCGACGAAGCGGCGGATCAGCCATGGACAGGCGATGCGGTCGATCTTCGGACGTGATCGCGTGACCCAGACCGTGCTGCCGCGGCTGTCCCTCGCGGGAATCCTGTTCGCGGGCACAGTCGGGAGCTGCGCCTCCCTCCAGCTGACGTGTCCGCCGTCGAGGACCTCGGCCGCGATGTTGCTGCACCGGAGCCAGGCTGCGGTGCCTTCGCTGAGCTTCTTGCCTTTCTGACAGACCACGATGACGGATTGGCCGGTGAAGCTCGGCGCCCATTGCTGGACATCGAGATGCGAACGCCTGACGGCGCCGGGGATGAGGCGCGGGTCGGCGGCGAAATCCTCGTCGATACGCACGTCGACGAGCGCCGGCGCGGCCGCCGTGCCGATCAGTCGAGACAATTTTTCGGGTGAGATGGACGTATATGATGATGACATGCTGCGCCCTTGGTGACCAGGACGCGATTCTTGGGCATGTCGCCTCGCGGGGAGATCGCACATCCCCGTGCGGCAGAATAAAGCGCTCGGTTGTTCGGCTGTCAACCCGTCCCGTTGCTGGAACGATCGGGGACCGTCGCGATCGCTATCGGGGCCGACCCGCCTCAGATCAGCAAGGGAAGCTGGGCTTCCACGCCGGTGTCGTGCTGCTGCAAGGATGACAGCGAAACGCCGAGGAGGCGCACCGGCTTGGCCAAGGGCATCTCGCTCTGCAGGAGAGCAATGGACAAGCGTGCCAGGTCCTCCCGGCTCGCGACCAGGTTGGCGACGGACCTGCTGCGCGTCATGATGTCGAAGTCCGCGAACTTGACCTTCAAGGTGACCGTCCGGCCTCGGTTGCCGCTGGCTTCGCAATGCTGCCAGACCTTGTCGATCAGCGGCTGCAGCTCCGCCAGCATCGGCTCGAAGTCGGTCAGGTCGGTCGAGAAGGTGTTTTCGGCGCCGACTGATTTGCGGATGCGATTGGCGCGGACCGGGCGATTGTCGATGCCGCGCGAGATCCAATAGTAGTGGTGGCCGGCCTTGCCGAAGTGCTGCTGGAGGAAGGGCAGGGTCTGATTGCGGATGTCGAGCCCGGTATGAATTCCGAGCGCGTTGAATTTCGCGGCGGTCGCCGGGCCGATGCCGTGAAACCTGCCGACCGGCAGCCCCTCCACGAAGGCTGGACCCATCTCCGGCGAGATGACGTATTGGCCATTGGGTTTGCGATGGTCCGAGGCCAGCTTGGCGAGGAACTTGTTGTAGGAGATTCCCGCGGAGGCATTGAGTCCGGTCTCGGCCTTGATCTTGGCCCGGATCTGCAAGGCGATGTCGCGTGCCAGCGGAATGCCTTGCAGATTTTCGGTGACGTCCAGATAGGCCTCGTCCAGCGACAAAGGCTCGACGACCGGCGTGTACTGGGCGAAGATGGCGCGGATCTGCTGGCTGATGGCCTTGTAGACCTCGAAGCGAGGCTTGACGAATATCAGGTCCGGACACTGGCGTTTTGCCGTCACCGACGGCATTGCCGAGCGCACGCCGTACGCCCGAGCCTCGTAGCTTGCGGCTGCCACGACACCGCGTTCGCGCGAGCCTCCGACGGCCACGGGCTTGCCGCGCAGCTCGGGATTGTCCCGCTGCTCGACCGACGCGTAGAATGCATCCATGTCGATGTGGATGATCTTGCGGGTTGCCGGCGGTGCGGCATCCTGTTCCGGACCGGAGCTTGGCATGGTCAAGCTCTATCAGAGCGAGGCGATGAAGTCTGCACAGCCGAGTGCTGGCTACCAGCAACGCCCCTTACAAGGACGTTGCGATGTCCCTCTCCCTCACAGCCTTTCATCGGCGACGAGGGAAACACGCTCATGAGAAAAGGGACCGCCGACCGTGATCGAGACGAAGCAGCGCAGCCGGGACCTGTCGTCAAAGCCGCTCACGACGCTGCGACCATGGGCCTGAAGCGGCTGTGATGTTCGAGCTCACTTTCCTGGGGACCTCGGCGAGCGTTCCGTCGGCGGACCGCAACCATCCAGCCCTTCTCGTTCGAGCAGGCCGGCATCGTATTCTCGTCGATTGCGGCGAGGGGACCCAGCGTCAGCTGCTCCGCAGTGGGGCAGGCTTTCGCCGGCTCGATCGGATCCTGCTCACCCACGGCCATTTCGACCATGTCCTCGGCATTCCCGGACTGTTTTCCACCCTGCGGCTGCGCAGGAGCGCTGACACTATGCGCATACACGGCGGCCCCGACACGCTCGATGTGGTGGTCCGAATGCTCGCGGGGCTGTGGGGCGAGGGCCGCGCGCCGATCCCGCTCGAGCTCGTTCCGCTCGGGCGCGGGACGGTTCTCGATGCCGGCGAGTTTACGATCAACTGCTTTCCCGTCCGGCACCGCGACACCGACAGCTTCGGCTTCGAATTTGCAGGTCAAGTTCGCCGCCATCTGCTGCCAGACCGTCTGGCGGCGCTCGCGGTCCCTGATGGGCCCGTGCGGAAGGCATTGGCGGAGGGCCGGCCGGTCACGCTGGAGGACGGACGAACCATCGATCCGGAGGATGTTCTGGGGCCTCCGCAGGGACCGAAAAAGCTCGTCATCGTCGGCGATGCTGGAACGACCGAGGGTCTGCACGAGCATGTTCGCGACGCGGACATGCTCGTGATCGAGGCCACTTTTCTCCGGCGGGATTCGGCCATGGCTCGTGACTACGGCCACCTGACGGCCGCGGAGGCTGCCGGGCTCGCGGCGTCGAGCAACGTCGGGCTGCTTGTCCTGAACCACATCTCCGGCCGTTATCCCGACGAGGAGATCCTCGTCGAGGCGCGGGAGATTTTTACCAACAGCCGTGTTGCGATCGATTTCGATCGGCTGATGGTCTAGCTGTTCGCTCGGGCGCGTCTGCTATGTCGCGCCTGAGCCGCTCTGCAAACGGCTCCGGGCGAACGCGATGTACCAGTCGAGACAACCGGGATTGGCCATGGCGTCGCGGTTGATGACCTTGTCGAGCGGCTGCCCGAGCAGGAGCTTCTTGATCGGCAGCTCCTGCTTCTTGCCGGACAAGGTGCGCGGGATCTCGGCCACCGCAAAGATCTCGTCGGGCACAAAGCGCCGCGACAGGCCGGCTTCGACCGCCATGTTGATCTTCCGCTTCATCACCGCATCGAGCGCGACACCGTCGCGCAGCACCACGAACAGCGGCATGTAGCTGTCGCGGCCGAGATATTCGAGATCGACGACCAGCGAATCCAGGATCTCCGGCAGCGCCTCGATGGCCGAGTACAATTCGCTCGTCCCCATGCGCAGCCCGTGGCGATTGATGGTCGCGTCGCTGCGGCCATAGATGATGCAGGAGCCATCCGGATTGACCTTGAGCCAGTCGCCATGTCGCCAGACCGGCCCGCCCGCGCGCGCCTCGAAGGCGTCGAAGTAGCTCGCGAGATAGCGCGCATTCCCCGAATCGTTCCAGAACCGCAGCGGCATCGACGGCATCGGCGCGGTGCAGACGAGCTCTCCGACTTCGCCGATAACAGGCTCGCCCTGGTCATTGAAGGCCTCGACGGCCGCGCCGAGTGCGCGGCATTGCATGGTTCCGGGCATCTGCGGCAATTCGCGGTTGCCGCAGATGAAGGCGCCGGCGAAGTCGGTGCCGCCGGAGATGTTCGACCACCACATTTGCGCCTGCGCCCGGCTGCCATTGACCCGCGACAGCTCCGCGAACCGCTGATCGAACCAGGCCTGCGTGTCGGCACTGAGCGGCGAGCCGGTGGACCCGAGACAACGCAGTCGGGACAGATCGCCCGCGTCGGCCAGGTTGATATCAGCCTTGACGCAGCTCGCGAAGAACGCCGCGCCGGCGCCGAAGAAGGTCGACTTCGAGTTCGCCACGAACCGCCACAGTGTGGTCCAGTCCGGATGATCCTTGGGCCCGGCCGGGCTGCCGTTGAAGATGCAGCACGTGGTGCCGTTGAGAAGCGCGCCGACCTGGTTGTTCCACATGATCCAGCCGGTCGAGCTGTACCAGTGATAGCGCTCGCCGAACGAATTCGGCTGATAGGAGCAGCCGATGTCGTTGTGCAGCCCAAGCAGCGCGAGCGTGACGATGATGATGCCGCCGTGACCATGCACGATCGGTTTCGGCAATCCGGTGGTGCCGCTCGAATACACGATCCAGAGCGGATGATCGAAGGGAAGCCACTCCGGTTCGAAGGCATCGACGCCAGGGCCTGTTCGTGACAGGACATCCGAGAGATGGACGCCCCCGGCGACCGGCGCGCCGGCATCGTCGCTGTGCAGGATGACGTGACCGACCGTTGGCAACGACCGCCGCAGCTCCTCGACGACATCGCGGCGATCGTGCCGGCGGCCGGCATAGGTGACCGCATCGCAGGCGATCAGCACCTTGGGCTCGATCTGCTTGAACCGGTCGATCACGGCGGGCGCGGCCATGTCGGGCGCGCAAACGCTCCAGATTGCGCCGATGCTCGCGGCAGCGAGAAACGCGATCATGGCTTCGGGGATATTGGGCAGATAGGCGGCGACCCGGTCGCCGGGCGCCACGCCTTGCTCGCGCAGATGCAGCGCCAGGGCGGCAGCCTTTCGCCGAAGCTCCGGCCAGGTCGTCTCCGTGAACCGGCCGTCCTCGTGACTGCTCACGATCGCGGGCAGGCCCGCCGCATCGGCGGCTTCGACGTGACGAAATACCTGCCGGGCGTAGTTGACCGAAGCGCCCGGAAACCAGACCGCTCCCGGCATCGTGCGCTTGCCCAGGACGGTCGAAAACGCGGTCGGCGACTGCAGGTCATAATAGTCCCAGATGCTGCGCCAGAATCCGTCGAGGTCGCGGATGGACCATTGCCGCATCTTCTCGAAGCTTTCGAAGTGGAGGCCGCGATGATCCTTCAGCCACTGGCGATAGAGGGCCATTTGCGGAATATAGGGAGCTGTCATCATTGGTTCCGGCTGGTTGTTTGTATCGCGTCGACCGATGGGAGACGCCGAGGCGCTCATTTCGACTTCTGCTTCCGCCGCTTGTAGAGCGCGTTGAAGCCTCCGGCCATGAAGGTCACGAACCGCTCGCGGACGGCCACGAAATCGTCGGACTTGCATAGACCGCCGGACAGGCGGTCGATGCGGCCGGTCCGTGACAGGATCAGCGAGTAGGCGCCGGAGGTGAACTGGAAGCTCCAGAACAGGTCCTCGGGCGTGGCATCGGGCAATGCCTTCTGCAGCAGCCCGATGAGACGCAGCACCATCGGATCGAGGTACGTGTCCATCATCTCCACGCCATAGCCCGGCGCGTTGGCGACCTGCGCGAAGATGCGGCCGAAGTGCCGCCAATTGTCCTCTTCGTTGATGTAGACGTCGAACGCGCCGTCATAATAGGCGCGCAGCGCGCCTTCAACGGTCGGACGATCTCCGACCTTGGCCTCGTAGGCATCCAGCCCGGCCGTGCGCACCGTGACAGCGTATTCCATGCGGCGTTCGAACACGGCATCGAACAACGCCCTCTTGCCCTCGAAGTAGTAATGGATCAGCGCGGGATGGATGCCCATTTTGTCGGCCACATCCTTGATCGTCACGCCGAAATAGCCGAGCTGCGCGAACAGCTCCTCGCTGGTGTCGAGGATGAGCTTCACCGTCGTCGCGCGCTGTTCCGCGCGCGTGCGGCGCCCCTCCGGCTTCAGCTCTGCTGACATGCTCTCCCTGGTCCCCGATCGGCGCGCACAGGAACGGCGCCGTTGTCCATTTCGACGATGAGGGGGCGGGCGCGCCCGGTCAAGCAGGACTTCGGGCTTCCGACAATTTCATTTAGCACTAAATGAATGAACTTGACCCGACGTGGCTCGGACGGTAGGTGTCGGAGGCATGATGGAAAGCGGTCGATGATCGGGTGGCGGGCAGCGCTGCCAGTCTCGTCGTGCGCGGATGTTGTCAAAGCAAGCGGCTGGCGATGCATCAGCCGCACACGGGAGGACACATGACACGGTTCAAGTCGACGGCGGCCGCCCTGCTGATGCTCGGCGTGGCCCTTTCTGGCCCGGCGTTCGCGCAGAAGACATACGACGTCGGCGCGACCGACACCGAGATCAAGATCGGCCAGACGAACCCGCTCAGCGGGCCGGCGTCCGCCTTCGGCGCCATCGGCAAGGCGGAGGCGGCCTATATCCGCATGATCAACGAGCAGGGCGGCGTCAACGGGCGCAAGATCACCCTCATCCAGTATGACGATGCCTACAGCCCGCCGAAGACCGTGGAGCAGGTGCGCAAGCTGGTCGAAAGCGACGAGGTGCTGACCACGTTCCAGATCATCGGCACGCCGCCGAACGCTGCGGTCCAGAAATATCTGAACGGCAAGGGCGTCCCGCAGCTTCTGGCGGGAAGTGGAGCGTCCCGCTTCACCGACCCGAAGAACTTTCCGTGGACGATCTCCGCCAATCCGAACTACCAGTCGGAAGCGCACATCTACGCAAGATATATTCTGGAGAACCATCCGAACGCGAAGATCGGCATCCTGTATCAGAACGACGATCTCGGCAAAGATTACGTCAAGGGGCTGAAGGACGGGCTCGGCGCCAAGGCCGGCATGATCGTGAAGGAGCTGTCCTACGAGCTGTCCGACCCGACGATCGATTCGCAGCTGGTGACGCTCAAGGCGTCGGGTGCCGATCTGTTCTACAACATGTCGACGCCGAAATTCGCGGCGCAATCGATCAGGAAGGCCGCCGAGCTTGGCTGGAAGCCCGTCCACATCCTGGAGGTCAACGCGACGGCGGTCGGTCAGGTGCTCGTGCCCGCGGGGCTCGAGAATGCCAAGGACATCATCTCGGTCGCCTACGGCAAGGATCCGCTCGATCCGCAATGGGCCGATGACGAGGGCATGAAGCGCTACAAGGCGTTCATGGCGAAATACGCGCCCGGCGAGGACGCCAACAGCGGCTTTGCGACCTATGGCTACTCGACGGCCGCTCTGCTCGTCCACATTCTCAGGCAATGCGGCGACGAGCTGACGCGCGCCAACATCATGAAGCAGGCGACCAACATCAAGGGCTTCGTTCCCGACCTCGGGCTGCCGGGAATGTCGGTGACGACAACGCCCGACGATTACCGCATCAGCAAGCAATTCCAGATGATGAAATTCGACGGTCAGCGCTGGATCATCTCGGGTCCGATCCTGACCGACGACTTCAAGGCGGACTGATCCTCTCGTCGGCCATGGCCTGTCCGGGCGTCGCTTGCGCGCCAGGATACCCTGTTGTCTCTCCGTCACCCGCGCCGGCCGGCGCCGAAAGCTGAACCCTGTCCGTCGGAGCGCCGCTCATGACCAGTGAAGCCGTCCGCCGCCGCCGGGGCTTCGATCCTGCGGCGCTTGCAGCGATCGGCCCGGCGCTCGCCGAATTCGTCGATCGCGGCGAGCTCGCGGGCGTCGTGTCGCTCACCTCGCGCGGCGGCGAGATCGTTGCTGCCGAGACGATCGGCTGGCGCGATGTCGAAAGCAGGAGTCCGATGCGCGCGGATACGTTGTTCCGGATCGCGTCGATGACCAAGCCGATCACCTCGGTGGCGGCGATGATGCTGGTCGAGGAAGGCAGGATCGCCTTGGCGGACCCCGTCTCCCAGTGGATTCCGGAGCTGGCCGATTTACGGGTCCTGCGCGACGCCGCCGGCCCGCTCGACGAGACCGTGCCCGCCCAGCGCGCGATCACCATCGAGGATCTGCTCACGCACCGCTCGGGCATCGCCTACGCGTTCTTCTCGGAAGGCCCGCTCAAGGTCGCCTATGAGCGCGCGCTCGGCGATCCCGCGATGAACCGTTCGGCGCCGGACGAATGGCTCGCGGCGCTCGGCGCGCTACCGCTGGCCTATCAGCCCGGTGACCGATTCCACTACGGCCACTCGACCGACGTGCTCGGCTTCCTGATCGGCCGGGTCGAAGGCAAGCCGTTCCGGCGGGTGCTGCAGGAGCGCATCTTCGCGCCGCTCGGCATGGACGACAGCGATTTCTGGTTGCCGCACGCCAAGCGAGATCGCCTGGCGAGCCTGTATGGGTATGACGAGACGACGGAGCGGCTCGTGAAGGTCGAGCCGGTCATGTATGACGAGCCGCCGGCCTATACGCCGGGTGGCGGCGGGCTGATCTCGTCCGCGCCGGACTACCATCGGTTCGCGCGCATGCTGCTCGGAGGAGGCGAGCTGGACGGCGTCAGGTTGCTGCGGCCTGCAACTGTGGATCTGATGCGAACCAATCGGCTGACCGATGGGCAGCGCCAGATACCCTTCGCCGGCATGCCGCTGTGGCAGACCTCCGGATTTGGGCTCGGACTGGCGATCGCCGAGGATGCCGTCGGCAATCCCTATGCCTGTGGCGCACCGGGCTCGATGACCTGGCCTGGCATCTTCGGCACCTGGTGGCAGGCCGATCCGGTCAATGACCTGATCATGATCTATCTGATTCAGCATCACGTGCCGGTCTCGGCGGGGGCAGGGGCCACGATCGCCACTGGGCGCGGCGCTGCCGGCCGCCGTGCTCTTCCCGTCTATCAGCGGGGAACCTACGCCGCGCTGTCCCACATTGTGGAACAAGCGACATGACCGGCAGGTGCCGTCATCTCCGAGAGATGGGAGAATATGTCCACGATGTGGACGCCACATTCCGCTCGATGAAACGTCCGATCGGCGGTGAGCTGCTTGCCGGCCCATTGCCGGAGCGGCAAACACGGCTTCATCTCATGCCGAGCTTGTCATCCGGCCGTTATTCTGCTCAGTGCTTCTTCAAATTGCGCGATCATGCGCATCGATCGATCGACTGAAGTCGACAGCCAGCGAGGAAACAAAACTATGCGCAAGTTAACTTTAGCCATTGCCCTGATCGTCCCGATGCTCGGTCATGCCGCGCAGGCCGAAGACACCGTCAAGATCGGCTATATCGATCCGCTGTCCGGCGGCGGTGCCAGCGTCGGCGAGGGCGGCCTGAAGACGTTCCAGTACCTGGCCGACGAGCTCAACGCCAAGGGCGGCATTCTCGGCCATAAGGTCGAGATCGTGCCGTTCGACAATAAGACCAATCCGCAAGAGAGCCTGGTCCAGGCCCAGAAGGCGATCGACGCCGGCGTCCGCTACATCACGCAAGGCAACGGATCGTCCGTCGGGCTTGCGCTGGAGGATTTCGTCAACAAGCACAACACGCGCAACCCCGGCAAGGAAGTGCTGTACTTCAACTATGCCGCCGTCGATCCGAGCATGACCAATGAGAAATGCAGCTACTGGCATTTCCGCTGGGACGCCAGCTCGGACATCAAGATGGAGGCGCTCACCAACTACATGAAGGACATCCCGTCCATCAAGAAGGTGTATCTGATCAATCAGGACTATTCGTTCGGCCAGTCGGTCCGCAGCGACGCGCGCAAGATGCTGGCGGCGAAGCGACCCGATGTCCAGATCGTCGGCGACGAGCTGCATCCGCTGCTGAAGATCACGGACTTCTCGCCCTACATTGCCAAGATCAAGGCGTCCGGCGCCGACAGCGTCATCACCGGCAACTGGGGCCAGGACATCGCGCTGCTGCTCAAGGCCGCCGCGGATGCCGGCCTGAAGGTCAACTGGTACACTTATTACGCGGGCGGCGCCGGCGGCCCGACCGCCATCAAGCAGACGGGCCTGGATCATCAGGTCTTCCAGCTGACCGAAGGCTTCGCCAATTCGGGCCATCAGGCTGCGATGGATTACGAGAAGGCGTTCCGCGCCAAGGTCAACATGTCGCTGTGGTATCCGCGGGCGGTCAACGAGATGCGCATGTTCAAGGCGGCGGCCGAGAAGGCCAACTCCATCGACCCGGTGAAGGTCGCGGCCGCGCTCGAGGACCTCAAGCTCGAGGTGCTGGATGGCGGCACCGGCTTCATGCGCAAGGATGATCACCAGTTCTTCCAGCCGATCTACGTCTCGTCCTTCGGCAAGCTCGCGGCGAACGAGCCGTTCGACGAGGAGAACACCGGCTGGGGATGGCACCTGGTCTCCAGGGTCGATACGCCCCAGGCCATGGTGTCGACGACGTGCAAGATGGCGCGGCCGTAATCGATCGGCGCTGGCTTCCCGCACGGCCTCACCGTGCGGGAAGCGGCGTCGGCCCTGCGTCGATCTGTTAGGGAATGAGCGGCGGGGCATCGAGGCCCCGGACATTCGCGGGTGCACCGTGCTTGAACTCATCGTCATCTCCACCCTCAACGGCGTGCTGTTCGGCATGCTGCTGTTCCTGCTGTCGAGCGGGCTGACCGTCATCTTCAGCATGATGGGGGTGCTCAATTTTGCTCACGCCAGCTTCTACATGCTCGGCGCCTTCTTCGGCTTCCAGCTCACGAAATGGGTCGGCTTCTGGCCGGCCCTCCTGCTCGCGCCGCTCCTCGTCGGGGCCATCGGCATGGCGGTCGAGCGTTACGGTCTGCGCAACACGCACAAGCATGGTCACGTCGCCGAGCTGCTGCTGACCTTCGGCCTCGCATTCGCGATCGAGGAAATCGTCTCGATGATCTGGGGCAAGACGCCGCTCGACTATCGCGTCCCGGCGCTGCTGGACTTTCCCGCATTCACGATCTTCTCGACCAACTATCCGGCCTACAAGCTGTTCATGCTGGCGGTGTCGGTAACGATCTTCGTGGCGCTGCTGATCGTGCTCAAGCGCACCCGGGTCGGCCTGATCGTTCAGGCGGCGCTGACCCATCCCCACATGGTGGGCCATCTCGGCCACAATGTCGGACGCGTGTTCATGGTGGTGTTCGGGGTCGGCAGCGCACTGGCCGGTCTCGCCGGCGTCATCGCCGGTCCCGCTCTGGTGACGCAATCCGACATGGCCGCGGCACTTGGGCCGATCCTGTTCGTGGTGATCGTGTTCGGCGGCCTCGGCTCGCTGCCGGGCGCCTTCATTGCTTCGCTGGTGATCGGCCTGGTGCAGACCTTCGCCGTGGCGCTGAACGGCTCGCTGGCAAGCGCCTTCGGCCCGCTCGATCCGTCCGCCGGGCCATCGGTGCTCACCGACATTTGGAACGTGACGATCGCGCAGGTCGCGCCGATCGTTCCCTACCTGCTGCTGGTGCTCGTCCTGATCGTGCGCCCCGTGGGCCTGATGGGGACTCGCGAATCATGACCGCAGCAGTGACCTCCGCGTCTCATCTCGCGGCAAACCCCGCCGGATCCCGTCTCCGCTTCTATGCCGTCTGGGTGATCGGCGTGGCCGCGCTGATCGTGCTGCCGCTGCTCTTCAATTCGGGCGGGTCGCTGACCTCGTTCAGCCTCATCGGGATCGCGATCGTCTTCGCGCTCTCCTACAACATCCTCCTCGGTCAGACCGGATTGCTGTCGTTCGGTCACGCGGTTCACTACGGCCTGGGCGGCTTCGCGGCCTGTCACATGATGAATGTGGTGGTGGCGCATGGCTGGCCGATTCCGCTGCCCTTCATCCCGCTGTTCGGCGGGCTGGGCGGCCTCGCCTTCGCGATCATCCTCGGCTGGGTGATGACCAAGCGCGCCGGCACGGTGTTTGCGATGATCTCGCTCGGCATCGGCGAGCTGGTGGCGTCGTCATCGCTGATCCTGCGCTCGGTGTTCGGCGGCGAAGCCGGCATCACCACGGACCGCACCGCTCTGCCGCGCATGTTCGGCTGGACCTTCGGGCCGCAGCTGCAGGTCTATTACCTGATCGCGTTCTGGCTGGTGCTGTCGGCAATCGCGATGTATGCGCTGACCCGGACGCCCCTGGGACGGATCAGCAATGCGGTGCGCGACAATCCCGAACGGGTCCAGTTCATCGGCTATGATCCGCACGTCGTCCGCTATCTCGCCTATTGTTTCGCCGGATTCTTCGCCGGCGTCGCGGGCGGCCTCGCGGCGATCAGCTTCGAGATCGCGAACTCCGCCTATCTCGGTGCAATCCAGTCGGGCCTCGTGCTGTTCGCGACCTTCATCGGTGGGACGGCCTACTTCTTCGGTCCGATCCTCGGCGCGATCCTGGTGACCTATCTCCAGCTCGGGCTGACGAGCCTCACCAGCGTCTGGCAGCTCTATTTCGGCATCATCTTCATCGGCATCGTCATGTTCTCACCCGGTGGCATCGCCGGTCTGCTGATGATGCACCGGCCGCTGGTCCGTGCCGGAACGCTCGGAATGGTGATCCCGTCCTATCTCGTTGCCATCGTACCGACCGCGGCGTTCGCTTGCGGCGTCATCCTGACCATCGAGACGGTCGCGCGTTATTCGGGTGGCGACGCCATCAACCTGTTCGGCGTGGCCTTCAATCCGCAATCCCCCCTGACATGGGGCGTCGCCGCGATTCTGGTGGTCGCCGGCTTCTTCGTCGCGCGGTCGACGTGGCAGCGGATTGCCGGAGCCTGGGACGGGGCCGCCACCGTGGCGCGTGATCGGGGGTATCTGGCATGACCGCGGCCATCGAAGTCCGTGCCGTCGAGAAGCGCTTCGGCAATGTCGGCGTCATCCGCGACCTCAACCTGAGCGTCGCCAAGGGCGAGCGGCACGCGATCATCGGCCCGAACGGCGCTGGCAAGTCCACGACGTTCAACCTGATCAGCGGGCATATCAGGCCGACCTCGGGCGAGGTGCGATTGAACGGCGCGGTCATCTCGGGCCTGCGGCCGTTCGAGATCAACCGGCGCGGCCTGTCGCGCTCGTTCCAGGTGACCAACGTGTTCGCCCGCATGACCGTGTGGGAGAACGTCCGCTGCGCCGTGCTGTGGGCGACCGGACATCGCTACGCGTTCTGGAAGAACGTCGACAGCCTGCCGGAGGTGCGCGAGCGGACCGCCCAGATCCTCGACGACATCCATCTCACGCATCGGCGTGACATCCCCGCGGGGTTGTTGACTTATGCCGAGCAGCGCGAGCTGGAGATCGGGGTCACCATTGCGAGCGGTGCGACGGTCGTCATGCTCGACGAGCCGACGGCCGGAATGAGCCATGCGGAAACCGAGCGCGCCGTCTCGTTGATCCGGCGGCTCACCGAGGGGCGGACGCTGGTGATCGTCGAGCACGACATGAGCGTGGTATTCGGTCTCGCCGATCGCATCTCGGTGCTGGTCTACGGCCATATCATCGCGTCGGGCACGCCGGAGGAGATCCGTCGTGACCCGAAGGTGAGGGAAGCCTATCTCGGCGAGGAGGCCCACTGATGCTCGAAGTCAGGAACCTCCACGCCTATTACGGCAAGAGTCACATCCTCCAGGGCGTCGACCTCGACGTCGCTGCCGGCGAAGTGGTGAGCCTGCTCGGCCGCAACGGCGTCGGCCGCTCGACCACCGTGAAGGCGATCATGGGCGAGGTCAGTCCGCAGGGGACGATCCGCTTCAAGGGCCGGGACATTGCCGGCCTGCCGAGCTACAAGATCGCGCGCCTGGGGCTCGGCTATGTGCCCGAACATCGCGACATCTTTCCGAGCCTCACCGTGCGGCAAAATCTCGTGCTCGGCATCAAGGACACCCGGCGGCCGGGGAAGTGGCGCCTCCAGGACATGCTCGACATGTTTCCCAATCTCGCCGCGCGCGCCGATACGCCGGCTGGCGTGCTGTCGGGCGGCGAGAAGCAGATGCTGACCACCTGCCGGACCTTGATGGGTGACCCCGACCTGATCATGATCGACGAACCCACCGAAGGTCTGGCGCCGCTGATCGTACAGCAGGTCGGCGACCTGATCGCCCGGATTGCGGCGGCTGGCGTCGCGATCCTGCTGGTCGAGCAGAAGCTCTCGATCGCAATGCGGATCTCGAAGCGCGTCTATGTCATGGGCCACGGTCGCGTCGTGTTCGAAGGAACGCCGGATCAGCTCAAGGCCAACACCGCGGTCCGGCAGGAGTGGCTCGAAGTGTGAGGTGCAGCGGCATCCGTCGCAGATCACCAGCCGGCTTGCGGGACCAGTCGCTGTTCGATCACAGCTTCTGGCGGCCGTAGATCAGGAGCATCAGGATGATCACCGCGCCGTAGATCAGCTGGCGACCGGCCTCGCTGATCTGCATCACGGACAGGATGGACTGCAGCAGGGTGATCAGCACGACGCCGGCGACGGTGCCGAGATAGCTGCCGCGGCCGCCGAGAATGTGCGTGCCGCCGAGCACGACGGCGGCGATCGAGGGTAGCAGATAGGCATCGCCCATCGACTGCGCTGCCTTCGACGCGTAGCCCGCGAGCAGCACGCCGCCGAAGGCGGAGAGGGCGCCCGACAGCGCGAACGCCAGCATGGTGATGCGGCGCGTGTCGATCCCCGAGAGATACGCGGCGCGCTCGCGATTGCCGATGGCATAGATGGCGCGGCCGAACGTGGTCCGCGACAGCAGCCAGATCGCTGCGCCGCCGATGATCGCCCAGACCAGCACCGCATTGGGCAGGCCGGGCACGATCGTGCCGGTGGCGAGATAGCGCATCGCCCTGGAGGCGGAATCCTGCGGCGCGAAGCCGCCGGTGTAGGCCACCATCAGGCCTTGCGCGACCGCGTTGGTCGCCAGCGTGATGATCATCGAGGGAATGCGCAGATAGGCGACGCCGATGCCGTTCAGGAGACCGATGGCGGCGCCGCAGAGAATGCCGCAGGGAATCGCGATGATGGCGCCCGTCGTGCCATGAGCGGCCGCCGCGCAGGCCATCATCGCGCCCGTTGTCACGACCCACGGCACCGAGAGATCGATTTGCCCGAGCAGGATCACCAGCATCATGCCGGTGGCGATCACGCCCAGGAAGCTCGCGACCTTCAACTGCTGCAGCAGATAATCCGGCGACAGGAAGCTGCGCGAATAGAGGCTGCCGACCAGCAGCAGCAGCACGATGCAGCCGAACGAGGCCGCCACCGCCGGATCGATCCGACGCAGCATGGCGATCCCGCGCTGGGCCGGTTGTGGTGCCGTTGCGTCGCTCATCCGAACCACTCCAGCCGATTGCGCACCCGCACCAGGCCGAACGCGCCGATCGAGACCGCGAGCATCAGCACGAGACCCTGGAACAGCGGCTGCCACAGCGGATCGAAATCGAACACGAACAACAGATCGCCGATGGTGCGGAACGCGAGTGCGCCGAAGATCGCCCCGATCGCGCTGCCGCGCCCGCCCATCAGCGACACGCCGCCGAGCACCACGGCCGCGATCGAGAACAGCGTGTAGGCATTGCCGCTCGCATAGGCGGCTTCGCCCGTGTAGGAGAAGAACGTCAGGAACAGGCCGCCGATCGCGGACAGCAGGCCAGCCAGGGTGTAGGCGACGAACTTGGCCGCGCGGATCGGCGCGCCGGACATGTAGGCTGCGACCTCGGAGGAGCCGGTCGCGAACGCGGCGCGGCCGACGACCGAGCGGCTATAGGGCACCCAGATCAGCAGTGCCGCCGCAGCCAGTGCCACGAGGCTCGTGGGCAGCACGCCGAATAATCTTCCCGTCAAGGCATCCGCCAGCGTCTCGTTGACGGATCCGCCGGGATTGGGCCGCAGGAACAGCGCGATGCCGTAGTACATCGCCCCGGTGGCGATCGTGGTCACGATCGGCTGCAGGCGCCCGAAGATCACGATCGCGCCGTTGATCATGCCGCAGACGATGCCGGTGCCGAGCACGCCGGCGACGCCGAGCGCGGTCTCGGTGGCGGTGCCGACCACGATCCAGGACGCGAGGCAGTTGGTCAATGTCAGGATCATGCCGACGGACAGATCGATGCCGGCGGTGATCACCACGATCGCCTGCGCCATGGCGACGAAGGCCAGCAGCGTCGCCTTGTTGGCCGCGGTCTGCACCATGTTGGCGCTGAAGCCGGCCGGATGATTGGTCGCATAGAGCACGAACATCGCGACGAAGATGCCAATCGCGAGCAGGGTGCCGCGCTGTTCGGCGAGCCAGTACCGCCACTCGGTCATGCCAGACTCGCTTCCGCTCGCTCGCCCTCGTCGACATTGAGCGCACTGCTGACCAGCGCGCGCTCGGTGATCTCGGCGCCCGCAAGCTCGCGCCTGATCGCGCCATCATACATCACCAGCACGCGGTCGCAGCAGCCGATCAGCTCGTCATAGTCGGTCGAATAGAGCAGGATCGCGGCGCCCTCGTCGGCAAGCCGGCGCAGCAGCCGGTAGATCTCCTGCTTGGTGCCGACGTCGATGCCGCGCGTCGGATCGTTGAGCAGGATGATGCGCGGCTTGTTCATCAGCCATTTCGCGATCACGACCTTCTGCTGATTGCCGCCGGAGAGCGCGCTGACGGCGAGATCGGGGGAGGCGGTCTTGATCTCGATCAGGCGGATCATCTCCTCGATCAGCGCCGATTGCCGCTGCCGGTCGATGATGCCGAATGTCGCGAACCGGTCGAAGGCGGCGGCCGAGAGATTGTCGCGCACCGACATCGGCAGCATCAATCCTTCGGTCTTGCGGTCCTCCGGAATCAGCGCGAGGCCGATGCGCTCCGACTTGGCAGTGACGGGGCTGTCGATCGTCACCTTGTTGCCGTCGATCAGAATGTCGCCGCGGCAGTCGCGCAGCACGCCGAACAGCGCCAGCAGCAGCTCGCGCTGGCCCTGGCCGTCGAGCCCGCCGAGTCCGATGATCTCTCCGGCCTGCAGCGAGAACGAGATGTCCTTCAGCCGGTCGCCCCAACTGATGCTCGTGCATTGCAGCGCGGGCGGCCGCCCATCGGTCTTGCGCGGCGGCTTGTCCGGGAAAGCGTGCTTGTACTCGCGGCCGATCATCAGCTCGATCACTTCGGCATCCGTCCTGGTGCCGGCCGGGAAGGTCGAGATGCGGCGCCCGTTGCGGAATACGCTGCATTCATCGGCGAGCTCGGCGATCTCGTGCATGCGGTGGGAGATGTAGAGCAGCGCCAGCCCCTCGCTGCGCAGGCGCTTCAGTACCGTAAATACCTTGGTCACGTCGGAGGCGGTCAGCGCCGAGGTCGCCTCGTCGAGGATCAGGATCTTCGGCCGCCGCGACAGCGCTTTCGCGATCTCGACCATCTGCCGGCGCGACAGCGGCAGGTCCTTCACCAGCGCGCGCGGATGAATGTCGCCGGCGCCTGCGCGGTGCAGCGCCTCCTCGGCAAGCCGGCGCTGGGCGCGCCGGTCGATCATGCCGAACCGCGTCGGCGGATGCGAGATCATGATGTTGTCCGCGACCGACAGGTCGGGAATCAGCGACAGCTCCTGGAAGATGCAGACGACGCCGGCATCATTCGCGGCGGAGGGACCGCTGAAGGCGACCTCGCGCCCTTCGAGCGTCATCCGGCCTTCGTCCGGTGCGACCACGCCGACCATCAGCTTGATCAGCGTCGACTTGCCGGCGCCGTTCTCGCCGAGAATGGCGTGGATGCGGCCGGGGTGGACCTCCAGGTCCGCACCGTCGAGAGCGATCACGCCGCCGTAGCGTTTGGACAGTCCTACGGCGCGAAACAGCGGCTCAGCCGCGATCATGCTTGCTTCCCCAGTCGTTTGGGCAATAGGGACGGGCTGGCCGCGAGAGAAACTCGCGGACCAGCGATCACACCGGCCTATTGGTTTTCCTTCGACTGGCCCATGATCTCCTGCGCCGTGAAGTTGATGCCGCAGGTCGGGAAGGAGTTGCCGACGAAGAAGTTGTCGGACTGGGCCGGGAAGTAGTCCTGATCCTTCTTGAAGTTCGGATCTTCCACGACCGCGAGCGGCAGCTTGACCGATTGCGGCACGACCTTGCCTTCGAGGGCGGCGAGCGCGACCTTGATCGCGACCGCGACCTGCGCAGGTCCGGTGCCAGCCGACGAGCATTTCAGGCCTTCCGAGGCCTTGGCGGCGCAGAACTTGCGGAAGCCGTTCTCGGTCTCGCCGCCGAACGGCACCATCTTGTGCTTGGCGTCGAGCATGGCCTGCACGATGCCGGTGTCGCCGCCCTGGCCGGAGATCGCATCGAACGGGCCGTTGGTCGCGATCGCATCGGCCGTGGCCTTCTGGGCGACGCCGTCGTCCCATTTGCCGACGACCTCGGTGACCTGCCACTTCTTGCCGGAGCCGTCGAGAACGGAGTGGAAGCCGTTGTGACGGTCGGTGTCGACCGAGGTTCCGGCGACGCCGCGCACCTCGAGCACCTTGCCGCCGCCGGGCACGTTCTTGACCAGCCACTTCGCCCAGAGCTCGCCGAGGCCCTTCTGGTCGACATTGACGTTGATCGCGTCTTCCGTCGCGAGAATGTTGTCGAAGGCGACGAGGATCACGCCGGCCTGCTTGGCGCGCTTGATCACCGGCCCGAAGGCGGTCGGGTTCTGCGCGTTGACGACGATGGCGTCATAGCCGGAGTCGATGAAGTTGTTGATCGCCGAGATCTGCGCCGGCACGTCCTCGCCGGTCGAGACGACCTTGAACTCCTTGAGCTTGGCCTTCACCTCGGGCTGCGCCGCATAGGCCTTCGCGGTCTGGATCATCTGGATGCGCCAGGTGTTGGCGATGTAGCCGTTCGCCAGTGCGATGCGGTAGGGGCCCTTCTTGGCCGGAAACTTGAAGAACTTGGTGTCCTTGGTCCACGGCACCATGCATTCAGGCTCGCTCGCCGGTCCCTTGACCATCTCCGGCTCCGCCAGCGCCTTGCTGGCAAACGCGGTGACCAGCACCAGCGATGCACACGTGGCAAGGCATCGCGCCCTCATCGACTTGGACGACATTCGTGACCTCCCCTGTTGTTGTGGCGCCAGATCAATGACGCATGTGCGAGACGCCTCTTTGTTTCCGGAGGTTGTGCGAGCAATGCTCGTCGTCTCGACCCGCCAAGCGTTACTGATCAATGACAGCGCTGTCAATTACCGTCGCGCCGCTTTTGCCAAGCGGCCGGTCGCATGTCATGAATGTGGTTCGGACAAATCCGCGTGAATCATTGCTGCAAGGATCATGTCTCAGAAGCGTCGCACCACGCTGGAGGACGTCGCGCGCATCGCCAATGTCAGCGCTGTCACCGTGTCGCGGGCGCTGCGTCGGCCCGATATGGTGTCGCCGGAATTGCGCAAGCGGATCGATGCGGCGGTCGACAGGCTGGCCTATGTGCCCAACTTCGCGGCGAGCCGGCTCGCCTCGACCCGCACGCATTCCATCGGCATCGTCGTGTCGTCGCTCTCCAACGGCATCTTCGCGGACTACCTGCAGGCGATCTACGACACCCTGCTGCCGCTCGGCTTTCGCCCCGTCGTCGTCAGCAGCCGCTACTCGGCGGAGGAGGAAGAGGGCGCGATCAGGACCTTGCTGGGCCAGAACATCGAGGCGCTGATCCTGGTCGGGGTGAACCAGACGCGGGCGGCACGGCGCATTCTCGAACGCTCGCGGATTCCGGTGGTGCAGACGTTCGAGTTGACCGACGATCCGATCGATCTGAATGTCGGACTTTCGCAGCGCCAGGGCGGCCATGCCGCGACCCGCTTCCTGATCGAGCTGGGACATCGGCGGATCGCCTATCTCTCGGGACAGCGCGACGACCGGGCCCGCGCCCGGCTCGAGGGGTATCACGCAGCGCTGGCGGAAGCCGGGCTGGACGGCGCGTCGCTGGTGGCCTGGCTCCCGGCCCAGGCGACGATCTCGCTGGGGCGGAAGCTGACCGAGGAGATGCTCGCGAGCGAAGCCCCCGACGCGATCTTCTGCTGCGACGACAACATCGCGCTCGGGGCGTTGTTCGCCTGCCAGCAGGCGGGGCTGGAGGTCCCGCGCCGGATTTCACTGATCGGCTTCAATGACCTGGAATTCGCGGCGGCCTCCAATCCGCCGCTGTCGACCGTGCTGACGCCGCGCGCCGACATGGGGCGCGTGGCGTCCGAACTGGTGCTTCAGGTGATCGCCACCGGCAGGCGGCCGAGAGCGCGGCAGATCGACCTCGGTTTCGAGATCGTCGCGCGCGGCAGCACCGGGCCGCATCTGGTTGCATCGTGAGAGCGGCGCGGTCTCAGGCCCAGCCGCCGTCGACGATGTAGTTCTGGTTGGTGCAGGCGCCGCTGTCGTCGGCGGCGAAGAACAGCACTACGCGGGCGATGTCGTCCGGCACGAGCTTGCGCTTGAGGCATTGGCGCCGCATCAGCTCGGCCTCGCCCTCGGGCGTCAGCCACATTCGCTGCTGGCGCTCGGTCATGATCCAGCCCGGAAGGATGGAATTGACCCTGATGTTGCTGGGGCCGAGATCGCGGGCGAGAGCGCGCGTCAGTCCCTGGATCGCCGACTTCGCCGTGGTGTAGCAGGGCATGTTGCCCTGGCCGAGCACCCAGCTCACCGAGCCGAGATTGACGATCGCGCCGCCTCCCGCCTGGATCATGTCCGGCGCAACCGCCTGGGCCGCGAAGAACTGATGCTTGAGGTTCACGGCGATGCGCTCGTCCCAATAGTCCGGCGTGACGTCCTCGATCGTGTGGCGGTCGTCGCGCGCCGCATTGTTCACGAGGATGGTGATCGGCCCGAGCGCCTCGCGGGCGCCGGCGACCGCAGCCCTCAGCGCGGCGATGTCGCGCAGATCGGCATGCGCGAAGTGCACCTTGGCCTCCGCAGGCAGGCTCGCCAGCACTTGCTGCGAGGCCTCCAGATCGATGTCGATGAATCCGACACGCGCACCTTGGCCGACGAAATTGCGGACGATCGCTTCCCCGATGCCGGAGCCGCCGCCGGTCACGAGAACGGCCCGATCCTTGAGGCTTGGGTAGATGGTGCCCTGCATTGGTTCCTCTCAGTTGCGCCTGGGAGAGCGGCCGCGGCCGCGACGAGACGCATCCCGGACGCCGTCCGTGTTGTGCAATGCACGGCCGGTGCGTCCGGCTGGACCCCTCGATGTGCGCCTGCGAGCAACCCTCACGCCCGATGTCGATGCTGACGGATCCGGGCGTTCCCCCTGCGACGTCCTTGTTTGCTATCCGGCATTCTGCGCCAGGACCGGCCGGGACGCCAGCACCTGTTGCGCCGCTCGGGTGCGACCATCGGGCGCCTTCTTCGGAGCTGGACCGGCCGCCGTCGGTCGAGCGCAAAACCCTTCAGAGGATTTCGGAGATCGACTGGCCCTGCAACTCGATGCTCAGTCCCTGCATGCCGAGATCGGTGATCTCGCCGCCCATCGCCTTCAGGCTCTCCTCGCGGATCAACGACATCAGCCCGCGCCGCAGCGCCAGGAATTCCGACGACATCATCATCGCTTGCTGGCGTGGGCGCTCGAGCGGGATCTGGATTTCGGCCTTGATCGAGCCGGGGCGCGCGGTCATGCAGTAGACGCGGTCGGACAGGAAGATCGCCTCGTCGATGTCGTGGGTGACGAACAGCACCGAGATCTTCAGCCGCTGCCACATGTTGGTGAGGATCTGCTGCATGATGATGCGGGTCTGCGCGTCGAGCGCGCCGAACGGCTCGTCGAGCAGCAGCACCTTCGGGCCGGTCGCGAGCGCGCGCACGATGCCGACGCGCTGCTTCATGCCGCCGGAGAGGCGCTCGGGATAATGGTTCTCGAACGCCTCGAGGCCGGCGAGGCCGAGCAGAGTGCGCGCCGCGCGTGCGCGCTCGAACTTCGGCATGCCGCGCATCTTCAGCCCGAACTCGACGTTCTCGCGCACTGTCTTCCAGGGAAACAGCGAGTATTGCTGAAACACCATGCCGCGTTCGGCACTGGGTCCGGTGACGGCCTGGCCGTCGACCGTGACGACGCCGCTGGTGGGCTTGAGAAAGCCCGCGACAGCGTTGAGCAGTGTCGACTTGCCGCAACCCGACGGTCCGACGATCGAGACGAACTCGCCGGGCTCGACATGGATCTGGGTGTCGGTGACGGCCTCGACGGCGCCGTCGATGGTCTCGTAGCTCAGGGCGAAGTTGCGGACCTCGATATGGCCCTGTCTCACATCCGCTGCGGCTTGGCTCATCGCGACCTCCAGGGCATCACCAACTGTCCGGCCGCGCGGATCACGAGGCTCGAGCCGAGCCCGAGCACGCCGATCGCGATCATCCCGAGCGCGATGTCGGCGTATTGGACCAGCGAATACGCTTCCCAGGTGAAATAGCCGATGCCGAACTGCCCCGAGATCATCTCGGCCGCGATCAGCGACACCCACGCGACGCCCATGCCGACGGTGAGGCCGGTGAAGATGTGCGGCAGCGACGCTGGGAAATAGACCTCGCGGAAGATCGACGTCTCCCGCGCGCCGAGGCATTTGGCGGCCCGCACCAGCACGGGATCCACCAGCGTCATGCCGTGCAGCGTGTTGACCAGGATCGGAAAGAACGAGCCGAGAAAGGTGATGAAGACAATGCTCTGCTCGTTGGTCGGCCACAGCATGATCGCCATCGGGACCCAGGCGATGGCCGGAATCGGACGCAGCACCTCGGCGACCGGAAACACGATCTCGTGCACCAGCTTGAAGCGGCCCATGATCAGGCCGAGCGGCACGCCGACCAGCGCGGCCAGCGAGAACCCGATGAAGATCCGGCGGCAACTGAGCAGGATGTGCATCAGGAATTTCGGATCGTGGATCGCCTTGGTGAAGCTCGCATAGACCGCCAGCGGCGCCGGCACGTTGGTGAACTTCACGAAGAAGACGACGCGGTAGGTCGTCAGCAGGTGCCAGGCGATCAGGAACAGGATCAGCGACGCGGTGCCGATCAGCAGCGACTGCAGCCGGTCCTGGTTCAGCCGGAACCAGCGTGCCGCGCGGGCGGAGACGTGCGGCCGGCTCGGCGGGGGCGCGGTGCCAGGCGCGGCGGCCGCCGCAGCCTGGTCGGGCGACGTCATCAGGGCGGGGCTGCTCAAGTCTTGCCTCCCGCCACCGCCAGCTTCACGGCGTCATCAAGTCCCATCACCTTGCCGCCGATCTTGGCGGCATAGGCCTCGGCATCCTTCTTCAGCAGGAACGGCGCGATCTCGCCATTGGCGGCGGCGAAGAACGCCTGGTCGGCGAACAGCTTGATGCCGCGCGCGGTGTCGAAGACGTAGGCGACGTTGATCTTCTTGCCCTTGGCCTTGTAGTCGGCATAGGCGCCGAGCGTGCAGGTCGCGCTGCTGAAGGCTGTGATGCCCTCGCCGTCGATCCAGACCTCGCCGGCCTTGCGCGGCTCGGTGATCGGCCTGTTGCAGAACTTGTCCTCGCCGGAGATTTCGTAGTTCGCGGTGCTGGCGAGATCCTTGTCATAGTCCAGCTTCAGCTCGGCATAGGCCTTGCGGATGTAGCTGTCGTCCACCCACTTCTTCGGATCGAACTCCTTCATGCGGCCGAGGCTCTGCAGCACCTTGACGTCAGTCGCGGCGGCATCCACCAGCGCCGGCTTGATCGTCGGATCCGTGGTCATGTTGCCGCCGGGACCGAGGAAGATGTAGACGACCTCCTTGTTGATCCCGGTCCATTCCTGGATCTTTTCGGCCGCCGCTTTCGGATCCTGGCGCAGCCACTGGTTGGCGGCGATGACTGCCTTGACATAGGCGATGACGACCTCGGGATACTTCTCCGCAAAGTCGGTGCGGACGACGACGCCGTGGAAGGTCGGCAGGTTGGTCTGGACGCCGTCGAAGATCTTGCGCGCATAGCCGCGGAACGGCAGCAACTCGGCGAACGGAACGAAATCGGCGTGCGCGTCGATCTTCTTTTCCTGCAGGTTCGTCGAGCCGACCTCCGGCGTCTGGCTCACGAGCTGGAAGAAGTCCGCCGGATAGCCGGCGTCCTGAAGCGCCTTCAGCACCATGCCATGTGCGGCCGAGCCGAACGGCACGCTGACCAGCTTGCCCTTGAGGTCGGAGAGTTCATAGTAGGGCGAGTCCTTGTGAACGACGATGCCGTTGCCGGAGCCGGCGAGGCTGTAGGCGGCGACCGCGATCAGCCGGCTCTTGCTCTCGGGATTGTTCTCGAAGGTGAAGCCGTTCACGATCAGCGGGTAGTCGCCCATCATGCCGAACTGCAGCTTGTTCGCCATCATCCCGTTGGTGACGGGCGGGCCGGACGTGAAGTTCTGCCACTCGATCTCGAACTTGATGTTGGCGTATTTGCCGTCCTTGGGCAGATACTTCTCCAGCAGGTGAAGCTGCCGCACGATGGTGCCGGCAGTCACCGTGTTGGTCGTGGTGTCCTGGGTGCCTATGCCGATCGTGACCGTCTCTGCTGCGACGGGCTGCGCCGCAATCAGGGACAGACAGGTGACGGATAGTAAGAGCGCGTGACGGCAGCGGACCATTCTCATCCCCGTTCGGTTGGATGGCTGATGGCGCCATGATGAAGGCCGCGTCCACGAGCGCAAATCCGGAGTTCGGCAGCGGGTGGATTAGTTGCCGTCAAAATCCGGTTGCGTACTCCTTGGGCAATTTCGCTCATGACAGCCGCTTGCATGAGCAGGCCGGCTAATCCGCGGCCTGGCCGCGCATCTCGTCCAGGACGTCGGGCCGGCAGACCACGATCTGCGACCGCCTGGTACGGACGATATTCTTTTCCTGCATCCGCTTGAGGCTGATCGTCACCCACTGCCGCGTCGCGCCGACCATGTGGGCGATGTCGGCATGGGTGAAGGCCGCGGCAATGACCTTGCCGTCGGGATCGTCGACGCCATAGAGGTCGACGAGATGCAGCAGCAGATGGGCGAGCCGCTCGGTGATCGAACGGGTCCCCAGCATCTGGGCCAGGGCGGAGTAGCATTTTCCCTTGAAGCTCAACCCTTCGATCAGTCCGATCGCCAGATTGGGGATCTCCGCCACCAGCGTTCGCAGCTCCTTGCCGGGAAGCTGGATCACGCTGGCATTGCTGGCCGCGATGCCGGACCATTGATGCACGCCGGTGTCGAACACTTCGGGACCGCCGACGAAATTGCCGACATGCCAATAGGCCAGCGTGATCTCGCGCCCCTGCGGGGACGTGTAGAACACGCGGATGCGGCCGCTCTCGACCAGGAAAATGCCGTCGTGCCGGGCGCCCTGACTGAACAGCGTCTGGCCGCGGTTCAGGACCTTGCGGCGGCCCTGCTTCAGCACCTGCTCACGCTCGCGCAGGCTGAGCCTTTCGATCAGCGACGGCGGGCCGCCGATGGATTGCTGACTTTCGGTGAGCAGGAGCGACGAACTGGTCACCGCGCGTGCTGAGGTCATGGGAGAGGGCACGGCTTCCGCAGCTGATTTGGCCGCCTGCAGCAACATGTCTTGCCTCCGCATTGATCATACTGATCAGAAGCGGAGCAATGTTCGTGCCATCCGTCGCCGCGTGAGGGCCTCAAACGGCAGCGAGTTCCCAGAGGTATGATTTCGGATAGATGCCACGATTATGGCCGTCGGAAAACGCGATGTTCAGGCCGTAGCCGAGGTCACCGACCCCCACGATGCCGATCCCGGGAAATTGCGACGGGAAGCGGCCGTCGAAGCGGGCCCGCCTGCAATGCGCGCACATGCAGGACAGGCGCAGCCGTTCGGCGGACAGCACCGCGGGTGCGCCGCTCGCGTTCCGTAGCCGCAATGATGCCAGGTCGGGACTGACCTCGCCGTCAGCGATGTCGGCTGCAATCATGGCTCCTCCTGGTTGTGCCGAGGCCGGTGTCATCACGCTAGGGGAGACGGTTTGGAGCACCCAGCAACTAATTGCCTCGTTCGACGGAATGTCGAGCGCTGCTGCTTCGTTAGGCGCGATGGCTTTCCCCGGAACAATCTTCGCAACTAATCCACCGTCGCAGCACGTTCGAAATTGCCGGACTGCGCCGTTTCCGAGAGATCGTGCTCAGCAACCGCCACACGGCGCGCCCCGCGCCTTTAGGAGACGACGATGAGCGCTTTTCAGACCGAGACGGTGTTGTCGGTCCGGCACTGGACCGATTCGCTGTTCAGCTTCACCGCCACGCGGGATCCCGGCTTCCGCTTCCAGAACGGGCAGTTCGCGATGATCGGACTGGAGGTCGACGGCCGGCCGCTGATGCGCGCCTACAGCATGGCGAGCGCCAATCACGAGGATGAGCTGGAGTTCTTCAGCATCAAGGTGGCGGACGGGCCGCTGACCTCACGGCTGCAGAAGATCAAGGAGGGCGATCGCATCCTCGTCGGGCGCAAGGCGACGGGAACGCTGATCGCGGGCAACCTCATTCCCGGCAGACGTCTGCTGCTGCTGTCGACCGGCACCGGGCTGGCGCCGTTCGCCAGCCTGGTCAAGGATCCCGACATCTACGAGACCTATGAGACCATCATTCTGGCCCATGGCTGCCGCCAGGTCTCGGAGCTTGCCTATGGCGAGCAGCTCGTCGACAGCCTGCGCGGCCATGACTTCTTCGGCCCCCTGGTCCGAGATCGGCTGCTTCATTACCCCACGGTGACCCGCGAGCCGTTCCGCAACCGCGGCCGCATCACCGATCTGATCGCATCGGGCCAGATGTTCGCCGACATCGGCGGGCCCGACCTCGATGTCGAGACCGACCGCGTCATGCTCTGTGGCAGCCCGGCGATGTTGGCCGAGCTCCAGACCATGCTGGAGGACCGCGGCTTCGTCGAAGGCAACCACAGCACGCCCGGCCATTTCGTGGTCGAGAAGGCGTTCGTCGAGCGCTGAGCGCCGGCGGAAGAATTGCGTCCCGGCGACAACTAATTGCTATCGCCGGGCGCGCCGCTGAACAACTCTGACCCGGACCGGTGGGTCCGGCCAAGCAGGAGCTTAGAATGGCAATGGATGAGATCGTCGACGGCCTCTCGGAGGTGTCCTGCGACGTGCTGGTGATCGGCGGCGGCACCGCCGGCCCGATGGCCGCCCTGAAGGCCAAGATGAAGAATCCGAAGGCCAACGTCGTTCTGCTCGAGAAGGCGAACGTCAAGCGCTCCGGCGCGATCTCGATGGGCATGGACGGCCTGAACAACGCGGTCATCCCCGGCTACGCGACGCCGGAGCAGTACACCAAGGAAATCACGATCGCCAATGACGGCATCGTGGACCAGAAGGCGGTGTATAAATACGCCCAGAGCTGCTACGGGATCATCGAGGAGCTCGACAGCTTCGGCATCCGCTTTCTCAAGAACGAGAACGGCGACTATGCCGTCAAGAAGGTGCACCACATCGGCACCTACGTCCTGCCGATGCCGAACGGCGAGACCGTCAAGAAGGCGCTGTATCGTCAGCTGCGGCGGGCGCGCATCCTGATCTCCAACCGCTACATGGCGACGCGGCTCCTGAAGTCGAGCGATGGCCGCATCGCCGGCGCCGTCAGCGTCAACACCCGCACCGCCGAGATGCTGGTGATCAAGGCCAAGGCTGTCATCCTGTGCATGGGCGCGGCGGGACGGCTCGGCCTGCCGACCTCGGGCTACATGTTCGGCACGTATGAGAACGCCGCCAATTCCGGCGACGGCTACGCGATGGCCTATCACGCGGGTGCCGCGCTCGCCAATCTCGAATGCTTCCAGATCAATCCGCTGATCAAGGATTATAACGGCCCGGCCTGCGCCTATGTCGCCGGGCCCTTCGGCGCCTACACCGCCAACAACGAGGACCGCCGCTTCATCGAGTGCGACTATTGGTCGGGCCAGATGATGCTGGAGTTCTACAACGAGCTGCTGTCGGGCAAGGGGCCGGTGTTCCTGCAGCTCAAGCACCTGCACGACAAGACGATCGAGGAGATCGAGCACACCCTGCACAAGGTCGAGCGTCCCACACGCGGACTGTTCCAGGAGGGACGCGGCGTCGACTACCGCAAGGAATCGATCGAGATGCACATCTCCGAGATCGGCTTCTGCTCAGGCCACAGCGCGTCGGGCGTGTTCGTCGACGACAATGCCCGCACGACCGTGCCCGGGCTCTATGCGGCCGGTGACATGGCCAGCGTTCCGCACAACTACATGCTGGGCGCATTCACCAACGGGTCGTTCGCCGGGCTCGACGCGATGGAGTTCGCCGACAACCATGATTTCGGCGAAATCGATGCCGCCGAGGTCGCGCTGGAGCGCGAGCGCGTGCTGGCGCCGACCAAGCGCGAGGACGGCATTCCGCCGAACCAGATCGAGTACAAGACGCGGCGGCTCGTCAACGACTATCTGCAGCCGCCGAAGGTGACGCGGAAGTACGAGCTCGGCATGCGCCGGCTCGCCGAGGTCCGCGAGGACATGCAGGAGCGCATGATCGCGCGCAACGCGCACGAGCTGCTGCGTGCGCTGGAGGTGCAGTCGATCATGGATTGCGCGGATATGGCGGCCCATGCCTCGCTGTTCCGCGAGGAGAGCCGCTGGGGGCTCTATCACTGGCGCACCGATTTTCCGGACAAGGACAACGAGAACTGGTTCTGCCACACGCTGCTGAGCAAGCAGGACGGCCGCATGACCAGCGAGAAGCGGGCGGTGCAACCCTATGTCGTGCCGATCGCGGACGACGAGAAGGACCTCTACGACAAGCAGCGCATCCGCGCCAGCGCCTGACGATCAGACGGAGAACGAGACATGCCTCTTGCCACCTATCAGACGTCGGTTCCGGTCGTCGTCGACGACGCCAAATGCATCGCCGACAAGGGCTGCACGGTCTGCGTCGACGTCTGCCCGCTCGACGTGCTCAGGATCAGCGACATGACCGGCAAGGCCTTCATGGCCTATGATGAATGCTGGTACTGCATGCCCTGCGAAGCGGATTGCCCGACCGGCGCCGTCACCGTCAACATTCCCTATCTGTTGAGGTGATCATGTCGAGCCCGTTCGAAGCCTATGACGATCTCGACGACGCCGACGAGCGGCTCGGAGCCGCCGATCCGGCGGAGCGGCGGGTCGCGATCATCGCATTGGGACATTCCGGCGATCCCGCCGCGGTCGCGCATCTGGCGAAGATGGTCGCCGATCCCGACGCCGGCGTGCGGCAGCAGGTCGCCATGGCGCTCGGTGAGTTCGACGGGCCGGAGGCGGCGGAGGCGCTGGTCCAGCTGCTCGTCGATCCCGAGCGGATCGTCGCCTCGGCGGCCGCCGACAGTCTCGCCGAGTTCAAGGATCCCGCTTCGGCCGAGGCCATCCTGCCGCTGGTGACGCATGCGCATGCCTTCGTCCGCATGGGCGCGCTGCGCGCGCTGAAGGAGCTGCGGCGCAAGGACACGCTCAAGCCGGCGCTGGAGGCGCTGCAGGATCCGGATGCCGCCGTCCGCGTGCAGGCGATCGGCGTCATCGGCTTCCTCAAGCTCGAGGAGTCGATTCCGGCGCTGACGGCGCTGATCGGAGATCCCGATGCGCATGTCCGCCGCGCGGCGGTCAGTGCGCTCGCCTTCTCGCACATGAAGATCGCCGCGGAGACCATCACCCGCGCGCTCAGGGATTCCGACTGGATGGTGCGGGAGATGGCGGCCGAGACGCTCGGGCTCAACGTCAATGGTGCCGTCGCCGCCGATCCGTTGATCGCCTGCCTGGCGGATGAGTTCTGGCAGGTGCGCCTGAAGGCGATCCGCAGCCTCGGACGCATGAAGGTGCTGCATGCGGTGCGGCCGATCGGCCAATGCATCACCCACGAGCAGGCCAATCTGCGCAAGGAGGCGGCGGCTGCGCTGGGCGAGATCGCCGCGCCCGACGGCGAGCCGTACCTCGCGCTGGTCGCCGACGATCTCGATCCCGACGTTCGCAAGAACGCGAGATGGGCGCTGCACCAGATCGCGGCGAGCAAGGCGAGAACCGGCGCGTAATCGCGCGCCGGCCGCGAGCGTTCCCGACCGCCTGCCGGACCAGGCGGCAAGCCAGATGACGAGTCTTGCGACGATGATGTCGCGGCCGATCGCGCGCGAGCCCCGCAGGGCCGCGCGCCGCACGTTCGCGTGCACCCCACGTCCGGTTCTGGACGGCTCCCGGATTGTCTGACAGAAACGTCGGACGCATCCATCGGGCATCATCACCGCTGCAGCGCAAACGAGGAGCGGCCGGCCAATCCGGCCATGGTCACACGCCTCCGTTGCCTCGGCTGTCGAACGGCCGCGTTGTGATGCGCCGTGCCGAGGTCTGAGATGACCCGCGGACGAGCTGCAAAGGAAGTCGGAGAGCTGCCATGAACGCCAATGTCAAACTGCCTGCCGCCAAGGGCGTCTTCATCGACAACAAGTGGCAGCCCGCGCAGTCGGGCCGCACCATTGCGATGCTGGCGCCGGCGACCGGCCAGGTGATCGCCTCGATCGCGGCAGGTGATGCGGCCGACATCGATCTTGCGGTGGCGGCGGCGCGCCGTGCGCTCGAAGGGCCGTGGGGCCGGCTCGCCGCAGTGGAGCGCGGGCGCCTGCTGTCGAAGCTCGGCCGCCTCGTCGAGGATCATGCCGAGGAGCTCGCGAAGCTCGAAGCGGCCGATACCGGCAAGCCGATGAAGCAAGCCAGGGCTGACGTCGTCGCCGTCGCGCGCTATTTCGAATATTACGGCGGCGCCGCCGACAAGGTGCATGGCGACACCATTCCTTTCCTGGACGGCTTCTTCGTCACGACCGTCTACGAGCCGCTCGGCGTCACCGGCCATATCATTCCATGGAATTATCCGGGGCAGATGTTCGGCCGCACCGTCGCGCCGGCATTGGCGATGGGCAACGCGACCGTGATCAAACCGGCCGAGGAGGCCTGCCTGGTGCCGCTGCGTCTTGCCGAGCTCGCGGCGGAAGCCGGCTTCCCCGCCGGTGCGATCAACGTCGTGCCGGGTCTCGGTGAGGAGGCGGGTGCGGCGCTGTCGGCGCATGACGGCATCGACTTCATCTCCTTCACCGGCAGCCCCGAGGTCGGCACGCTGGTGCAGACCGCGGCTGCGAGGAATCACATCGGCTGCACGCTTGAGCTCGGCGGCAAGTCGCCGCAGATCGTGTTCGCCGACGCCGATCTCGATGCCGCATTGACTTCGGTGGCCGCGGCGATCGTGCAGAACGCCGGCCAGACCTGCTCGGCCGGCTCGCGCGTGCTGGTGGAGCGCTCGATCTGGGACCGCTTCCTCGCCGACCTCACCTTGCGCTTCGAGAAGATCACGGCCGGTACGCCGGAGATGGACCTCGATCTCGGCCCGGTCATCAGCGCGGTCCAGAAGACGCGGATCGAAAACATGCTGGCGCGCGCTGAAAGCGGCGGGGCCAGGCGCGTGGCGACAGGCAGGATCGCCGAAGGCGTGCCCGGCGAGGGCTTCTACGTCGCACCGGCACTGTATCAGCACGTCGCGCGCGACTCCGAGCTGGCGCGCGAGGAGGTGTTCGGTCCGGTGCTGGCGGCGATGCCGTTCGACGACGAGGCCGACGCCGTCAGGCTCGCCAACGCCACCGATTTCGGCCTGGTCGCCGGCGTCTGGTCGCGCGACGGCTCGCGCGCGATGCGCGTCGCGCGCAAGGTCAAGGTCGGCCAGATGTTCGTCAACGGCTACGGCGCCGGCGGCGGCATCGAGCTGCCGTTCGGCGGCATGAAGAAGTCGGGCCACGGCCGCGAGAAGGGCTTCGAGGCGCTGTACGAGCTCGCCGCGATGAAGACCCTGATCGTCAAGCACGGCTAGATCAGTGGAGCCGGGGCTCCGGTCAATTCCGCCGCACGGACGCGACGACGCATGCCGTGCGGCGTTGTTGTCAGTCCGCGCGGCGAAGCGCTAATGACGTCAGGTGTTAAAAGGGAGACGAGCGGATGAGCGACGAAAAGGAATTGTTCGAGAAGGGCCTGAAGGTGCGCCGCGAGGTGCTCGGCGCGGCCTATGTCGATGGCAGCCTCGCCAAGGCCGACGACTTCATGATGGCGTTTCAGCACATCACCACCGAAATGTGCTGGGGCTATGCCTGGACCCGGCCCGGGCTCGATCGCCGCACCCGCAGCATCATCAATCTCGCAATGCTGACCGCGCTCAGCAAGCCGAGCGAATTGAAGCTGCACGTCAAGGGCGCGCTCACCAACGGCGTCACGGTCGACGAGATCAAGGAGATCCTGCTGCACGCGACCGTCTATTGCGGCATTCCCGCGGGCCTCGAGGCGTTCAAGGCGGCCCATGAGGTGCTCCTCGCCGAAGGCGCCATCGCCAAGAAGGACGGCGCATGAGCGCGCCGCAAAGGGTCCTGTTCGTCGGCATCGGCAACATGGGCTGGCCGATGGCCGCGCGCCTGCTCGGCGCCGGCTTTGCGGTTGCCGTCAATGATGCCGTGCCCGGGCGCGCCGAAGATTTCGTGCGCCAGGTCGGCGGCACCTTGGCCGCGGATCTCGCTGTGGCCGCGGGGCAGGCGGATGTCGTCATCACGATGCTGCCGACCAGCAAACATGTCGCGGACGCGGTCGCGGCCTTGCGCGCTGGCCTGAAGCAGGATCACATCCTGATCGACATGAGCTCCGGCGCGCCGGCGGCCACGCAGGCGATTGCGGCCGATCTCGCCCCGCTCGGCGTGACCATGCTCGATGCGCCCGTGAGCGGCGGCGTGCCGCGCGCGGTGACCGGCGAGCTCGCGATCATGGCCGGCGGCGATGCCGCCGCGCTCGACCGCGTCGAGCCGCTGCTGCGCGCCATGGGCACCACGATCCACCGCATCGGCGGTCTCGGCTCTGGCCAGGCGATGAAGGCGCTCAACAACCTCGTCTCCGCCGGCGGCTTCCTGATCGGCATCGAGGCGCTGCTGATCGGCCAGCAATTCGGCATCGATCCCGGCCTGATGACCGACGTGCTCAACGCCTCGACCGGCATGAACAACTCGACGCAGAAGAAGTTCAGGCAGTTCGTGCTGTCGCGCCAGTTCAACAGCGGCTTCGGGCTCGACCTGATGGTGAAGGACCTGTCGATCGCGCTCGAGGTCGCGCGCGCCGCCGGCGTGGCCGCGCCGTTCTCCAATCTCTGCCGCGAGCTGAGCGCCAGCGCGCAGGGGATGCTCGGACCGGGCCAGGACCACACGGCGCTGGCGAAGCTGAGCGAGGCGCTGGCCGGCGTCGAGCTGAAGGGCTGACTACCCCTGGCGCCGCAGGAAGCCGGTGATCGTCACCTTCTCCCAGATCCCGGCCGCGGCGAACGGGTCGGCGCGATTGAAGGCTTCGACCTCGGCGCGGCCGGCAGCCTCGACCAGGAACAGGCTTCCGATCATTTTCGATCCGTCGTCGGAAACGAGCGGACCGGACATCACGATGGTGACCGGAAGGCGGGCACTGTCGCCGAGATAGGCCTTGTGCGCGTCGTAGTTGGCAAGCCGGACCGGCAGCGCGTCGCGCTTGTCGAGGGCATGAATCGCAAACAGCATGAATTCTCTCCGCAAGTCGAAGCAGGACGGCGGCGTGCCGTCCTGCTTCCGGACTGATGGCTGATCCTATTTCGCGCCGAGCTTGCCGGCATCCTCGAAGCTCGGGCAGGTCCGCTGTTCCAGCGCCACGTCGAACGGCTGGTAATTGTCCTTGGTGATGACCGTCGGCTTCAGCACGATCTCGTTGATCACCGGCTGGCCGCGCAATGCGCGGACGGCCATCATGGTGCCGAGGCAGCCCTGGGCGAAGCCGTTGTAGTCGCCGCTGGCGAGCAGCTTGCCGGACTTGATCGCGTCGATCGCCTCCTTGGTGCCGTTGATGCCGATCACCTGCGCCTTGCGGTTGGCGCCGTCCAGCGCCTCGATCGCGCCGACCGCCATCGCGTCGTTGGCGGCGAGCACGCCGTCGATCTGCGGGTTGGATTGCATCAGGTTCTCCATCACCTGCAGCGCCTGCAAGCGCTGATAGTTGCCGGGCTGCGACGCCAGCAGCTTGGCGCCGGGGTTCTCCTTGAGCGCGTCGTTGAAGCCGCGGACGCGGTCGACATTGGTCAGCGAGCCCTTGACGCCTTCGATGATGACGATGTTGCCCTTGCCGCCGAGCGTCTTGAGCAGGAAACGTCCGGTCTCAAGGCCCAGGCTGTAGTCGTCGGCGCCGACGAAGGCTATGAACTTGCCGCCGGCCGAGCGGTCGGTGATGTTGACGACAGGGATCTTGGCGTCGTTGATCTTCTCGACCCCGGGCACCATCGCCTTGTAGTCGACCGGCGTGAACACGATGGCGCTCGGCTTCTTCACCACGACGTCCTCGATCTGGCTGAGCTGCTCGGGGATCGAGTCCGGCTTGGTCGGGATGTAGTGCAGGACCTTGGCGTTGAGCACCTTCGCCATGTTGTCGGCGCCGACCCGCACCGTCTGGAAGAACGGATTGGTCTGGTTCTTGGTGAAGACGGCGATGGTCTCGCCGTCGGCGCGCGCCTGCGTCGCGCCCGCGGCGATCAGCAGTGACAGAGCGAGACAGCGCGTGATCCGATGTTGCATGTCGTTTCCTTCCCTCGTTTTTTGGTTGTCTTCCAGTTCATTGCGTCGGGCGCCTTGTCTTCATGTCGAGCCAGACGGCTATGATCACGATGATGCCGGTGACGAGCGGCTGCCAGTTGGCGCTGATCGCGAGCAGGTTCATGCCGTTCAGCACCAGCGTCAGGATCAGGGCGCCGATGAAGGTGCCGAACACGGTGCCGACGCCGCCGAACAGCGACGTGCCGCCGATCAGCACCGCGGCGATCGCCGGCAAAGTTAGGCTCTCGCCGATGTCGGCCTCGGCCGAGTTGAGCCGCGACAGGAAGATGATGGAGGCGAGCCCGGCCATGGTGCCGGACACCGTGTAGACCAGCAGCAGCCGGCGCGCGACCGGAATGCCGGAGAGCCGCGCCGCGACCGGATTGGCGCCGATCGCGTAGATCTCCTGGCCCCAGATCGTGCGCTGCGCGAAGAACGATCCGATCGCGAGGAACACCAGCAGCAGATAGACCGGGATCGGCAGCCCGAGCAGATAGCCGCTGCCGATCTGGCGGAAGCCCGCGGGAAAGCCGTGGATGGTCTCGCCCGCCATGTACCAGTAGGTGACGCCGTTCAGCACCCACAGCATGCCGTAGGTGGCGATGAAGGAGGGGATGCGCAGCGCCGTGACCATGAAGCCGTTGAGGAAGCCGACGCTGCCGCCCGCGAGCAGCCCGGTCAGGATCCCCAGCATCGGCGAGCCGGTCTGATGGATCACGGTGCCGGCGAGACACGCCGACAGCGCGACGTTGGCGCCGACCGACAGATCGAGGCCGGCGGTCAGCACCACCAGGGTGAGGCCGGAGGCGATGAAGAAGGTCAGGCTCGCCTGCCTCAGCACGTTGAGGATGTTGCCGAGGCTGAGGAAGGAGTCGCTCAGCACGGTCAGCGCCGCGCAGATCAAGAGCGCGGCGAGCATGCGATAGAACACCTGCGCTGCATTCTGCGACAGGAGCGAGCGCGGCGGCGGCAGCGTGTCCTTGGCGATGTCGGTCATGACCGGCTCCGCAGGCCGTCGAGGAACATCGCGACGATGACCAGCGCGCCGACGCTCGCGACCTGCACCGAGGACGGCAGCGACACCAGGTTGAGGCCGTTGCGCAGCACGCCGACGGCGATGACACCGAGCACGGTGCCGAGCAGCCAGCCATTGCCGCGCTCGAACGAGGTGCCGCCGACCGCGACCGCCGCGATGGCGTCGAACTCCATCCCGAGCCCCGCGGTCGGATGTCCCGAATTCATCCGCGCGGTCATCAGCAGACCGGCGATCCCTGCCATCGTGCCGCCGATCGCGTAGACCGCAATCAGCAGCCGTGTCGGCGACAGGCCGGCATAGCGCAGCGCTTCGCGGTTGCCGCCGAGCGCGAAGACGTAGGTGCCGAACCTGGTATGATACAGCAGGCCGTGAAACACGGCGTAGGTGGCAAGCCCCATCACGATCGGCACGGGGATGCCGAGCAGCGTCGCCGCATAGATGTCGCGCACGCCGTGGGGAATGCCGACGACGCTCTGGCCGTCGCTCACGATCAGCGACAGGCCCTGCGCCATGCCGAGCGTGGCGAGCGTCGCCACGAACGGCGGAATCCCGACGACCGCGACCAGCCAGCCATTGACGGTGCCGAACGCCGCGCCGACCAGCACCGCGGCGCCGAGGCCCAGCAGCACGGACTTGGTCGCGAGCGAGACGATGGCGACGCAGAGCGAGGTCAGCGTCAGCACCGCGCCCATCGACAGGTCGAGCCCCTCGGTCATGATGATCAGGGTCATCGGCAGCGCGAGCATGGTCAGGATCGTCGACTGCACCAGCACGTTGGACAGGTTCGCGGCCGACAGGAAGCCCGGCGCGATCGCGCCGAACAGCGCGATCAACAGCACCAGCACGATGGCGACGCCTGGGATGCGCTGCAGGGATCGGATCGGCGAGACGATGGCGGTGTCACTCATCATGCATCCCCAGTCGCACGATATTCTCCTCGGTCAGCTCGCCCCGTGACAAATGCCCGGCGATGCGGCCTTCGCGCATCACATAGGCCCGGTCGCAGACGTGGCAGATCTCGATCTGCTCGGACGAGATCATCAGCGCGGCCGCGCCGTCGGCGACCAGCCGGTCAATCAGCGCGAAGATCTCCGACTTGGCGCCGACGTCGATGCCGCGGGTCGGCTCGTCGAAGATGAACAGCCTGGCGCCGGCCGCCAGCCACTTGCCGATCACGACCTTCTGCTGGTTGCCGCCTGAGAGCAGGCCGACCGTCTGCCGCGCCGTGGGCGTTGCGATCCGCAACTGCCGGATCAGCCCGTCGGCCGTGCGCTGAGCGCCGCGGGGATCGTACAGCCCGCTCGGAAACAGCTTCTTCAGCGCCGACACCACGAGGTTGTCGCCGACGGAGCGCAGCAGCGCCAGGCCCTCGCTCTTGCGGCTCTCGGGGATCAGCGCGATGCCGCGGCGCGCGGCGATGTCGGGCTCGCCCGCGATCGGCTTGCCGTCGAAGATGATCTCGCCTTCGCTGACCGGATCGGCGCCGAAGATCGCGCGCGCCACCTCGGTGCGGCCGGAGCCAACGAGACCGCACAGGCCGACGATCTCGCCCCGCCGCACCTCGATGTTGATGTTGGCAATCCCGCTCGGCGCGCTCAGTCCCTTGACCTCCAGCACGAGCTCGCCGGGCGTTTCCACGAAATGGCGCGGATAGCTCATGTCGATATTGCGCCCGACCATCATGCGCACGAGCTGGTCGGGGGTGACGTCGGCGGGCCTGAGATCGTCGATGCGGCGGCCGTCACGCAGAACGGTGATGCGGTCGCCGAGCGCGAACACCTCGGCCATACGGTGCGAGATGTAGACGATGGCGACGCCGTCGGCCTTCAGCCGCCTGATCAGCGCGAACAGCAGCTCCGCCTCGCGGTCGGACAGCGCCGCGGTCGGCTCGTCCATCACCAGGATCCGCGCATTCTGGCTGATCGCCTTGGCAATCTCCACCATCTGCTGCTGCGCGACGCCGAGCGTGTCGACGATGACGGAGGGATCGATGTCGAAGCCGATGCCCTCGAGCACGCGCTTGGCATCGGCCAGGATTTTGCGGCGGTCGATGGTGCCGGGGATGCGGCCCTTCGGCTCGCGGCCGAGAAAGATGTTCTGCGCGATGTCGAGGAACGGCACCAGCGAGAATTCCTGGAAGATGACGGCGATGCCGAGCTTCTGCGCGTCGGCCGTCGATGATATCTCGACCTTCGCGCCCTTGGAGATGATCTCGCCGGCATCGGCGCTGTAGGCGCCGCACAGCACCTTCATCAGGCTGGATTTGCCGGCGCCGTTCTCGCCGAGCAGCATGTGGACTTCGCCCGGGTAGATCGCGAACGACACGTCGTCCAGCGCCTTGACGCCCGGAAACGACTTGCTGATGCCGCGCAGCTCCAGCAGCGGCGCGGGCGATGGAGCTGCGATGGCGGCCGCCGCGCTCATGACGGTGCTCCGCCGGCGAAGATCTTGCCCGGATTCATCAGGCCGGCGGGATCGAGCGCGGCCTTGATGGCGCGCATCACGGCGACGGCCCCGCCGAGCTCGTCCTCGAGATAGTCGATCTTGCCGAGGCCGATGCCGTGCTCGCCGGTGCAGGTGCCGTCCATCGCGATCGCGCGCGCCACCATGCGCGCCTGCAGCGCCTTGGCGCCGGCGAGCTCGCTGTCATCGCTGGGATCGACCAGGATCAGCATGTGGAAATTGCCGTCGCCGACATGGCCGACGATCGGCGCGAGGAAGCCGCTGGCGTCGGCGTCCCGGCGCGTCTCGGTCAGGCATTCGGCGAGCCGCGAGATCGGCACGCAGACATCGGTGATGACGGCGCGCGCACCGGGCCGCAGGCCCAGGCCGGCGTACAGCGTGTTGTCGCGCGCGTGCCACAGCCGGCTGCGGTCCTCGGCCGCCTTGGCCCAGGCGAAGCCGCGGCCGCCATGCTCGGTCGCGATCGCCTCCGCCGTCTGCGCCTGCTCGGCGACGGCCGCCTCGGAGCCGTGGAATTCGAGGAACAAGGTTGGCGCTTCCCGATAGCCGAGCTTGGAGTAGGCGTTGATGCCGCGCATCATGACGTCGTCGACGAGCTCGATGCGGGCGGCGGGGACCGCCGACTGGATCAGGGCGATCGCGGTGTCGACCGCGTCGTGCAGGGTCGGGAAGCTGCAGGTCGCGGCCGAGATCGCCTGGGGCAGCGGATGCAATTTCAGCGTGATCTCGGTGATCACGCCGAGCGTCCCCTCCGATCCGACGAACAGCCGCGTCAGGTCGTAGCCGGCGGCCGATTTGCGCGCACGCTTCGCGGTGCGGATCACCCGGCCGTCGGCCAGCACCACCTCCAATGCGAGGACGTTGTCCTTCATGGTGCCGTAGCGCACCGCCATGGTGCCGGAGGCGCGGGTCGAGCTCATGCCGCCGATCGAGGCGTCGGCGCCGGGATCGATCGGAAAGAACAGGCCGGTCGTGCGCAGCTCCGCATTGAGCTGCTTGCGGGTGATGCCGGGCTGCACCACGACGTCCATGTCGGCCTCATGCACGGCCAGCACCTTGTTCATGCGGGCGAAGTCGAAACAGACGCCACCCGCGGCCGCCGCGGCATTGCCTTCGAGCGAGGTGCCGGCGCCGAACGGCACAATCGGCATGCCGGCATCGGCGCACAGCCCGACGATGGCGCTGACCTCCTGCGTCGTCTCCGGGAATACGACGATGTCGGGCGGCATCGCGGGATAATACGACTCGCTGCGGCCGTGCTGATCCAGCACGCCGCGCGCGACGCTCGCGCGTGGTCCGATCAGGCACGAAAGCCGCTCGGCCAATGCGCCGGTGCCGACCCGCAACTCCATCGTTCCTCCCGTCCGCTTCCTCGACGACGACAGGACTCTTGACGGTCCTTGTCGTCCGCTCAGCTCAAGCCCGATCGCCGCGCTCCGCAAGCGCTTTCAGGCCGAAGTCGTAGTTGAGATGGAAATATCCCTCCGCCACCATGCGGCCATCTGGCGCACGGCCCGGCGGGCAGCGCGTGAAGTCGCGGATCAGGCTGTCCTTGACGCCGAACACGACGTCGGAATCGAGATACTGGTCGCCGGCGACGAACACATGGGTCACCAGCCGCTCGAAGCCCGGCGCCGAGATCATGAAATGCACATGCGCCGGCCGCCACGGATGCCGTCCCTGCGCCGCCAGCATGTCGCCGACCGGCCCGTCATCGGGGATCGGATAGGCGGCGGGCTTGATCGACCAGAAATGGAAGCGGCCGCCGGCATCGGTGCGAAAGCGCGCGCGCATGGCGAGATCGCCGATCTGCTCGAGCCGCTGCACGTCGTAATAGCCGTCATCGTCGGAGTGCCAGACGTCGACCACGGCGCCAGCGAGCGGCCGGCCGTCGGTGCGCGACACCGAGCCGGTGACGAGCAGCGGATCGCCCTTCATCGGCCCCGCGATGTCGTCGCCATTGGCGCGCTCCGGCGCGGCCTGGACGAAGAACGGGCCGAGCACGGTGGTCTCGGTGGCGCCTTCAGGCACGGGATGATTGATGGCGTCGACCAGCATGGAGACGCCGAGCGTGTCAGACAGCAGGATGAATTCCTGGCGCTTGTCGTCGCACATCTGCCCGGTGCGGGTGAGGAAGTCGATGCCGAACTCCCATTCCTGCTGGGTCGGACGGACCTCGCGCACGAAGGCATGGAAATGGCGCACCAGCGCCTCGCTGACCTGCTTGATGCGCGCATCGCTCGCGCCCGCCAGGCGGTCGAGCACGGCATCCGTGATCGTGGTCTCGTTGAAGTTGCGCACGAGGCGGCTCCTTTCAGACGGGCTCGCCGAGCCCGGACAGCCGTTCGACATGACGGACAGTGGCAAGGAAATCGGTCGTGGCCTCGCCCTGCGCGATCAGCGCGGCATAGGTCTCGCGGACCTGCGCCGCGAGCTGCAGCGGCACGCCGACGGCGTGTCCGGCGCCGAGAATGAGATCGAGATCCTTGGCCATCTGCGCGCAGGAGAACGTCGCGGCAAAGTCGCGCGCCAGCAGCGGCGCGGTCTTGTACTTCACCATCGGCGAGGCGACCGCGCTGTCGTGCAGCACCTGCAGGATGTCCGGCCAGGCGATGCCGCCCTTGCGCGCCAGCGCCAGGCTCTCGGCCATCATCGCCGCGGTCGTCGCGATCATCAGGTTGACGGCGAGCTTGGCATAGCGCGCCTCTTCGGCGGCGCCGAGATAGGTCTGCGCGCGCGTGAAAGCCTGCAGCAGCGGCGTGATCCGCGCGAAGGCCGCTTTCGGCCCGGACACGAAGCAGGTCAGCTCGCCGGTGTGGGCGATGCTGGCATTGCCGGAGATCGGCGTGCGCAGATAAGCGACATCGCGCGCGCCGGCGGCCGCGGCGACTGCGCTCGAGGCGTCGACGCCCACGGTGCTGGTCTCGATCAGGATCGCGCCCGGTGCCATGGCCGCGATCACTCCGCCGTCGCCGAGCATCGCCGCGCGCAGCGCGGTGTCGTCGGGCAGGGACGCGATGACCACCGCATGGTCACGCGCCGCCGCCGTCGCGGACGTTGCAGCGACGATGCCGAGCGCGCGCGCCTCGCAGAGCCGCTCGGCGTTGGGATCGAACGCCGTGACGTCATAGCCGGCCTTGGCGAGCCGCGCCGCGATCGGCAGGCCGATCTTGCCGATGCCGATGAAGGCGAGGCGTTGGTCAGGAAGGGGCATCGATGCCGTCCGTCATTGGCTTGATCTGCCATGTGGTCTGGAGCCGGGCAGGGGGCGGCCGGGCAGGCCGTCGAAGATGAACGCCCCGGTCACGCGCCGGTCGCCGCAGAGAGGGGATAGTCGACCTGGAAGCGGCCGATCCTGATGTCGCCGAGCTCCTCGCGCACGCGCAGGTGCTCGGGGTGCGAGGCATAGGCGTGCAGCGCGGCACTGCTGGCGAATTCGGAGAACAGGACGACGTCGCAGGCGTAGTCGACGTCGCTGACATCGAGACCAACCTCGATGTGGGTGAGGCCGTCGATCCGGCCCTTGAGGCCCTCGAACAGGGTCTTGACCTTGAGCCGGGCTGCGGCGCGGTCGGCGGCCGTCTCGGCGCGTAGCCGCCACATCACGATGTGCCTGATCGGCCCCGTCATTCGTGCGTCCTCACCTGTGCCTTGTTCTTGTCGGGCGATTTTGCCTTGCAGGAAATGGAAATAAAGCCCAAAAATTGTAACTCTGTTTTCCGCTCAGCGTAACAATTCGGCGCAACAATGGACCGTCTGCTCCAGCTCGAAGTGTTTTCCAGGACGGCGGAGCTGGGCAGCCTGTCCAAGGCCGCCGAGTCCTTGCGGATGTCCAACGCAGCGGCGAGCCGGCATCTCAGCGCGCTGGAGGAGCGGCTGGCGGTGCGCCTGATCGAGCGCAACACCCGCCGTCTCTGGCTGACCGAAGCCGGGCAGGAGCTGCTGCAGCGCTGTGGCACGCTGCTCAACGAGCTGGCCGAGGCCGAGGACGCCGTCAGCGACCGCGCGCTGTCGCCGCAGGGCATGCTGCGCGTCACCAGCTCGCTGTCGTTCGCGACGATCTATCTCGCGCCGATGCTGCCGGCGTTCCGCGCGATGTATCCGAAGCTGAACCTGCAGATCATCGCCGCCAACCGCTATCCGGATTTCATCGAGGCGGGCATCGACGTCGCGATCCGCACCCGCGAGCATGAGCCGGACTCGGGCATCGTCGTCCGCCGCATCGGGCAGATGCGGCGTGTGCTGGCGGCGGCGCCGTCCTATCTCGCCAGCCGCGGCCGCCCCGTCGTTCCCGCCGATCTCGTGCGCCACGACATGCTGATCTACAACCTTGCCAACGATCCCTATTCCCTGTCCCTGCGCAACGGAACGACGGCCCAGAGCATCCGGATCGCGCCGACGCTCGACAGCAATGACGGCCAGGTGATCAGGGGCGCGGCGCTGGCCGGGCTCGGCATCCTGATTCAGCCGCTCTACATCGTGCAGGGCGACATTCTGGCCGGCCGGCTGGTGCCGGTCCTGCTCGACTGGGAGCTGCCGCTCCTGACGATGAACATTGCCTACCAGAACCGCGTCAGGCTGCCGGCCAAGATCAGGGTGTTCGCCGATTTCCTCGTCGACCACATCCGGACCCATTCCGACCCTGGGATCTGGATCGAGCCGCCGAAGCCGGATTGAGCCGATGCCCCGCGTGCCGGGGGGGAGGGTGTGTTCCGAAAAAAATAAATAGCTTGCTATTTTTCTGAAATCATGTTCTCTTGCGTGCAACCCGCCTCGAGCAGAGGGACGTACGCGTCGTCACGATACGTTGAGGTGGGCTGCGATGGACGTGACGGCTGCGCCAGACGAGCGTAGTTGGCACGGACGGCGAAGTCGTGTGGTCCTGGCCTCTCGACGCTGAGGTCAAGTCTGCGGTGGTTGCCTGACGGCACGCGCGGGCGATGGGGGCAAGAAAGCCGATCCCCAGGGAGCAACTGTCTTTTTTGTAGACCGGTGATCGGCCGGCCTCAAGGCTGGCGCGAAGGCGCGCCACCGCCTTCGGCGGCTGACGGCCTTGACCCCGTCCGCTCGCCGGTCTGTTGGCTTGGCGTGCGCTCGGGCGGAGCCCGAGCGGCTATGAGGCGCTCGACCCGTTCACAACGTGGAGCGCCGGATTCCACTTTTGGCGGCGTTTGACCATGACGTTGAGAATGCAGATCAGCTTGCGCATGCAGGCGGTCAGCGCGACCTTCTTCAACTTACCTTGGGCGAGCAGGCGCTCGTAGAAGGCCTTCAGGACTGGATTGCACCGCGTCGCGGCGCCCACGCAGGCCATGTAGAATGTGTTGCGAGTTCTGCGGCGTCCGCCCTTGACGTGCCGATCCCCGCGACGCCGGCCACTGTCATCATCGTACGGCGCAACACCCAGCAGCGCCGCGACGGCTTTGTCGCTGGTCTGGCCGAGCTCCGGCATGGTTGCTATCAGCGTAGCACACGTCGTGCGGCCGATGCCCGGAACGCTTTCGATGATCTCGGCGAGCTCCGCAAAATGCGGCGTGCTTTCGATCAGGGCGGAGATCTCTGCCTCGAGCTCGGCCAGCTCGGCGCTGATCGCCTTGGCGATGCGCGTATGCAGACGCTGTACTTCTACAGGCAATTTATGCTCGCCCTGGTTCTTCAGTCTGACCAGCATATCTTTCGTCGCTTGGCGCACATTGACCATCTGCTGAAGCTTCTCTCGGGCGGCATCGTAGGCTTGCACCGCAGCTTCGTTGAAGGTCTCGGCGAACCAGGCGATCGTGTCCGCATCGATACTGTCGTTCTTGGCCAGGCGCCCGGCCGATTGAGCGAAGCTCCGCACCCGCTTTGGATCGACGATACGAACGTCGATCTTGGCGGCTCGCACCAGTTTGGCCCACTCCCGCTCGTAGCCGCCGCTGGCCTCCATCACGACCTTGGTGACGCCGTGCCGGCGCAGCCACGCCACGAAGTCGCGCTGGCCTTCCTTCGTCCTTTCAAACATCTGCTTGGACCCGGGCGCTCGGGTACAAGCATCGACCTTATCCTTGGCGACATCGACACCCGCGACAACGAGATCATTCTGTGCCATCATCCAGCTCCCTTCCTTGCAAGGTGCGGGCTCGAAGCCCGTGCAACTGTTCGGGTTGAAGGAAGACACCGGACCTGTCCCACGCTCCCCGACAGGCTCTAGGGCCTTTGAGCACGATCGGGCTCAGATCCAGCGACGGGCGGTTGGTCAGAACCGCCCGTTCGCACATTCTGGCAGGTTTCGAACACACAAGAGCACGAAGGACACCGTAAAGCCATCGCGCGGGGAAGGCCGGGTCTGTCCGGCTGTACCTGTGGTACCTGCCGCCTGCATTCTTTTGAGCAGGCGGGCCACGGGCCTCAGCCGAGGTCCGGCCTTCCTCGCGCCCTCTCGTTTCAGGGCGATATGATCGATGCATCACCTCGGGCACGGTGTGCCGTGGGGCGCGATGACGCGTGTCATGAGGCGGCGGAGCGGCCAACCAACCTTTCCGCTGTCGTCCCGGACAAGCGCGCAAAGCGCGCGCAGATCCGGGATCCATAACCCCAGGGAGGAGTTCGAGGCACGATGATGGACCGGCCGCCAAGCCACAACCGCTGCGGAGTGGGTCCCGGGTCGGCGGCCGTCACCGCTTCCCGTCGCCGACCTTGCCTGGAACGACACCGATGATTTGGCGGCCCCTTGTGGCAACTTCCACGTCGGGCGCAGCGGCCGCATGGGGTCGATGAGGTTGCGCGCGGCATCGCCGGGTCCTCCAATCTCGTTGAGCAGTGCTCGCAAACGGCGAGGGGCGGAGGCCCGCATGAAACCCCGCCCGCGCTCCGTAAAAACTCGGGTCAAATTCTAAATATCAAGAATTATCAACGGCTTGTGACTGTCATCCGACTGTCATCGAACCTTTATAAAAGCCACACTGAGGCCCCGTAAAGCGGCCGGGGAAGCGCAATCGGGCGCAGATGGCGCTTCGCTTCCCGAGCATGGAGACCAGCTATGAATTTCGTCAAAGCTATCGTCGCTGCCGGCTTGGTCGCCGCATCGACGTCGGCGTTCGCTGCCGACATCACCGGTGCGGGCGCGACGTTCCCGTTCCCGATCTATTCCAAGTGGGCCGACGCCTACAAGAAGGAGACCGGCAACGGTCTGAACTACCAGTCGATCGGCTCCGGCGGCGGCATCAAGCAGATCCAGGCCAAGACCGTGACCTTTGGCGCCACCGATGCGCCGCTCAAGGCCGAGCAGCTCGAGAAGGACGGCCTGGTGCAGTGGCCGATGGTGATGGGCGGCATCGTGCCGGTCGTCAACCTCGAGGGCGTGAAGCCGGGCGAGATGGTGCTGGACGGCGAGACGCTCGCCAACATCTATCTCGGCAAGATCACCAAGTGGGATGACGCCGCGATCAAGAAGCTCAACCCCAGCGTCAAGCTGCCGTCGGACGCGATCGCTGTCGTCCGCCGCTCCGACGGTTCGGGCACGACCTTCAACTTCACCTATTATCTCTCCGAGGCGAGCGCCGACTGGAAGAGCAAGATCGGCTTCAACACCGCGGTCGAGTGGCCGGTCGGCGTCGGTGCCAAGGGCAACGAAGGCGTGTCCGGCAACATCGGCCAGACCAAGAACTCGATCGGCTATGTCGAGTACGCCTATGCCAAGCAGAACAAGCTGACCTACACGGCCATGGTGAACAAGGCCGGCAAGACCGTGCAGCCGACCGTCGAGGCCTTCCAGGCCGCCGCCGCGAATGCCGATTGGACCAAGGCCCCCGGCTACTACGTGATCCTCGCCAACCAGCCCGGCGACAAGTCCTGGCCGATGACGGCCGCGACCTTCATCCTGATGCACAAGGAGCCGACCGACAAGGCCGCGTCCGCCGAGGCGATCAAGTTCTTCAAGTGGTCGTTCGAGAAGGGTGGCAAGATGGCCGAGGAGCTCGACTACATCCCGATGCCCGACAGCGTCGTGAAGCTGATCGAGAAGACCTGGTCTGCCGACATCAAGAGCTGAGCTGGACGTATCGAAAATTCCCCTCTCCCGGCCGCCGGGGGAGGGGTGCTACCGGGGTTGAGGCGTGTCCAAGGAACAGGGGGCGGAATTGGCAGAGATGGCGGTTCAGACCGAAGTCGGCGACATCGCGGCTGCTGCCGGGCCCTACGACCGGGCGCGCGCGCTCAGTGCCTTCAAGCTTGGCGACGTCACCTTTTACTGGATCACCCGGCTCGCCGCGATCTCGGTCCTGTTGATCCTCGGCGGCATCATCATCTCTCTCATCATCGGCGCCTGGCCGGCGATGAAGGCCTACGGCTTCGAATTCCTGTGGACGCGGCGCTGGGCGCCGTCGGCCGATCCGCCGGTGCTCGGGGCGCTCGGCCCGATCTACGGCACCCTGGTCACGTCCTTCATCGCGATGCTGATCGCGATTCCGGTGGGTCTCGGCATTGCGATCTTCCTCACCGAGCTGTGCCCGCAATGGCTGCGCCGTCCGATCGGCATTGCGATCGAGCTGCTCGCCGGCATTCCCTCGATCATCTACGGCATGTGGGGCTTCTTCGTTCTGGGCCCGTTCCTGGCCTACACGTTCCAGCCGTTCATGATCAATCTCTGCTCCGGCATCCCGGTGCTGCAGGACATCTTCGCCGGTCCGCCGTCCTATCTCAGTCTGTTCAACGCCTCGCTGATCCTGGCGATCATGGTGCTGCCCTTCATCACCTCGATCTCGGTCGACGTGTTCAAGACCGTCCCGCCGGTGCTGAAGGAAGCGGCCTACGGGGTCGGCTGCACCACCTGGGAGGTCGTGCGCAGCGTCGTCATTCCCTACACCCGTGTCGGCGTCATCGGCGGCGTCATGCTGGCGCTGGGTCGTGCGCTCGGCGAAACGATGGCGGTGACCTTCATCATCGGCAACTCGTTCCGGATCTCATCGTCGATCTTCGCGCCGGGCACCACGATCTCGGCCGCCATTGCCTCTGAGTTCCAGGAGAGCGACGGCCTGCACCAGTCGAGCCTGATCCTGCTCGGCCTGCTGCTCTTCGTGCTCACCTTCTTCGTGCTGGCGAGCGCGCGCCTGATGCTCATGCGGCTCCAAGCAAAGGCGGGAAAATAAGCCATGTCCAGCGCAGATTCGCTCACCGCCGATACGCCGGTCAATCCGATCTATGCGCGCCGACGCCGCAGGGACATCGTGATCCGCGGCCTCTGCGTCGCCGCCGCGCTGTTCGGCGTCACCTGGCTGGCGCTGATCCTGTTCACGCTGTTCTATAACGGCCTCGCCGGCCTCAGCCTGCAAGTGTTTTCCGCCGACACCCCGCCGCCGGGCTCGAGCGAAGGCGGCCTGCGCAATGCCATCGTCGGCTCTCTGATCATGACGGTCATCGGCGTCGGCATCGGCGCGCCGCTCGGCCTGTTCGCCGGCACCTATCTGGCCGAGTACGGCCGCAACGACCGCCTGACCTCGGTGATCCGCTTCATCAACGACATCCTGCTGTCGGCGCCCTCGATCATCATCGGCCTGTTCATCTATGGCGCTGTCGTGGTGCCGATGGGCGGCTTCTCGGCGCTCGCTGGCTCGCTGGCGCTGGCGGTCATTGTCATCCCCGTGGTGCTGCGCACCACCGAGGACATGCTGCTGCTGGTGCCCAACCCGCTGCGTGAGGCGGCCTCGGCGCTCGGCCTGCCGCGATCGCTGGTGATCCGGCGCATCGCCTATCGCGCGGCGCGCTCGGGCCTGATCACCGGCGTGCTGCTGGCCACCGCCCGCGTCGCCGGCGAGACCGCGCCCTTGCTGTTCACTGCGCTGTCGAACCAGTTCTGGAGCCTCAACCTCTCCAAGACGATGGCCAACCTGCCCGTCACCATCAACAACTTCGTCCAGAGCCCCTATGCCTATTGGAAGCAGCTGGCCTGGAGCGGAGCCCTTCTGATCACTCTGGCCGTGCTCGCCCTGAATGTCAGTGCACGCATTCTCGGCGCCGAGAGGAACGCAAAATGACCGACCTGTCCGTATCCGTCAGCCAGCCCAATCCCGCCGCGCTGAACGGCAAGGTTTTGCCGGAAGCCCCCGCCAAGGTGACCGCGCGCAACCTGAACTTCTATTACGGCGATCACCACGCGCTGAAGAACATCAACCTGTCGCTGGGGACCAACCGCGTCACCGCGTTCATCGGCCCGTCCGGCTGCGGCAAGTCGACCCTGCTGCGCATCTTCAACCGGATGTACGATCTCTACCCGGGCCAGCGCGCCGTTGGCCAGCTCATGCTGGACAACACCAACATCCTCGATCCCAAGCTCGACCTCAACCTGCTGCGGGCCCGGGTCGGCATGGTGTTCCAGAAGCCGACGCCGTTCCCGATGACGATCTACGAGAACATCGCCTTCGGTATCCGGCTGTATGAGAAGATCTCCAAGTCGGAGATGGACGACCGGGTCGAGAAGGCACTGCGCGGCGGCGCGTTGTGGAACGAGGTCAAGGACAAGCTCAACGCTTCGGGCCTGTCGCTGTCAGGCGGCCAGCAGCAGCGGCTGTGCATTGCGCGCACCGTGGCGGTCCGGCCGGAGGTGATCCTGTTCGACGAGCCGTGCTCGGCGCTCGATCCGATCTCGACCGCCAAGGTCGAGGAGCTGATCCAGGAGCTCGCCGAAAACTATACGATCGCCATCGTGACGCATAACATGCAGCAGGCGGCGCGCGTCTCCGACAAGACCGCCTTCATGTATCTCGGCGAGCTGATCGAGTTCGACGACACCAGCAAGATCTTCACCTCGCCGAGCGATCGGCGGACCCAGGATTACATCACCGGCCGGTTCGGCTGACGCCGACGACATTGACTTCAGGAGATCATCATGGCCAGTGAACATACCGCCAAGGCGTTCGACAGCGATCTGCAGGATCTCACCCGGCTGGTGTCGGAAATGGGCGGCCTCGCCGAGCGTCTGATCGTCGATTCCGTCGATGCGCTGGTGCGGCGCGACATCGCGCTCGGCCAGAAGGTGGTCGCCACCGACGCCGAGGTCGACAAGCTGCAGCGCATCATCGAGGAGCGCGCCGTTCTTACCATCGCCCGGCGACAGCCGATGGCGGTCGACCTGCGCGAGATCGTCGGTGCGATGCGGGTCGCCACCGATCTGGAGCGCATCGGCGATCTCGCCAAGAACATCGGCAAGCGCGTCGCGGCGCTGGAGAGCGACTTCCATCCGCTCAAGCTGATCCGCGGGCTCGAGCACATGACCGACCTGGTGCAGTCGCAGGTCAAGACGGTGCTGGACGCCTATGCCGCGCACGACCTGCCGGCGGCGATGACGGTGTGGAAGGGCGACGAGGAGGTCGACGCCATCTGCACCTCGCTGTTCCGCGAACTCCTGACCTACATGATGGAGGATCCGCGCAACATCTCGTTCTGCATCCATCTGATGTTCTGCGCCAAGAACATCGAGCGCATCGGCGATCACGCGACCAACATCGCGGAGACCGTCTTCTATATGATCGAAGGCCAGCAGATCATGGACAAGCGCCCGAAGGGCGACATGACGAGCTTCGCATCGACGATCCCCGGCAACTGAGAGAGACGGTTCTGACATGGGCGCCCGAATTCTGGTGGTGGAGGACGAGGAGGCGCTGACGACGCTCCTGCGCTACAACCTCGAGGCCGAAGGCTACGAGGTCGAGACGGTGGCGCGCGGAGACGAGGCCGACACACGGCTGAAGGAGCGCGTTCCCGATCTCGTCGTGCTCGACTGGATGCTGCCGGGCCTGTCCGGCATCGAGCTGTGCCGCCGCCTGCGGGCGCGGTCCGAGACCCGGCAATTGCCGATCATCATGCTCACCGCGCGCGGCGAGGAGAGCGAGCGCGTGCGCGGCCTCGCGACCGGCGCCGACGACTACATCGTCAAGCCGTTCTCGGTGCCGGAGCTGCTGGCGCGCGTGAAGGGCCTGCTGCGGCGGGCGAGCCCGGAGCGGCTGGCGACCGTGCTGTCCTATGGCGACATCGAGCTCGACCGCGAGAAGCGCCGCGTGGCGCGCTCGGGACGGCCGATCGATCTCGGCCCGACCGAATACCGCCTGCTCGAGTTTTTCCTGGAGCATCCCGGCCGCGTGTTCAGCCGTGAGCAGCTGCTCGACAGCGTCTGGGGCCGCGACATCTATATCGACGAGCGCACGGTCGACGTCCATATCGGCCGCCTGCGCAAGCTGCTCAATCCGGGCCGCGAGCAGGACCCGATCCGCACCGTGCGCGGCGCCGGCTATGCGCTCGATGATCGCTTCGCCAAGAGCGAGCAGGTGTAAGGGGCGATCGGGCGTGAGGATGAAGCAGGTGTGAGGCGCGAGGGGGCCCGATTGAGGAGATCGTGGTCCGCTTTCCGCCACGCCGCCGCCGTCTTGATCATGTCAGCTCGGCGGCCCCTGACGATGTTTCGGTCCCAGCGGACGCCCTTGATCAAGATCATCATCATATCTCTAGCCGTCCTGCTCGGCAGCGCGGCGGGCGCCGCGGCCGCCGAGCTCGAAGACGCGGTCGCCGCGGCGGGAAACGGACAACACGCCGCGGCGATGCGCCGCCTGCTGCCGCTGGCCGCCAAGGGCGATGCGCGGGCGCAGTTCGACGTCGGCTTCATGGAGGCCTTCGGCTGGGGCCAACCGCGCAACCCCGCCGAGGCGCTGGCGTGGTATCGCAAGGCCGCCGATCAGGGCCTCGCCGTCGCCCAGCATTATCTCGGCATCGCCTATGTCAACGGCGAAGGTGTCGCGAGCAATTATGGCGAAGCCGGCCGCTGGTTCAGCCGCGCGGCAGCGCAGGGCTTCGCCCAGTCGCAATACATGCTGGGCCTGATGCTGCTCGACGGTCGCGGCGTGAAGCAGGACGTCGTGCAGGGCTACGCCTGGCTGGTGATGGCGGGTCGCAGCGGCGTGCGATCGGCCGGCCGCGACGTGCAGAGGGTCAAGCTGACGGAGCCGCAGCGCGTCCAGGCCCAGAGCGCCATTGCGGCCTGGCGGCCGAAGCCGGAATCGGCGGAGGCGGGCGTCGCCGCTCCGCGTCCGGAGCAACTGCTCGGGCTCGACCGCCACATCGGCGAGGTCGTCGATCCCACCTCGTGGCCGGCGTCGTCGATCGGCGTCGTCACCGTCGCGCAATACTCGACCGGCGGCTGGTGCACCGGCACTCTGGTCGCGCCGCGCGTCGTGCTCACCGCCGCGCATTGCGTGTTCAACGGCGTCGCGCAGGTCAGCCCCGGCAATGTCCGCTTCCTGGCCGGCATGAACAGGGGCACGCCGGCGGCATCGTCGGTCGCCGACAAGCTGATCGTGGCGCCGGACTTCGTCCCGACCCGGCACGACAGATGGTCGCTCGACCGCTCGCCCGCCGATTGGGCGCTGATCGTGCTGAAGGATGCGCTGCCGTCGAAGCCGGTCGCGGTCAAGGCGCTGACGCGCGAGGAACTGCAGGCTGCGACCACCGCCGGAACCATCTCAGAGATCGGCTACGGCCAGGAGCGGCGCTATTCGCCGACCGGCCAGCGCAATTGCAGCGCCGGCATGACCAGCGATGCCCGGCTGCTGACGGTGCATTGCCTCGCCAATTTCGGCTATTCGGGCTCGCCGATCCTGGCCGAGGTCGGCGGGCAGCCGACCGTTGTCGGCATCTTCTCGGCGTTCCACGAGGAGACCCGGCTGATGTTCGCTGCGCCCGCCAGCCAGTTCGAGGCGGTCGTGCAGCGCGAGATTGCGGCGCAGAGTGCCTCGGCGCGGTGAAGGGGGAGGGGACGAGAGAGGTCCCGCCGCTGGTCACGATCTGTGCGCGACTGGATAGCGGGTTGCCAAGCGAGCGGGCGATCCGGCAAGTGCAGCCGATTTTTTCCTGTAGCTTTCGCCTGCAGCGGGGCTTTACCGAACTGGCCTGGCTCTTGCTATAGTCCGAGTATGACGATTGTTCCAATTGATCATCCTCGTGCCCCGCGGCTGCTGTGGTGGCGGTCGCAGCCCGGCAGGACCGTTGCGCTCGTCGCTGGGCTGGTCGCGGCCAATGCGGTGGCCTGGGCCTGGGCATTCGCGCTCTACGCCGACCGGCCCGCCATCGTCGGCACCGCGATGCTGGCCTGGCTGCTCGGACTGCGCCATGCCGTCGATGCGGACCACATCGCGGCGATCGACAATGTGGTGCGGAAGCTCGTGCAGGACGGTCGCGCCCCGCGCGCCGCCGGCCTCTATTTTGCGCTCGGCCATTCCAGCGTCGTCGTGATCGCCACCATCGTGGTGAGCCTGGTGGCCGGCGCAGATCTGTTGAGTGAGGACAGCGCCATCCGCGCGATCGGCGGCACCATCGGCGCCTCGGTCTCCGCAGGCTTCCTGCTGCTGATCGCCTTCGCGAATCTGGTGCTGTTCGTGAACCTCTGGCGCCGCCCATCCCACCCCCATTCCGACATGGATGCCGCCGGTAGCGCCGGGCGGGGCCTGCTCATTCGTCTGCTGCGGCCGGTGCTCCGCGTCGTCTCCCGCGCCTGGCACATGTACCCGCTCGGCTTCCTGTTCGGCCTGGGCTTCGACACCGCCAGCGAAATCGGGCTGCTCAGCCTGTCGGCGACCGAGGCGGCGCGCGGGGCGAGCCTGGCGCATGTGCTGGTATTCCCGGCGCTGTTCGCCGCGGCGATGGCCACCGTCGACACCGCCGACAGCGTGCTGATGGCCGGCGCCTATCGCTGGGCGCTCACGGATCCCGCGCGCAAGCGGCGCTACAATCTGGTCATCACCGGCGCCTCGGTCGCGATCGCGCTGGTGATCGGCGGCGTCGAGGCGGTCGCGCTGCTGACGCCCCGGCTTGGCTTCACCGGCGGATGGGCCGAGGTCGTCACCGCGCTGGGCGATGATCTCGCCAACCTCGGGATCGTCGCCATCGGACTGTTCGGCCTGATCTGGGCGGGCGCCGTGCTGCTTGGCCGCCGTCCGGGCGGTTCCGAGGATGCGCCGGGTGAGGAGCTTGCCAGCGTTCGCGCCGGGGCGCTAAACCCGAGAACGAAATAGGATCGAGCGCGCGGGTACGGATGATGGCCGGCTCGGACGAAATGACCAGGATGCTGTGGCTGCAGGGCGCGAGCTGCGGCGGCTGCACGATGTCGATCCTGGAAAGCGGTGCGTCCGGCTGGTTCGACGAGTTGCGCCAGTCCGGCATTGACCTGATCTGGCATCCCTCTGTCAGCGAAGAGACCGGGGACGAAGTCGTCGAACTGTTGGAGGCGATCCGCGACGGTCGCGAGCGGCTCGATCTGCTGGTGCTCGAAGGCTCGGTGGCGCGCGGACCTGGTCAGACCGGCCGCTTCAACATGCTCGCCGGCACCAACCGCTCGATCTATCACTGGCTGCTCGATCTGGCGCCGCTGGCCGACTACGTCGTCGCCGTCGGTAGCTGCGCGGCCTATGGCGGCATTCCTGCTGCCGGCATCAACCCGACCGACGCGGTCGGATTGCAGTTCGAGGGCAGTGACATCGGCGGCGCGCTCGGCGCGGGATTCCGCTCGAAACGCGGGCTGCCGGTGATCAACGTCGCAGGCTGCGCGCCGCATCCGGGCTGGATGATGGAAAGCCTGCTGGCGCTCACCTCGGGCGATCTGACGGCAGACGGCCTCGACGCAGTCGGCCGTCCGACCTTCATCGCCAATCACCTGGCTCATCACGGCTGCTCGCGCAACGAGTTCTACGAGTTCAAGGCGAGCGCTGAGACGATGTCCGAGCGCGGCTGCCTGATGGAGCATCTCGGCTGCCGGGCGACGCAGGCGGTCGGCGATTGCAATCAGCGCTCCTGGAATGGCGGCGGCTCCTGCACCAAGGGCGGGTACGCCTGCATCGCCTGCACCTCGCCGGGCTTCGAGAGCACGCAGAACTATCTGGAGACGGCGAAGCTCGCGGGCATTCCCGTAGGCCTTCCGACCGACATGCCGAAAGCCTGGTTCGTGGCGCTCGCCGCGCTGTCGAAATCGGCCACGCCGCGCCGCGTACGGGTCAATGCGACGGCGGATCACGTCGTGGTGCCGCCGGGCCGGGCCAGTGACAAGCGCCGTCCATGACGCGGATCACGGTCGGGCCGTTCAATCGTGTCGAAGGCGACCTCGAGGTCAGGCTCGATATCGAGAGCGGCCGCGTCACCAGGGCGGAAGTGACGGCGCCGCTCTATCGCGGCTTCGAGCAGATCCTGGAGGGGCGGCCGCCGCTGGACGCGCTGGTGATCGCACCGCGAATCTGCGGCATCTGCTCGGTGTCGCAATCGATCGCCGCCGCCGCCGCGTTGCGCCAGGCCATGGGCATTGCGGCAGCGCCAAACGGCATCCTCGCGGCCAACATTGCCCATGCGGCCGAGAACGCGGCGGACCATCTGACGCATTTCTACATCTTCTTCATGCCGGACTTCGCCCGCGACGCCTACGTCGCGCACGCTTGGCATTCGGCTGCGGCCGAGCGTTTCGCGGCGACGAAGGGCAGCGCGGCTCGCGAAGCGTTGCCGGCGCGCGCGCGGCTGCTCGAGATCATGGGCCTGATCGCCGGCAAATGGCCGCACAGTCTCGCCTTCCAGCCGGGCGGGACCACGCGCGCGATCGAGCTCGGCGAGCGCGTGCGCCTCAACGCGATCGCGGCGTCGTTTCGCGGTTTTCTTGAACGCGCCGTGTTTGCCGACAGGCTGGAGAATGTGCTCGCCTTGTCGACGTCGGACGAGCTCGACCGTTGGCGCGAGGGCCGCGCCGGCGACTTCGCGCATTTCCTGCGCATCGCCGACGCGCTCGATCTGGCGCATCTTGGCCCGGGCTCCGGCCTGCTGATGAGTTTCGGCGCTTATCACGAGTCTGACAGTGCGCACTTCCGCGCCGGGCTTCGCACCCGCGATGGAACGACCGAAGCGCTGCCGTCGAATCGGATCACGGAGGACGTGTCACACGCCTGGATGCGTGCGACCTCGCTCGATCCGGCCGAGAGCCGGACCGAGCCCGACGCCGACAAGCCCGACGCCTATAGTTGGTGCAAGGCGCCGCGGCTTGCGGGAGAACCGGTCGAGGTCGGCGCTCTCGCAAGGCAGGCCATTGACGGTCAGCCGTTGATCTCCGCGCTGCTCGCGGGCGGTCGCAGCAATGTCCGCAATCGTGTCATCGCCCGGCTGATCGAGACCGCGCGCCTCGCGCTGGCGATCGAGCATTGGATCAAGGCACTGCGTCTCAACGAGCCGTTCTGCGACAACAGCACCAGTACGGCCGACGGCAATTTCGTCGGGCTCGTGGAAGCTGCGCGCGGCAGCCTGGGCCACTGGCTCGCGGTGCGCTCTGGCCGCATCGAGCGCTATCAGATCATCGCGCCGACCAGCTGGAATTTCTCTCCGCGCGACGCGGATGGGATAGCCGGTCCGCTCGAACAGGCGCTGGTCGGCACCGAGGTCGGCGATGCCGGCGCTCGTGCGGTCGGCATCCAGCACGTCGTGCGGTCGTTCGATCCGTGCATGGTCTGCACGGCGCATTGAGCGCGCTGCACACAGGTAGGCAGCAAGCGGAAACAAGCTTGTCGGTGCAAAGCGCGTGATTTCCGATTATCGCGCGCGATCCGCTGTCGAAGCCTTAGCCGCTGCGGCCTCACTGCTTCAAGCATCTGGAATCATTATGATTCAAATCCAGGGATGATGCTGGCCCGCATCTTGCTGTCCTTCTCGCCAGAACGCGATCACACGATCGCCAACGCGATATCAGGGGGAGGACTCATGGGCGCGGCAACGGAAACTTTTTACAGCGTCATCCGGCGTCAGGGCATCACGCGGCGCAGCTTTCACAAATTCTGCAGCCTGACGGCGACGAGCCTCGGGCTCGGGCCGGTCGCGGCGAGCCGCATCGCCAATGCGCTGGAGACCAAGCCGCGCACGCCGGTCATCTGGATGCACGGGCTCGAATGCACCTGCTGCTCGGAGAGCTTCATCCGCTCGGCGCATCCGCTGGTGAAGGATGCCGTGCTGTCGATGATCTCGCTCGACTATGACGACACCATCATGGCGGCGGCCGGCCACCAGGCCGAGGCCATCCTCGAAGAGACGCGCGCGAAGTACAAGGGACAGTACATTCTCGCGGTCGAGGGCAATCCGCCGCTGAACGAAGGTGGCATGTTCTGCATCGACGGCGGCAAGCCGTTCGTCGAGAAGCTGAAGATGATGGCCGAGGACGCGATGGCGATCATCGCCTGGGGCGCTTGCGCCTCCTGGGGCTGCGTGCAGGCGGCGAAGCCGAATCCGACGCAGGCGACGCCGATCGACAAGGTCATCACCAACAAGCCGATCATCAAGGTGCCGGGCTGCCCGCCGATCGCCGAGGTCATGACCGGCGTCGTCACCTTCATCACCACCTTCGGCAAGCTGCCAGAGCTCGACCGCCAGGGCCGGCCGAAGATGTTCTACTCACAGCGCATCCACGACAAGTGCTATCGCCGGCCGCATTTCGACGCCGGCCAGTTCGTCGAGGAGTGGGACGACGAGGCGGCGCGCAAGGGCTACTGCCTCTACAAGATGGGCTGCAAGGGCCCCACCACCTACAACGCCTGCTCGACGGTGCGATGGAATGGCGGCGTATCGTTCCCGATCCAGTCGGGTCATGGCTGCATCGGCTGCTCGGAGGACGGCTTCTGGGACAAGGGCTCGTTCTACGACCGCCTCACCAACATCAAGCAGTTCGGCATCGAGCACAACGCCGACCAGGTCGGCATGGTGGCCGCGGGCACGGTAGGTGCGGCGGTCGCAGCGCATGCGGCGGTCACGGCGGTCAAGCGTCTCGCGACCAAACGCGACGACGCCAAGGAAAACGCCAAGCAAGATCATTGATCGAATTCAGGACAGGCAACGATGGGCATCCAGACTCCCAACGGCTTCAATCTCGACAATTCCGGCAAGCGCATCGTCGTCGATCCGGTCACCCGCATCGAGGGACACATGCGGGTCGAGGTCAACGTCGATTCCGACAACGTGATCCGCAATGCGGTCTCCACCGGCACGATGTGGCGCGGTATCGAGGTGATCCTCAAGAACCGCGATCCGCGCGACGCCTGGGCCTTCACCGAGCGGATCTGCGGCGTCTGCACCGGAACGCACGCGCTCACATCGGTGCGCGCGGTCGAGAACGCGCTCGGCATCACCATTCCGGAGAATGCCAACTCCATTCGTAACCTCATGCAGCTTGCGCTGCAGGTGCACGACCACGTCGTGCACTTCTATCATCTGCACGCATTGGACTGGGTCGACGTGGTCTCGGCGCTCTCGGCCGATCCAAAGGCGACGTCAACCTTGGCGCAGTCGATCTCGAGCTGGCCGCTGTCGTCGCCCGGCTATTTCAGGGACCTGCAGACCCGTCTCAAGAAGTTCGTCGAGTCCGGCCAGCTCGGTCCGTTCAAGAACGGATATTGGGGCAGCAAGGCCTACAAGCTGCCGCCTGAGGCCAATCTGATGGCCGTGGCACACTATCTGGAGGCACTCGATTTCCAGAAGGAGATCGTCAAGATCCACACCATCTTCGGCGGCAAGAATCCACATCCGAACTGGCTGGTGGGCGGCGTGCCGTGTCCGATCAACATCGACGGCACCGGCGCGGTCGGCGCCATCAACATCGAGCGGCTGAATCTCGTCTCGTCGATCATCGATCGCCTGATCGAGTTCAACGAGCTGGTCTATCTTCCCGACGTGGCCGCGATCGGCTCGTTCTACAAGGACTGGCTCTACGGCGGCGGCCTGTCCGGCAAGAGCGTGCTCGCCTATGGCGACGTGCCCGAGCATGCCAACGACTACTCGGCCAAGAGCCTGAAGCTGCCGCGCGGTGCGATCATCAACGGCAATCTGTCGGAGGTGTTTCCGGTCGATCATGCCAATCCGGACGAGATCCAGGAGTTCGTGGTTCACTCCTGGTACAAATATCCCGACGAGACCAAGGGGCTGCATCCCTGGGACGGCATCACCGAGCCGAACTACGTGCTTGGCCCCAACGCGAAGGGCACCAAGACCGACATCAAGGAGCTCGACGAGGGCGGCAAATATTCCTGGATCAAGGCGCCGCGTTGGCGCGGCCACGCCATGGAGGTCGGGCCGCTCGCACGCTGGGTCGTCGGCTATGCGCAGAACAAGGCGGAGTTCAAGGACCCGGTCGACAAGTTCCTGAAGGATCTCGACCTGCCTCTGACCGCGCTGTTCTCAACGCTCGGCCGCACCGCGGCGCGTGCGCTGGAATCGGTCTGGGCCGGACGGCAGATGCGCTACTTCCAGGACAAGCTGATCGCCAACATCAAGGCCGGCGACAGCTCGACGGCGAATGTCGACAAATGGAAGCCGGAGAGCTGGCCGAAGGAGGCCAAGGGCGTCGGCTTCACCGAGGCGCCGCGCGGCGCGCTCGCGCACTGGATCAAGATCAAGGATACCAAGATCGACAATTACCAGTGCGTTGTGCCGACGACCTGGAACGGCTCGCCGAGGGATCCCAAGGGCAACATCGGCGCCTTCGAGGCGTCGCTGATGAACACCCCGATGGCCAATCCCGAGCAGCCGCTGGAGATCCTGCGCACGATCCATTCCTTCGATCCGTGCCTGGCCTGCTCGACGCACGTCATGAGTCCGGATGGCCAGGAGCTGGCCGAGGTCAAGGTCAGGTAGTACGGGGAGCAGGGTCATGATGGATGCAGTTGCACGCCCGCCCGAGTCGGGGACGGACATCGCCGCGATCGCAGCCGACGCCGCCGGCGAGCATGCGGTCGGCCGGCCCACGGTCTATGTCTACGAAGCGCCCGTGCGCATCTGCCACTGGGTCAACGCGTTCGCGATCATCGTTCTGATGATCACCGGCTATCTGATCGGATCACCGCTGCCGACGGTGTCGGGGGAGGCGTCGGCGAATTTCGTGATGGGCTACATCCGCTTTGCCCATTTCGCGGCCGGACAGGTGCTGGCGGTGTTCTTCCTCGCCCGCATCTTCTGGGCTTTCGTCGGCAACCACCACTCCCGGCAGATCTTCTACATTCCGGTGCATCGCAAGCAATTCTGGAAGGAGGTGCTGCACGAGATCCGCTGGTACGCGTTCCTGGAGCGTGAGCCGAAGATGTATGTCGGCCACAATCCGCTGGCGCAGACGGCGATGTTCACCGGCTTCACGCTGTTCGTGACCTTCATGATCGTCACCGGCTTTGCGCTCTATTCGGAAGGCACCGGGATCGACAGCTGGCAGCACAAGCTGTTCGGCTGGGTATTCGCCATCTGGCCGAACAGCCAGGACGTCCATACCTGGCATCATCTCGGGATGTGGGCGCTGGTCACCTTCGTGATGGTGCACGTCTATGCCGCCATTCGCGAAGACATCATGTCGCGCCAGAGCATCATCTCCTCGATGATCTCGGGCGAGCGGCAGTTCCGCGACTGACAGAGGGGGGCCGGCATGGTCGATGAGCGCGGGCGCGACCGCATTCTGGTGCTCGGGATCGGCAACATTCTTTGGGCTGACGAAGGCTTCGGTGTGCGGGTGGTGGAGGAATTCCACCGCCGCTTCGCCGTGCCCGACAACGTCACGATCCTCGATGGCGGCACGCAGGGACTCTACCTCGTCAACTATGTCGAGGAAGCCGACAGCCTGATCGTGTTCGACGCCATCGACTACGGCCTCGTGCCGGGCGAGCTCAAGCTGGTCCGGGACGACGAGGTGCCGCGCTTCACCGGCGCCAAGAAGATGAGCCTGCACCAGACGGGCTTCCAGGAAGTGCTGAGCGCGGCCGACCTGCTCGGCCGTTATCCGCAACGGCTTGCGCTGATCGGCTGCCAGCCGCTCGACCTCGAGGATTGGGGCGGGCCGCTGACCGCGCCTGTCCTCGCGCAGATCGGGCCGTCGATCGAGCTGGCCTGCGCCCTGCTGGCGGAATGGGGCGCACTCGCCGTGCCGCGGCGTGAACCGCTCGCCGGCGACGAACGCCTGCTCGCGAACGACATCGACCATCACAGCTACGAGCTGCGGGCGCGCCCGGCCGAGTGACCGCGCCGCGAGGAAATCCGCCATGTGTCTTGGCCTGCCGATGACAATCCTCGAGACCGATGGCGTCTCGGCACTGTGCAGCTTCGACGGCGAGGAGCGCCGCGTCTCGGTGCTGTTGCTGTCGAACCCGCCGGTGGGGGCCAAGGTGCTCGTCTATATCGACAACGCCGTTCGCCTGCTCGATGACGAAGAAGCGCGGCTGATCGGTGAGGCGCTGCGCGGCCTGCAGGCGGCCGTGAACGGCGAGAATTGCGATGACTTCTTCGCGGATCTGATCGGGCGCGAGCCGGAGCTTCCGGAGCATTTGCGGTAGCGGCGTGATGCCCTCGGGCAGCGCCGGATTGCTGATAACAGAATTTCCATAGATGAAGTAAGTTTGCAGGCTTTGTCTGGAAAGCACCTTTCCGATTTCTTGCGCAATCCTTAGTTGCAATAAAAACCGAATATGTTTCAATGTCTTGGATGCTACCGGCCCCGCGTGGGTGTCTGGCACGTCGATTGCTGATCATGGGGAATATGGCAACGATAACTGGTCAGGGAGAAACACCGATGGAAATGCAGCAGCGTGACCCCGCGCGCGCGCGAGGCGGGTTGCCGGAGGTCGATACCGGCACCGTCGATGCCTTTCTCGCCGAGGCTGATTGCGCCGGGCTTGTCGCCGTGCTGCTGTCGGCCGGGGATCCCGCGCGATTTCCGGAGGCGCTGGACGTGGCCATCGTGCTGCCGGAGCTGATCACGGCGTTTCAGGGCCGGCTGCGTGGCGCGATCATCGCGCGCGACGCGGAGGCCGAGCTCGGGGCGCGATTTGGCGTGCGCGTGCAGCCGAGCCTGATCCTGTGCCGCGGCGCGGAGACGCTTGGCCTGATCGCCAAGATCCAGGACTGGTCTGTCTATGTCGACCGCATCTCGCGGCTGATCGACCGGCCGCAGGGCGCGACGGCGGCGGTCGTCGCCAGCATCGTCCCAGTCCATCAGCCTGCGGGAGTCGAGCGATGAAGCCGGGATTCTGGATCGCGCCTGAAGGAGCCGAGGAGCCGGTCAACATCTTTCCGATCGGCGAAGAGGCGCTCGATACCTCCCACAAGGGGCTGACCGCTTCCGGAGCGCTGGCCAAGCTGGCCTCGCTCGACTCGGAGGCGCTGGCGCGGAGCTGCCCGCGCGCGGTCGAATTGCTGTCGACGATTGCATCCGCCATCGCGGCGCAGACTGCCGGCGCACCGACGCAATTATTCCGTCTCGAAGGCCTCAACGATCTCGAGCGGCGGCTGATCGACGACGTGCTGGGCGAGGGCGAGGTCGCGGGCGTCGTAGCTCTTCCCGACGGGACGCTGGCTCAAATCCAGGAATCGGTGCTCGCCGGCATCTGGCGGGTGCGGCTGGAAGCGGATGAGCGCCACGACTACATCGAGGTCGGCGCCGTGCCGGAGATCGTGTCGCGCGCCGCCGCCGATCTGACCGCGGGTGACATCGTGATCGGCCCTGTGCCCGAGGGCACGATGAACGCGCTGCCGGTGCTCGCCGAGATCCGCGAGCGCGCGCTGTCCTGGCGACCGGGCCAGCGCTCGCAGACCATCAACTTCACGCTGCTGCCGATGAGCCCGGCCGACATGAGTTTCCTGCAGCAGACGCTCGGCAACGGCCCGATCCAGTTGATGTCGCGCGGCTACGGCACCTGCCGCGTGCTCGCGACCGGCATCCGCCATGTCTGGTCGGTGCAGTTCTTCAACGCCATGGATACGATCATTCTCGACACCCTCGAAGTCGGCGGCGTGCCGGTGGTCGCGCTCGCCGCGGCTGAGGATTTCGAGGATTCGGCCGAGCGCCTGACCCAGATCATCGAGGCCTATTTCACATGAGCGGCGGCTTCGAGAATTTCGGTGTCCGCAGCGATCTCGCTGATGACGTGTTGCTGGAGTGCGGCATCTGCTGGACGCGCTACGATCCGGCCGAAGGTGACGGCGTCGCGCAGATTCCGCCGGGGACGCCGTTCGCGGCGCTGCCGGACGACTGGCATTGCCCGAACTGCGATGCGCCGAAAGCCAAGTTCATGGTGGTCGAGCCATGAGCGCTGAGGCGGCCGGGCAGGGCACGTCTGACGTCACGCCGGTCGCGTGGGGCGAGCGTCTCGCCGGCTTCTATCGCGAGATCGGCGCGCGTGCGATGCGCGATCTGCCGATCTATCACGACGCGCTCGACGTCGAGGCGATTGGATTTTCGGTTGTCGAGGGCCGCATCCTCGGCATCGTCGTCACGCCGTGGTTCATGAACCTGGTCACTCCGGCCGCCCAGGGCTCCGCGGGATCCGTCGTCAAGATCGTGCTTCCGGCCGGCTCGTTCGAGTTCACGATCGGTGATATCGCCGGGATCGGGCGGATCGCGAGCTGCTCGCTGTTCTCGCCGATGTTCGAGTTCGCGGACATGGCCGCGGCGCGTGCGGCGGCGGAGGCCGCGCTGGCCGCGCTGATGACGGCGCCGGAGGATGACCTGTCGTCCGAACGCGCTGCGAAGGCGTCGAGCACGATCGATCGCCGGGCGTTCCTGCGTGGGACCCTTTCCGAGGGCCGCGCATGATCCTCACGTTCCGCAACCGCATCGACGTCACGCTGTCGGTCGCTGATCAGCTGATCGTCGGCGTCGACATTCAGCCGCGCACGCGGCCGCCGCTGGAACGGCTGTTCGCCGGCAAGCCGGCCGAGATGCTGCTTGCGGCCCTGCCGCGGCTGTTCTCGCTGTGCGCCGGTGCACACCAGGTCGCGCTGCTCTCGGCGCTGGAGGCGGCCCGCGGCGAGCAGGCTGCGCCGTCGACGCGCCATCGTCGGATCCAGGCCGTGCTGGCGGAACGCTTCGCCGAACTCATGCGCGGTCTGCTGATTGCTTCAATGGCGGACAATCGCAGTGTCGCGCAGCCGGTGCAACGGCTGTTGCAGGCGATCGCCTCGCTGCAGACGCCTTCCGACGCTGATGCCCCGCCGCAATCTCGCGCTGCAACCTTGTCTCAAATCAAGATGGGCATGGTGGCTCTGGGCATAGGCTGGCCAGCGGAGCCGGTTCTGCCGGGAACTCCGCTTGCATCGATGATGGACGCGGCCCGGAAGGCCGCCGATGATGGAGGATGGAGCCACATGCCGGCCGAGCACGACATCCTGTCGGCCGCCGATGATGGCGCCATCGTCACGCGATTGATCGACGTGGGATCTGCCTTTGCTGAGGCTCCCGAACTTGACGGCCGCGTTCCGGAGACCGGAGTCTGGGCCCGCTATGCGGAGCGCCATCAGTTGGCATCAGCCGGCCCCGTCGAACGCCTCTCAGCCAAGATCGCTGAGATTGCCGAGCTGCTCCGCTTGATCGAGGCGGGTGAGGCGGAGGCCGCCGCGGCCGACCCGCATGCCGTCGCAAGCTACGGGCTTGGCCCGCGGCGCGGCGCCGCCGCGGTCGAATGCGCGCGCGGCCGGCTGCATCACGCGATCGAGCTGGATGCGCACGGCACGGTCTCGCGTTTCGAGTATCTGGCGCCGACGGAATGGAACTTTCACCCGCGCGGTCCTGTCGTGAGGAGCCTCACGGGAGTTGCGCTGCGCGGCACCGTCGATCGCCACGCCGTCCATACGATGGTCGGATCGTTCGATCCCTGCGTCGGCTATCACCTGGCGTTCCGGGGGATGGCCGATGCATGAAATGGCGCTGTGCGAAGGCATCGTCGAGATCGTCGAGCAGGAGGCACGCAAGGGCGCCTTCTCCACGGTGAAGACCGTATGGTTGGAGATCGGTGCGCTCAGCCATGTCGCGCCGGAGGCGCTGCGATTCTGTTTCGAGGCGGTGACCGCGAAGACCCTGTTGCAGGGGGCAGCGCTCGAGATCATCGAACAGCCGGGCACGGCATGGTGCCTGGGCTGCTCGCGCAGCGTCGAGATCAGCCAACGCTATCAGCCTTGTCCGGTCTGCGGCAGTCATCAGCTGCAGGTCACGGGCGGTGAGGACATGCGGGTCAAGGAGCTGGAGGTCGAGTAATGTGCACGGTGTGTGGCTGCAGTGACGGCAAGTCCTCCATCGAGACCGGTGATCATGATCACGATCACGGCGAGCATCATCATGCTCATGGACATGATCACAGCCATGATCAGTCCGGACATCATCACCATTACGGCCATCATGATCACGAGCATGGTCACCATCACGATGATCACCATCATGATCACGGTCGCGCGCATGATCATCATCATGATCATGCTGCCGACCACGTCGACTGTTCGGCCAATCCGGCCGGACAGGAGGTTGCCGGTCTCTCCAGCGGGCGCATCATCCAGATCGAACGCGACATTCTCGGCAAGAACAACCGGCTCGCGGCAGAAAACCGCGCGCGCTTCGCCGCGCATGACGTGCTGGCATTCAATTTCGTCTCCAGCCCAGGCGCCGGCAAGACCTCGCTGCTGGTGCGCGCCGTCTCCGATCTCAAGCAGAGCCGGCCCGTCGCGGTGATCGAGGGCGACCAGCAGACCTCCAACGATGCCGAGCGCATCCGCGCCACCGGCGTGCCGGCGATCCAGATCAACACCGGCAAGGGCTGTCATCTCGACGCGGCCATGGTCGGCGAAGCCTTTGGCCGGCTGCCGTCATTGCGCGGCGGGCTGCTGTTCATCGAGAATGTCGGCAACCTCGTCTGTCCGGCCGCCTTCGATCTCGGCGAAGCTTGCAAGATCGTCGTGTTCTCGACCACCGAGGGCGAAGACAAGCCGCTCAAATATCCCGACATGTTCGCGGCATCATCGCTGATGCTGATCAACAAGATCGATCTGGCGCCGGTGCTCGATTTCGATCTTGCGCAGACGATCGAATATGCCCGCCGCGTCAATCCGAAGATCGAGGTGCTGACGATCTCCGCGAAGACAGGCGAGGGCCTTTCTGCGTTCTACGCCTGGATCAGGAAGCAGTCTGAGCGGATGCGGGCGAGCGCAGCGAACGCGGTGCGGGGATGAGCACGCCCGGCCGGACATCGGCGGCGAACCATGCGCGCCTCAGGCTCCGCGTCCGCGGCGCCGTGCAGGGCGTCGGCTTTCGTCCCTATGTCCACGGCCTGGCCACGCGCCATCGGCTCGGCGGCTTCGTCGCCAATGACGCTGATGGCGTGCTGATCGAGGTCGAGGGCGACGAGGTCGCTGACTTCGTCGCGGCGCTGCCGCGGCAGGCGCCGCCGCTGGCCCGCATCGACGACATCGCTGTCGAGCCGATCGTGGCCGATTGCAGCACGGGCTTCCGGATCGCCCAGAGCACGGGCGGGCGCGTCACGACGCGGATCGTGCCCGACGCCGCCACCTGTGACGCGTGCCTGGCCGAGCTGTTCGATCGCAATAGCCGCTTCCATCTCTATCCCTTCGTCAACTGCACCCATTGCGGCCCGCGCTTCACCATCGCCGAGCGCCTGCCTTACGATCGCGCGTCCACTTCGATGAAGCGCTTTCCGATGTGCGAGGCGTGCCGGTCCGACTACGAAGATCCCGCCGGGCGCCGCTTTCATGCCGAAGCGATCTCTTGTCCGCGCTGCGGTCCGCAGCTCAGCCATGGCATCGATGATATCGCAGCCGTGCTCGCGAATGGCAGGATCGTGGCCATCAAGGGTCTCGGTGGCTATCAGCTGCTGTGCGACGCCCGGGATGAGCAGGCCGTCCAGCGGCTGCGCGCGCGCAAGCAGCGCGATGGCAAGCCGTTCGCCGTGATGCTCGCTACGGTCGACGCTGCAACCGAGATTGCCGAGATTGATGCGCCTGCGCGCGCGCTGCTGGAGCAGGTGGCGCGACCGATCGTGCTGCTGCGCTCGCGCCAACGTGTCGCGTCCTCGGTCGCACCGGGCCTTTCGAAGATCGGCGTGTTGCTGCCGCTCGCACCGCTGCATCATCTGATCTTCCATGCGCTGGAGGCGCGCCGGCCGGCCGCTGATGGACCATGGGCGGTGGTCTGCACCAGCGCCAATCCAAGTGGCGAGCCGCTGCTGACCGACAATGACGAGGCGCGCGCGGACCTCGCCGACATTGCGGATCTGATCGTCACCCACGATCGCGGCATCGTCATCCGCGCCGACGATTCCGTGCTTGCTGTCGTGGCCGGCGTTCCCCGCTTCGTCAGGCGCGCGCGCGGCTATGTTCCGGAGCCGATCCGGCTCGCGCGCGCCATGCCGCCGGTGATCGCGGTCGGCGCTCAGCTGAAGGCGACGGTGACGGTGACGCGCGGCGACGAGGCATTCGTGTCGCAGCATCTCGGCGATCTCGACACCGGGGCTGCGATCCGCTTCTTCGAGGAGACGATCGCGCATCTCACCTCCATCCTGGACGTCGAGCCGGTCGCGATCGCGCATGACCTGCACCCGGACATGGCGTCGACGCGGTTCGCGCTGGCACACGGTCTGCCGACGCTGCCGGTGCAGCATCACCATGCGCATGCGGCCTCGGTCATGGCCGAGCACGGCGTGACCAGCCCCGCCCTCGCGCTGGTGCTGGATGGCTATGGCTATGGCAGCGATGGCGGCGCCTGGGGCGGTGAGTTGCTGTCGTGCGACGGAGCGGGCTTCCAGCGCCTCGGCCATCTCGCTCCCTTGAAGATGCCGGGCGGCGACCGGGCCGCACGGGAGCCGTGGCGGATGGCAGCGTCCGTGCTGCACGATTTAGGTCACGGTGACGAGATCGAACAGCGTTTCACAGCCCAGCCGCAAGCGCGCAACATTTCGATGCTGCTGAATCGTGCCGATGCCGCGGTCACCAGCAGTGCCGGCCGGTTGTTCGATGCCGTGGCCGGCCTGCTCGGTGTCAACACGGTGCAGAGCTACGAAGGCGAGGCGGCCATGAAGCTGGAGGCGCTGGTGCGCGAACCGGCGGCGCTGGAGCGCGGCTGGACCATTGCCGATGGCGTGCTGTCGCTGCGGCCGCTGCTCGCGCATCTGATCGCGCGAGATCTCGACGCCGTCGCGGCGGCGGAGCTGCTTCACGGCACCTTGGCCGCGGCCTGCGTCGACTGGACCGTGAGAGCATCGCGCGCGACGGGCATCGGCATGATCGTGCTGAGCGGCGGCTGTTTCCTCAATGCGCATCTGGCCGAACTGATCGTGCGTGGCTGCCGTTCCGCGGGCCTCGATCCGCTGCTGCCGCGGCGGCTGCCGCCCAATGATGGCGGCCTCAGCCTCGGGCAGGCCTGGGTGGCGGGTCTGCATCTCACGCAAAACAATATGGTGTCTGGAGGGACCGTCTGATGTGCCTGGCCATTCCTGCCGAGGTGATCAAGCTCTTGCCTGACGACATGGCGATCGTCTCGATCGACGGCGTCAGCAAGGAGGTCTCGATCGCGCTGATCGAGGAGATCGCCGTCGGCGACTACGTCATTCTTCATGTCGGCCATGCGCTGGCCAGGATCGATCCGGAGGAGGCGCGCGAGACGCTCGACCTGCTCCGGCAGATGGGCGAGGTTGTGGCGGAGGTCAGACCATGAAATATGCCGACGAGTTTCGGGACAAGGAACTGGCGACCGGGCTTGCGCGCGCCATCCGCGCCAAGGCCGATCCGGCGCGCGCCTATCGCTTCATGGAGTTCTGCGGCGGCCACACCCATGCGATCGCGCGCTATGGCCTCGAGGACATGCTGCCGGACAATGTGCGCATGATCCACGGTCCCGGCTGTCCGGTCTGCGTGCTGCCGGCCGGGCGCATCGACATGGCGATCGCGCTCGCCGAACGCCCCGAGGTCATCCTCTGCGTCTATGGCGACCTGATGCGCGTGCCGGGCTCGCGCGGGTCCTCGCTGCTCAAGGCGAAAGCGCGCGGCGCTGACATCCGCATGATATACTCGACGCTGGATGCGATCGCGCTGGCCGAGCAGAATCCTGGTCGCGAGGTGGTGTTCTTCGCCATCGGCTTCGAGACGACGACGCCGCCGACCGCCGTGATGATCCGGGCCGCCGAGAAGAAGCAATTGTCGAACTTCACGGTGTTCTGCAACCACGTGCTGACGCCGCCGGCGATGCGCGCGATCCTCGACAGCGACACGCCGATCGAGATCGACGGCTTCGTCGGACCGGCGCATGTCTCGACCGTGATCGGTACCGAGCCCTACGCGCCGTTCGCGCGCGATGACGGCAAGCCGGTCGTGATCGCGGGCTTCGAGCCGCTCGACATGATGCAGGCGATCCTGATGCTGATCGAGCAGGTCAATGACGGCCGTCACGAGGTCGAGAACCAGTATCGCCGCGCGGTGACCGGCAGCGGCAACCAGCGCGCCATCCGCGAGGTCGCCGAGATCTTCGAGTTGCGCGATCAGTTCGAATGGCGCGGGCTCGGCAGCATTCCGGCGAGCGCATTGAAATTGCGGCCCGCCTTTGCGCATCTCGACGCCGAGCTGCGCTTCGCGATGTCCGAGCTGATCGTCGCCGACAATCCGGCCTGCGAGTGTCCGGCCATTCTGCGCGGCCTGAAGAAGCCGGTGGACTGCAAGTTGTTCGGTACCGCCTGCACGCCGGAGACGCCGATCGGCTCCTGCATGGTGTCGTCGGAAGGCGCCTGCGCGGCGCATTGGACCTATGGCCGCTTCCGCGACCATCAGCGGAGGCTCGCATCATGAGCATTCACCAGCGCCGGCTCGACATCAAGAGCGGTTGCGTCGACCTCTCGCACGGCGCCGGCGGCCGCGCGATGGCGCAACTGATTGCCGGCCTGTTCCACGAGGCGTTCGGCAACGAATGGCTGGCGCGCGGCAACGACCAGTCGGCGTTCGACGTCGCGGCCGGCCGCATGGTGATGACGACCGACGGCTATGTCGTCTCGCCGCTGTTCTTCCCCGGCGGCAATATCGGCTCGCTCGCGGTGCACGGCACGGTCAACGACATCGCCATGGCCGGCGCCAGGCCGCTGTATCTGTCGGCCAGCTTCATCATCGAGGAGGGGTTTCCGTTTTCCGACCTGAAGCGGATCGCCGATGCGATGGGCGAGGCGGCGCGCGAGGCCGGCATCGCGATCATCACCGGCGATACCAAGGTGGTCGAGCGCGGCAAGGCGGATGGCGTGTTCATTTCGACGGCCGGTGTCGGCGTGCTGCCGCAAGGCCTCGATCTCTCTGCCGACAAGGCCAAGCCCGGTGACCGCGTGCTGCTGTCCGGCAGCCTCGGCGACCACGGCGTGGCGATCATGTCGCGGCGGCAGAACCTCACCTTCGACACCGAGATCGTCTCCGACTCGGCCTCGCTGCACGGTCTCGTCGCCGACATGGTCGCAGCCGGCGGCGCCGGCATCCGGCTGATGCGCGATCCCACGCGCGGCGGGGTTGCGGCCACGATGAACGAGATCGCCCAGCAGTCGAATCTGGGCTTCCGTCTGCAGGAGGAAGCGATTCCGGTGAAGCCGGCGGTCGCGGCCGCCTGCGAGCTGCTCGGGCTCGATCCACTCCACGTCGCCAATGAGGGCAAGCTGGTCGCGATCGTCGCGCCTGAGCTGGCCGGCGCCGTTCTCGCCGCCATGAGGGCGCATCCGCTCGGCCGCGATGCGGCTGAGATCGGCGAAGCTGTGGCCGATGATCATCGCTTCGTCCAGATGGCGACGAGCTTCGGCGGCGGCCGCATCGTCGACTGGCTGTCGGGCGAGCAGTTGCCGCGGATCTGCTGAGACGCGCGATGGGCATCCAGGGAACGATACTGGTCGTGGACGACGAGGTCCGGTCACAGGAGGCGCTGCGGCGCGTCCTCAACCAGGATTTCGAGGTCTTGTGTGCGGGCAACACCAACGATGCCGAGAAGCTGCTCGAAGGCGAGATCGTGCATGCGGTGATCTGCGACCAGCGCATGCCGCAGGAATCCGGCGTCAGCTTCCTGAAGCGCGTGCGCGAGATGTGGCCCGACCCTGTCAGGATGATCATCTCGGGCTATTCGGATTCCGAGGACATCATCGCCGGCCTCAACGAGGCCGGCATCTATCAGTACATCACGAAACCCTGGCAGCCGGACCGCCTGATCGAGATCGTCCGCGAGGCCGTGCAGCTCTACCGGCTGCAGAAGGAGACGGAGACCGCCGGCGTCGACGTGAAGGCCACGCCGGCCCATATCAAGAAGGTCGTGTCGGTCAAGCGCGGCGCCGCCAAACAGCTCTATGATTTCGACCGCATCGTGCATTCGGCCGCGAGCCCGATGCGCAACGTGATCGAGCTCGGCCGGCGCGCTGCCGACTACGACATCTCGGTCTTGATCACCGGCGAATCCGGCACCGGCAAGGAGCTGCTCGCACGTGCGATTCATTATGGCTCTGCGCGCGCCACCAAGGCCTTCGTGGTCGAGAATTGCGGCGCGCTGCCGGATGAGCTGCTCGAAAGCGAGCTGTTCGGCTGCAAGAAGGGCGCGTTCACCGGCGCCTATCAGGACCGCATCGGCCTGTTCGAGGTCGCCGACGGCGGCACCATCTTTCTCGACGAGATCGGCGAGACATCCCCCGCCTTTCAGGTCAAGCTGCTGCGCGTGCTGCAGGAGAGCGAGATCCGGCCGCTCGGCGCGCAGCGCGTGCGCCAGGTCGATGTGCGCGTGGTCGCCGCGACCAACCGGGATCTCGAGGCCGAAGTCGAGGCGGGCCGCTTCCGGCGCGACCTGTACTACCGGCTCGCCGCGTTTCCGGTGCACATGCCGTCCTTGCGCGAACGGCCGATGGACATTCCGCTGATCGCCGAGGGCGTGCTATCGGCGGTGAAGACATCGTTCAACCAGCCGCATCTGCGGTTCGCACCGGCGGCGCTTGAGGAATTCTCCCGCTATCACTGGCCCGGCAACGTTCGCGAGTTGCAGAACGAGATCCAGCGCATGGCCGTGCTGGCCGATGCCGACGAACTGCGCTGTCCGCCGTTTGCCGGCCGGCGCGGCGGCCGCCGCGCCGCGCCCGCGATCGCCAATGGCAAGCTCAATGGTTCCGGGAGCCTGAAGGACAAGGTCGAGGATCTCGAAAAGACCATCATCGTTCACTGTCTGGAGAAATATGATGGTAACATCAGTCGCGTCGCCAGCGAGCTCGGCCTGTCCCGGGTGGGGCTCCGGAACAAACTGTCGAGATACGATCTGAAGAAGCATGGCAAAGGCCACTCACTCTCCTGAGTCCGGGGCTGACACGCTGCTCAAGCTGATCGCGAGCAGCAGCACGCTCGAACTCGACAGCGAGCGCGAAGGCGTGTGGATCGAAGTGATCCGCAAGATGGACGAGGTCTATTCCGACCTGCTGCGCTACGAGGTCGATCTCGAGCACAAGAACGCCGAGCTCGAGGAAGCCCAGGCGTTCGTCACCAACGTCATCGAGTCCGTCTCCGACATCCTGGTCGTCTGTGACGCCAGGGGCACGGTACAGCAGGCCAACTCCGCCTTTCTGCAGACATCGGGACGGGCTTTGGCCGACATCGCAGGTCGCAACATCGCCGAGATGATCGATCCCGATCATCGGCCCAAGCTCGCCGCGCTGCTGACGCCGCGCAGCAGCGCCGATGTGGTCGACGGTGAATTGCGCTTTGCCGCGGCCGCCGGCGTCAGCTCCGACCTGTTCGCGATCAACAGCTCGCCGCGGCATGACCATCGCGGCCGCTTCATCGGCGTGGTGCTGACGGGGCGCCCGATCGGCGAGCTGCGCCGCGCCTATGAGGCCCTGCACAAGGCGCATCAGGAGCTGCAGCGGGCGCAGCGGCAATTGGTCGAGCAGGAGAAGATGGCGAGCCTCGGCCGCCTCGTCGCCGGCGTGGCCCACGAGCTGAACAATCCGATCAGCTTCGTCTACGGCAACATCCACACCCTGATGCGCTACCGCACCTCGCTGGTCGGCTATCTCGATGCCATCCACGAGCAGCCGGTCGCGGATGATGTCGCTGCGCTTCGCAAAGATCTCAGGATCGATGCCATCCTGGAGGATTTTGGCCCGCTGATCGATGGCACGCTGGAAGGCGCGGTGCGCATCAGCGAGATCGTCAAGAACCTGCGCCGCCTGTCGTTCTCGAAGCTCGGCGAGGTCGAGCGCGTCAACATCGAGCGACTGATCAATACCGCCGTGCTGTGGGCGGGGCGCACCAAGCAGCATCGTGTCGACATCCAGATCGAGGTCGAGCCGGATCTGTGGATCTCCGGCAACGAAGGCCAGCTGCATCAGGTGATCGTCAACCTCGTGGAGAACGCGATCGACGCGATGCGATCGACCGACCTGCCGCGCCTTCTGGTCGCGGTGATGCGCCAGGGCAGCGAGATCGCCTTTCGCATCACCGACAACGGCCCCGGCATCGACAAGGATCATCTGACCCACATCTTCGAGCCGTTCTTCACGACCAAGCGCGTCGGGGAGGGGACGGGGCTCGGGCTGTGGATCAGCTACGGCATCGTTCGCGAGCACGGCGGCGAACTGCTGGCCAGCAACGAGCCGCAGGGCGGCGCCACGTTCTCTTTCACCTTGCCGGCGGCTTGACGATGCGCGCAGGGGCTGCCGCCGACGCCGACATGGGATGCTGAGCGTCCTCATCTTCCTTGAACGTCCGAGGCGATGCCGGGATTCCTGACGCGGGGTTGCCGGACGTCGCCGGCAAAGGCCAAGTCCGACGTGATCAGGACGCCGTCGCGACCGGCACGGGCTCGCGCTGCTTCGACAGCCGCGCCAGCAGCACCGTGGCGGTCCGCGTGATGTGCTGCCGGGCAAGATCCTCGGCTGTCTGCGCATCGCCTGCGATCACCGCCCGCAGGATGTCCTCGTGCTGGTCCCAGATCCGCCGCGGGGTCTCGTCGCGCATCAGCACCTCGCCCATCAGGCGCCTCAGATGCAGCCAATGCGGCAGGGTGGTGTCCTGGATGACGGAGTTGCCGGAGATCTCGTAGAGGAATTCATGAAACTTGACGTCGGCCTCGATCAGCTTCTCGACCGAATGCTCGCGCTCGGCGCGCCGGCCCTGCTCGATTAGCTTGGGGCCCTCCTCGGCCGCGCGCTCGGCGCCGCGCGTCGCCGCGAGCCGGCAGGCGAGGCCCTCGGCGACGGCGCGTATTTCATAGAGGTTGCGGATGAAGTCCGTGTCGATCGGCGCGACTTCCAGGCCGCGGCCCGGCGCGTCGCGGACGAACCCCTGATTGCGCAGCAGCAGCAGGGCCTGCTGCACCGGCTGGCGCGAGACGCCGAGGTCGCGGGCGAGATCGTCCTGGATGAGGCGGGCGGATTCCGGCAGCTCGCCGCCGACGATGTCGGAGAGAATGCGCTCGTAGACGCGTTCGGTCAGGCTCGGCTGTGTCTTCAGCGGTGGCACACGGCCTCCACGGGATCAGGTGTGATGTCCGGTCGCGCGTGTGAGACTGCCGTCCCGGAGCCCGGCGCTCGCATGGCGGACGAGGTCGGTCTGAATGGGGTCATACCGAGAGTTTCCGCGCGGCGAGCGTCCGCCGCTGCTTGGAGTTGCTGTCCTGCTGGATTTTGAGGTGATGGATGAACACACTGGCCGCGCGCGAAATGTGCTCGCGGCTCAGCCGTTCGGCCTCGGCGCTGCGGCCCTCGATCACGGCTGCAAGAATGTCCTCGTGCTCGTCCCAGACCATCCGGGACATGCTCTGCTCCTTCTGCAGCACGTCGGACATCACCCGCTTCAGGCATGGCCAATGCGGCGCCATCGTCTCGCCGATCAGCGCGTTGCCGGAGAGGTCGCCGAGGAATTGATGGAAGGCGATGTCGGTCTCGATCTTGCGGTTGACGAGCCCGCTCTTCACCGCCTCGTGGCCGGCCGCGATGTAGTCCGGGCCTTCGCGCGCGGCACGCTCGCTCGCGCGCTCGGCGGCCAGCCGCGCCGCGAGGCCTTCGAGAACGGCGCGCATCTCATAGAGATCCCGGACGAAGGCGGGGTCCAGCGGCGCCACGATCAGGCCGCGGCCCGGCGCGCTCTGCACCAGCCCGCAGCCGCGCAACAGGATCAGCGCCTGCTGAACCGGCTGGCGCGACACCCCGTAAGCCTGAGCCAGATCATCTTGGATCAGCCGCGAGCCCGGCGTGAGAACTCCACTGACGATCTCGTCAGTGATCGCCTCGACGACCTGGTCGACCAGAGAGGGAGCGGCGGGCACGATTCGCATGGGCCATCACATTTTGCCGGACATTAGCATGTCAAGTCCGAAAATCGATTTGCGATGCATTCGAATTCAGAGTACGAATTCAGAAAAGGCGCCGCACTAAGGCAAGTTAAAAAGCGGCCAAACAGGGGAGGGACTCCGTTGTCGGAAGATCCGACCAGTCGGGAGTGCGGTCAGGTCTGGTCCGTGCGCCCGGAGGGCAGCGTGCGCGCCGGTGTGATGTCGGCGGTGTCGCGCGCATTGCTGGTGGCGTCGGTTACGTCGTTCGGCGCGATGACGCCTGCGCTCGCCGCGGCCGGAGAAGGGTTGACCTTGTCCGACGCCTGGGTGCCGGCGGCGCCCGAGGTGGGGCGCGACATCCCGCTGCTGATCACGATCAAGAACGACACGACCGCGCCGGAAGCCTTGATGCGCGTGCGCTGTCCGGTCGCCAATTTCTCTGAGCGGCACACCGTCGATCGCGGCGAAGGCGCTCCGGCGATGCGCTCCATTCCCAACATTCCCATCGCTGCAGGCAGCACGCTGGTGCTGCTGCCGACCGCCTATCACGTCATGCTGCTGCAGACGCGGGAGCCGCTCGAGCCAGGCAGGCGCTTCACCTGCACGATCGTGTTCCAGAAAGCAGGATCCATCGAAACGGAGGTCGAGGTTCGCAAGTCCCCTTGAAGCGTGTTTGTCGCCTGCTGCTCTCCGCCTTCGGGCTCGGCGGAGCGGTATTCGCTCCAACTCATAATCAATAATGGGAGAAGGAAACGATGAGGAAAAACGTCAGGTCAACCTTGCGGGCGGTGCTGCTGGCCAGCGCAGCCTTCGCCTGTTTCCAGCTTGCGTCGCCGGCGCAGGCCGCCGACGAGATGACCCCCGAGCGGCTGCTCAACGCCGACAAGGAGGCCGGCAACTGGCTCCACCATCATAAGAACTACTCGGGCACGCGGTTCTCGGCGCTGAAGGAGATCAACAAGGACAACGTCAAGAACCTGAAGGTCGCCTGGACCATGCATCTCGGCGGCGTCGAGGGCGGCGGCATCTGGAGCCACGGCGGTCTCGAAGGCACGCCGATCGTCGAGAACGGCATGATCTATGTCACCGACGGCTGGGGCTCGGTGTACAAGATCGATGCGCGCGGTGGCAAAGGCCAGATGGTCTGGAAGATGGATCCGAAGACGGATCACGACTGGGCCGGCGCGATCGCCTGTTGCGGCGTCGACAATCGCGGTGTCGCGCTGTGGGGCAACCTCGTCGTGTCGCACACGCTCGACGGCCGCCTGATCGCGACCAACAAGGAAACCGGGCAGGTTGCCTGGCAGCGTCAGGTCGCCGATCCCGACAAGGGCGAGGTGATCACCGGCGCGCCGCTGATCGTGAAGAACATGGCGATCTCGGGCGTCGCCGGCGCCGAATACGGCATCCGCGGATGGATCGCGGCGACCGACCTCACCACGCAGAAGGAGGTCTGGCGCACCCACACCATTCCGGCCAAGGGCGAGCCCGGCAGCGAGACCTGGAAGGACAGCAACGACGCGGCGGCGGCCGGCGGCGGTTCGACCTGGGTCACGGGCACCTATGATCCGGCGACCGACACCATCATCTGGGGCGTCGGCAATCCCGGCCCGGACTGGGACAACGCCTATCGTCCCGGCGACAACCTCTACACCGACAGCTCGCTGGCGCTCGACGCGAACACCGGCAAGATCAAGTGGCACTATCAGCACACGCCGAACGATCCCTTCGACTATGACAGCGTCGCCGAGAACGTCCTGGTCGATGTGCCCGCGCCGAACGGCTCCACCCTGAAGCTCGCGCTCGAGGCCGACCGCAACGGCTTTGCCTATGCGATCGACCGCACCAGCGGCAAGTTCATTTGGGGTCTGCCCTTCGTCAAGAAGGTCACCTGGACCAAGGGGCTCGATGCCGAGACCGGCAAGCCGATCGAGTATGATCCGAAGAACCCGGTGCAGCGCTACAATGCGTCGGTGTCGCCGCATCGTGAGAACAAGGTCGCGGACATCTGCCCGGGCAACATGGGCGGCAAGAACTGGCCGCCGACCTCGTACAATCCGGACCTGAAGCTCTGGTACATCCCTGTCATCGAGAGCTGCAACCGGATCACCGTGGAAGAAGCGACCAAGGACAAGCTGAAGCCGCGTGAGTTCTGGACCGGCGGCGGACCGAGCCAGCCATTCAAGATCACGGGCAGCGTGACCGCGATCGACGTCACCACCGGCAAGATCGCCGGCAAGATGGAGACGCCGTTCCCGAATCTCGGCGGCATGCTGTCGACGCCTGATCTCGTCTTCACCGGCCAGCCCTCGGGCGAGGTGATGGCGCTCGATGCCAAGACCCTGCAGAAGCTGTGGGAGTTCAACACCGGCGGCGGCGTCAATGCGCCTCCCGTGACGTTCTCGGTCGACGGCAAGCAATACGTCGCGATCCTGGTCGGTCTCGGCGGCGCCTGGGACAAGTGGTTCATCGAATCCACGCCCGAGCTGAAGAAGATCCAGCCCGGCTCGATGCTCTACGTCTTCTCGCTGTGAAGTCGACAGCGGAGCGGAGGCATGTCCTCCGCTCCGCCCCTATCCCCTGTTCGACAAGAAGATCAGATGAAATTCAGTGCGATCACGTTCGCTGTGGCGTCGGCTGTCGTCCTCGGCTCCGCTTCGCTCGCGTCGGCGCAGTCCGCGGCGCCGACGGATCCGACCGAGGCCGGCAAGGCCGTGTTCAAGCGCGCGAACTGCGTCGGCTGCCACAAATGGCACGGCAATGGCGGTGGCGGCTATGGCGGCGACGCGCTGTCGCTGCGCAAGACGCAGCTCACCCGTGACCAGATCATCGAGACCGTGACCTGCGGCCGGCCCGGGACGGGCATGCCGTACTTTGCGCGCGACTCCTATGACACGGCGAAGTGCTACGACATGAGCCGCCAGGATGTCGGCGAGCGCATGCCGCCCGAGGGCGGCGTGTTCCTGCGGCCCAACGATATCCAGGCGGTCGCGGATTACGTGCTCGCGCACATCAAGGGCCGCGGCGAGCCGAACTACGACGAGTGTACCGCGTTCTTCGGGAACACGTCGCGGGTCTGCGACATCTACAAGACGAATGCCGCCAAGCCTGCAAGCGAGCCATCGAAATGAAGCGGTCAACCTGCGCTGCGATCTTCGCCACGTTCGTGCTGTCGTTCGTGATGCATGCGGCCTCGGCGCAGGCCGTACCGAACTACGATTTGCGCGACATCACCGTCGGCATGCCCGTCGGCGACCTGCCCAATGAGGGCTATGTCAATCTGACTTGCGCCAAGGATCCGAATCGCAAGCTCAATGCGTGGTCGGCGTGGCGCGACTGTCCAGCGGACGAGCAGGCGCGGCACGCGGTGCGCTTCGATTTCGATCCGGAGACCAGCCAGGACGGCACCAAGGTGGCCGGTCATCCCGTGCTGCTGACGGTCCTGGTCGACGACAAGGGCACCGTCACCGGCCTGACGATCGAGACCGATCCGAAGGCGCGGCTCTATATTCGCAAGAAGGCCTTCCTGCTCGGCAACCAGGTGAAGTCGCGCTATGGCGCCGAGGGCTGGGAGTGCAAGGAGCAGCAGCCGACAGCAGGCGAGCAGCCGGTCGGGGGCGTGTTCCTGCGCGAGGTCTGCAAGAAGACGGTGCCCGGCCGGACGCTGACGGTCGAGCGCGAGCTGTTCCGCAAGCCGGACCAGGACATCAAGAGCTTCGTCGATCAGACGCTGGTGCGGATCACGAAGGATATCAACTAGTCCGTCGCCGATCTTCATCGCGCTCCGCTGGAGGCGCGCGCCAGTCGGCGTCGTGAACCCGGCTGCCGGGAGGAAACGACGATGAGGGATCTCTTGAATTTCGGGCAGATGCTGTCGGCCCATGCGCGCATGTCGCCGGAGCGCACCGGTGCCCGCGATCTCGAACGTGCGATGAGCTTTGCGCTGTGGAACGAGCGCGCGTGCCGGCTCGCCAACGCGCTGCTCGGGCTCGGCCTTGCCAAGGGCGATCGCGTTGCGATCCTTGCCTACAATTGTGTCGAATGGTGCGAGATCTATGCGGCCACGGCCAAAGCCGGACTGGTGGCGCTGCCGATCAATTTCCGCCTCACCGCGCCCGAGATGCAGTTCATCGTGCAGAATGCCGAAGCGGCCGCCGTCATCGTGCAGGACGAACTCGTGGGCCTGGTCGAGGAGGCGCGCAAGGATCTCGGCATCGCCGACGACCGCTTCATCCACTTTGGCACCAAGCCGCGTCCGGCAGGCTATCGCGGCTACGAGGACATCATCGCCGCGGCTGCGGACCGCGAGCCGGATCAGCAGGTCGCGCTGTCCGATCCCTGGACCCTGATGTACACCTCGGGCACCACCGGCAAGCCGAAGGGCGTGCTGCGCAGCCATCGCAGCGCCGTCCTCCTGTCGATGGTCACCGAGATCGAGCTGAAGCTGAGCCGCAACGACGGCGCGCTGCTGGTGATGCCGATGTGCCATGCCAATTCGCTGAACTTCTTCGGCGCGTTCGGCTATATCGGCGGCGTCAATTCGATCTATTCGCGCAAGAGCTTCGATCCCGAGCACGCGGTGACGACGCTCGCCGATGGCGGCTCCACCTTCACCTCGCTGGTCCCCACGCACTACATCATGATGCTCGATCTGCCGCGAGGGGTGCGCGCGGAGCACGATTTCAGCGCGGTCACCAAGCTGATGATCTCCTCGGCGCCGGCGCGCCCCGAGACCAAGCGCGAAGTGATGGAGATGTTTCCGAAGTCCGGCCTCTACGAGCTCTACGGCGCGACCGAGACCGGCTGGGTCACCATGCTGCATCCGCACGAGCAGTTCACCAAGCTGGGTTCGGTCGGGCGCGAATGCGTCGGCGCCGCGCCGATCCGCATCCTCGACGAGGCAGGCCGCGAGGTGCCGGACGGCGAGGCGGGTGAGCTCTATTCGAGCAACGCGCACACGTTCGACTGCTACTGGCGCCTGCCGGAGAAGACCGCGGAGGCGTTCCGCGGCGACTATTGCTCAGTCGGCGACATGGCCCGCCGCGATGCCGACGGCTATATCCATCTCGCCGACCGCAAGAGCAACATGATCATCTCCGGCGGCGAGAACATCTATCCCTCCGAGGTCGAAGCGCAGGTCGGAGCCCATCCGGCCGTCAAGGACATCGCCGTGATCGGCCTGCCCGACGACAAATGGGGCGAGCGGGTCCATGCCGTGATCGTGCCGCGCGACGGCATGACAGTGAACGAGCGCGAGCTGGTCGATTGGGCCAAGGAACGTCTGGCCGGTTTCAAGCGGCCGCGGTCCTATGCCTTCATCACCGACGCCGAGATGCCGCGCAACGCCACCGGCAAGATCCTGCATCGCGAGCTGAAGAAGAGATTTTCGTGAGTTGGTCGCTGCAATGCGCGGCGCGTCTGATATGTAGCTGCGATGCAGGCTGTCCTCAATTCCGCTCTTCCCATCTTCGCGTTGATCCTCACGGGGTTCCTGTGCGGCTGGTTCAATGTGTTCGACCGCACCGCGACCGACAATCTGAATCGTTTCGCCGTGTACCTGGCGCTGCCGGCGCTGATCTTCACGGCGATGTCCAAGATCGGCCTCGAGCAGGTCGGCCAGTTCGGCTTCATCGGCGCGTTCTGCGGTGGCATCGCCGCGACCTTCGCGACCGGCTTCGTGATCAGCCGTCTGCGCGGCCGCCGCGCCGCCAATGCCAGCATCGAGGGGCTCGATGCCGGCTACAGCAATGTCGGCTTCATGGGCATTCCGACGTGCCTGCTGGTGTTCGGCCCGGACAGCGCGCCGGCCTCGATCATCGCCACCCTGTTCACGGCCTGTGTGCTGTTCCTGTTCGCGATCGTCGTCGTCGAGATGGATCTGCAGAAGGGCGCCACCCTGGGCGCAACGATCGCCAAGGTGGCGCGTTCGCTGCTGACAAGTCCGTTGTTCATCGCGCCCGTCGCCGGACTCGCGGTCGGCCTCAGCGGCTTCGCATTGCCGGCGCCGTTCATGAGCTTCACCAGCCTGCTCGGCGGCGCGGCCTCGCCGGCCGCTCTGGTCTGCATCGGCCTGTTCCTGGCGCAGGAGCGCGTCGTCACGCACGATGCGACATCAATCGCGATCCTGGTGTCGCTGAAGCTGCTGATGCAGCCCGCGGTGACCGCGCTGCTCGCCTTCCACGTCTTTTCGATGCCGCCTCTCTGGTCGCATTCGGCCGTCATCCTCAGCGCGTTGCCGATCGGCTCGGGGCCGTTCACGATCGCCAAACTGTATGGGCTCGAGGCGGGTGTCACGTCGGGCTCGATCCTCGTCTCGCACATCTTCGCCGTCCTCACCGTCTCGCTGCTCGTGGCCTGGCTCGCGCCGGGCTGATCGCAACTTCGTTCGCTGGAGTGGTCCGATGAAGATCTCCCCCGACAGTGCCGCCGACCTGATCGCCCGCCTGCTCAAGCGCCGCGGCGTTGCCCGCGTGTTCGCGCTGTGCGGCGGCCATATCATGCCGATCTGGATGCGGCTCGATGCCGAGGGCATCCGCATCATCGACGTGCGCGACGAGCGCGCGGCCGTGCATATGGCGCAGGCGCATGCGGAGCTGACTGGTGAGCTCGGCGTCGCCCTGGTCACGGCCGGGCCCGGCATGACCAACGCGATCACCGGCATCGCCAACGCCCACGTCTCGCGCGCGCCGGTGCTGGTGATCTCGGGCGGCAACCCGCGGCCGCAGGAGAACCGCGGCGGCCTGCAGGACATGGACCACACCCAGCTCGTGCGTTCGATCACGCGCTACGCGCGCACCGTGCGCGAGCCGTCGCTGGTGCTGCAGGAGCTCGACGAGGCGATCGCGCGCGCGTTCGGCGACGGCGGCGAGCCAGGACCTGCGTTCATCGATTTCCCGGTCGACACCTTGCGCGGCATCGTGCCCAAGGCGCTGCAACTGGAGGAGCATCTCGCGCCGAAGCCGCGGGCGGCGCCGCGGCCGGACCAGGCCGAGGTCGAGAAGGCGGTCGAGCTGTTGTGGTCGGCGCGGCGCGTGCTCGTCATCTCCGGCCGCGGCGCGCGCGGCGCCGGCCCTGAGCTGATCGCGCTGCTCAACCGGCTCGGCGCCGTCTATCTCGACACCGGCGAGAGCAGGGGGCTCGTGCCCGACGATCACCCCTCGGTGGTCGGCGCGATGCGCGGCGCTGTCATGGGCGATGCCGACGTGGTGCTGACGGTCGGCCGCCGGCTCGACTTCCAGCTCGCCTACGGCTCGCCGGCCGTGTTCAAGGACGCCAAATTCGTCCGCATCAGCGACACCGCGAGCGAGCTGCGCGACAATCGCCGCGGCGCAGCCGAAATCCTCGCATCACCTGCGGAAACTCTCCGGGCAATGGTTGCGCTCGCGGGCAATCGCGAGTCGGCTGTCGACAAGCAATGGGCCGGCAAGCTCCGCTCCGCGCATCAGGAGCGCGCGGCCAAGCTGCGCCAGAGCATGGCGACAGCGCCGGCCGGCAGCGACGGACGGTTGCATCCGAACCGCGTGCTGTCGGCCCTGCAGGAGGCGATCGGCAATGATGCCGTGGTCATCACCGACGGCGGCGATTTTCTCTCGTTCGCCCGCGTCGGCCTGAGCGCGCCGCTGATGCTCGATCCCGGCCCGTTCGGCTGCATCGGCATCGGCGTGCCCTATGGCATCGCCGCGAGCCTCGCCTTTCCCGACAAGCCCGTGGTGGTCGCGACCGGCGACGGCGCCTTCGGCTTCAACGCGATCGAGGTCGACACGGCCGTGCGCCACAAGGCGCCGGTGCTGATCGTCGTCGCCAACAACGGCGCCTGGCAGATCGAGGTGCACGACCAAACCGTGACCCATGGCAAGGTGGTCGGCACCAGGCTGCAATTCGCCGATCACGCCGCGATGGCGCGCGCCTTCGGCATGCATGCCGAGCGCGTCGAGACCGCGGAGCAACTCGGCCCCGCCATCCAGCGCGCGCTCGCGAATCGCCCGGCGCTGCTCGATGTGGTGGTGACGCCGGAAGCGGTGTCGTCGGATGCCAAGACCGGGCTCGCATGGGTGCCGGATCTGCAGCCGCTGGCGGCGTGGGACGAGGCGGAGCGCAAGTGGCGCGGCGCGTGAGGCCTCACACCTGCTGCAGCTGCCGCGGCGCGCTGAGCCACAGCGCGAGCAGGGTGCAGACTGCGCCGGACAGCAGGTAGCCGCCGGCCGAGAGCAGGCCGAGATGGGCGGCCAGCACGAGTGCCGCCAGCGGCGCGAAGCCGGCGCCGAACAGCCAGGCGAGGTCCGCCGTGAGCGCCGATGCCGTATAGCGATAGGTGCGCGCGAAATTGGCGGCGATCGCGCCGGAGGACTGGCCGAACGACAGGCCGAGCAGGATGAAGCCGAGCACCATGTAGATGGTCTCGCCGATCGGGCCGGCATCGAGCAGTTGCGGCGCGAAGCCCGAGAACACCGCGATCGCGATCGCCGAGCCGATCAGGAGCGACTTGCGGCCGATGCGGTCGGCCAGCATGCCGGACCCGACAATGGCGACGACGCCGAACACCGCGCCGACCGCCTCGATGACCAGGAAGCGCGCCGGCGTCTCCTTGGTGAACAGGAACACCCAGGACAGCGGAAACACCGTCACCATGTGGAACAGCGCGAAGCTCGCCAGCGGCGCGAACGCGCCGATCACGATGTTGCGGCCCTCGTGCCGGATCGTGGTCATGACGCGCGCCGGCTGCAATTCGCGCGACTGGAACAGCTCGTCATATTCAGGCGTCACCACCATGCGCAGCCGCGCGAACAGCGCCACGACGTTGATGGCGAACGCCACGAAGAACGGGTAGCGCCAGCCCCAGTCGAAGAAGTCGGCCGCGGAGAGATAGCCGACGAAGAAAGCGAACAGCACGCTGGCGACGATCAGCCCGAGCGGCGCGCCGAGCTGCGGGATCATCGCATACCAGCCGCGCTGGTGCTCCGGCGCATTCATGGCAAGCAGCGACGCCAGCCCGTCCCAGGCACCGCCCCAGGCGAGGCCCTGGCCGATCCGCGCCAGCGCCAGCAGCCAGATCGCGGCCGCACCGACGGTGTGATAGCTCGGCAGGAAGGCGATCGCGACCGTCGAGGTGCCCAGCAGGAACAATGCGGTGATCAGCTTGGCGCTCTTGCCGTAGCGGCGGTCGATCGCCATGAAGATCACGCTGCCGAACGGGCGGGCGATGAAGGCGAGCGCGAACAGCGCGAACGAATACAGCGTCTGCGTCAGCTCGTCGGCGAACGGAAACACGAGGCGCGGAAACACGATCACCGAGGCGATGGCGTAGACGAAGAAGTCGAAGAACTCCGACGTGCGCCCGACGATCACGCCGATCGCGATCTCGCCCGGATGCGCCTCATGCGTGCGGGAGAGATGGGTTTCGCCGTCGGCGGTCGCCGCTGCCTGTGTCATCGCGCTGCCTGCAGTCCTCTCGTACTCTATTTTCGCCACGTAATTGTCGTCCTCGGCGCCGCTCCGGTATTGGACAAATTGTCCAATACCGGCCGTGTCGTCCGATCGCTAGGTGAGGCCTCGTTCAGAGATCCGCCGTGCGACGAGGTTGAGCGTGCGTTACTGGAAATTCTTAGGCATGCTGCCGCTGGGGCTCGCGCTCGGAGGCTGCAATCTGGTCGTGCTCGCGCCCTCCGGCGACGTCGCCGCCCAGCAGCGCGATCTCGTGATCATCGCCACCGTACTGATGCTGCTGATCGTGATCCCGGTGATGGCGGCCACGGCCATGATCGCATGGCGCTACCGCCAGTCCAATAAGGCGGCGACCTACACGCCGGACTGGGACCACTCCACCCAGCTCGAGCTTCTGATCTGGGCGGCGCCGCTGCTGATCATCATCTGCCTGGGCGCGGTGACGTGGATGGGCACGCATCTGCTCGATCCCTATCGAACGCTCGGACGCATCTCCGCCGAGCGCGCGGTGACGCCGCAGGACAAGCCGCTCGAGGTCGACGTCGTCGCGCTCGATTGGAAGTGGCTGTTCATCTATCCCGAATACGGCATCGCCAGCCTCAACGAGCTCGCAGCTCCCGTGAACCGGCCGCTCGATTTCAGGATCACCTCGTCCTCGGTAATGAACTCGTTCTATATTCCGGCACTCGCCGGCCAGATCTATGCGATGCCGGGCATGCAGAGCCGGCTGCACGCCGTCATCAACAAGCCCGGCGTCTATCGCGGTTTCTCGGCCAACTACAGCGGCTCCGGCTTCTCCGGCATGCGCTTCGCTTTCCGTGGCCTGTCGGATGCGGACTTCGCCGGATGGGTCGACAAGGCCAAGGCGAGTGGGCAGGAGCTCAACAAGCAGGATTATCTTGCGCTCGAGCGTCCGAGCGCCAATGAACCGGTTCGCCACTATGCCTCGGTTGACAGCGACCTGTTCCGCGCCATCCTCAACATGTGCGTCGAGCCCGGCAAGATGTGCATGAGCGAGATGATGGCGATCGACGCGCAGGGCGGCATGGGCATGGCCGGCGTGCGCAACACGCTGCCGCTCGCCTATGACAAGTTCGCCGGCCGCGGCGCCGTGTTCGGCACCGAGCCGAGCTTCGTTGCCGGCGGCGTCTGCCTGCCGGGCGATCAGGTCACGCGGATGGCCGAGGACTCTTCGCCGACCGTGCTGGCGCCGCTGGACTGGACGCCATTGCAGGGGCGCGGGCTGGCGCGGCCCGGCCTGCTGCGGCCGTCCAAGGCATCCTTCATCACGGGGCCAACCTCAAAGTCGGATTCGTGAGGGTCCATCATGTTCGATACAGCAGAGCTCACAAAGATCATCTTCGGCCGGCTGACGCTGGAGTCGCTGCCGCTGCACGAGCCGATCATCGTCGGCACCTTCGCCATGGTCGCGCTCGGCGGTCTCGCGCTGTTTGGCGCGATCACCTATTTCCGGCTGTGGGGCTATCTCTGGAAAGAGTGGTTCACCACCGTCGACCACAAGCGCATCGGCATCATGTACATGGTGCTCGGCATCGTCATGCTGCTGCGCGGCTTCGCCGATGCGCTGATGATGCGCCTGCAGCAGGCGATCGCCTTCAATGGCTCCGAAGGCTACCTGAACTCGCACCACTATGATCAGGTGTTCACGGCGCACGGCGTGATCATGATCTTCTTCGTGGCGATGCCGCTGGTCACCGGCCTGATGAACTACGTCGTGCCGCTGCAGATCGGCGCCCGCGACGTGTCGTTCCCGTTCCTCAACAATTTCAGCTTCTGGATGACCACGTCCGGCGCCGTGCTGGTGATGTGCTCGCTGTTCGTCGGCGAGTTCGCGCGCACCGGCTGGCTGGCCTATCCGCCGCTGTCGAACCTGTCCTACAGTCCGGATGTCGGCGTCGACTATTACATCTGGGCGCTGCAGGTTGCCGGCGTGGGAACGTTGTTATCCGGCGTCAACCTGATCTGCACCATCGTCAAGATGCGCGCCCCCGGCATGACCATGATGAAGATGCCGGTCTTCACCTGGACGTCACTGTGCACCAACGTCCTGATCGTCGCCTCCTTCCCGGTGCTGACAGCGGTGCTGGCGCTGCTGTCGCTCGACCGCTACGTCGGCACCAACTTCTTTACCAATGATTTCGGCGGCGATCCGATGATGTATGTCAACCTCATCTGGATCTGGGGCCATCCCGAGGTCTACATCCTCATCCTGCCGGCGTTCGGCATCTTCTCCGAGGTGACCTCGACCTTCTCGGGCAAGCGGCTGTTCGGCTACACCTCGATGGTCTACGCCACCGTCGTCATCACCATCCTGTCCTATCTGGTCTGGCTGCACCACTTCTTCACCATGGGGTCGGGGGCCAGCGTCAACTCCTTCTTTGGCATCACCACGATGATCATCTCGATCCCGACGGGCGCGAAGATGTTCAACTGGCTGTTCACGATGTATCGCGGCCGCATCCGCTTCGAGCTGCCGATGATGTGGACGGTCGCCTTCATGCTGACCTTCGTGATCGGCGGCATGACCGGCGTGCTGCTCGCGGTGCCGCCGGCCGACTTCGTGCTGCACAACAGCCTGTTCCTGGTCGCGCATTTCCACAACGTGATCATCGGCGGCGTGCTGTTCGGCCTGTTCGCCGGCATCGCCTACTGGTTCCCGAAGGCGTTCGGCTTCAGGCTCGATCCGTTCTGGGGCAAGCTGTCGTTCTGGTTCTGGACGGTGGGCTTCTACTTTGCCTTCATGCCGCTCTATGTGCTCGGCCTGATGGGCGTGACGCGTCGCCTGCGCACCTTCGACGATCCGAGCCTGCAGATCTGGTTCGTGATCGCCGGCATCGGCGCGTTCCTGATCCTGCTGGGCATCGCGAGCTTCCTGATCCAGATCGCGGTCAGCATCCTGCGCCGCGAGCAGCTCGCCGACGTCTCCGGCGATCCCTGGAATGCGCGCACCCTGGAGTGGGCGACGTCGTCGCCGCCGCCGGCCTACAACTTCGCCTTCACGCCCGTCGTCCACGACAACGACGCATGGTGGGACATGAAGCGCCGTGGCTACACCCGTCCGCTCGCCGGCTTCAAGGCGATCCACATGCCGAGCAACACCGGCACCGGCGTGATCCTGGCAGCGCTGAGCACCACCATGGCGTTTGGCCTGATCTGGTACATGTGGTGGATGGCGGCGGGCAGCTTCGTCGCGCTGCTCGCGGTCGCGATTGGCCACACCTTCAACTATCACCGCAGCTTCCACATCCCGGCCGATGAGGTCGTCAGCGCCGAGCGTGCGCGCACCGAGCTGCTCGCGGCAGGAGCCAAGTCATGACGGTCGCGATGGGCACATTGAAGGCCGGCGAGCCGGTCTTCTACGTCGTCGACGAGCACGAGCACGCCGAAGGCAGCAGCACGATGCTCGGCTTCTGGATCTATCTGATGAGCGACTGTCTCATCTTTGCGATCCTGTTCGCCGTCTATGGCGTGCTCGGCGCCAAATATGCCGCCGGTCCGGCGCCGAAGGACCTGTTCGACCTGTCGCTGGTCGCGGTCAACACCTCGTTCCTGCTGCTGTCCTCGCTTACCTACGGCTTCGCGATGCTGTCGATGCAGCAGAATCGCGTCGGCGCGATGCAGGCCTGGCTCGTGGTGACCGGGCTGTTCGGCCTCGCCTTCCTCGGCATCGAGCTGACCGAGTTCGCGCACATGATCCATGAGGGCGCGACGCCGCAACGCAGCGCCTTTCTGTCGTCGTTCTTCACGCTCGTTGGAACCCACGGCCTGCATGTGACGTTCGGTCTGGTCTGGCTGGTCACGCTGATGGTGCAGGTCAGGACCCACGGCCTGATCGAGGCCAACCGCCGCCGGCTGGTCTGCCTCAGCATGTTCTGGCACTTCCTCGACGTGATCTGGATCGGTGTCTTCACCTTCGTTTATCTGATGGGAATGCTGCGATGAGCTCTGATGCACGCGCGCACGGCTCGGCCGACGACCATGCCGGCACGCGCTCCGGCCAGCTGATCGGCTTCGGCGCCTCCGTCGTCCTCACTGCGATTCCGTTTCTGCTGGTGATGAACGGCTCGCTCGACAGGCAGGCCACCGCGCTGATCATCATGGCGTTCGCGGCCGTGCAGGTCGTCGTTCACATGATCTTCTTCCTGCACATGAACACCAAGGCCGAGGGCGGCTGGACCATGATGGCGCTGATCTTCACCATCATCATGGTGGTGATCGCGCTCTCGGGCTCGCTCTGGGTCATGCATCACCTGACCACCAACATGATGCCGGTGCATGAGATGGGCCAGACGCCGTGATGTCGGCTCCTGCCGACGGGGCAGGGGAACGCGATGAGGCCGGCCGCGGGCGATCCGGCGCGCTGCGGCTCGCGATCGGCGCGGCGTGGGTTGCGTGCGTCGCGATTCTGCTGGCGCTGGGCGTCTGGCAGATCGAGCGGCGGGCCTGGAAACTCGACCTGATCGATCGTGTCGAGCGCCGCGTTCATGCCGAACCTGTGCCGGCGCCGGGCCCGGCGGATTGGCCGGCGATCAATCGCAGCGATGACGAGTACAAGCGGGTCACACTGAGCGGCCGCTTTCTCAACGATCGCGAGACGCTGGTGCAGGCGCTGACGGTCGAGGGCTCCGGCTATTGGGTGGTGACGCCGCTGCGGACCGTCGGCGGCACCGTGCTCGTCAATCGTGGCTTCGTGCCCGCGGATCGCCGCGCCCGCGCAAGCCGCAGCGCCGGGAACCCGGATGGCACGGTCAGCGTGACGGGATTGCTGCGGCTCTCCGAGCCGGGCGGCGGCTTCCTGCGCCACAACGATCCCGCGGGGAATCGCTGGTATTCACGTGACGTCGGGGCGATCGCGGCGGCGCGCGGTCTGTCCGACGTCGCGCCATTCTTCGTCGATGCCGATGCGACCCCGAATCCCGGCGGGCTTCCGATCGGCGGACTCACCGTGATCTCGTTTCCGAACAACCATCTGGTTTACGCGCTCACCTGGTTTACATTGGCTCTCATGCTGGCCGGCGCCGGGCTGCAGCGGCTCCGCCGCGCGCAGCGTGATCCGAAGCGCCGGCGGCGCAGGATGTGGAATGGGATCAGCGGCGGCAGGACATGGGTGGATGCGGGGTGACGTGTTGAGGGATCGAAGCTTCCCGTTCTGGCGGCGGAGACCGGACGTGGCCTCATGAGAAGCGAGGCGCCCAACCTGCCGTTCGGAGCCGTGGCCGCGATCGCCACACCCGAGATCAACGCGCCGCTGCCGACCAGGGACGCGACCAACCGCAAGAACATGGTGCTGCTGATCCAGCTGCGCTGGATCGCCGTGGTCGGCCAGATCGTCACCATCGGCTTCGTGACCACCTGGTTCGGCATCGCGCTGCCGGTGCTGCCGATGGTGGCGATCATCTGCGCGCTGGTGGCGCTCAACGTCGCCAGCCACATCTGGCTGCGCAGGCGCGACGACGTCGGCAATCGCCATTTGCTGATCGCCCTGATGCTGGACGTGGTGGCGTTGACATCGGAGCTCTATCTCACCGGCGGCGCGTCGAATCCGTTCACGTGCCTCTATCTGCTGCAGGTCACGCTGGGGGCCGTGCTGCTCGATGCGCGCTCGTCCTGGTCGCTGGTCGCACTGACGGTGCTCAGCTTCATCTGGCTCACCATCGAGTACCGCCCGCTGCAACTGCCGCAGCATCACGTCAGCGATGCCTTCACCCTGCACATCACCGGCATGTTCGTCGGCTTCGTGCTCGACGCCGTGCTGCTCGTCGTGTTCGTCACCCGGATCAACCGGAACCTGCGCGAGCGCGACGCCAAGCTCGCCGATCTGCGCCAGCACGCCGTCGAGCAGGATCACATCATCCGCATGGGCCTGCTCGCCTCAGGTGCCGCGCATGAGCTCGGGACCCCGCTGGCGTCGATCTCGGTGATCCTGAACGATTGGCGGCGCATGACCGCGATCTCTGCCGATCCGACGCTCGCGGAGGATTTCACCGAAATGGAAGCGGCGGTGCAGCGCTGCAAGTCGATCGTGACTGACATCCTGGTCTCGGCCGGCCAGGCGCGGGGCGAAGGCTCGGCGCCCACGACGTTGAAGGCGTTCCTGACGACGCTGGTCGCCGAATGGAGCGCGGCGCGCTCGGCGCGCAATCTGACGTTCCGCAACGAGTTCGGCTCGGATCCGACGATCGTCTCCGACGTCGCGCTGAAGCAGGCGATCGTCAACGTGCTCGACAACGCGTTCGAAGTCTCGCGCGAGTGGGTGGAGTTCGTCGCCGAACGGGACGGCGATCAGCTGCTGCTCAGCGTCAGCGATCGCGGGCCGGGTTTTGATCCGGCGATGCTGGGCCAGCTCGGACGTCCCTATCAGTCGAGCAAGGGCCGCCCGGGGCGCGGTCTGGGCCTGTTCCTGGTGGTCAACGTGATCCGCAAGCTGGGCGGCAGCGTTTCGGCCTGGAACCACCGGGGACGTGGGGCGACCGTACGGCTGTCGCTGCCGTTGTCGACGCTTGTGATTGGAGAGCGCGATGGCGAATGACATGTCTCTCCTGATCGTCGAGGACGATGACGGTTTTGCACGCACCCTGAAGCGCTCGTTCGAGCGGCGCGGCTACGAGGCCGTGATCGCGGCGTCGCTCGAGGACGTCGACCAGGCCGTCAAGGAGAAGACGTTCGGCTATGCCGTCGTCGATCTCAAGCTCGGCGGCGCCTCAGGCCTCGTCTGCGTCGAGAAGCTGCACGCGCATGATCCGGAGATGCTGATCGTGGTGCTCACGGGCTTTGCCAGCATCGCCACTGCGGTGGAGGCGATCAAGCTCGGCGCCTGCCATTATCTCGCCAAGCCGTCGAACACCGACGATATCGAGGAAGCGTTCCGCAAGGCGCAGGGCAATGCGCAAGTGGCGCTGGCCGAGCGTTCCACCTCGATCAAGACGCTGGAGTGGGAGCGTATCCACCAGACCCTGATCGAGACAGACTTCAACATCTCCGAAGCCGCAAGAAGGCTCGGCATGCATCGCCGGACTCTGGCGCGCAAGCTGGAGAAGCGCCCGGTGAAGTAGGATGGTCTGCTGTCGTTCGCAGCGATGGAAAGCAGCTAGTTCGGCAGAGCGTGGCAGGCTCCCTCTCCCCGTGAAGAACGGGGAGAGGGAGCGCACTACCGTCGTGGCGAGCACCTACTCTGCCGGTCGCTCATGCGCGCCTCAACCTACTCCCTCGCCAGCGCCGTTGCCGGATCGAGCCGCGAGGCGCCGCGGGCGGGCATGTAGCCGAAGCCGATGCCGATCGCCATCGACGTGACCGCGGCGCCGACCATGGCCAGCGGCGAATAGATCAGCTGGAAGCCGACGTCGAGCGCGTTGAAGACCGTGCCGAAGCCGACCGCGAGCGCCAGGCCCAGCGCACCGCCAAGCAGGCAGACCAGCACGGCCTCGATCAGGAACTGCATCAGGATGTCGCTGCGCCGCGCGCCGACCGCCATGCGCACGCCGATCTCGCCGACGCGCTCGGACACCGATACCAGCATGATGTTCATGACGCCGATGCCGCCGACCAAGAGCGAGATCACGGCGATGGCCGCCACCAGCAGGGTCAGAACCTGCGTCGTGCTCTCGACGGTCTTGCGGATGTCGTCGGTGTTGAGCACGAAGAAGTCCTTGGCGTTGTGCCGTGCCGTCAGCAGCGCCGTCGCGGCGCGCTCGGCCGCCGCCATCGGCGTCGCCTCGTCGACGCGGACGCTGATGCTGCGCAGCACCTGGTTGCCGAGGAAGCGCGCCTGCACCGTGGTGTAGGGCAGATAGACGATCGGCGTGGAGCTGGAGCCGAACCCGGCCTGCTGCTGCTTGGTGACGCCGACGACGCGGCAGGGCACCTTGCCGATCAGGATGACGCTGCCGAGCGGACTGACGTCGGAATCCGGAAACAGCGCCTTGCGCGCATTGTCGTCGATCACGGCGTCCTGGGCGTAGGATCGCACGGTGTCGGCATCGAGATAGCTGCCTTCCGCGAGCTCGGTGTTCTTGACGCGGAAATACTGCTCGCCGACGCCCGAGATCTGGGCGCTGACCTCGACGGCGCCGAACCGCAAGGTGCTGGTGGTCGAGACCGTCGGCGAGATCGCATCCACGTAAGGCTGCTCAGCCATGACCTTGGCATCCGCGAGCACCAGCGTCCTGATCTTGCTGGAACGGGTGTCGCCGAAATCCTTGCCGGGAAAGAATTCCAGCGTGTTGGTGCCGAGCCGGTTGATGTTCTCCAGCACCCGCGCCTGCGAGCCGCGGCCGAGCGCCAGCACCATGACGACGGAGGCGACGCCGATGATGATGCCGAGCATGGTGAGGAAGGCGCGCAGCCGGTGCGCATTCATGGCGAGCAGCGCCATCCGTGCCGCCTCGCGGAAGCGGTCGAGATGACTGCGCCACCATGATGGCGCCGGCGATCCGGCGTCCTCGGCCGCGGCGGCAGCCGCCGGCCCGGGCGAAAGTGGATTGGGCTTGTCCGAGATGACGCGGCCGTCCTGCAGCTCGATGATGCGGCGCGCGCGCTGCGCGACGCCGGCATCATGCGTGACGATGATGACCGTGCGGCCGGAGGCGCTGATCTCGTCGAGGATGCGCAGCACCTCCTCGCCGCTGGCGCGGTCGAGCGCACCGGTCGGCTCGTCGGCGAGGATCACGTCGGGATCGTTGACCAGCGCGCGGGCAATCGAGACGCGCTGCTGCTGCCCGCCGGAGAGCTGTCCCGGCCTGTGATCGGTGCGGCTGCCCATGCCGAGCCGCTGCAGCAGCGCCTCGGCCTTGCGGCGCCGGGCCGACGGGCCAAGCCCCGCATAGACGGCGGGCACCTCGGCATTCTCGGTGGCAGTGAGCTCGCCGAGCAAATGATAGCGCTGGAAGATGAAGCCGAAATGCTCGCGCCGCAGCGCCGCCAGCTCATCCGGATCGAGCGAGCTCATTTCACGTCCGGCGATCCGGTAGCTGCCGGACGTCGGACGGTCCAGACAGCCGAGGATGTTCATTAGCGTCGACTTGCCGGAGCCCGACTGGCCGATGATCGCCACCATCTCGCCGCGCGCGATCCGGAGGTCGACGCCGCGCAAAGCGTGGACCGTGCCTTCGCCGGACGCGTAGCACCGTCCGACATTCTGCAGGTCGATCAGGACCTCGGTCATCATGCGCCTCCGGGCGGCGGCGGCATCACGGTTTGCTTCGTGCCCTGCTCGGGCGCCGAGATCACGACCCGCTCGCCCTCGCGCAGGCCGGACTGCACCTCGGCCCTGATCTTGTTGTTGAGGCCGATCCGCACCGCGCGTTTCTCCAGCGCGCCTGCGCCATTGAGCACGCGGACGTTGTAGCTGCCGTCCGGATTGGCATTGCCCAGGGCCGACGAGGCGATCGTCAGCACGTTGCGCGCTTCGCCGAGCAGGATGTGGACCTCGGCCGTCATGTAGGTCATCAGCCGCCCCTCAGGATTGGCGACGTCGAACACGCCGTTGTAGTAGATCGCCGACGATGTGGATGATGACGACGTGCTGCTGCTGCTCGATGTCGTGGTCGAGCTCGAGGAGAAGCTCGAATCGCTCTTGATCGATTCCGGCGCCGGCTCGATCGTGCCGAGCGTGGCCTCGTAGCGGCGGTCGGGATCGCCGAGGATGGTGAAGTAGATGTTCTGTCCCGGCCGGACCCGGACGACGTCGGCCTCCGAGATTTCGACGCGCACCGTCATGGTCTCGACCTGGCCGAGCACGACGATGGTCGGCGCCGACTGCACCGCATTGACGGTCTGGCCCTGCTGGGTGACGATCGACAGCACGGTGCCGTCGATCGGGGCCGTGATCTTGGTGTAGCCGAGATTGACGCGCGCGGTTTCGATCGCGACCTCGGCCTCGACGATCTGTGCGTCCAACTGCGCGATCTGGGCCTGGGTCTGCTTCGCGGTCGCCTCGGCGCTGTCGTAGTCGGCGCGCGACGAGGCCTTCTGCGCCAGCGTGACCTGCTGCCGCGCCAGGTTCGCCTCGGCGAGCGCCAGGGTGGCGACTTTCTCGTCGCGTTGCGCCCGGACGTTGCGCAGACTCGCCTCGTTGGTGCGCAGCGTATTCTGTTGCGTCAGCGAGTCGATTTCCGCGATCAGATCGCCGGCCTTGACCTTCTGTCCCAGCTTGACGTTGAGCGCGACCAGCCGTCCCGACGCCTGGGCGCCGACCGCCACCAGCTTGACCGGTTTCAGCGTGCCGGTGGCGAGCACGGTCTGCTCGATATCGCCGAGGGTGACCGGCGCCGTCACCAGGTTGGCGTTCGGATTGCGTGTGAACCGGGTAACGAACAGGAGGGCCAGCGCGAGCGCGACGAGCAGGCTGATGATCAGCACAGCCCGGCGGCGCGGACGCTTCGGCTTCAGCACCGGCGGGACGCCGTCTTCCGTAGCGGACGGTCGGGGCATGTGGGGCAGGGGTGCGTTCATCGCCTTGACTTCGAAAGGGCTGCGGAAATTACCTGGGCGCGCCGACCTGTGCGAGATGCGGGCCGGTGCCGCCGTCGACGATTTCGGGAACCGAGCTGTCGACTGCGCCGGTCCAGCCGCCGCCGAGCGCCTTGGCCAGCGCCACGTAGTTCTTCGCCAGAGTGGCGCGACTCGCGAGCAGGCTGTCCTCGGCAGTGAATTGCGAGCGCTCGGCATCGAGCACGTCGAGGAACGTGCTGGAGCCGGTCTGGTAGAGCGAGCGCGACAGCCGTGCGGCCTCGCCATAGCGCCGCGCCGACTCGCTCAGGCTGCGGATGCGGATGCGCTCCTGGCCGAGGCTCACGATGGCGTTCTCGACGTCCTCGAGCGCGCTCAGCACCGCGCTGCGCCAGGCGACGTGGTATTCGTCGCGCTGCGCTTCCGCGACCTCGACGGCGGCCTGCAGCTTGCCGCCGTTGAAGATCGGCACCGACAGGCTCGGACCGATCGACCAGCCGATCGTCGAGCTCTTGCCGAGATCACCGAGCTTCAATGCCGTGGTCGAGACCGTGCCGGTCAGGCTGACATCCGGGTACAGCGCAGCCGTCGCCTGTCCGATCTTGGCGGTGAACTGCGCGAGCTGCCGCTCCGCCTTGCGCACATCGGGGCGCATGACCAGCACGTCGGCCGGGATGCCCTTGGGCAGCGGCAGGCGCGGCGACGGGATCGGAGTCACCAGCGACAGGCGGAGGTTCAGCGCCGTCGGGTCGCGGCCGAGCAGCACGCCGAGCCGATGCACAGCCTGCTGATAGCTGCTCTCATAGGTCGGAATGGTGGCTTCGGTGCTGGCCGCCAGCGCGCTCGCCTTGGCGGTGTCGACGGCCGAGGCCGAGCCGGCATTCTGCTTGCGCTCGGTCAGCGCCGCGGTCTCGCGCTGCGAGGCCGCGGTGCGCCGGGCCAGCGCCGCACGCGCCTGATAGGCGCGCGCATCGATGTAGTTGGAGGCGACGTCGCCGATCAAGGTGAGCAGGGTCGCGCGCAGATCGTCCTCGGCGGCGTCGACGCCGTAGCCGGCGGCCTCGACGGCGCGGCGGTTGGCGCCGAACAGATCCAGCTCCCAGCTCGAATCGAAGCCGGCCTGGTACTGGCTATAGGTGGTCGGAGCGATCGCGATGCCATTCGTGGTGCTGCCGGCGCTGCGGGTCTCCGTCGCCGTGCCGGTGCCGCTCACGGTGGGGAACAGCGCGCCGACGGCCTGGCGCTGCGTCGCCCGCGCCTCGCGGATGCGCGCCTTGGCGGCGGCGACGTCGAGATTGCCGTCGACCGCTTCGCTGATCAGCTGATCGAGCAGCCCATCGTTGAGGTTGCGCCACCACTGCGCGAGCTTCAGCGTCTGCGCCGGCTGGTTGCGGTCGCTGCTCCAACGTTGTGGCACGCCGAACTCCGGCGTCACGTAGTCGGGGCCGACGGCGCAGCCGGCGAGCAGCGGCGTGGCGAGGCAGAGTGCGAGCAGGACGGGCTTCACGGCGGCTGATACGATCGCGGTTCGACAGGAGGCCGCGCAGGCTGGTCGGCCACGCCGCAGGACTTCCCCGTTGATGTTTGTTTGATGCACAGAGCCTAGGCAGATTAACGATTGCGCAGGGTTAAGTCGCGTGAAGAAATGTTTCCGCCTTAACAATACAGCTTACTTTCGCCACGATCGCGCGTCGCTTCGGGCTGTTCTTTTTGGCCAAAATCGACCATGTTCCGCGCATGATGTCGTCACACAATACCGTCGTGGCCGCAGACGCAAACATGCCGGCCGCCGCGCGGATCCTCTGCGTCGAGGATGATCGCGAGATCGCGGCGCTGCTCACCGAGCTCCTGCAGGAACACGGCTTCGCGCCGCGCTTCGTGTCGTCGGCGGCCGCGATGAACGACCTCCTGCAGCGCGAGCAGGTCGACCTCATCATGCTCGACGTGATGCTGCCGGACGACGACGGCATGAGCATCTGCCGCCGCCTGCGCCAGATCTCGACCGTGCCGATCATCATGGTGACGGCGAAGGGCGAGGACATCGATCGCATCCTCGGCCTCGAGCTCGGCGCCGACGACTACGTCGTCAAGCCGTTCAATCCGCGCGAGCTGGTGGCGCGCATCCGCGCGCTGCTGCGCCGGTCGCAATTGCACCCCGCCGTGATCGCGGCGCGGCAGGCGCCGATGACCTTCGACGGCTGGCGCATCGAGCCGGCGACGCGCACGCTGTTCGATCCCGACCGCGTCAAGATCACCTTGACCAGCGCGGAGTTCGACATCCTGCTGGCGTTCTGCCGCAACGCCGGCCGCGTGCTGTCGCGCGAGCAGCTGATCGAGCTGGCGCATGGCGGGCAGGCCGGGCCGGTCGAGCGCAGCATCGACGTTCACATCAGCCGCATCCGCCAGAAGATCGAGCCCGGCGCCAGGAGCTGGACCCTGATCAAGACCGTGCGCCTCGGCGGCTACGTCTTCACGCCAAGAGTCGAGACCATCGATGACGCCTGATAGCAAGCCGTGCCCGCGCCTCGGCCTCACCACGCAGATCGTGACCCTGGCGTCGCTGTCGGTGCTGTTCGGCATGGTGCTGATGATCGCGGCCGCGCTTTTGTTTCTCGATCCGCCCGACGAGCAGGAATCGCCGGCCTACGGCATCGCGCGCGTCGCCGAGGCGGTGCACTTCGTCCGCGCCGCGAACGACCCCGTGGCTGTCGAGAGCAGCCTGTCGAGCCTGCGCAGCTCCGGCATCCAGGTCGAGCTGGTGCCGCTGAGCTCGCTGACGCTGCTCGCCAAGCCGGTCAGGGACGTGCCATGGACCTCGCGGCTGGCGCGCCGCCAGCTCAGCGTGCTGCGCGATGTCACCTTGCTCCACGGCGTCGGCTATGGCGCGGCGCCGCCGACCCAGATCATCGTCCAGGTCGACGGCGAGCGCGCGCTGGTGTTCGACGACGTGCCGCGGCTCGAATTCTGGTCGATGGTGCTGAAGCCGGCGGCGGTGTTCCTGTTCCTCATCCTGATCCTCGGCGTGCTGCTGTCGATCTACGCGGCGCGGGCGATCATCCGGCCGCTGTCGGAGATGGCGCGCGCGGCCGCCGCGTTCGGCCGCTCGCCGGGTGCGCAGGAGCCGCTGAGCCGGCGTGGCCCGCGGGAGATCGCCCAGGTCGCCGAGGCGCTGAACGAGATGCAGGCGCGCATCCGCGCGCTGCTCGACGACCGCACGCGGATGCTGGCGGCGATCAGCCACGACCTGCGGACGCCGCTGACGCGGCTTCGGCTGCGCTCGGAGCGCATCGCCCAGGGCGAGATGCGCGGCGCGATGCTGCGTGACATCGACCAGGTCAGTCGTATGCTCGACGAGACGCTGGACTATCTGCGCGACGACACCAAGGCCGAGCAGCCGGCGCGGATCGAGCTGTCGAGCCTGCTCGAGACGATCTGCTGCGACTTCGCCGATGTCGGCCACGCCGTCAGCTTCGATGGACCGTCGCGGCTGGTCTGCGAGGGCCGGGCCCGGGCGCTGTCGCGCGCCGTCACCAACGTGGTCGAGAACGCCGTCAAGCACGGCAGCGAGGTCGTGGTCAGCCTGTCGACCCTGGCCGACGGCATGATCGCGATCGAGGTCGCCGATGACGGTCCCGGCATTCCGCAGGCGCTGCAGGCGCGCGCGCTGGAGCCATTCGTCAAGCTCGACCAGGCGCGCTCCGCCGGCGGCTTCGGCCTCGGCCTGTCGATCGCGCAGGAGATCATGAAGAAACATGACGGCGGCATCGCGCTGATGCCGAACGCGCCGCGCGGCCTGCGGGTGCGGCTGTCGCTGCCGCTGCGCCTCGCGATGCCCGCGGCGATCCCCGCCAAGGTGGCGTAGCGGGCGCCACGCGCAGGAAACCCCGCCGGTGCTGATCCCGGCGGGGCCTTTGCGTTCGCCGATGTCGAGGGATGGCGGTCAGCTCACGCGCTTCCAGGTCTGGCCGCCGCAGAACAGGCCGCCGAAGGCGCAGCCCTGGACCCGCAGCGTGTTCGGATTCTTGAGCACGACGGTGGAGTCGTAGTTGCCGCCGCCGTCCGGATCGTGGATGCGGCCGACCCATTTGCTGTCCTTGCGCTTCATGTTGATCAGGATCTTCTCGCGCGTCTTCTCGGCAAAGCCGCAGATGTTGGCGCCGCACGGCTCGATCACGACGTTGCCCTTGCCGCCCTCGGTGGCCCACAGGCCGAGCGGCGAGTTCGGATCGACTGCCGGCACCGGAGCCGGCTGAACTGCGGCAGGCGCCTCGGCAACGGTGACCGGCGCGGGTGCTGGCGCTACCTGGGGAGCAGGCGCGGTCTCGGCGACCGGTGCCGGCGGCACCGGCATCTGCACCGTCGTGGATGGCGCGACGGCAGCGGGCGCTGCGGGGGCCGGTGCAGCCGCGGCCGGCGCGGCGGCGGCAGGCGCCGGCGCGTTGACGACCGGCGGAGCCGCCACGGGCGCCGCTGCGGCCGGAGCGCCGGTCGCAGGCGCGCCGCTCGCCGGCGCATCGTCATCGTCGAGCTTGGAGGATTTCAGCCCGCTGAGGTCGATGCCGGACACCTGCAGGCAGGACAGTGACTGGCAGTTGCGCGGCACGGTGACGCGGATCTTGTGCCCGTCGAAATTGAACGCGATCGAGCTGCCGGCCTGCGCGGCGCTGCTCGCGATCAGAACGGCTGCTGCGGCCAGATACACGGTCTTCATGAATGAGCTCCCTCGGACGGCGTCGTGAACCTGAGGGAACTCTTAGACGCGGGCGACCGCGCGATCTGTGACGAGGGTCACAGCCGGAGAGCCGAAGAGACGATGGGGCCGGGGCCGCACGCGGCCCGTCAATTGATCGATCGGATCGCGGCGATCAGATCATCCCGACGATGATCGCGCCGACAAATGCAAACACGACATACGTGACCACCATGCTCAGCCGATCGGCAAGGCTCATGGGACGGCTCCCGTTTTCGCATCTCTCGCGCACCTGGCGTGCGCTGGCTCTTGACGCCTGCGCTCCGCAGAGCGCGCGCCACACATACAAGATCGGCATCGGCAAAAAAGACAGCGCGGCTGTCGCTTCCCCGTAAAACGACTGCCTTTCACGTCGCGATGGTTTGCGTGCCGTAAAGGGACGGCATTGACAGGTCCTTAAGCAAATTGCCGCAAACCTCTGCATATGACGCGCGGAGTTCGTTTGTATCTCGTCGGCTCCATCGTCCTTGTCTCGCTTGCGGGTTGCGGCCGTGGATTTTTCCAGGAGCGCGAGCCGTGGCGGGCCGAGGCCGAGATCGCCTGCCTGAAATCGGGCGCGGTGAAGGAGAGCGCGGACATCGTCCGCATCGACCCGATCACCGGCCCCGGCATGTGCGGCGCCGACTATCCGCTGAAGGTGGCGGCGCTCGGCGAATCGACCGCGAGCTACGGCTTCGCCGACGAAAGCCTGCGTCCGCCGGCCGCGATCGGCGGCCAGCCGCGCTGGCCGATCAACCCGCCGCCGCAACGCTATGCCCCGCCTGCGACCTATCAGCCACAGGCCGCGCCGCAGCCGGCCTATCCGTCGTCGAACGCGGCCTATCCTGGTCCGGCATCGCCGTCCTACGGCGTCCCGCCCGGCGCGCCGCTGCAACTCGATCCACCGGCCGGCGAGGACGACGTCGACCAGCCGGCCGACGCGTCCTATCCCGCCGCGCCCTATCGCGGGCAGCCTGCCGGGCGCACCGCCTATCCGCAGCAGGAACCACCGCCGCGGCTCGGACCGTCGCGCGATCCGGTCGGCACCGTCGGCCCCGTCGCGGTGAAGCCGACCGCGACGCTCGCCTGTCCGATCGTCTCGGCGCTGGACCGCTGGATCGCTGAATCGGTGCAGCCGGCGGCGCAGCGCTGGTTCGGCACCAAGGTCGTCGAGATCAAGCAGATCTCGGCCTATTCCTGCCGCGGCATGAACGGCAATCCGAGTGCGCACATCTCGGAGCACGCCTTCGGCAACGCGCTCGACATCTCCGCCTTCATGCTCGCCGACGGTCGCCGCATCACCGTCAAGGACGGCTGGATCGGCCTGCCGGAGGAGCAGGGTTTTCTGCGCGACGTCCAGGGCGGCGCGTGCCAGCAGTTCACCACGGTGCTGGCGCCGGGCTCCAACGTCTATCACTACGATCACATCCATGTGGACCTGATGCGCCGCGCCAGCCGCCGCCTGATCTGTCAGCCGGCCGCGCAATCCGGCGAGGCGGTGGCGGCGCGCGCGCAGCAGCGGCGCTACGGCTACGGCCAGCGCGGGCCGGACGTCACCAGCTCGATCCCGCCGCGCAAGCAAGCCAAGTCGATTGGTCAGTTGATCAACGAGGAAGACGAATTCCGGGACGATTGAGTGGCAACTGTGAATAGCGCGTCGCATCTCCCGGCCCGACCATCCCCTCACTCTTTGTCATTCGCTTCGCGCTGTGCGCGGCTGTGGATTTCTTTCGCCGTCAGCCGCGCCTGAAGGCGCTCTGTCCCGCCCCGAAACGGAAACGCCGACGTCGCGCGCTGCGCATTAGGAGTCCGTTGACCAGTTTTGCCGTCCGCCATTGGCCGACACTAGACCTGCCACAGTCGCCAGGAACAAGGCGCGCGGGGTTCTGGTTGCTGCCGGATTGGGAGAGGCGGAGATGGCATCGTATCGCATCAAGGCGATTGGGGCGGGCTTCGAGGTCGGCACCGCCGAGCAGGCCGTGCTGGTCTGCCGCTCGCTGAAGACGGCACGCCGCGCCGTCGCCGATGCGCAGCGCCTGGAGCGGATGCCGCCGAAGCCGATCCCCTGGCGTGTGCCGCCGGAGAGTGAGACCTCCGCCGGCGGCGCGGACGATGCCGCGCACAGCGAGGATGCCGACACCGAGGTCCTCGTCGTGTCGGATGGCCCGCCTCTGTGCTGCTGACCAGATCATGATGCGATTCCACGGAATCGCATCATGATCTCATCTCCTTGTTTGAGCATCATCTCCGCGCAAACGCCTTCGGCGTTTGTCGCGAGGGAAAACCGGTTTCCACTTTCCGGATCATGCTCTAACCGGCGCGGAAGCGGCAGAACTGGAACTGCTGCGTCGCGCCCCACGGCGTGCGATGTGCCTCGGTGCAACTGTCCTCGAGCGTGAAGGCAGGACCCAGCGTTGCGGCCAGGCCGTGGGCGTCGTAGCGGACGACCAGCAGTCCGCTGCACTTCTCCGGACCATCGGGCGCGAACGTGCCGATGATGACGGCCCCGCCGGGCACCACCGCCGCGCGCAGGCGATCGACATAGGCGGCGCGGTCTTCAGGTGCGGTGAGAAAATGGAAGGCGGCCCGATCGTGCCAGACGTCGTAGCGCGCGTCCGGCGTCCAGGTGGTGACGTCGGACGCGATCCACGTCACCCCGGCCGCCGCGGCGCCGAGCCGGCCGCGCGCCGTCGCCAGGGCGGCGTCGGAGATGTCGAGCACGGTGAGCGCGCCGTAGCCGGCCGCGAGCAGCGCATCGACCAGCCGCGAGGCGCCGCCGCCGATATCGATGATCCGCGATGTCGGCGTCGCGCCGGCCTCGCGGATCATCCGCAGCGACGTCGCCGGGTCGTCCTGGTACCAGCTGACCTCGGTCTCGGCCTTGGTGGTGTAGACGGTCTGCCAATGGCTGGCGCGGTCGGGCATGGTATGGCCGTTTGGTGCAGAGGAGGCTCATCCTATCACGAGTTCGCAATATCGTCGCAGGCTGCGAATGCTGCACGAAGAAATCCGAGCGGTCTGAGATGTAACGCAGGCTCTTGCGGCGAGGACGGTGGGCTCCCTCTCCCCGTTCTTTACGGGGAGAGGGTTGGGGTGAGGGGCAGACGCACGGGAAGCGCAGGTGGATAGACCTGTACCCCCTTCACCCGGATTGCGTCTGACGATGCAATCCGACCTCTCCTCGCTTGCGGCAGGGCGATCGCATATGGTTTTCCCGGGCGGACCTTTCATGGCCTCATGGTTCGAGACGCGTCGCAAGAGCGACGCTCCTCACCATGAGGATCAACAGCTTTGCGGCGGAGAAAGGCCCTCATCCTGAGGAGCCCGCCGAAGGCGGGCGTCTCGAAGGATGGTCGCGGAAAGACTGCGCGCCCGGCCTCTTTCACCATGTGCGATCGCCCTGCCCGCAAGGGGAGGGGAGTCGACCGCTGTTGCCGCGATAGCGGTCGGCCTCAAAACGTCCCCGCCACCGTCACCCGGAACGTCAGCGGCTCGATCGGGTGCAGGACGCGGTCCTTGACGCCGGTCTGGCAGACCTGGGCCGGCACCCCTGTCGGCGCGTTGCCGTAGCACGCCTGGTACAGCTGGTCGGTCGGCAGCAGCGAGCCGTAGCCGTAGGAGATCTGGTTGGCCCTGGTGTTGAGCAGGTTCAGCACGTCGAGCTGGATGCGCCAGCCATTGGCGTCGCGGAAGCCGATGCGGCCGTTGAACACGCTGGTCGCGGTCGAGCGGAAATAGTTGTCCTCGGTCAGCGGCGTCGCGCCGAGATAGCGCCAGCGCAAGGACCCGAACCAGCCGGTCTTCTCGCCGAGCGTGATGCCGGCGGAGGCGATCATCGACGGCGCATTGGGGATGTAGTTGCCCGGCGCATTGCCGAGCTGGGCCTGCGGGTAGCCGGCGAGCGAGGCGTAGACCGCCGCCTGGTCGGCATTGTCACCGACGAAGCGGGCGTGGGTCATCGCCAGATCGGCGTCGATGTCGATCCAAGATGCCGGGCGATAGTGGTTGGTGAGCTCGAAGCCGTAGCGCCGGCTCGGCCGGCTCGCCTCGGTGTCGCCGGCGTCGCCGGAGAACAGGATCTCGGAATCCTGGTTGAGCATGAACACGCTCAGCGACGAATCGAGTCCCGGAATGATGCGCGTACGCACGCCGACCTCGGCGCCCTTGGTGCGTACCAGCAGCGGCGAGGAGGCGAGCTTGTTGGTCGGATCGGCGGGATCCTCGGTCGTGGTCGCGCCACGGGCGTCGTTGCTGTGCATGCCGTAGCCGGCGCCAAGGAAGAACTCGGTCTTGTCGAACGGCCCGATCACCATGCGGAACTTCGGGCTGCCGAGGCTGGCTGCGGCATCGCCGGTGTTGTTGCCATTGGTCAGCGAATACACGTGGGTCTGATAATAGTCGCCGCGATAGCCGACCGTGGTGCGCAGCCAGTCGGTCCAGCGCACCGTGTTTTCGACATACAGCCCGACGCTGCCTTCGCCGACCTTGTCGGCGCGAACGACGCCGGTGCTCAAGGGATCGATGTCGGAGAGCAGCACCCGCTGGCGGGTGTTGGCCAGCGCCAGCGCGATGTCATCGTAGCGCGTCTGGACGCCGAACGTCGTCTCCATGGGCCGGCCGGCAAAGCTGCCGTTCAAGGTGCGCGATGCGTTGGCGCCGAGCATCAGCCGGTCGTCATGCTGGTGAAACTGGTCGCCGTAGGTCGGGTTGCTGAGCGCGTAGGTGAAGTTGTTGTAGAGATCGAGCTGGCTCTTCACCGCATAGGCGTTGGCCTTCCAGGAGCCGGCCTCGTCGGTGCCGGCGATGCGGCCCGACAGCGCGAAGCGGTTGGTCTTGCCGCCGTCGGTCGGGTCTTCGGAATCGTAGCGCCCGAGTGTTCCCGAGGTGATGGCGCGCTCCGGCACCTGGTCGGTCGAGGTCCAGCGGTTCGCATAGGCCATGCCGGTGATCGAGAAGCCGTCAGTCGCCGTGCCCTGCGAGTAGCGCACTAGGCTGTTCAGCTTCTTGGCGTCGTCGGGCGTGGTCCAGGGACCGTCATAGCGGCCGGCCTCGCCGGCGATCAGCAGATGGCCGTCGCCGACATGCACCGAGTCCATGCCGAAGAAGCGGCGATAGCCGAAGCTGCCGGCCGTCATCTGTGCGATCGCCTTCGGCACGCTGTCCACCAGGCCGATATGGACGCTGCCGACCGAGGCGAAATCGCCTTCGTCGGCGAAGTACGGGCCCTTTCGGACGTCGACCCGGCCGATCGTCTCCGGCATCAGCCAGTTGAGATCGGCATAGCCCTGGCCATGCGCATGGGTGCGCATGTTCACCGGCACGTCATCGACGAACAACGCGAGATCGGTGCCGTGATCGAGATTATAGCCGCGCAGAAAATACTGGTTGGCTTTGCCTTCGCCGGAGTGCTGCGTGACGATCAGGCCGGGCACGGCTTCGAGCACCTCGCCGGGCCGCGTGGCTGGGCGGGCGTTGATCTCCTCGCCTGATATGACGACCTCGCTCGCCATGCCCTGCGGGTGCGGCGCACCGGAGCCGGCACTGGGCGTGCCGGATGGGGGCGTCGCTGCCGCGGCTGTCGCGGCCGGCGTCGCTCCGATGCGCGGGCGTAGTGCATCCGAAACCGGCCGCTGTGCCGTGCGTCGCGCCTGCGGCTTGGGCTTGGCGGTCCGTTTGGGCGCATCCACATCGACTGTCGGCAGCTCTGCGGGGGGCCGTTCCGGATGTGCCTGTGCCTGATGCGCCAAGGCCGCCATCAGCACGCCAACACTCGCCCCACACCACCGCATCGTCACGCCCCTCGAACTCGCCACAGGGCATGCATCATCAACTGCCGCGCGCCTTCGTTGGCCCGCGACATGCTCGCTTGGATCGCCCCACTGTCGAATGTTAAAGAACGCTAAGGTGACACCGGTATGATGTCAACGTGAACACATCATACTCATGCGGTGGATAGGCGCTTGCCGCGCAGCTCAGGGAGACGGGACATGCAGCGCCTGACGATCACGATCGACGACGACCTGCTCGCCGAGGTCGACGCCTTCATGGCCCGGCGCGGCTACGACAACCGCTCGGAAGCGTTTCGCGATCTGCTGCGCAGCGGCCTCGAAACCGCCGATACCGGCGCCAGTGACGGCCGTTCCTGCATCGCGACCCTCAGCTACGTCTACGACCATGCCGCGCGCGAGCTGCCGAAGCGGCTGACCCAGGAGGCGCATGACCATTCCGGCCTCGCCCAGGCGACCCTGCATGTCCACATCGACCAGGAGAGCTGCCTCGAGGTCACCGTGCTCAAGGGCGAGCGCCGCGAGGTCAAGGCCTTCGCCGACCACGTCATCGCCGAACGCGGCGTCCGCCACGGCCACGTCGCGATGATGCCGATCGAGGCGGCGCATGATCATGGGCATGCGCATTCGCATAGCCACGCCCATAGTCACAGCCACTCGCATTCCCACACGACCAAGAGCGGGAAGAAGTAGAGCAGAAAGAGATTTGGCACACTGCCGGCCAAATCCTCCAATGTCATGCCCGCCCCGATGCCGCTGATCATACGTGATGCGTCGCGCGGTGCCCCCCATTCCGCTTTCTCGTGCGCGGAGCGATGGTGGGCACGCGACCGACCTGCAGGCTCCTACTTTGCCCACCCTACAACTGATGTTTCCGATACCCATCAGATGGCCCGCATGGCTGCGCGTGACATCGTCGAGGCTGCGTCGAGCAACTGCTCTGAGCGCTGCCAGAGCCGGCGGCCAGCGCCCGGTCATGCGCCTGCGGATGCCGTTGGCGAAACACCTAGCGCCTGGTCCGACCGGGACAATGGCAGATAGCGTCAATCCTAGATTCACCATTGGCCACGTGCGGATGCGGCGCGGACGATTTTGCCGGGCCGAGAGATCATAAAGGCGCTACGGTTGTGACCATGAGCAGCGGTATCCCGACGGGCAAAACTTACCTTGGATTCTGTCTACTATGGACCGGTGTGATCTGCGTCGGTGGGCCGCTCTGCTTTGCGACTCTAGCGGCTGGTCACGTGATTTCTGGCGTCACTGCAATTCTGCTCGCTGGTTATGCGTTTTTCCGACACAGCAGATCGATTGGCCGACGCGCCAAGCGAGCAATTCGTCGACCCGCGTCGGAGCTGAGGCGTATTTTGGACCAGCAGCGAGGCGTTGTTGGCGGCGACAGTTCTCGTTAAGCAGCGGCTTAGTCAACAGTCTCAGCTATTGACCCGAAGGGGACGTGCTGGCCCGCGCAGGCGATTGCAGCCATCTGTCCAAGAAGAACAACGGCACCATTCCGAGACAGTGAATTGCTATCCCGGCCAAAAGAGGAATGGTGCCGTAGGTTAAACCCAGCACGAAAGTAATAGGGGCGAAGATTACGGTGAGAAGGGAAACAATGATAAGAAGCGTAAAGTAGATGCAAACGGGCGCTCCAATGAAATAATGTATGAGCATACCGACGTCGATGGCCTTTCGCTTTCTCATCACGCTCATTGCTTGGTGAAACGCGATGAGGGCGGCGATGAACGGAGTAAATCCAGGAAGCGCATTCATCAGGTCGCGCTCAATGCGCACGACGGACGTAAAAAGCTCCGGATAGAGAGGCCGAATCATAAGAACAGTCAGCCATGCTACGGTGGTGGTCCAGATCGTTAGATAAGTAACGATGACCGCCTGCGCTCTGACTTTCACGCTGGGAGCTCCACTCATATGCTCATCACCATAGCATACGCTAGTCTCCCGTATTGCCCGCTTGCTCAGAACAGGTTTGCAGACCATTAACGAGTTCGTCTACCTGCACCTTCCGCTTCTGGCCCTTCTCGGACTTTAGGCTCCGGCCGGCTGTCCAGTTCAGGCAGGTGCATCGGTTTTGGAGGGGGGGGCAGCGCCGTTGCATTGTCACCCGCGGCTGCAGCGGAGCAAGGCGCCGTTTGTCCACCCTGCGCGCCTTGCATCGTCCACGTCATTGCAAGGCGCCCTTGCGCCGACGTGTCCGCCGAAGCCGATCGGGCGTAGGCGGAAGCAATCCAGACTGTTGGTGCGGCCCCTGGATCGCGTCGCTTCGCTCGCGATGACGCCGCACTGCTGCTGCTGTCATGCGCCTTAAAGACCATGTGCGCGCAAAAACTAAATTTGTCAGTCCCATCAACCTGATTTGCCCTGTCCAGTCCCCGCGCGAAAAATATTCTGCTTCCATTTTTCCGAATTTCATGGTTCTCTCTCCGCATCCCGCCTCGATCGAAGAGGGACGTTTCGCGGTCGTCACGAGCGTTGGAGGCGGGGAGCGGTGGCCTGTCGGCGCGCAGCGCGCTGGAATCGCGAGCGGACGAACGCGACCGGCAGGACGGTGAAGTCGTATGGTCCTGGCGCCCCGATGCTGGTGCTAAGTCGTTCGGTGATGAGCCGGACGGCGACGGTGGCTACAAGCCCGGACACCGGGGAGAGTACGTATAAATCGTAAGCCCACCGCGCAGGGAGGGCCGGGTGATCTCGGCTGAACCTGTGGTACCTGCCGCCTGCATTTTTTTCCGCAGGCGGGCCACGGGCGCGGCCAGCGCCCGGCCTTCCCTGCACCCTCCGATCGATTCGAGGGTGATCCGATTGCAGAGCTCGGGCGTCACCAGCCGCGAGAAGGAGAGCGCATGTCTCATGCTGACATATCTCGGGCTGACATGTCTGGCGCCGATATCTGTTGTGCCGACATCGGCGCGCGCATCGCTGCGGTCAGCGGCGTCTCAACTCTTGATGCTGTAGGTCGCGAGGAACATGCGGACGGCGCTCACCACCACCTTGTGCGTCTCGTCGGGCGAGGGGGCGGGGGCTCCCTGAAAGATGAAAGGCAGGAACAGCGTGGCCTGGCACATCAGCTGGAATTGCGATGCGGCGAGATGACAATCGTCGATGGTGAGCTCCCCGGCATCGACGCGGGCCTGCAGATAGGCGGCGAGCCGGCCGATCGTGCCCTCGATGACGCAATCATAGTAGCGCCGTCCCACCTCAGGCATGCGTTCGGCGATCGCCATCACGGTGCGGATCGCCGATCCGCCGCCGGGGCGGCAGACGACCGCGATCCAGGCGGTGCCGAACTCGTACAGCACGGTCGCGGCATCGCGGGCGGGATCGAAGCTGAAGTTCGAGGCACCTCGATGCACGCTCTCTTCTTCGACGATCGCCTCGAACAGGCGGAACTTGTCGGCGAAGTAGACGTAGAGGGTGCCTTTGGAGACGCCGGCGACGCGCGCGATCTCGCCCATGCTGGCGCCGTCGAAACCCAGGTCCATGAACACCTTGCGGGCGCCCTGGAGGATCTGCCGGCGCTTCGAGGAATCGTCGTCCGACGTCGCCTGGGTGATGGTGTGGTCCGCCTCAATCATTGGTTTAGGCTGTTCCCGAAGATTTGGCCGGCGCCAACGTCACAAAAGCATCTGCGCGGATATGTTGCGGTAGCGAAGATATAGATTGACCGAACGGTTCGGTCAATGATAGATATGGATTGACCGAACGGTTCGGTCGGAATTTTCGGGGCCTCGACGGCCCCGCTGTCATGGGTGGGAGTCTCTGATGGCCGCTGCGAGAGACCAGGCTGTACGGGCGCGCCGTCCGGACGCTGATGAAGCGCCGGAACAGACGAGGTCTGAGCCGGTCCGGCCGCAGGCCAGCGACACGGCGCAGCGCAAGCCTGCTGATGCCAAGCCTGCCGACCTGAAGGCCGACGTCAGCACCGAGGCTCCATCCGAACGGCCCGCGCCGGCCGGCGCTCCCGCGGGCGCGAAGCCGCAGGCCGTGGCCGCCGCGGCTCCGAAATCCGGCAAGCGCAAGCGGGTGCTGGCCAGCATCGGCGTGCTGCTCGCGCTCGCCGCCGCCGGCTATGCCACGCACTATTATCTGGTCGGCCGCTTCATGGTCTCGACCGACGATTCCTACGTCCGCGCCAACAACACCATGCTGGGCGCGCGCGTCTCCGGGCACATCCAGGAGATCGTGCCGCGCGACAATTCGGTGGTCCGCAAGGGCGACGTGATCTTCCGCATCGACGACGGCGACTACAAGATCGCGGTCGACGCCGCCCGCAGCAAGATCGCCACGCAGGAGGCGACGATCGCGCGCATCGGCCGCCAGGTCGCCGCGCAGCAGAGCGCCGCCGAGCAGGCGCAGGCCAATCTCACCTCATCCGAAGCCGCGATGAAGCGCGCCGGGCTCGACTATGAGCGCCAGCAGGCGCTGAGCAGCAAGGGCTTTGCCTCGCACGCGACCTTCGAGCAGTCGGAAGCCGCGCGCGACCAGGGCATGGCCGCGGTCCGCGCCGCCCGCGCCGCGTACGACGCCGCGCGCGACAATGTCGAGGTGACGAAGGCGCAGCAGGTCGAGGCCCAGGCGCAGCTCGCCGAGCTCAAGACATCGCTCGCCAAGGCGGAGCGTGATCTCGAATTCGCCACCGTGCGCGCGCCGGTCGACGGCACCTTCTCCAACCGCCTCGTCAACACCGGCGACTTCATCGCGGTCGGCCAGCGGCTCGGCAACGTCGTGCCGCTCGACGACGTCTTCATCGATGCGAATTTCAAGGAAACCCAGCTCAGGCGCATCCGTCCGGGCCAGCCGGTCACGATCAAGGTCGACGCCTATGGTGCGCGCGGCTTCAAGGGCGTGGTCGACAGCATCTCGCCGGCCGCGGGCTCGGTGTTCACCCTGCTGCCGCCGGACAACGCCACCGGCAACTTCACCAAGATCGTGCAGCGCCTGCCCGTGCGCATCCGCGTGCCGAAGGAGGTGGCGCGGCAGAACCTGCTGCGCGCCGGCATGTCGGTCTACGTCACCGTCGACACCACCGACGCCAAGGATGCCGACACCGACGCCGACCTCGACGCATCGGCGACGGTGCAGGGGAAGTAGTTGGACAGGGAAAGTATTTTGAACTGATGCGAGGGCACGAGCTGTCGCGTCATCGGAAGTCAGCTCCCTCCCTCCTTGTGGGGGAGGGCTGGGGAGGGGGGTACTCCGGGCGAGACCGCCGTTGTGGGCCCCCTCCCCCAGCCCCTCCCCACAAGGGGGAGGGGAGCGCACCGGGAATGCGGCGCGGTCCTCGATCCAAGCGGACTAACTGACCATGGCCACCGCCACCACAGCCAACCCCACCATGAGCGCGCCGGCGGCGCCGTCCGACCGCATCGCGCCGCGGCGTCTGATCGCGTTCCTGATCATGGTGTTCGGCATGTTCATGTCGATCCTGGACATCCAGATCGTGTCGGCGTCGCTGACCGAGATCCAGGCGGGTTTGTCGGCAAGCTCCAGCGAAGTGTCATGGGTGCAGACCGCCTATCTGATCGCCGAGGTGATCGCGATCCCGCTGTCCGGCTTCCTGTCGCGCGCGCTCGGCACGCGGCTGTTGTTCGCGATCTCGGCGGCCGGCTTCACCATCTCCAGCTTCCTGTGCGGCTTCGCCTCCTCGATCGAGCAGATGATCCTGTGGCGCGCTCTGCAGGGCTTCCTCGGCGCCGGCATGATCCCGACCGTGTTCGCCTCGGCCTACACGGTGTTTCCGCGCACCAAATTCCACATCGTCGGTCCGATCATCGGCCTCGTCGCCACGCTGGCGCCGACGGTGGGCCCGACCGTCGGCGGCTACATCACCGATGCGATGTCCTGGCACTGGCTGTTCTTCGTCAACATCCCGCCGGGCATCCTGATTACGATCGGCGTGCTGGCGCTCGTCGATTTCGACGAGCCGCATTTCGAGCTGCTCGATCGCTTCGACTGGTGGGGCCTGTTGTTCATGGCCGGCTTCCTCGGCTCGCTCGAATACGTGCTGGAGGAGGGGCCGCAATATGAATGGCTGCAGGACACCTCGGTCGCGATCTTCGCTGCGGTCTGTGCCGTCTCGGCGGTGTGCTTCTTCTGGCGGGTGCTGACGGCCGACGAGCCGATCGTCGACCTCTTCGCGTTCGGCAACCGCAACTTCGCGGTCGGCTGCCTGCTGCAGTTCTGCATCGGCATCGGCCTTTATGGCCTGACCTACATCTATCCGCGCTATCTCGCCGAGGTCCGCGGCTACAGTGCGCTGATGATCGGCGAGACGATGTTCGTCTCCGGCGTCACCATGTTCCTGATGGCGCCGGTGGTCGGTCGGCTGATGCTGAAGGTCGACATGCGCCTGATGATCGCGTTCGGCCTCGTGATCTTCGCGATCGGCTCCTACCAGATGACCGGCATCACCCGCGACTACGATTTCTGGGAGCTGTTCCTGCCGCAGGTTCTGCGCGGCGTCGGCATGATGTTCGCGATGGTGCCGACCAACAACATCGCGCTCGGCACGCTCGCGCCCGACCGGGTCAAGAACGCCTCCGGCCTGTTCAACCTGATGCGCAATCTCGGCGGCGCCGTCGGCCTTGCCGTGATCAACCAGGTGCTGAACGATCGCACCGACCTGCACATCTCCCGCCTGCACGAGCGCGTCAACTGGGGCAACGCCACTGCGGTGGAGACGCTCAACATGCTGCAGCAGAAGCTGCAGGGCATGGGTGACTCGGCGCTGATGGCGATGAAGCAGCTGTCGCAGATCGTGCACCGGCAGGCGGTGGTGATGGGCTATGGCGATGCGTTTTTCATGTTGACCTGCTTCTACATCGCGCTCAGCTTCATGGTGATGCTGCTCAACAAGCCGAGCTCACCGATGGCCGGCGGCGGCGACGCACATTGACGTGAGCGGCCCCGCGCGCGCCGCGGGTTGCCAAATCATACCCTCGATGGTATGGAACAAAAATTGTCGCTCGAACCGGGGAGATTTGCATGACTGAATCGCATCTGCAGATCGCGTGCACCCGCTCGATGCCTGTTCTGGTGTTCGGCCGCTCGCTTTGAGCACCACCGCCTAACTTCCCAACGCCTGATTACTCATCCGCAGACCGCGCGCCGCGTCACGTCTGCATTATTTGGAGCCGGCTGGCGCTGCGCGCGCGGCCGGATGATGCCATGACCGTCGACGTCTCCGGCCTGAAGGCCGACAAGCGTCCCGCCGCCATCCGCGTCGTGATGCCGTTCGTGTTCCGCCACTGGCGGAAGCAGCCGCGCATGACCCTCGGCATTGCATGCGCGCTGCTGGGCGCCACCGCCGCCGACCTGTTCATGCCGGTGTTCTCCGGCAAGCTCGTCGATGCGCTGACGCTCGGCCCGGCAAACGGCGATGCGCGACATGCCGCGCTGGTGGCATTCGCCGGCATCGTCGCGCTGGGCTTCGCCTCGATCGTGCTGCGATTGTCGGGCCTGCAACTGATCGTGCCGTTTACCCTGCGCATCATGTCCGACGTGGCGCGCGACGCCTTCGTGCGCGTGCAGCGGTTCTCGACCGACTGGCACGCCAACAGTTTCGCCGGCTCCACGGTGCGCAAGATCACCCGGGGAATGTGGGCGCTCGACCTCTACAACGACACCATCCTGCTGGCCCTGCTGCCGTCGCTGTCGGTGCTGCTGGGCTCGATGGTGCTGCTCGGCCTGCATTGGGGCGCGCTGGGTGGGGTCATCGCCGTCGGCGCGGTACTGTATGTCGCGATGACGGTGGCGTTCTCAACCCGCTACATCGCGCCGGCCGCACGGATCTCCAATGCCTGGGACACCAAGGTCGGCGGCACCCTGGCGGACGCGCTGAGCTGCAATGCGGTGGTGAAGTCGTTCGGCGCCGAGGCGCGCGAGGACTTCAGGCTGATGCGCGTCGTCAAGCGCTGGTCCCGGCGCGTCAACCGCACCTGGCTGCGCTACAACACCACGGCTGCGGTGCAGCTCGGCGTGCTCTTGTGCCTGCGCTCCTCGGTGATCGGCGGCGCCGTGCTGCTGTGGATGGCGGGCAGGGCCTCGCCGGGTGACGTCACCTATGTGCTGACCAGCTACTACGTGATCCATGCCTATCTGCGCGACGTCGGCATGCACATCAACAACTTGCAGCGTGCGGTCAACGACATGGACGAACTGGTGGCGATCCATGGCGAGCCGATCGGCATCGTCGATGCCGCCGATGCCAGGCCGATCGCCGTGACGGGCGGCCACATCGTGTTCGATGCGGTGACGTTCCATTATGGCGGCCATCGTGCGCCGCTGTACGATCGGCTGTCGGTGGACATCCGGCCGGGCGAACGGATCGGCCTCGTCGGGCGCTCCGGCTCCGGCAAGACGACCTTCGTCAAGCTGGTACAGCGGCTGTACGACGTGAGCGGCGGCCGGATCCTGATCGACGGGCAGGACATCGCCCATGCCAAGCAGGACTCGCTGCGCAGCCAGATCGCGATCGTGCAGCAGGAGCCGATCCTGTTCCACCGCTCGCTGGCCGAGAACATCGCCTATGGCCGGCCGGGCGCCAGCCAGGCGGAGATCGAGCAGGCGGCGCGGCTTGCGAACGCGCATGAGTTCATCACGCGGCTGCCGAAGGGCTACGGTACGCTCGTCGGCGAGCGCGGCGTCAAGCTGTCGGGGGGCGAGCGGCAGCGGGTGGCGCTGGCGCGCGCGTTCCTGGCGGATGCGCGCGTGCTGATCCTGGACGAGGCGACCTCGAGCCTGGATTCGGAATCGGAGGCGCTGATCCAGGAGGCGATGGAGCGGCTGATGAAGGGCAGGACCGCGATCGTGATCGCGCATCGGCTGGCAACCGTGCGCAGCCTCGACCGCATCCTGGTGTTCGATCGTGGCCGCATCGTCGAGCAGGGCAGCCACGCCGCGCTGGTCGGCAAGCCTGGCGGACTCTATCGCAGCCTGTTCGAGCGGCAGGCCATCGAGTTCGGCCAGCTCTCGGCGGCGGGATAACACAAATGGTGAGGGGCCCGGCGCTGTCGGCGCCGAGCCCCTCATGAACATATCAGCCGGCCTGTAAGCCGGGTTCTGTAGGGCACCGCCACACTTGCGCATGACGATACGCGACGGCCATTCCTCTGGGATCGCGCTTGCGCGTGACCTCGGGCAACCTACCCGGACGGCGAGCCTGACATCGCTCCCGCGGACGTCATCGCCTGACACAAAGTGCCTGGGCGATTGTCTCCGCGTGGCCGTCCCTATTCGGTTTTGCTCCCGGTGGGGTTTACCATGCCGGTTCCGTTGCCGGCCCCGCGGTGCGCTCTTACCGCACCTTTTCACCCTTACTTGCCTCCCTCGCGGGAGGAAGCGGTTCGTTCTCTGTGGCACTGTCCCTGGGGTCGCCCCCGCCGGACGTTATCCGGCACCGCATGTCGATGGAGCCCGGACTTTCCTCCCCGGCGGCCTTTCGGCGCTTGCCGGAGCGGCCGTCCGGCCGACTGATGCGGCCTGAATGGGGCTTTCCGAGCAGCACGTCAAGCCATCGCCATGCCGGCGAAAAATATTATCCTTCGCGTGTCGTTCCATGTCGGCGCCGTTCGACTGGATGTCGGCGATCCAGCCGAACATGAGGAGCAAGTCCGATGCAGTATCTGTTGATGATCTATCTGAACGAGGTCGAATACGCGAAGATGGAGAAGGCGGCCGAAGGGAAGATGCTGGCGGAATATCAGGCCTTCACCCAGTCCATCATCTCGAGCGGCAACTACAAGGGCGGCGATCGGCTGCAGCCGACCATGACGTCGACCACCGTGCGGGTGCGGGACGGCAAGATCCTCACAACCGATGGTCCGTTCGCCGAGACCCGCGAGCAGCTCGGCGGCTACTACATGATCGAGGCCAAGAATCTCGACGAGGCGATCGGGATTGCCGCGCGGATTCCCGGCGCCCGGCTCGGCTCGATCGAGGTGCGGCCGGTCTGGCAATACAATCATTGAGACCGGTGCGGCTCGCTGCCGAGAAGGTCACCGATGACGCCCGATGCGATCGACAAGGTGTTCCGCGATGAGGCCGGCCGCACACTCGCGACCTTGATCCGGCTCGTCGGTGACTTCGATCTGGCCGAGGACGTGCTGCAGGATGCGTTCGCTGCGGCGCTGCTCAAATGGCGGGGGTCCGACGCTCCCGCCAACCCGCGGGCGTGGCTGGTCAATGTCGCCCGCAACAAGGCCATCGATCGCATCCGGCGGCGGAGCAATTTTCGCGACAAGGAGGCGGAGATCGTTCATGCGATCGAGCGTGATGCCGCCAGCGACGACGCCGACGCGCCGGCCGATCTCGACGACGACATGCTGCGGCTGATCTTCACCTGCTGCCATCCGTCGTTCGCGCCGGAGGTCCAGGTCGCGCTGACGCTGCGCACGGTCTGCGGCCTCACCACCGCCGAGGTCGCCCGCGCTTTTGTCACCGGCGAGGAGGCGATGGCGCAGCGCCTGGTCCGCGCCAAGCAGAAGATCCGTCTCGCCGGCATTCCCTACGAGGTGCCGGGACGCGAGGCGCTCGAGGAGCGGCTGCGCGGCGTCCTGACCGTGATCTATCTGGTGTTCACCGAGGGCTATCTCGCGACCTCCGGCACGGAGCTGATTCGCGAGGATCTCGCGCGCGAGGCGATCCGGCTGGGTCGGCTGCTGCTTGGCTTGATGCCGGAGGCGCGCGACATCAAGGGCCTGCTCGCGTTGATGCTGCTGCACGATGCGCGGCGCGCCGGCCGAACCGATGCGGCGGGCGACATCGTCCTGCTGGAGGAGCAGGACCGCTCGCTGTGGAATCGCGAGCAGATCGCCGAAGGGCTGGGGCTGGTCGAACAGGCGCTGGGCATGAAGGGGCTGCCGCAGTCCTACACGGTCCAGGCGGCGATCGCCGCGCTTCATGCCCAGGCGTCCAGTTACGCTGAAACGGACTGGCGGCAGATCGTGGGCCTCTACGAGGTTCTGCTGCGGATCGCACCATCGCCGGTGATCGAGCTCAATCATGCAGCCGCTGTCTCGATGGTCGACGGCCCGGCGCGGGCGCTGGCGCTGGTCGATGCGCTGGCCGCCCGTGGCGGATTGAAGCAGTACGATCTGCTGCCGGCAGTGCGGGCGGACCTCCTGCGGCGGCTCGGCCGGCGCGACGAGGCAAGCGCGGCCTATCGCGAGGCGAGCGCAGCGACGCAGCTCGCGCCGCTCAGGCGTCTCTATGCACGCCGGCTCGGGGAGCTCGACGCGGAGGCCTGACGCGTCAGGCGCGCGGCGCCTGATCCTCGGCCGGAAGGCTCGTCAGCAGCGCATGCAGCGTCCACAAGGTCGAGCGGTCGGCGATGCCGTCGATCTTTTCGGGGCGGAAGTGTCGCTGGAACGCCGTGACCACATCCATGGTGATGCCGTCGAATTTGCCGGTGATCGGCACGCCATAGCCGTATTTGGCGAGCGCCTTCTGCAGGCCCTTGACGTCGTCGCCGATGCTGCCGAGCTTCAGCGTCTCGCCCTTGGTGATCGCCGCCGGCTGCACCCAATGGCCGACGCCGGAATTCGCCAGCGAATGCCACGGAAATTTCTCGCCCGGATCCTTCTTGCGCGCGGGCGCGACGTCGGAATGCCCGAGCACGCGATGCGCCGGGACGTTGCGGCGGAGCATGATGCCCCGGCACAGCGCGATCACCGCCGCGATCTGCCGCGGTGGGAAATCCGGATAGCCCCAATCGTGGCCGCGATTGACGATCTCGACGCCGATCGAGCAGGAATTGATGTCCTCCTCGCCGCCCCATGACGAGAGACCCGCGTGCCATGCGCGCAAGGCCTCCGGCACGCACTGGACGATGCGTCCGTCCTCGAGCACGACGTAATGCGCGGAGACCTCGCTGCCGGCGGTACACAGCTTGGTGATCGCCCCTTCGACATCCGGCATGCCGGTGTAGTGCAGAATGATCATGTCCGGCTGGCGCCCGCCCTTGCGCTCGCCGAAATTGGCCGACGGGATGACGTCGGAGGCGACCGACGAGTCCGGCGTAAAGACCGGCAGGTCGGCAACGCCTTTGGGGATCGGCAGCGCACGAGAACGCTTCGATTCCGGCTTGTCGGAGGGATTGGGCATGAACGACTCGAAGCGGACGGCGGCGGCGATGGCTCAAACCGGATATGGGCAGGCACTACTCTTTTACATGTCCCAGCCGCAATCGAAATCGCATGCGAGCCCTCGATATTGAGCCGACCGTTGTATCGCGACGGCACGTCCGCCGACCGGCGCGCCGGCTCTGCTTCGCACTCCAAGTGCCTAACATCCGCCACAGACCGTCAACGGTTTGTTAACGCTAAACGCCGTTACTGAGTGGTGAAGAGCCAAGCCGGCTTTCGGGACGGCAAGCCGCCACGATGCAAGGTCCTGCACGGCAGATTACGATCGAAACCGGTTCCGGGGCGCTCCGGCGCCGTGCGATCGCTGTCGGATCGAGGGTCTCGACGTGGCCGGATCGTGCTGCTGATGTCGTGACGGCTCCACGGATGACGGAGCGTCCCGAGAGATGGCTTGGCGAATTGACGGGGCGCGAGGATCGAAGGCGCGATGGGCTCGCTGCCGACCAAAATCAGTCTGAAGCAACGGCGCGCTCGCGGAGCGGCCGCGTGAGTACGGCTGACCAGCGACACGTCCCGGTGCTCGGCCCCGAAGCGGTCGAGATGCTGGCGCCGCGCGACGGCGGAACCTACGTCGATGCGACCTTTGGCGCCGGCGGCTATACGCGCCTGATCCTGGCGATGGCGGGAACACGGGTCATCGGGATCGATCGCGACAGCACTGCAATCGCCGGCGGCGCTGGTCTCCTCGCCGAAGCGGGCGATCGCCTGAAACTGGTCGAGAACCGCTTCTCGGCATTGGCCGACATCTGTGCATCGCAAGGCCTCACGCATGTCGACGGCGTCGTGATGGATGTCGGCGTCTCCTCGATGCAGCTCGACTCCGCCGCGCGCGGCTTCTCGTTCAGGTTCGACGGCCCGCTCGACATGCGGATGGGCGGCACGGGACCGACGGCCGCCGATGTCGTCGCCCACGCCGCCGAGCGCGCTCTGGCCGACGTCATCTATATCTTTGGCGAAGAGCGGCACTCGCGCGCCGTGGCGCGGGCCATCGTGGCCGCGCGCAAGGAACAGCCGGTCACGACGACGCGGCAGCTTGCCGACATCGTCGCGCGCGTGGTGAGATCCAAGCCTGGCGACATCCATCCGGCGACGCGCACGTTCCAGGCGTTGCGCATTCTCGTCAACGAGGAGCTCTTCGAGCTCGAACAGGCGCTGTCGGCCGCGGAGCGCGTGTTGGCACCGGGCGGCCGGCTGGCGGTCGTCTCGTTCCATTCGCTCGAGGACCGCATCGTCAAGACGTTCCTCGCCGAGCGCAGCAGAACCGGCGGCGGCTCGCGCCATTTGCCCGAGATCGCGCAGGAGGCACCGAGCTTCCAACTGCTCAACCGCAAGCCGGTCGTGGCCGCGGAGGCCGAGACCGACGCCAATCCGCGGGCGCGGTCCGCCAAGCTGCGCGGTGCCGAGCGTACGGCCGCGCCGGCGCACGCTTCGGCATCTTCTTCGCCCTGGCCGCGCCTGGCCGATGTCCTGCGAGGAGGCTGACCGATGCGCCTCCTGCACCTCGTCGTGATCTGCTCGCTGATCTTCGCGGCGGCCTATGTCTATCGCATCAAGATGGACTCCACGGCACGGGTCGAGCGCGTGCTGCAATTGCGCGCCGAGATCCGCGAGCAGCGCGAGGCCATCGCAGTGTTGCGCGCGGAATGGGCCAAGCTCGACGCGCCGCTGCGGCTGCAAGGGCTGGTCGAGCGGCATCTGCCGCTGAAGCCGCTCAACGCCACGCAATACGACAGCCTGAAGAATCTGCCGGAGCGGCCCCCGCGATTTGCGCGACCGGACAATCCGGATCCGATCGGATCGATGATCGATGCGATCGACGCGATCAACGAAGAGCCCCCCGTGACCGGGTCAGTGCGTCGCCCGGAGGATCAGCAATGACCGATCAGCTTCGGCCCGACGTCAAGCCGCAGGAACCCTGGCGGCAACGTCTGGTGCGCACGCTGCTGTATGGGCGCGATGTCGATCGGACTGCCAAGGCGCGCGCGCGCGTCGGCCTCGCGATCATTGCCTTTGCCGCCGTCTACGCGGTGATCGGCGGCCGCCTCGTGATGTTCGCGATCGGCTCGGATGGTCCGAGCGCGCGGCGCGCCGCGCAGCAGGACGCCATCGCCACCGCGCGCCCCGATATCGTCGACCGCAACGGCGCCGTTCTCGCCACCGACGTGAAGACGCCGAGCCTGTTCGCCGAGCCGCGTCGCCTCATCGACAAGGACGAGGCGATCGAGCTACTGACGGCGACCTTGCCGGATCTCGATACGGGCGAGGTCCGCGACCGACTGATGTCGCGCAAGGGCTTCGTCTGGTTGAAGCGCGAGATGACGCCGAAGCAGCAGCAGGACATTCATCGCCTCGGCCTGCCGGGCATCGGCTTCCTGCGCGAGAACAAGCGTGTCTATCCGACCGGCAACGAGGTGGCGCATCTGATCGGCCTGGTGAACATCGACAACCAGGGCATCGCCGGCATGGAGAAGTGGCTCGATAATCAGGGCCTCGCCGACCTGCATCGCGCCGGCTTCGCCACCGACCGACTGCAGCGGCCGGTTGAACTGTCGGTCGACCTACGCGTCGAGCATGCGCTGCGCGACGAACTGCTCAAGGCCAAGGAGAAGTTCAAGACCAAGGCGGCCTCCGGTCTCGTCGTCAATGTCAGGACCGGCGAGATCATCGCCATGGTGTCGCTGCCGGATTTCGATCCCAACAACCCGAAGGAAGCGCACGATCCAGACCGGATCAACCGCCTGACCACGGGCGTGTACGAGATGGGCTCGACCTTCAAGGCGTTCACCCTCGCGATGGCGCTCGACACCGGCAAGTATGATCTCAACTCGCTGTGGGATGCACGCGGGCCGCTGCACTACGGCAAATTCGCCATTCACGACGACGAGCCGAAGGGCCGCTTCCTTACCATGAAGGAGGTGTTCACCTTCTCCTCCAACGTCGGCGCCGCCAGGATCGCTTTGACTCAGGGCGTCGAGGGCCACAAGGCATTCCTGCGCAAGATGGGCCAGTTCGACCGGTTGCGCACCGAGTTGCCGGAGAGTGCCTCGCCGATCCTGCCCAAGCGCTGGAGCGAATTGAACACGATCACGATCGCGTTTGGTCACGGCATGGCGGTGGCGCCGCTGCAGGGCGTGATGGGCGTCAGCGCGCTGGTCAATGGCGGCTATCTGATCCCGCCGACCTTCATGAAGCGCACCGAGGCGGAGGCGATGCAGGTCGCCAAGCGCGTGATCAAGCCGGAGACCTCCGAAAAGATGCGCTATCTGATGCGTCTGAACGCCGAGATCGGCACCGCGCGCAAGGCTGACGTGAAGGGCTACTACATCGGCGGCAAGACCGGCACCGCCGAGAAGGTGATCAACGGCCGCTACGCCAAGAAGAAGGTGCTGACCCTCTTCACCGCAGTGATCCCGGCGGACAAGCCAAAATACCAGCTGCTGATCATGCTGGACGAGCCGCAGCCGTTGAAGGAAACCTATGGCTTCATCACCTCGGGCTGGAACGCGGTGCCGACCGCCGGCAACGTGATCTCCCGGATCGGGCCGCTGCTGGGAATCGAGCCCCGGTTCGACCTGCCGCCGTCCGACCGCCAAATTCTTGCGGCATCGCGGCTGACACAGTAAGCCGTCGTCGAATCGCAGGCTTTGGAGCTGCCGCCATCCCCGGGCGGGGCCAGGACTGGCACGGAACCAGGATGAAACTTCACGACCTCCTGGGCGATCAGGCGACGCTCGACGCTCCCATCGCCGCAGTCGAGATATCCGGCCTCGCCGTCGACAGCCGCGCCGTGCGGCCCGGCGACCTGTTTTTTGCACTCTCCGGCACCAAGACCGATGGTTCCCGCTTCATTGCGGCGGCGATCGCGGCCGGCGCGGTCGCCGTGGCCGGCGCGGCGGGATCTGGAGCAGGGCTGGCCGTTCCATTCATCGCGCTGCCGAACCCGCGGCGGGCGCTCGCGCTGGCTGCGTCGCGGTTCTATCCGCGCCAGCCGGCAACGATTGCCGCCGTCACCGGCACCAGCGGCAAGACGTCGGTCGCCGCCTTCACGCGGCAGATCTGGCAGAAGCTCGGCCACAGCTCGGCCAGCATCGGGACCGTCGGGCTGGTGTCGGACAAGCGCACCGTCTACGGCTCGCTGACGACGCCCGATCCGATCGCGCTGCATCGGCAGATCGACGAGATCACGCAGGACGGCGTCACCCATCTGGCGTTCGAGGCCTCGTCGCACGGGCTCGATCAGTTCAGGCTCGACGGTGTCAGGGTCTCGGCCGGCGGGTTCACGAACCTGTCGCGCGACCACATGGACTATCATCCGGATATCACGCACTACCTCAACGCCAAGCTCAGGCTGTTCCGCGATCTCGTTCCGCCGGGCGGGCCTGCGGTGATCTCGGCCGATCATGAGTGCTCGCCGGAGGTCATCGCTGCGGCGCAGACGCGCGTTCTTCGCCTGATGACGGTGGGGACCCATGGCGATGGCGCGGGCGAGGGCATCCGTCTCGTGGCCGCTGCAATCGACGGCTTTGCGCAGCAGCTCCAGATCCAGCATTGCGGCCGCATGCATGCGGTCCGGCTGCCGCTGGTCGGCGCGTTTCAGATCGAGAATGCGCTGGTCGCAGCGGGCCTTGCGATCGGCACCGGCAGCGATCCGCAGGCCGTGTTCGAAGCGCTCGAGCAGCTCGAGGGCGCCAAGGGCCGGCTTGAGCTGGTCGGCGAGCACAATGGTGCGCCCATCTTCATCGACTACGCGCACAAGCCGGACGCGCTCGCCAAGGCGCTGCATGCACTGCGGCCCTATGCCGCCCGAAAACTCGTCGTCGTGTTCGGCGCCGGCGGCGACCGTGACACCGGCAAGCGTCCCTTGATGGGCGCGATCGCCGCCGAAGAGGCCGACAGCGTCATCATCACCGACGACAATCCGCGTAGTGAGGATCCGGCTGCGATCCGCGCCGCGATCCTGGCAGCCGCACCCGGCGCGCGTGAGATCGGCGACCGGGCCGAGGCGATCCAGGTCGCGATCAGCGAGCTGCAGCCCGGCGACGCGCTGGTCATCGCCGGCAAGGGCCATGAGATCGGACAGATCATCGGCAGCAATATTCTGCATTTCAGCGATCATGAAGCGGTCGCGGACGCGTTGGCATCGAGGACATCATGACGAAGGCGCTGTGGACCGTGGCAGAGGCGGCGCGCGCGCTCGGCCTCACCGGCGACTATCCGGAGACTCGAATCGACTTCGTCACGCAGGACAGCCGCGCGGTGAAGCCCGGCAGCCTGTTCGTGGCGCTGAGCGGCACGCCGAGTGGCGGCTTCGTGTCGAGCTTTGCCTCCAGCCGCGATGGCTGGGAGTTTGCGGCGAACGCCGAAGCGGCTGGCGCGGTGGCGATGATCGTGCCGCACAGGATCGATGGCGTCACCGTGCCGCAGCTCGTGGTGCCGGACACGCTGATCGATGGGCTGTGGGCGCTGGCGCGCGCCGCGCGGGCGCGCTTCCACGGCCCGGTGATCGGGTTGACCGGCAGCGCCGGCAAGACCTCGACCAAGGAGTTCATCGCCGCCTATCCCGGCGCGTCCGCGAGTCCGTCCAGCTTCAACAATTTCTGGGGCGTGCCGCTGACGCTGTGCAACGCCGATCCCTCCGCTTCGGTCTGGGTCGTCGAGATGGGCATGAACCAGACAGGCGAGATCGCGCGGTTGACGGAGCTGTCGCAGCCGACGGTGGCGCTGGTCGTCAACGTCCAGCCGGTGCATCTGGAGAAGCTCGGCAGCCTGGAAGCGATCAGGAAAGAGAAGGTCTCGATCGCGCGCGGTCTGCCAGCCGATGGCGTCCTCGTGCTTCCCTCAGATCTCGCGGCGCCGGAATGGACGGGCAAGGTGATCCGCTTCGGCGGCGATGCGGAGGTGCGCGAGCTCTCGCACAACTCGCGCGGCGAAGCCTGGGATGTGATCGCCGATGTCGCCGGTCGTCGCGTCGCATTCGCGCTGACGCCCGGTGCGCCGCATCGCCTGCACAATGCGCTGGCGGCGCTGGCCTCGATCGCAGCGGCCGGGCTCGATCCGGCGCTGCTCGCGCCGACGCTCGGCCATGTCGGCATCATGACGGGCCGTGGCGTCGAGCAGACCGTCGGCGACATCGTTCTCATCGACGACAGCTTCAACGGCAATCCGGCCAGCATGGCGGCAGCGCTCGACAGTCTGCAGGCGCGACCGGTGCGGGGGCGGCGCATCGCCGTGATTGGCGACATGCTCGAGCTCGGCGCCGAGGCGCCGGCCTATCATCAGGGGATGGTGGCTCATCTCGCCGGGGTCGATGGCGTCTATTGCGTCGGTCCGCTGATGCGTCACCTGTTCGACAGCCTGCCGCACGCAAAGCGGCTCGGCTGGCACGAGGATCCGGTGACGCTGGATCCCGGCCGGGTCGCGGCGCTGCTGGCGCCGGGCGACGTCGTCGTCATCAAGGGCAGCAAGAAGATCTTCTGGGTCAACAAGTTCGTGTCGAAGCTCGCCGCGGCGCTGCAGCGGCCCGCTTGAAAATCGGGCGATATCGCGGCGCGGCAGAACGATATTTTCCACTGGCGGTCGAAGCGATCGTGCCGGACGGGTCTTTCCGCCGGCCTATGATTCGCACCCGGCCCCGATCATGGTTAAAAGAGGCTGGACCGGATTCGCGAGCGAATCCGTGTTCGCGGTCTCGGTGAGGCGGCATAGGCGGGTTGGATGTTCTACTGGTTGATCGAGCTGACGAATACGTTTCCGAGCCTGTCCGTGTTTCGCGGATTGCTGAACGTGTTCCGCTACATCACGTTCCGTACGGGCGGCGCGGTCGTCACCGGGGCGCTGTTCGTGTTCCTGTTCGGGCCGTGGATCATCGATCATCTGCGCCTGCGCCAGGGCAAGGGCCAGCCGATCCGCACCGACGGCCCGCAATCGCACATCATCAGCAAGAAGGGCACGCCCACGATGGGCGGCCTGATGATCCTGTCGGGCCTCGTCGTCTCCACCGTGCTGTGGGCCAATCCGCTCAACCCCTACGTCTGGATCGTTCTCGCGGTGACGCTCGGCTTCGGCTTCGTCGGCTTCTATGACGACTATCTGAAGGTGACCAAACAGTCGCATTCCGGCTTTGCCGGCAGACTGCGTCTGCTGATCGAGGCTGCGATCGCGCTGGTCGCCTGTTATGCGCTGGTGCGGCTCGGGCGCGATCCGTCCGCGACCGGGCTTGCCATTCCGTTCTTCAAGGAACTCGTCATCAAGTTCGGCTGGCTCTACGTCATCTTCGGCGCGTTCGTCATCGTCGGCGCCGGCAATGCCGTCAACCTGACCGATGGACTCGACGGCCTGGCCATCGTCCCGGTGATGATCGCCTCCGCCAGCTTCGGTCTGATCGCCTATCTCGCCGGCAACGCGGTGTTTTCCGATTACCTGCAGATCCATTATGTCGCGGGCACTGGCGAGCTTGCCGTGCTGTGCGGCGCGGTGCTCGGCGCGGGCCTCGGCTTCCTCTGGTTCAACGCCCCGCCGGCGTCGATCTTCATGGGTGACACCGGCTCGCTGGCCCTCGGCGGCATGCTCGGATCGATCGCGGTCGCGGTGAAGCACGAGATCGTGCTGGCGGTCATCGGCGGCCTGTTCGTGCTGGAGGCCGTGTCGGTGATCGTGCAGGTGGCCTCGTTCAAGCTGACCGGCAAGCGCATCTTCAAGATGGCGCCGATCCACCATCATTTCGAGCAGCTCGGCTGGACCGAGCCGCAGATCGTGATCCGGTTCTGGATCATCTCGGTGATGCTGGCCCTGGTCGGTCTCTCGACCTTGAAGCTGCGCTGACATGATCCCCGTTACCTCATTTGCCGGCAAGACCGTCGCCGTCTTCGGGCTCGGCGGCTCGGGGCTGGCCTCCTGTCATGCTCTGCGGGCCGGCGGGGCCGAAGTGATCGCGGCCGACGACGGCGCCGATCGGATGACGGAAGCGGCGAAGGCAGGCTTCATCACCGCCGATCTGCGCACCGTCTCCTGGGCGAACTTCGCCGCGCTGGTGCTGGCGCCCGGCGTGCCGCTGACCCATCCGGTCCCGCATTGGAGCGTGTTGAAGGCGCGCGAGGCCGGGGTCGAGGTGATCGGCGACATCGAGCTGTTCTGCCGCGAGCGCAGGCGGCACGCGCCGGATGCGCCATTCGTCGCGATCACCGGTACCAATGGCAAGTCGACCACGACGGCGCTGATCGCGCATCTGATGCGCGTCGCCGGCTACGATACCCAGATGGGCGGCAATATCGGCACCGCGATCCTGTCGCTGGAGCCGCCGCGCATGGGCCGCGTCCACGTGATCGAGATGTCGTCCTACCAGATCGACCTGACGCCGTCGCTCGATCCGGGCGTCGGCATCCTGCTCAATGTCAGCGAGGACCATATCGACCGCCACGGCACGATCGAGAACTATGCGGCGGTGAAGGAGCGGCTGGTGGCGGGTGTCCAGTCCAAAGGCACCGCGATCGTCGGTGTCGACGACGGTTTTTCGCGGGCGATCGCCGATCGGCTCGACCGGGGCGGCAAGCGCGTCGTGCGCATCTCGGTGAAGAACCCGCTGGCGGATGGGCTGTACGTCGAGCACGAGACGATCGTGCGCAGCGCGGGGGGCGCGCGCAGCGAGGTCGCACGTCTCGGTGGCATCGGCTCGCTGCGTGGTCAACACAACGCCCAGAACGCCGCCTGCGCCGCCGCTGCCGCGCTCGCGATCGGGGTCAGGGAGGATGTGCTGCAGCAGGGGCTGCGCAGCTTCCCAGGTCTGGCGCACCGCATGGAGCAGGTCGGCCGCCGCGGCAACGTGCTGTTCGTGAACGACTCCAAGGGCACCAACGCAGATGCGACCGCGCATGCGCTGTCGTCCTTTGCCGACATCTTCTGGATCGCCGGGGGCAAGCCCAAGGCGGGCGGCATCACCAGCCTCGCCGGCTTCTTCCCGCGCATTCGCAAGGCCTATCTGATCGGCGAGGCGGCTTCCGAGTTCGCCGGAACGCTTGGCGACAAGGTGCCGCACGAGATGTCCGGCACGCTGGAGGTCGCGGTCGCGCAGGCTGCCGCCGATGCGGAGGCCTCGGGATTAAAGGATGCCGTCGTGCTGCTGTCGCCGGCCTGCGCTTCCTTCGATCAGTTCCGCAACTTCGAAATCCGCGGCACGCATTTCCGCGACCTGGTGCAGGCGCTGCCGGGTGTGGAGCGGGTTGTCTAGGCCGCAAACACCGCTGTCGTCCCGGCGAACGCCGGGACCCATACCCGCAGGGAGCAGCTTGAGGCACGCCGGCCATTGGCTCTTTGCCCATCACGACGGCTACGGCGTATGGGTCCCGGATCGGCGCCGCGACGCGCTGGCGCGCGCCACGGCTTGTCCGGGACGACAGTTGAGAGGCCCTTAACCCTTCGATAACCATCCTGGGCGCCAATGGGCCGATGTCTCGGCTCAGGTGGACGCCCGATGCTCTCCCGTGAAGAACGCAATCCGCTGTCCGACTGGTGGTGGACGGTCGACAAGCCGCTGCTCGGCTCCATCCTCGCGCTGATGCTGTGCGGGGTGATCCTGTCGCTCGCGGCCAGCCCGCCGGTGGCGACCCGGATCGGGCTCGATCCGTTCCACTTCTTCAATCGCCACGTCCTGTTCCTGCTGCCGTCCTTCATCGTTCTGATCGGCGTCTCCTTCCTGTCGCCGCGCCAGATCCGGCGCAGCGCGCTGGTGGTGTTCACGATCGCCATCGTGCTGATCGTGCTGACGCTCGCGATCGGCCCGGAGGTGAAGGGCTCGCGGCGCTGGATCACGCTGATCGGCGTCAACATCCAGGCGTCCGAGGCGGCGAAGCCGGCCTTCGTCGTCGTTTCCGCCTGGTTGTTCTCGGAATCCGCGCGGCGACCCGACATGCCGGCGACCACCATGGCGCTGGTGCTGCTGCTGATGCTGGTGTCGCTGTTGGTGATGGAGCCGGATTTCGGACAGACCATGCTGATCCTGATGGTCTGGGGCTCGCTGTTCTTCATCGCCGGCATGCGCATGATCTGGGTAGCAGGTCTCGCGGGCGCCGCCGCCGCCGGCCTGTTCGGGGCCTATCTCCTGGTCCCGCACGTCGCCGGCCGCATCAAGCGCTTCATGAACCCGGCCTCGGGCGACACCTTCCAGGTCGACACCGCGATGGAGGCGTTCTCCAACGGCGGCTGGTTCGGCCTTGGACCGGGGGAGGGCATCGCCAAGCGCAGCCTGCCGGACAGTCACACCGATTTCGTGTTCGCGGTCGCCGCCGAGGAGTTCGGCATCATCCTGTGCCTGGCGCTGGTCGCGCTGTTTGCGTTCATCGTGATCCGCACGCTGTCGCGCGCCTATGCGACCGAGGACAGCTTCGCGCGCTTCGCAGCGTCGGGCCTCGCGATCCTGTTCGGCATCCAGGCGGCCATCAACATCTCCGTCAACCTGCAGCTGATCCCGGCCAAGGGCATGACCTTGCCCTTCATCTCCTACGGCGGTTCCTCGATCGTGTCGCTCGCCTATGGCGTCGGCATGATGCTGGCGCTGACCCGGCAGCGGCCGCGGATGGAGGTCGAGGCAGGCGACGCAGCCGGCGCGGTGCGCAATTACGCTTGAGGTCGCCTTGCTCGCAATGACGACACATTGCCTGTAAACAAGCCCGCATGACCTCAACCGCGCCTCTCATTCTGCTCGCGGCCGGCGGCACCGGCGGCCATCTGTTTCCTGCTGAAGCGCTCGGCGTCGAGCTGATCAGGCGCGGCTATCGCGTCCGTCTCGTCACCGATGCGCGCGCGCTGCGCTACAGTGGCCTGTTCACCAAGGACATGATCGACGTGGTGCCGAGCGAGACGGTGCGCAGCCGCTCGCCGGTCGCACTCGCGCGGACCGCGCTGCTGCTCGGCACCGGCACCCTCGCGGCCTTCAACCTGATGCGGCGGCTCAAGCCCGCGGCCGTGATCGGCTTCGGCGGCTATCCGACCGTGCCGCCGCTGCTGGCGGCACGCCTCGCCGGCGTGCCCAGCCTGATCCACGACGCCAATGCCGTGCTCGGCCGCGCCAATCGTTTCCTGTCTACGCATGTGAAGGCGATCGCGACCTCGCTGCCGGGTGTACTCGACCGTGATCCCGCGCTGTCGGCCAAGACGACCACGGTCGGCACCCCGATGCGTCCCGCGATCCTGGAAGCCGCGGCCGTGCCCTATGTTCCGCCGGAGACCGCCGGGCCGCTGCGGCTGCTCGTGGTCGGCGGCAGCCAGGGCGCGCGCGTGATGAGCGACATCGTGCCCGGCGCGATCGAGCGGCTGGAGCCGGCGCTCTGGGGCCGGCTGATGCTGACCCAGCAGGTGCGCCAGGAGGACATGGCGCGGGTGCGCGCGCTCTACGACCGGCTGAAGATCAACGCCGAGCTGCAGCCGTTCTTCACCGACCTGCCGGCGCGGCTCGCCGCCAATCATCTCGTGATCTCGCGCTCAGGCGCCGGTACCGTGGCCGAGCTCGCCGCGATCGGCCGGCCCTCGATCCTGGTGCCGCTGCCCGGCGCCATCGACCAGGACCAGTTCGCCAATGCCGGCGTGCTGTCGGACGCGAGCGCCGCGATCCGGATCGTGCAGACCGAATTCACCTCCGACAGGCTGGCCTCCGAGATCTCGGCGCTCGCCGCCGAGCCCGCGCGCCTCGCCGCCATGGCGCAGGCCGCGCGCGCGGCCGGCCGGCTCGATGCCGCGGAACGTCTGGCCGATCTCGTGATCAGGACGGCGGCGCTCTAGTCGCGCGAGCGCACGGTGAACCCAAGATGAACCGGAGCTCCGACGATGGCGGCATCCTGCCCGACGATCGTCCGATGCGCTTGCGGCGGCATCCGTCCTTCGTGCCTGTGCTCGTGGAATTCTGCGACCGGCTGATTGCGCCGCTGCGCGGCCAGCGCCTGATGATCAAGCTGTTCGGTCAGCGCGCTCCGACGGAAATCGCTGCGCATATCGTGATGATGCATATGTCGGCGCGCAAGCCGGTCGAGCGGCCGACACTGACGCGTCTGCAGATGCGGCTGCCGGGTCCGCGGCAGACGGCGGCGTTCGTCGCGGTGTTGCGCGGTCTGTCGCTGGTGACCGTCGAGCGAGATCCCGAGGACGCTCGTATCCGCTATCTGGTGCCTGGCCCCGTCATCCTCGAGGGACTGCGAGGCTGGCTTGCCATGCACCTGGATTGCCACGCGCGGTTGACGCAGTCCGATGGACTGAGCCTTCGTCTGCAGGACGACGCCGCGTTATTTGCGGAGACGATCCGGCAATGTGCGGGCTGGCTCTGCCGCGACAACCGGCCGCTGACGGGCTTTCCCGATCTCGCCTGGACCGACGAGCACGACAGCGGCATCCATCTGGCCCTGACGCTCGTCGCCCGGTCCGCGGTTGGGCGCGAGGCCATCGCGATTTCGACGGCGGAGCTTGCGACCTCGCTCGGCGTCTCGCGCTCCCATATCCGCAATCTGCTGGCGACCATGGAGGGCCGTGGTCTGCTGCGCTTCGGCGACGGGCGCCGGCATCTGACGCTGACGCCGGGTTTCGTGGCTTCCGTGGAAGCTTGGTTCTGCCACCAGGTGTGCTGGCTCGCGGCCGCAGCCGCACGTGCGGATCGCGTGCTGCGGCCGGCTTGAGGGCGTCAGATCATCGTGACCCGGCCGGTGCCGATGTCATAGATGCCGCCCACGATCTTCACCTTGCCCTCGGCGACCATGCGGCCGACGATCGGCTTGGCAGTCGAGAGGCGCCGGACATTGTTGCGGACGTTCTCCGCGGTGGCTTCGGCCAGCAGATCCTGCGGCTTCTTCGCGATCGCTGCCTCGACGCCGGGTTTGAGCGCATTGATCAATGCGGGCAGGTGGCCTGGCAGTTTGGTGCCGTCCTTGAGCACCTTGATCGTCGCATCGATGGCGCCGCAGCCGCTGTGACCGAGCACCAGCACGAGAGGCGTGCCGAGGAACTTGACGCCGTATTCGAGGCTGGCGAGGCCGTCGTCATTGACGAAATTGCCGGCGACGCGGACCACGAACAGCTCACCGGGCGCCTGATCGAACACCAGCTCGGGCGCGACCCGGGAATCTGCGCAGCTCACGATCGCGGCGATCGGGTATTGGGCCGCGGCGCGCGCCGCCCGGCCGGCCGAAAAATCCTTGTTGTCGAGATTGCCGGCGACGTAGCGCGCATTGCCATCGACGATGCGTTTCATCGCGTCATCCGGAGAGATGGCGTTGGGCGGCATTGCGCTGTCGTTCGCCTGCTTGGCTTCCTTGGCAAACGCCGGAAGTGCGCCGACCGCCGCGGCAGCCAGCACTGCGCCGCCGCCGAGCAGCCGGCGGCGGGACAATACGGGAGGGTGCGTTTCACACAGCGAGCACATCGGCGAGGGTTCTCCATCAAAGATTGAAATATGCGTGCCCGGCACGCCGGCCGCACGGCTACTCATGCCACGCGAACTGACGCAGTGAGCGCGCAAAAATTGCAGGTATCCCGTTGGGAGGGGACGGCATGTGATCGCGCTTAATAATTCGTGAAGGGAGGGATCGAGCGGGAACTCCTGGCCGATCGCCGCCGGCCGGGCTGCCAAAATCGGCTAAAACCGGGCGAACGCCTGCGAATTTGGCACTTCTTACTGCCCGGGCGGACTTGTCCAGGTCGGCCATGTCTTGCAAGAAGGGCTGATGATTCGCGGCCGCTCCCTCCGGTGGGGACGCCCGGAACCCTTGAGACGAGACGCCCCATGAGACTGCCGCGCGAGATCGGACCCATCCACTTCGTCGGGATCGGCGGCATCGGCATGAGCGGCATCGCCGAGGTGCTGTGCAATCTCGGCTACACGGTGCAGGGCTCCGACGCCTCCGACAACGCCAATGTCGCGCGGCTGCGCGAGAAGGGCATCACCGTCAGCGTCGGGCACAAGGCCGAGAATGTCGCGGGCGCCGACGTCGTGGTGGTCTCGACCGCGATCAAGCGCGACAATCCGGAGCTGATGGCCGCGCGCGCCCAGCGCATCCCGGTCGTGCGGCGTGCCGAGATGCTGGCCGAGCTGATGCGGCTGAAGAGCTGCGTCGCGATCGCCGGCACCCATGGCAAGACCACGACGACATCGATGGTCGCGGCGCTGCTCGATGCCGGCGGCCTCGATCCGACCGTCATCAATGGCGGCATCATCAATGCCTACGGCACCAATGCGCGGCTCGGCGCCGGCGAATGGATGGTGGTCGAGGCCGACGAGAGCGACGGCACCTTCCTGAAGCTGCCGGCGGATGTCGCCATCGTCACCAATGTCGATCCCGAGCATCTCGATCACTTCAAGACCTTCGAGGCCGTGCAGGACGCGTTCCGCGCCTTCGTCGAGAACGTGCCGTTCTACGGCTTCGCGGTGATGTGCATCGATCATCCGGTGGTGCAGGCGCTGGTCGGCAAGATCGAGGACCGCCGCATCATCACCTATGGCGTGAACCCGCAGGCCGATGTCCGGCTCGTCGACCTCGCGCCGATGGGCGGCGGCTCGTCGTTCAAGGTCGTGTTCCGCGACCGCAAGAGCGGTGAGACGCACGAGATTGCCGACATCGCGCTGCCGATGCCAGGCCGGCACAATGCCTCGAACGCAACGGCGGCCATTGCGGTCGCGCGCGAGCTCGGCCTGTCCGACGAGGCCATCCGCAAGGCGATTGCCGGCTTCGGCGGCGTCAAGCGCCGCTTCACCCGCACCGGCGAGTGGAACGGCGTCACCGTGATCGACGACTACGGGCATCACCCCGTCGAGATCGCCGCCGTGCTGAAGGCGGCGCGCGAATCGACCAACGGCAAGGTCGTCGCCGTGGTGCAGCCGCATCGCTACACCCGGCTGCAATCGCTGTTCGAAGAGTTCTGCACCTGCTTCAACGACGCCGATGCGGTCGTCGTGGCCGACGTCTATCCGGCCGGCGAGGCGCCGATCGAGGGCATCGATCGCGACCACTTCGTTCTGGGCCTGCGCGCCCACGGCCATCGCGACGTGGTGCCGCTGCCGAAGGCCGCCGATCTCGCTCGTATCGTCAAGGACCTCGCCAAGCCCGGTGACCTCGTCGTGTGCCTCGGCGCCGGCAACATCACGCAATGGGCCTACGCGCTGCCCGGCGAGTTGAAGGCACTGGGGTGAGGGCGGTGTTGAACCAGCGGTTCACCGAGAAAGTCAGGCCACTCGACGTAGCCTCTCCGTTCCCTCCCCCCTTGTGGGGGAGGGGCAGGGAGGGGGGTGAGCCGCAGACTCCGGAGTGCGTGGTCCCCCCCTCCCTAGCCCTCCCCCACAAGGGGGGAGGGAACGGAGCGTGCTACGTCGCAACGACGTCGGCCCAAACGAGGCAGGCCGCCGCATGACCTTTCCCGACATCACCCCCGATCTCAAAACGGCCATGCCGGAGCTGCGTGGGCGGCTGCTCGCCAATGCGAGTCTCGCGCCGCTGACCTGGTTTCGTGTCGGCGGACCGGCGCAGGTGCTGTTCACGCCGGCGGATGCCGACGACCTCGCCTATTTCCTGAAGCACCTCCCAACGGATATCCCGCTCTATGTCATCGGCGTCGGCTCCAACCTGATCGTGCGTGATGGTGGCGTCCCCGGTGTCGTGATCCGGCTGGCGCCGCGCGCGTTCGGCGAGGTCAAGGCGGAAGGCGACATCGTCACGGCCGGCACCGCCGCGCTCGACAAGCGCGTCGCGGAGGTCGCCGCGTCGGCCAACCTCGCGGGCCTGGAATTCCTGTTCGGCATTCCCGGCACCATCGGCGGGGCGCTGCGGATGAATGCCGGCGCCAATGGCGGCGAGACCAAAGACATTCTCATTGAAGCGATCGCTGTCGACCGAAACGGCGAGACGCACCGCTTCAACAATGCCGAGATGAAGTTCACCTATCGCGCGAGCGGCGTCGATCCGGCGCTGATCTTCACGGCCGCGCGCTTCCGCGGCACGCCCTCGGCGCCGGAGGCGATCCGGGCGCGCATGGCGGAGGTGCAGGCGCATCGCGAGACGGCGCAGCCGATCCGCGAGAAGACGGGCGGCTCGACCTTCAAGAATCCGCCGGGACATTCCGCCTGGAAGCTGGTCGATGCCGCCGGCTGTCGTGGACTCAGGGTCGGCGGCGCCCAGGTCTCGGAAATGCACTGCAACTTCCTGATCAACACCGGCAGCGCTAGCGCCGACGACATCGAGACGCTCGGCGAGACCGTGCGTGAGCGGGTCAAGGCGAGCTCGGGCATCGAGCTGCAGTGGGAGATCAAGCGGATCGGAATCAAGGCGAGCTGATCGAGCCGCAGGCTTACGTGACGTCAGCGCAATCGCGACCGCGATTGTGAGATCAATCGAGAAGACATTGATGCGCACCACGATTTTGTTCGGCGGCTCCAACAAGGAGCGCCTCGTCTCGGTCGCGAGCGCGAAAGCCCTGCACGCCGCGTTGCCTGAGGCTGAGCTGTGGTTCTGGGACGTCGATGACACCGTGCATCAGGCCAGCGGCCAAGCGCTGGCCGCGCATGCCAAGCCGTTCGAGGAGCCGTTCACCGCCGATGGCGCCAGGATCGGCACGCTCAGCGAGGCTATCGATCGCGCCGGGGCCGAAGATCGGGTCCTGGTGCTCGGCCTGCATGGCGGCCGGGCGGAAAATGGCGAGCTTCAACTGATGTGCGAGCTTCGTGGTGTGCCGTTCACCGGCTCGAGCTCGGCGGCCTCGCACCTCGCCTTCGACAAGGTTGCCGCCAAGCGCTTCGCCGTGCTCGGCGGTGTCACGGCGGCCGAGGGTGTCGCGCTGGATGATGCCGAGGCTGCGCTCGCGCGCTACGGCCGGCTGATCGCGAAGCCCGTGAAGGACGGCTCGAGCTTCGGCCTCATCTTCGTCAACGCCAGCCAGGACCTCGTCGCCGTCAAGGCAGCGGCCGCGACCGAGGAGTATCTGATCGAGCCGTTCGTCATCGGGACCGAGGCGACCTGCGGCGTGCTCGAGCAGGCCGACGGCTCGCTGATCGCGCTGCCGCCGATCGAGATCCTCCCCGCCGACGGTGCCTTCAACTATTTCGCGAAGTACCTCGCGGCGGCGACGAAGGAAATCTGTCCGGGCCGCTTCAGTCCGGAGATCACTGCGGCGCTCCAGGCTGAGGCGATCAAGGCGCATCGCGCGCTGTCCTGCGGCGGCTACTCGCGCACCGACTTCATCGTCGCGGCCAACGGTCCGGTTTATCTGGAGACCAATACCCTGCCGGGCCTGACGGCCGCCTCGCTCTACCCGAAGGCTCTGGCGGCCCAGGGCATCGCCATTGTCGATTTCCTCAATCAGCAGATCGCCCTGGCCGAGAGGCGCAGCCGCCGATCCGGCGTGCGATAGGCGCACCGGAAGAACCCGGCCCGGCGTCCCCCGGTGGTTCCTGTAACCCGTAAAATGCTTAAGAATTCCGGGCAAGGTCCTCATAAATCGGAGAAAAAATTCGTCTCCTCGGACCGATTTTACTTTTTGTTTACCAGGACGTCCGAAGGTTAACGCTGGCGCCTCAGTGGTGCTCGGCTGCCAGGTCGGGCCGTCGTGACGAACCGCGTCGCGATGGTCGGAAGGGATCCGGTCGGCCGGGACCGTGGGCGTGGGTCCGCGAGTATCTGCGGGCGCAACAGTTGATGAGCTCGTGCAATGGATGGTGCAGGACGCCTCGCTCGATCGCAGAGGCCTCAAGCTGACCTGAAAGCCGCTGCCCTTGGCGCGGCAATCCTGCTGCGCGAGTATGTCTCGGCCCGTCTTCCGCGTGTCCGCTTTGCGCGAGGCACGAAGCAAGGCAGGCGATCCATCCGACGAGACCTTGCGCCGGCGCAGGCCGCGCTCGCGCCGATGGTCGAGCGCGAGGCGCCGCCGCGCGTGGTCGAACTCGTCGAGCGCTATCTGCCGCGCCGGCTCGGCACCGTGGCGACGGTGGTCCTCTTGTTCGGCAGTGTCTGGCTCGGCATCGTCAAGGGCGGCCATGCGCAGGACGTCAGTGTGGCGTTGTCCGACACCCGCAACGCGCTCGCCAATGCGGCCGGGTTCCGCATCACGGCTGTTGCGATCAACGGCCGGAAGCAGCTTACCCAGGACGAGATCCTCGCGGTCGGCGGCGTTACCGGCCGCTCCTCGTTGCTGTTCCTGGATGCCGCCGCAGTGCGTGACAGGCTCAAAGCCAACCCCTGGATCGCCGACGCCACGGTGCAGAAGTTCTTTCCGAACCAGCTGCAGATCGATGTCGTCGAGCGCAAGGCGTTCGCGCTCTGGCAGCAGGACGGTCGCCTCTCGGTCATCGCCGAGGACGGCGCCGTGCTCGAGCAATATGTCTCGCGCCGCTTCCTGACGCTGCCGCTCGTGGTCGGCAAGGGAGCCGAGAGCCGCGCGCGCGATTTCCTGGCGCTGCTCGCCCGCTACCCGCAGGTGCGCGCGGTCACCAAGGCCGCCGTGTTCGTCGGCGAGCGGCGCTGGAACCTGCGGACCAAGGACGGCCTCGACATTCGCCTGCCCGAACATGATGTCGGCAACGCGCTCGCGACCCTGACCCAGCTCGATCAGGACGACAAGCTGTTCTCGCGCGACATCGTCGCCATCGACCTGCGGCTGCCGGACCGGCTGACGGTGCAGCTCTCCGAGGATGCGGGCAAGGCGCGCGACGAGCTGTTCAAGGACAAGAAGTCCAAGAAGAAGGCCGGTGACGCATGACCGGCTTCGATCGCCAGACTCCCAAGACGCGCCCGATGGGCCAGAAGCGCACCGCGCTCGTGGCCTCGCTCGACGTCGGCACCAGCAAGATCGCCTGCATGATCGCGCGGCTGAAGCCGGCGCCGCCGAGCGACGCGCTGCGCGGCCGCACCCACGCCGTCGAGCTGATCGGCTACAGCCAGATCCAGTCGCGCGGCGTCAAGGCCGGCGCCGTCGTCGATCCCGTCGAATGCGAGCAGGCGGTGCGGCAGGCGGTCGCGCTGGCCGAGCGCATGGCGAAGGTGCGGGTCGAATCCGTGCTGCTGCCGGTCGCAGGCGGCCGCGTCATGGGCCACCTGATCGAGGCCACCTCGGACATCCGCGGCGGCGCCGTCACCCAGGCCGATGTCAGTCGCGTCACCTCGACCGGCATGCACCACGCCACCGGCGACGGGCGCGCGGTGCTGCATGCCTTGCCCGTCGGCTACACGCTCGACGGCGTGAAGGGCATCCGGGATCCCCGCGGCATGCTGGCGCGGCAGTTCGGCGTCGACATGAACGTCGTCACGACCGACGCCACCGTGGCCAAGAACCTGATGCTCGTGGTCGAGCGCTGCCACCTCAACGTCGAGGCGATGGCGGCAAGCCCGTATGTTGCCGGGTTGTCGGTGCTGACCGACGACGAGGCCGATCTCGGCGCCGCCGTGGTCGAGATGGGGGCGGGCACCACGACGATCGCGATCTATTCCGGCGGCCGCTTCGTCCATGCCTCCGGTTTTGCGCTCGGCGGGCATCACGTGACCATGGATCTTGCGCGCGGACTATCAGCGTGCATTGCAGATGCCGAGCGAATCAAGACGTTATATGGCACGGTGCTGACTGGCGGGTCCGACGCGCGTGAGTTGATGTCTGTTCCGACGGCCGGTGACAACGAGCGGGATGTTCCGCAGATCGTGTCCCGCGCCACCATCGCGAACATCGTCAGGCACCGCGCAGAGGAGATTTTTGAAATGGTCCGCGACCGGCTGAAGGATTCGCCCTTTGCGGCAGAACCCAAGGCGCGCGTCGTCCTCAGCGGAGGCGCCTCCCAGCTGACGGGGCTGGTCGAGCTTGCGACCCGGATCCTCGACCGCCCGGTGCGCGTCGGCCGCCCGCTCGGCTTCGGTCGTCTCCCCAACGAGGCCAAGAACGCCGCCTTCGCGGTGCCGACGGGGCTGCTGGTCTATCCGCAATACGCGCACCTCGAACACGTCGAACCGCGGCATACGCGGCAGGTCGGGACAGGAACCGACGGCTACTTCGGAAAGGTCGGGCGATGGCTACGCGAGGGCTTCTGATGACCGGTTTCCACCCCATGCGATTTTCAACAACACCAACCGCGGCCGGCGGCCGGGGCGAACCCACCCGCGCGTGATCGAGAGGCAATCATGGCACTCACTATTACACCTCCTGATATCCACGAGCTGAAGCCCCGGATCACCGTGTTCGGTGTCGGCGGCGCGGGCGGCAATGCCGTCAACAACATGATCACGGCCGGCCTGCAGGGGGTCGACTTCGTCGTCGCCAATACCGACGCGCAGGCGCTGACCATGTCCAAGGCGCAGCGCATCATTCAGATGGGCACGCAGGTGACCCAGGGCCTCGGCGCCGGCTCGCAGCCGGACGTGGGAGCTGCCGCCGCGCAGGAGGTGATCGACGAGATCCGCGATCATCTCTCGGGCGCCAACATGGTGTTCGTGACCGCCGGCATGGGTGGCGGAACCGGCACCGGTGCAGCCCCGGTCATTGCCAAGACCGCGCGCGAGATGAACATCCTCACGGTGGGCGTCGTCACCAAGCCGTTCCACTTCGAAGGCGCGCGCCGCATGCGCACCGCGGAGTCCGGCATCTCCGAGCTGCACAAGGTCGTCGACACGCTGCTGATCATCCCGAACCAGAACCTGTTCCGGGTCGCCAACGAGAAGACCACCTTCGCCGACGCCTTCGCGATGGCCGACCAGGTGCTGTATTCCGGCGTCGCCTGCATCACCGACCTGATGGTGAAGGAAGGCCTGATCAACCTCGACTTCGCCGACGTCCGCGCCGTCATGCGCGAGATGGGCAAGGCGATGATGGGCACCGGTGAAGCCTCCGGCGACAAGCGCGCGCTGACCGCCGCCGAAGCGGCCATCGCCAACCCGCTGATCGACGATTCCTCGATGAAGGGCGCGCGCGGCCTGTTGATCTCGATCACCGGCGGCAAGGATCTCACGCTGTTCGAGGTCGACGAAGCTGCGACCCGCATCCGCGAGGAGGTCGACCAGGACGCCAACATCATCGTCGGCGCCACCTTCGACGAATCGCTCGACGGGCTGATCCGGGTCTCGGTGGTCGCCACCGGCATCGAGCAGGCGCAGTTCAACCGCGGCGTCACGACGACTGCACAGCCGGCGGCGGCTGTCGCTCCGATTGCCGCCGCCCCGACCGCTGCCGCGGGTCTCCCTGAAAGCCGCCTCGCCGATCTGACTGCGCGCCTGCGCGCCGACAATCAGCGCCTGGCTGAACGCGCCGCCAAGCTCGAGCAGCAGGCGTCGCAGGCTCCGGCCGTCGCCGCGCCCGCGCCGATGGCGCCTGCGCCGCGTCCGGCTCCCAACCTCGAGCGCGACACGCTGGCCGCCGTTGCCGCCGCAATGGCCAGCGAGCCCGCGCCCGCGTCGGCGCCGGTCCAGCCCGCCTCCTATGGCGATGTGACGGTGCGCCCGATCGCGCAGAAGCCGTCGCTGTTCCCGGAACCGGAGGCGCAGCGCGCGGCCCCGATCGAGCCGGCGGCCCCGCCGGAGACGTTCATCCCGCAGGCCGCGGAGCGGGTTCCGTCGCGCGCGCCGCGCATGCCGAAGTTCGAGGACCTGCCGATGCCGGCCCAGGCCGAGATCCGGCAGGCGCGCGGCGACGAGGGCGATGAGCATCCGCAGAAGACCCGGATGTCGCTGCTGCAGCGTCTCGCCAATGTCGGTCTCGGCCGCCGCGACGAGGATGCCGAGCCGCCGCTGCCGGTGCGGACCGCGGGTCCTGCCATGCCGCAGATGCCGCCGCTGCCGGAACGGAAGCCGCAGCGGAACGTTGCTCAGCAGGTTGCGAGCCACGAATCGCCTGTCTCGGAATATGCCCGCCGTCCCGCACCCCAGGGTCTGGACGTCCATGGCCGTCCCGCGCCTGTGTCCCCGGCGCCACAGGGAGACGACCATTTGGATATCCCGGCCTTCCTGCGCCGGCAGGCCACCTGAGAATTGTTACAGCCCTGATGGTGCTGAACAGGCCCGGCTCGCGAGAGCCGGGCCTTTTCCATGGCTGTCCGGGGCTCGTCGATCGCCGTTCAACTAACTGATTTTAAATGATTAATTATTCTTTCGGTGTTTAGATCGGGAACCAGGAGGGTTAAGGCCACGTTCCAGTTTGGTTAAGGGTTGGCGCGAATACGGCAGAGATGGGGTAACAATCCGTAAAGAAGCGTGAGTTGGCGCTCTTTGGGGCTCTCGTTAAGTTCTGCCGTGACTTGGGGATGCCTGAAACTGAGTCGGTTCGCGAGGGGCGGCCGATAAGGGATCAGGCGGGGTCTTGGGCGATCGTCGATGAAATTCAGCCGGCAAACAACGCTTCGTTCGCAAGCCACCGTCACCGGTGTAGGCGTCCACTCTGGTGCGCCTGTCAGCCTGACGATCGGGCCTGCGCCGATCGATGCGGGAATCGTGTTCCTCCGCACCGGCCTCGATGGCGCTGACCGCGAGGTCCAGGCGTCCTTCGGCTCGGTGATCGCCACCGAGTTGGCGACGGTGCTCGGTGACCGCCACGGTGCGCTGGTGTCCACTGCCGAGCATGTGCTCGCTGCGCTGCGCGGCATGGGTGTCGACAACGCCCTGATCGAGGTCGACGGCCCCGAGGTTCCGATCATGGACGGCAGCGCTGCGCCGTTCGTCGCTGCCATCGACCAGGCCGGAATCGTCAATCAGTCGGCCCCGCGGCGCTACCTTCAGGTGCTCAAGCCGGTCCAGGTGACCATGGGCGCCTCCACGGGCGAGCTGCGTCCGAACAGCTCCGGCTTCCGGGTCGAAGCTGAAATCGATTTCACCAACCCCGTGATCGGCCGCCAAGCCTATCATTTCGAGCTCAGCCCCGAGCGCTTCCGCCGCGAGATCGCCCGCGCCCGCACCTTCGGCTGCATGAGCGACGTGTCGCGGCTGTGGAGCGCCGGCTTCGCGCTCGGTTCCTCCTTCGACAACACGCTGGTGTTCGACGAGGACCGCCTGCTCAATCCCGAAGGTCTGCGCTACGCCGACGAATGCGCCCGCCACAAGGTGCTGGACGCGATCGGCGATCTGGCGCTGGCCGGCCTGCCGATGCTCGGAACCTATCGTTCGGTCCGTGGCGGTCACAAGCTCAACCATGCGGTGCTGACTGCTCTGATGGCCGATCGCACCGCTTGGCGGATCGTCGAAGGCGAGACCGTGCGTCGTCCCCGCGTGGCCGCGGAGGTCGTCGGCGGCATGGTCGGTGGCATGGTCGCCCCGGCCTACGGCCCGGACGTGTCCTGAGCGGCGGCGTCCCGATCGGCTGATTCCGTCGGCTGACCTACGCAACGCGCGACATCGCCGGGAGCTTTGCTTTCGGCGTGGTTCAGATTTTTCCGTCTGCTTTTTTGTCAATGTTTGTTGCCGGCCGCGTCCTTCTCAGCGGCTGGACCCTCGGCATTTCGATGTTTTCCAACGGCTTCTTCAGCGGTAACCATGATGCGTGGCGGCAGCCTCGGTGTTGCCTTAATCCGGGCGGATTGGCTTCCTATGCGGTTGGTTGATGAAGTGTTTTCGGCTAGAGAGGCCGGGGCCGCGTGATGCGTGCCACCGGCGGGGCTCTTCCCTCGCGGTCATGAAGCGACCTTCATGGTGCGCGGCGTAGATCAGATCACAGGCATCGGGTTCCAAAGAAGCATGTCGATACAGCGTCTCACGCGCGACCTCCGTCATCCCGCAGCAAGCATCCGCCGGCTTAGGCTCGCCGCATCGCTGATCCTGCTGGCGCTGCCTCTGAGCGGCTGCGGAACAGGCGGGCTCTGGGACAAATTCCTGGCCAAGGACGACACCTTCGTCGATGAGCCCGCGGACAAGCTCTACAATGAGGGCTTGTACCTGATGAATGAGAAGAAGGACGTCAAAGGCGCGACCAAGAAGTTCGAGGAGGTCGATCGCCAGCATCCTTATTCCGACTGGGCCCGCAAATCGCTGCTGATGTCGGCTTACGCCTCCTATCAGGCCGGCGACTACGACGGCTGCATCGGCGCCGCCACCCGCTACGTGACCCTGCACCCGGGCAGCCCGGACGCGGCCTATGCGCAGTACCTGATTGCCGCCTCGCATTACGACCAGATCCCGGACATCAGCCGCGACCAGGGCCGCACCGAGAAGGCCATTGCCTCGCTCGAAGAGGTGGTGCGCAAATATCCGACCTCCGAATACGCCACCAATGCGAAGGCCAAGCTGGAGGGCGCCCGCGACCAGCTCGCCGGCAAGGAGATGGATGTCGGCCGCTATTACATGCAGAAGCGCGACTACACCGCCGCCATCAACCGCTTCAAGGCGGTGGTGACTCAGTACCAGACCACGCGGCACGTCGAGGAAGCGCTGTATCGCCTGACCGAGGCCTACATGACGATCGGTATCGTCGGCGAAGCGCAGACCGCGGCGGCCGTGCTCGGGCACAATTTCCCCGACAGCAAGTGGTACAAGGACGCCTATAATCTCGTGAAGTCGGGCGGCGTCGAGCCCGAGGAGAACAAGGGCTCCTACATCTCGCGCGCCTTCAAGAAGCTCGGCCTGGGCTGAGCGATCGGCCGGATCACTCGTCTGATCTTGCTTTGTTCTATATTCTTGTTTTGTTCTCTTTTTGCTGCTAGCATCGAGTCGTTCGCTCAGGGGCGATCCGCCCCGTTACGAAGGACTTCGGTTCCATGCTGGCGCGACTGTCGATCCGTGACATCGTCCTGATCGAACGACTCGATCTCGAATTCTCGAATGGACTTGCGGTGCTGACCGGCGAGACCGGAGCCGGCAAGTCGATCCTGCTCGATGCGTTTGCATTGGCTCTCGGCGGCCGCGGCGACGCCAGCCTGGTGCGCCATGGCGCCGACCAGGGGCAGGTCACGGCCGTGTTCGAGATCGGCAAGGATCATCCGGCCGCCCGGATCCTCGCTGCCAACGGCCTGGATGCCGATGGCGAGATGATCCTGCGCCGCGTTCAGTTCGGCGATGGCCGCACCCGCGCCTTCATCAACGACCAGTCGGTCAGCGTGCAGACGCTGAAGGCGATCGGCGCCACACTGGTCGAAATCCACGGCCAGCATGACGAACGTGCGCTGGTCGACGCCGCCACCCACCGCCGGCTGCTGGATGCCTTTGCGGGCCTGGAGAAGGACGTCGCCGCGGTGGAAGCGCTGTGGGCAGCGCGCCGGACTGCGGTCACGGCGCTCGACGAGCATCGGGCGAGCATGGAGCGCGCGGCCCGCGAGGCCGATTATCTGCGGCATGCCTCGGACGAGCTGAAGAAGCTGGCGCCGAAGGAGGGCGAGGAGACGCAGCTCGCCGCCCGCCGCACCGCCATGATGCAGGGCGAGAAGATCGCAGGCGATCTGCGCGACGCGCAGGATGCCGTCAGCGGCCACCAGTCGCCGATCGCCGCGCTGGCCGCGGCGGTCCGCCGGTTGGAGCGCCGCGCGGCGAGCTCGCCCGCGCTGGTCGATCCGGCGGTCAAGGCGATCGATTCGGCGATCAACGCCCTGGAGGAGGCCGATCAGCATCTGACGGTGGCACTCGCGGCCACCGATTTCGATCCGCTGGAGCTGGAGCGCATCGAGGAGCGGTTGTTCGCGCTGCGCGCGGCCGCGCGCAAATATTCGACGCCGGTGGACGGTCTGGCTGCCTTGGCTGCCAAATATGCCGCCGACGTCGTCCTGATCGATGCCGGCGCCGAGCAGCTGAAGAAGCTGGAAGCAGCGGCGGCGGCAGCCGATGGGCGCTATGGCGCCGCGGCTGCCAAGCTGTCGGCAGCGCGGACCAAGTCGGCCGAGAAGCTGAACCGGGCCGTCCTTGCGGAACTCGGCCCGCTCAAGCTCGAGCGGGCCAAGTTCATGACCCAGGTCGACAGCGACGCCGAGGCGCCGGGGCCGGAAGGCATCGACCGTGTCGAGTTCTGGGTTCAGACCAACCCGGGCACGCGGCCGGGCCCGATGATGAAGGTCGCCTCGGGCGGCGAGCTGTCGCGGTTCCTGCTGGCGCTCAAGGTCGTGCTGTCCGACCGCGGCTCGGCGCCGACCTTGGTGTTCGACGAGATCGACACCGGCGTCGGCGGCGCGGTCGCCGACGCCATCGGCGCCCGGCTGGCGCGGCTCGCGCACGGGGTTCAGGTGATGGCCGTGACCCACGCGCCGCAGGTCGCGGCCAGGGCGGACCAGCATCTGCTGATCTCCAAAGATGCGCTCGATCGCGGCAAGCGTGTCGTCACCCGGGTCAATACGCTGGCCACCCTGCACCGCCGCGAGGAAATCGCCCGCATGCTGGCCGGCGCCGAGGTCACCGCCGAAGCCCGCGCCGCCGCCGACCGGCTGCTGGAGGCTGCGGCGGCATAGCTGGAAACGGAGCGGCCGAACGCTTTGGCTCCGGCGCGCGCATTGTGTACACCGTCGTCTCGGGACGGCCTCCGGGCCGTCCCGCAATGACGAGCAGATCATACGCATGCCCAAGACAGCAAAACCGAAGCAGCCCGTCGACGTTGCCGATCTCACCAAGGCGCAGGCCAAGGTGGAGTGGAAGCGGCTGGCGCTGGAGCTCGAGACCCACGACAGGCTCTATTATCAGGATGACGCGCCGAAGATCTCGGACGCCGCCTACGACGAGCTGCGTCGCCGCTTCAATGCGATCGAAAAGCGTTTCCCTGAGCTCGTCAGCAGCGAGTCGCCGTCGCAGAAGGTCGGCGCTGCGCCCTCCGGCCGGTTCAAGAAAGTGCGGCACGCGGTGCCGATGCTGTCGCTCGACAACGCCTTCGCGGAGGAGGACGTGCGCGACTTCGTCGGCCGCATTGCGCGCTTTCTCAAGCTTGCCGACGAGCGCATCGATTTCTCCGCCGAGCCGAAGATCGACGGGCTGTCGATGTCGCTGCGCTACGAGGGCGGCGAGCTGGTCACCGCCGCGACCCGCGGTGACGGCGCCGAGGGTGAGGACGTCACCGCCAACATCCGTACCTTGAAGGACGTACCGCACAGGCTGCACGGCCGCAACCTGCCCGACATCTGCGAGGTCCGCGGCGAGGTCTACATGACCAAGCAGGCCTTCCTCGCGCTCAACGAGCGCCAGAAGGAAGCGGGCGACACCGTCTTCGCCAACCCGCGCAATTCCGCCGCCGGCTCGCTGCGGCAAAAGGATCCGACCATCACCGCCTCGCGTCCCCTGGGCTTCTTTGCCTACGCCTGGGGCGAGATGAGCGCGCTGCCGGCGGAGACGCAGAGCGGCATGATCAAATGGTTCGAACGCTGCGGCTTCACGACCAATCCGCTCACGAGGCTCTGCCACTCGGTGGAGGAACTGATCGCGTTCCATCGTCACATCGAGGAGCAGCGCGCCGAGCTCGACTACGACATCGACGGCGTCGTCTACAAGGTCGACCGCATCGACTGGCAGGAGCGGCTCGGCTTCGTGTCGCGCACGCCGCGCTGGGGCATTGCCCACAAGTTTCCGGCCGAGCGCGCCATGACCGTGCTCAAGGACATCGAGATCCAGGTCGGCCGCACCGGCTCGTTCACGCCGGTCGGCAAGCTGGAGCCGGTCGGCGTCGGCGGCGTCATCGTGCAGAATGTGACGCTGCACAATGAGGACTACATCAAGGGCATCGGCAACAAGGGCGAAGTGTTGCGCGAAGGCCGCGACATCCGGATCGGCGACACCGTGGTGATCCAGCGCGCCGGCGACGTCATCCCCCAGGTGGTCGACGTCCTCATCGACAAGCGGCCGAAGCACGCCAAGGAATTCCATTTCCCGAAGAAATGCCCGTGCCCGCTTCACACCGACGTCGTCCGCGAGGAGATCGCGACCGGCGAGGAGGGCTCGCGCGCCCGCTGCACCGGCGAGTTCGCCTGTCCGTTCCAGAAGATCGAGCACCTCAAGCTGTTCGCCTCGCGCCGCGCTTTCGATATCGACGGTCTCGGCGAGAAGCAGATCCAGTTCTTCTTCGACCAGGGCTGGGTCAAGGAGCCCGCCGACATCTTCACGCTGGCCGCGCGCAACGCCAGGCTGAAGCTCGAGGAGGTCGAGGGCTATGGCGAGACCTCGGTGCGCAATCTCTTCAATGCCATCGACGCCCGGCGTGAGATCGCGCTGGAGCGCTTCATCTACGCGCTTGGCATGCGCCATGTCGGCGAGACCACGGCGCTGGCGCTCGCGCGCGGCTACGGCTCATGGGATGCGTTCCACGAAGCCTGTCTCAAGGTCGCCAGCGGCGACGAGGAGGCGATCGCGGAGATGGATGCGCTCGACCAGATCGGCGACACCGTGATCAAGAGCGTCGCCGCCTATTTCGGCGAGGACCACAATCGCGGCATCGTCGAGCGGCTGACGAAAGAGGTGAAGATCCTCGACGCGGAGAAGCCGAAGCGCAATTCGCCGATCGCGACCAAGACGGTGGTGTTCACCGGCACGCTGGAAAAGATGACGCGCGACGAGGCCAAGGCGACCGCCGAGCGGCTCGGTGCGAAAGTATCGGGCTCGGTGTCGAAGAAGACGGACTACGTCGTCGCCGGTCCCGGCGCGGGCTCAAAGCTGAAGGACGCACAGAAGCACGGCGTCCAGGTGCTGACCGAGGACGAGTGGCTGCAACTGATCGGGGAGTAGCTCGCGCGCTCGTCTGGTGCAGAAGGTGGTTGTGGCACCACAACTGGCATCATCCGCGAAAGCGGATGATGCAGTATTTCAGAGGCCGCAGTGGTTGGATCGAGGCGCCTCGGAATAATGCCCGCCTTCGCGGGGCATGACACCGCTTGTTCGCGAGGCTGTGCAGGTCGCGGCGCCTACGCGGGTAAGACCCCGAGAGCGGCGTGGGGGCGTACGGTCCTCACGCCGCCCTTCACATCACCCCGGCCTCATCCTCTTCCGCCGTCTCGATCAGCTCCTTCGTCACCTTCATCTGCGTGCGAGGAACCAGAAAGATCATGCTGCAGGCGCAGGCCAGCGACAACGTGAGCATCGCCGACGTCAGCGGCAGCGTCGTTGCGTAGTGGCCGCCGAGATAGGCGCCGAGCTGCGACGTCAGCGCGCCCACGCCCATCTGCAGGAACCCCATCGCGCCGGAAGCTGTGCCCGCCGCGCCCGGCCGGACGCTGATCGCGCCGGCCGCGGAGTTCGCCATCACGGCGGCGTTGGCGAACATCAAGAGCATCTGCGTGCCGAACAGCACCGAGGGCACCTGGTTGAAGCCGAACAGGCTCCACGTGAAGTTCAGCGCGGCGCTGGTGAGCTGCAGCCCCAGGCCGAACCAGATCAGCCGATCGAGCGAATGGCGCGGCGCGTAGCGCACGCAGAACAGGTTGCCGACGAAATAGGCGAAGCCGGTGGTCGCAAACCACGCACCATACTCCGCCGAGGAGCGGCCCATCTGCACCTCGACGATATACGGCCCGCCGCCGGCGAAGGCGAAGATGATCTGCGACGCCAGCACCTGGCACAGCATGTAGCCGAGGAAGGCGCGGCTCTTCACCAGCATCGCGACGTCGCGGCGGAAGCTCGCGCCCTCGATGCGGGCAGGGCGGGTCTCCGGCAGCGCCATGGTCACGGCGATCGCGATCACGATCGACAGGGCGGCGACGACATAGAAGATGGCGTGCCAGCCGAATGCGATCTCGATCAGGCCGCCGGTCAGCGGCGACAGCATCTGCGCGATCATCATCACCGCGACGACGAGGCTGATCATCGCCCCGATGCGCTCGCGCGGATAGAGATCGCGGATGATGGCGCGGCTGATCACCATGCCGCTGGCGCCGCCGAGCGCCTGGAAGAAGCGCGCCGCGATCAGCTGGGCCAGGGTGTCGGCGAAGATGCAGCCGACGCTCGCGACGATCGACAGCGCGAGCCCGGCGAGCATCACGGGGCGGCGGCCGAAGCGGTCCGACAGCGGCCCGAGCAGCAGTTGCGAGATCGCAATGCCGGCCATGTAGAACGACACCGTCATCTGCACGACGGAGGCGTCGCGGCCAAAGGTGGTCGCGAGCATCGGCAGCGCCGGTACCAGCAGGTACAGCGAGATCGGCGCCAGCCCGGTCATCACGACCAGCAGGACCAGCATCGTGCGCGACGGAACGGCGCGCGGTGGCGCCGCTCCAGGCGGTCTGCTGATCATTCCATGCATGGTGCCGCTCAAATCAGGTGAACAGTCCTGACTGTAGCGGTCTTCCATTTCGCGGAAATGCCTGTTTCGGCATGCGCCCATGCAGGCAGCGGGACGGCGCGCAGCCGGACCGTACGGCTGACTACAGGGGCGCTGTCGCCTGATCGAGCCAGCGCTGGTCGCCCTCGTCGAGCGCCGCTCGGACGGCGTCCCTGACCCGGGCATGATAGGCGTCGAGCCACGCGCGTTCCTCGGCGCTCAGCATCGCGACCTCGATCAGGCGCCGGTCGATCGGCGCCAGGGTCAGCGCCTCGAAACCGTTCATCGGCTTCTCGGCGCCCGCGACGTCCTTGGCCACCACCAGCTCGAGGTTCTCGATGCGGATGCCGAACGCGTCGGTCTTGTAGTAGCCGGGCTCGTTGGACAGGATCATGCCGCGCTTCAGCGGCGTGGTGCCGAGCTTCGAAATCCGCGCGGGTCCCTCGTGCACCGACAGATAGCTGCCGACGCCGTGGCCGGTGCCATGCTCGAAATCGATGCCGGCCTGCCACAGGAACTGCCGCGCCAGGGTGTCGAGCTGGGCGCCGGTGGTGCCGTCGGGGAAGATCGCGCGCGCGATCGCAAGGTGGCCGCGCAGCACGCGGGTGAAGCGATCGCGCATCTCCTCGGTCGGCGCGCCCACGGCGATCGTGCGGGTGACGTCGGTGGTGCCGTCCTGATATTGCGCGCCGGAATCGATCAGCAGCAGATCGCCCGGCATGATGCGGCGGTTGCTCTTGCGGGTGACGCGATAATGCACGATGGCGCCGTTGGGACCGGTGCCCGAGATGGTCGGGAACGACACATCCTTGAGCGCGCCGGTGTCGCGGCGAAAGCTCTCCAGCGCCTCGACCGCATCGATCTCGGTCAACGAGCCCTTCGGCGCCTCGCGATCGATGAAGGCGAGAAAGCGGGCCAGCGCGACCGCATCGCGCTGATGGGCGCGCCGCGTGCCGTCGATCTCGACCGCATTCTTGGCGGCCTTGAGCAGGCTGACCGGATCGGCGCCGCGCACCGCCTTGCCGCCGGCGCCCTGAATCAGGCGCGTCAGGGCATCGGCGGCCGTGGCGCTGTCGAGCGCGACGGCCGCGCCGGATTGCGCGAGCTCGGACAGGCGCGGTGTCAGCGCGTCCGGCTCCGCCACCTCGGCGCTCTGCTCGAGATGATCGCGCGTCAGGTTCGAGAGCTTGCGGGAATCGATGAAGATCGTCGGGCGTCCGGTCTTCGGCACCAGCGCATAGGACAGCGGCAGCGGCGTGTGCGAGACGTCGGCGCCGCGGATGTTGAAGGTCCAGGCGACGTTGTGGGAATCGGACAGGACGAGCGCCTCGACGCCGAGGCGCTCGATCTCCTGGCGGATCCGGCCGAGCTTGTCGGCCTCGCTCTCGCCGGACAATTCCGCGCCGTGGATGGCGACGGCGCCGAGCGGCGGCAGCGGCCGTTCGGTCCAGATGCTGTCGACCGGGTTGCGCTCGACCGGAACCAGCTCCGCGCCCGCCTTGGCGCAGGCGGCGGCCAGACGTTCGGCCGCGGCCGTCGTATGCAGCCAGGGATCGAAGCCGACGCGGTCACCGCTCTGCAAATGGCGGGTCAGCCAACTCTCGGGCGGCGGCTCGATCAGCGATTCCACCATCCAGGCTTTGCCGTCGACCTGCTTGCCGGCCTGCAGCGTATAGCGGCCGTCGACGAAGATCGCGGCCGCCTGCGACAGCACGATCGCAAGGCCGGCCGAGCCGGTGAAGCCGGTCAGCCACGCCAGCCTCTCCTCCGAGGGTGGCACATATTCGTTCTGCTGCTGGTCGGCGCGCGGCACGATGAAGCCGGCGAGCTTGCGTCTGGCCAGCTCTTCGCGGAGCGCGGCGAGCCGCGCGGTCAGTGCCACGCCGGTTTCGGGTTCTTCGAACGTCTGGAACAGAGCTTCGAACATCGGTCTCATACTTTAGAAGTGAATCCTGCCGCGTCGGCGAATACTCCTTCAGCAGACAGTGCAGTGCACGAAGAATCTCCTTGCATTCGCCTGTGCAAAAAGATTTGCTGTCGCATGCCAGTCATCCGAAAGAGGTGCGGCGAGGAAACGTATGGACGTGACGACCACGATCGTAAAGATCATCCACGGTCGCATGATCCGGGGAGTGCCTCAACTCAACGGCGAGGGGATGCACGATGCCTGCTTTTACCTTCGAAAAATTATCGGCGCCCGCGCCGAGCGGACCGGTGTCCGCACCGGCCGAGAAGCCGCGCAGCGCGCTGGCGGATCTCGTCAATCGTCTCGTCGCGCCGCGCGGTCGACGTGCCCCGCGTAATCAGTCCGACTCCACCTCGCAGCAGAGCCAGCCGAAGACGTAATCGAGAACTTGCCGCACCCAGCGTGCAGGTTCGGTCCATGCCGTGAGCTGATCCGCCTCACTGCTGCTTCTGCAGCAACAGGCTGCTCCATCCCTCGATTCTCAAATGCCGGATCGGAACCAGGCCGCGGGCACGATAGGCGGCGCGGACGGCGCGTGCTTGCGGGGTCAACAGGCCCGACAGGATCACGAAGGCCCCCGGCGCGAGGTGGCGCTGCATCGGCGCAGCCAGCTGGCGCAGCGGGTTGGCCAGGATATTCGCCAGCACCAGGTCGAACGGGCCGGCTTCGGCAAATTCCGCGGCGGCGAAGCCGGTGGCCCGGATCACCTGGACCAGGGGGCCGGCGCCGTTGAGTCGGGCGTTTTCCCGCGCCACCATGACCGAGGGCGCATCAATGTCGCTCGCCAGCACGGACCGGCGCGTTGCCTTGGCGGCGGCAATGGCGAGCACGCCGGTTCCGGTGCCGAGATCCAGCACGCGCCGCGGCGCGCGCGTCTTGAGCACGTGATCGAGCAGCAGCAGGCAGCCCCGGGTGGTGCCGTGATGGCCGGTGCCGAAGGCGAGCGCCGCCTCGATCTCGATCCCGAGCTTGTTGCCGGGCACGCGGGCACGGTCGTGGCTGCCGTGCACCATGAAACGACCGGCCGGGACCGGAACGAGGTCGTCCAGGCTGGCCTTGACCCAGTCCTTGGCCTCGACGACCTCAAACGTCAGGGTCCGGGCCACGTCGGCGCCCGCCGCCCCGCCGACGAGCTCGCGCACCAGCGCCTGGTCGGGCGGATCGGCAAAATGCACCGTGACGTCCCAGCGCCCGTCCGGACGCTCGAACGCCGCAACCGCCGCGTCCCCCTCGAAGAACACTTCGGTCAGGAGGTCGACCGCCGGGCGGGCGGTCGCTTCATCGGCAACCGTGAAGCTGGCCTTGTGGGTGGCGGGCGTGGTCGTTGAGGTCATCAAGGTGGATCCTGGCGAGATTTGACGGCGTGGTTAAGGGAATTGCCTGCCAACGCAAGCGATAGGACCGCAATTCTGCCGGATCTGCGCATCCAGCGGTTGTATAATGCCTTTCCTCATCCGAATAAAAGTTGAGGTTCAATTGCAGCGAAGAATCTCTGCAACTTGACCTGGGGGGATTATCCCGACTTTAGGGTCTTGGCCCCTAATGTTCCCGCCATGGGAACCGGATGATCCTCGGTTCCTGGGTTGGGAAACGAGGTTCAGATGAAGTCCATTCTGTCGAAGTTCTTGCGTGATGAATCCGGCGCCACCGCCATCGAATACGGCCTGATCGCAGCCGGCATCTCGCTGGCGATCATCGCCGCCGTCAACGGCCTGGGCAGCTCGCTCAGCAGCAAGTTCGACTCGATCAACACGTCCCTGAAGTAATCCGCCCGACGCGGCGTTCTCGAAGAACCGGGCCCTGCGCCCGGTTTTTCTGCTTGAGGCCATATCAACCGCCGGGTCCACAGCATATCCACACAGCCGTGCACCAGTTTCTTGGCTGGTTGACCCAGGGCGCGTCCACAGCTTGTCCACACGGACGTCCGCCCGCTTTTCCATCCCTTATCCTCAGCCGAACAAGGCGCGATGGTCCGCCAGGATCGCCTGGGCCGCATTGTGGCCGGGGGCACCGGTGACGCCGCCGCCGGGGTGGCTGCCCGAGCCGCAATGGTAGAGCCCCTTCAGCGGCGAGCGATAGTCGGCGTGGCCGAGCATGGGGCGGGCCGAGAACAACTGGTTCAAGGTCAGCGCGCCGTGGAAGATGTCGCCACCGATCAGCCCGAACTGGCGCTCGAGATCGAGCGGTGACAGCACCTGCCGGCCGAGCACGCTGGCGGCAAAGCCCGGTGCATAGCGGTCCACGGTCGCGATCATGAGGTCGGCGACCTCGTCGCGGTGATTGTCCCATGAGCGGCCGTCCGGCAGCTCGGGCGCGACATGCTGGCAGAACAGGCTGGCGACGTGCTGGCCTGCCGGCGCCAGCGTCGGGTCGAGCGTGGACGGGATCAGCAGCTCGACCACGGGATCGCGGCTCCAGCCATGCGCCCGCGCATCGAGATAGGCCTGGTCCATGTAGCCGAGGCTCGGGCCGAGGATGATTCCGGCGGAGAGATGGTCGCCGTCGCCCGGCAGTGCGCTGAACGAGGGCAGCCGGTCGAGCGCCACGTTGATGCGGAACGTGCCCGAACCGCAGCGCCAGTTCCGGATGCGGTTCAGGAACGGCTCGGGCACGGCGCCGGCCGGCACCAGGCGCGTGTAGAGCAGCTTCGGGTTCACGTTGGCGACGACGTGGCGGGCGCGGATGGTGCGGCCATCCTCGAGCACGACGCCGACGGCGCGGTCACGCTCGACGATCACCTCGCGCACGCCGGCCTCGAGCTCGACCAGCGTGCCCAGTTCCTTCAGGCACCCGGCCATCGCCTGCGTGATCGCCCCCATCCCGCCGATCGCATGGCCCCAGACGCCCTTCTTGCCGTTCACCTCGCCGAAGGCGTGATGCAGCATCACATAGGCCGAGCCGGCGGCGTAGGGACTGGCATAGTTGCCGACGATGGCATCGAAGCCGAACAGCGCCTTCACCAGGTCGGTCTCGAAGATCTCGTCGAGCATCTCGCCGGCCGAGCGCGTGAACAGGTCGAGCAGGTCGCGCTGCTGCTCCAGCGACAGCGCGCGCAACGCGTTGGCGGTGCCGAGCGCGTTGAACGCCTCGCGGATCGCCGATAGCCCGAACTGGGCGACCAGGTTTGGCGGCGCCCGCAGCACGAGGCTGCGCAGCACGTCCGCGATCGCCTCGAGCCGGGCCGAGAACGGGCCGATCGCGTCGGCGTCCCGCTGGCTCAGCCGCGCAACCGACGCCAGCGTGCGACCCTCGCCCGTCAGCAGATAGCGACCGTCCGGCGACGGCAGGAAGTTCTGCGCCCGGCGCTCGACGATCTCGAGCCCGTGCTCATGCAGCTTCAGGTCGGAGACGACGCGCGGATTGAGCAGGCTCACCGTGTAGGACGCGACGGAGTTGCGGAAGCCCGGATGAAACTCCTCCGTCACCGCGGCGCCGCCGACCACCTTGCGGCGCTCGACCACATGCACGCGCAGGCCCGCCATGGCGAGATAGGCCGCACAGGTCAGGCCGTTGTGGCCAGCGCCGATGATGATGACGTCGGTTTCATTCATGTCAGCTTCAAAAAGCCCTGTTTATCACCCGCACCGGGAACCTCGGCTGGTGCTGTCGCGCCGGAAGGCTGCGACGTCAAGGAAAACTCCATTTTGCCTCAGCTGCTCGCCATACCGCCCTGCGATCCGCTATGTCTCGTCTGCTCATCGCGGTCCGGCCTCGGCATCTGATGCCGGCCGCGCTGCTGCCGGAGTTGTCATGACCTCAATCGCCTCGCCCGCCGCCGTCGCTCAGCCCTCCGCCGCACGCAACCGGCTGGTGCTCGTCGTCTATACCGCCGCCATCTTCGTCAGCGCGCTGCTGCTGTTCTCGGTGCAGCCGCTGTTCACCAAGATGGTGCTGCCGCGGCTCGGCGGCTCGCCGGCGGTGTGGTCGGTGGCGATGGTGTTCTTCCAGACCCTGCTGCTGGCGGGCTACGCCTATGCGCATTTTCTCACCCAGTTGCCCAGCCGGGTGCTGCCGATCGCGATCCATCTGCTGCTGCTCGGTTTCGCTCTGCTGACGCTGCCGTTGTCGATCGCGAGCAGTTGGGGCAACCCGCCGACCTCGGGCTACGGGCTGTGGCTGCTCGGCCTGTTCACCGTGTCGATCGGCCTGCCGTTCTTCGCGCTCGCCGCCAACAATCCGCTGCTGCAGGCGTGGTTCGTACGCACGGGCCATCCAGCCGCGCCCGACCCGTACTTCCTCTATGCGTCGTCGAACATCGGCAGCTTCCTGGCGCTGCTGTCCTATCCGCTGCTGATCGAGCCGATCTTCAGCCTGCGCATGCAGAACCTGATCTGGACCGGCGGCTATGGCCTCCTGATCGCGCTGATCGCCGGCTGCGGCGTCCTGCTGCTGCGGTCGCCGGTGATCGTCGCGAGCCTGCTGCACACCGAGGACAGCCATGCCCCGGCGCCACGCTGGCTGCTGCGCCTGCGCTGGATATTCCTGGCCGCGGTGCCCTCGGGCCTGCTGATCGCGGTGACCGCGCACATCTCCACCGACGTCGCGGCCGCGCCCTTGCTGTGGGTGCTGCCGCTGTCGCTCTATCTGCTCACCTGGGTGCTGGTGTTCCAGTCGCGGCCGCTGCTGCCGCACAAATGGATGCTGGCGCTGCAGCCGCTGGCGATCGCCGGCGTGATCGTGCTGCTCGCCTTCGGCGGCGAACAGAATCTCGCGCTCACGCTCGGCGGTCATCAGCTCTGCTTCTTCATCATCGCCATGGCCTGCCATGGCGAGCTCGCGCGCACGCGCCCGCCGGCCAAGTATCTCACCGGGTTCTATGTCGCGCTGTCGTTCGGCGGCATGGTCGGTGGCCTGTTCGCCGGGCTGATCGCGCCGTTCACCTTCTCCTGGGTCGCCGAGTATCCGATCCTGCTGGCGCTGGCGGCGTTGTGCCGCCCGGCTGCCAATGAGCGCCTGCCCGGGCTCACGCGCTGGTACTGGCTCCTGCTCGCGGTCATTGCGGTCGCGCTGCTGGTGCCTTCAGGCATGACCGGCAAGGTCACGACCTATCTCGAGGACCACCGCGTCTATGTCGCGGGCGCCGTGGGCGTGCTCGCCGCGCTGCTCGCTCTGCTGCTGAACGGCGGCCGCTGGAAGGTGTTCGCGACGGCCGCACTCGCGCTCGTCCTGATCCGCGCCTATCCGGCCGATGACGGCCGCGTCGAAACGGTGCGCAGCTTCTTCGGCGTGCACAAGATCGTGGTGACATCGGACGGGCACTACCACGTGCTGATGCACGGCACGACCATCCACGGCGCGCAGAAATATCTCAACGCCGACGGCTCCAAGGTGACGGGGCGGCCCGAGCCGATCACCTACTATCACAAGGACGGCGGCATCGGCCGCGCCATCACCGCGATCCGGGAGCGCAAGGGCGCGCCGCTCAAGGTCGCCGTGATCGGCGTCGGCGCGGGCACGCTGACCTGCGCGGCCCAGCCCGGCGAGAGCTGGAATTACTTCGAGATCGACCAGACCATGGTCGACACCGCCAGCGATCCGAAATATTTCAGCTACATCAAGAGCTGCGCGCCGGACTTCAAGCCGGTCATCGGCGATGCCCGGCTGACCTTCGCCAAGGAGCCGGACGGCGTCTACGATCTGATCATTGTCGACGCCTATTCGTCTGATGCGATTCCGATCCACCTCGCGACGGAGGAGGCGATGGCGATCTACAAGGCGAAGCTGGCGCCACAGGGCGCTGTCGTGATGCACGTCTCCAATCGCCATCTGGAGCTGGAGAGCGTCGTGGTCGGCATCGCCGACGCCAACGACCTGAAGAGCTGGGTCTACAACGAGGACTCCGGCCGCGACGACGAGTACATCTTCCCGACCGACGTCGTCGTCAGCGCGCGCGACGATGCCGATGTCGGCAAGCTCGCCTCCTCGGACAAGTGGACCGAGACCGAGCCGACCGACGGCGAGCGGGTCTGGACCGACGACTATTCGAATATTCTCGGCGCGGTGTATCGGCGGCTTCGCGACGGCGAGTAGGCGAGGGCGCACGCCGCGTTCCCGCCGGTTGGGCGGCCGTCAGGATTCGGGTGGCGCGCGCCATGCGGCATGCGCGTTCGGAAAGAGGTGCGCTCCTCGATTCCGAATCGGCGCCGGTTGCGTCGCGTCAAATGTTCGCCGCTTGGTTCATCGCGATGGAGCGATATTGCATCGCAGAACATAGCACGATCTGCTTTCTTCAGCGGCTTTGTTGCGGAGCTGTCACGATCATGCTACCTTGAGGTGCGTGCCTCATAAAAGTTCCACGACGATGAGGCTCTCGGGAGGAAAGCGGCGGCTCGGTACGCGGCACGGTAAGTCTCACACGACATCTTCACGACTCGAGGGGTGACGTCGATTTTGGCGACGCCCGTGCGCCTCGGGTTTTGTCGAGTTCACGTCGAGACCTGCGGTGCCGTGCGGGTGCAGGCCTCGTCCCGGGCGCGGAACGTGTCTTCAATGAGTACAAAACGCCGGTCGCATCAAGCAGGCCGGCTGACATGGGAGGGGTTTGATGAAGCGTCTTTGGATGGTCGGCGCGTCTGCTCTGTTGGCGATGGCGCTCGGTGTGGGCTCGGCGGGAGCGGCCGACAAGAAGGTCCTCGCCTTCGTCGTCAACGGCGCGTCCGACTTCTGGAAGATCGCCGAGGCCGGCGTGAAGAAGGCGCAGGGCGAGCTGCCCAACTACAACCTGCAGCTCAAATATCCCGAGCAGGCGGCCGCCGCCGTGCAGCAGCGGATGCTGGATGACCTCGTCGCGGCCGGCGCCGCCGGAATCATGGTGAGCGCCGTCGATCCGAAGAACCAGACCGAGCACCTCAACAAGATCGCGGCACAGACGGTGCTCTTCACCACCGACAGCGACGCGCCGCAATCGAAGCGCATCGCCTATATCGGCTCCTCCAATACCGAGCTCGGCAAGGACGCCGGCAAGCTGATGCTGAAGGCGCTGCCGAACGGGGGCAAGTGCGTCGGCTTCGTCGGCCTGCTCGGCGCCGACAACGCCCGCGAGCGCATCGAGGGCGTGAAGGAGACCATCAAGGGCTCGAAGGTCGAGCTGGTCGACGTGCGCGGCGACGAGATCGACCAGACCCGGGCCAAGCGCAATGTCGAGGACATCCTGGCGGCGATGCCCGATGTGAGCTGCCTGGTCGGCTTCTACTCCTACAACACACCGCGCATCTACGAGGTGCTGAAGGAAGCCGGCAAGCTCGGCAAGATCAAGATCATCGGCTTCGACGAGGATCCGATCACGCTCGGCGGCGTGAAGGACGGCGCGATCGAGGGCACGGTGGTGCAGCAGCCGTTCGAATGGGGCTATCAGGGCATGAAGCTGATGGCGAAGGTCGTTGAGGGCGACAAGTCGGGTGTGCCGGCCAACGGCATCATCATCGTGCCCGGCAAGGTGATCGAGAAGTCGAACGTCGACGACTTCATGGCGCAGATGAAGCAGATGCTGAAGAAGTGACGCGACGGCCGGCGTGCGCGAGCCCTTCCTCGAGCTGATCGACATCGGCAAGACCTATCCTGGCGTGGTCGCGCTCGACCACGCCAACCTGTCGGTCGCGCCCGGAGAGGTGATCGCCCTGGTCGGCGAGAACGGCGCCGGCAAGTCGACCCTGATGCGCGTGCTCGGCGGCGTGGTGGAGCCGAGCAGCGGCACGATCCGGATCGATGGCGTGGCGCGGGCCAGCTATGCGGTGGCGGACGCGATCGCGGCCGGCATCGCCTTCGTCCACCAGGAGCTGAACCTGTTCGACAATCTCGACGTCGCGGGCAACGTCTTCATCGGGCGTGAGCCGGTCTATGGCGGGCCGCTGCGGCTGATCGACCGCGCGACGCTGCGGACCAGGGTGCGCCCGCTGATCGCGCGTCTCGGGGCCGATTTCGAGCCGGATACGCCGCTTGCCGAACTGTCCCTGGCGCAGCGCCAGCTGGTCGAGATCATGAAGGCTTTGTCGCTCGATGCGCGCTGCGTCATCATGGACGAGCCGACCTCCAGCCTCACCTTGTCGGAAACCGAGCGGCTGATGCATGTCATCGCCGGCTTGAAGTCGGACGGGGTCAGCGTCATCTTCATCACGCATCGCCTGAACGAAGTGATGCAATGCGCCGATCGCGCCATCGTGCTGCGCGACGGTCGCATGGTTGGCGCGCTGACGCGAGACCAGCTCAATCCTGCAGCGATGATCCGGCTGATGATCGGCCGGGACCTGCGGTCGCTCTACGTGCCGCCGGCCGCGCCGCCTGGCGAGGCCGTGCTCGACGTCATGGAGGCCGTGACCGCGACCTATCCCAACCAGGCCGTCAGCCTGCAACTCCGGCGCGGCGAGATCCTCGGACTTGCCGGCCTCGTCGGCTCCGGCCGGACCGAGCTCGCGCGCGCCATCTTCGGCGTCGAGCCGCTGCTGGCCGGGGGCCTCAGCCTGGAGGGCGAGCCGATCCGCATCTCGACGCCGCGCGCGGCGATCGATCGCGGCATCTATCTCATTCCGGAAGACCGCAAGGCCTGCGGCCTCTTGCTCGACCTGTCGATCGCCGAGAACGTCTCGCTGCCGGATCTCGCCTCCTATCTGAGCTTCGGACTTGTCGACATCAGGCGCGAGGCCGAGAATGCCGATCGACAGCGCGAACGGCTCAAGATCCGGGCGTCCGACGTCAAGGTGTCGGTCGGCACCTTGTCGGGCGGCAATCAGCAGAAGGTCGTGCTCGCCAAATGGCTGTCGATGCGGCCGAAGGTCCTGATCTTCGACGAGCCGACCCGGGGCATCGATGTTGGCGCCAAGCAGGAGATCTACGACATGCTGCGGCGGCTGGCGGATTCCGGTGTCGCGATCCTGATGATCTCGAGCGACATGGAGGAGGTGATCGGGGTGAGCGACCGGATCGCCGTGATGCATGAAGGCATGATTTCAGGTTTCTTGGCGAGAGACGAGTTCAGCGAGCACAACGTGCTTCAGCTCGCCGTCGGCCATACCGTCTGAGCGAGGGCGCCCGTGCAGAAGAAAGATCTCAGCCTGCTGATCCTGATCCTGGTGGTCGGCGCCGTCGTGGCCTTCATCAACCCACGCTTCCTCTTGGTCGGCAACCTCTCCAACACCGCCAACCAGGTCGGCATGTTCGGCATCTTCTCGATCGCCGAGGCCTTCGTCATCATCGTCGGCGGCATCGAGCTTGCGGTGGGGTCGGTGATCGCGCTGCTCGGCGTGCTGTTCATCGACCTCATCGTCAACCGGGACGTCGACTGGGTCGCTGCCTTGTTCCTCATCCTCGCCGGCGGCATCGCCATCGGCTTGGTCCATGGCACGCTGGTCACCAAGATGCGCATCCAGCCCTTCGTGGTGACCCTGTGCGGACTTCTGATCTATCGCGGCGCGGCGCGCTACTACACCGAGGATGCCACGGCCGGCTTCGGCTATGGCGCGAGCTTCCCGGCGCTGGAATGGCTGGCCGCCGGCCGCACCGATGTCCTCGGCTTTCCGCTGCCGCACAGCGTCGTGGCGCTCGCGATCGTCGCCGGCATCGCCTGGCTGGTGCTGCACCGGTCGGTGTACGGCCGCTATTTCTACGCCGTCGGCAAGAACGAGGAGGCGGCGCGCTATTCCGGCATCCGGTCCGACCGGGTGACGATCGCGGCCTATGTGATCTGCGGGGCCCTGACCGCGCTCGCCGCGGTCCTGCTGGCGATGTATACCCGTTCGATCTCGCCGGCGGTGCACGGCTCGTTCTACGAGCTCTATGCGATCGCCGCCGCGGTGCTCGGCGGCTGCTCGCTGCGCGGCGGCGAAGGCTCGATCATCGGCGTCGTGCTCGGCACGGTCCTGCTGCAAGTGTTGCAGAACCTGGTCAACCTGCTGGGCATCCCCAGCTCGCTCAATTTCGCCGTGATGGGCACGGTGATCCTGATCGGCGTGCTGGCCGACCAGTATCTCGTGCAGCGGCGCAAGCGCATGCCGACGGCCCGCGGGCAGGCCAGCGCCGATCGTGCGTCGGCCTCGCTCGGGCGCGTCAACGCCGAGTGAGAAGATCCCAACGGGCCGAGCGCCGCCTGGTGGCCACGCCCGGTTGCTGGGATCAGTGCGCGATCAGTCCTGATAGGTGTAATAGCCGCGCGGCTGGTAGTAGGGCCGCGGCTGGTAATAGCGCGGCTGGGCGTAGCTCGGATTGCCGTTGTCGTAATAGTACTGCTGCGGCTGCTGCTGCGGATAGGCCTGGGCGTCATAGACGCGGCGGGCCGTGCCGGGCGGTGCCGGATAGCGCGCACCGTTGTCGCTGCCGTCGGCGGGATAGATGTAGCCGTCATCGGGCCGCTGCTGCGGAACGACCGGGCGCCCCGGCAGCATCTGCGGCTGCGGCGTCAGCACGACCGGCTCGCCACTGTCGTCATACTGCTGCGGCGCCTCGCGCCGCGCAACAGCGGTGCCGCGGCGTGGATTGCGCGCCAGCGCCACCTCGGCCGATCCGGTCAGCGTCACCGTGGTGTTCAGCACGCCGTCTTTCTGTACCAGGTCATAGAGCGTCGTCGCGTTGGCCTTGGACAGCCGGACGCAGCCGTGGGACGCCGGGGTCCCGAGGCGGCTTTCCGAATCCGTGCCGTGAATCGCGTGACCGACCTTCGTGAAGAAGATCGAATGCGGCATCGGCGCGTCGTCGAATTCCTTGGAAAAATGATCGGCTTCCATGCGGAAGGCGCGGAACGAGCCATTCGGCGTTTCCCGCGAGGGAATGCCGGTCGAGACCGGCCATCGATAACGCTCGACGCCATCGACGGCGACAGTCATGATCTGGTTGTTCTTGTCGACGGTGATGTCGATCTTGGCCAGAGCCGGCGTGGCCGACAGAAAGGCGAAGCCGGCAACGGCAAAAAGGATGGTACGCATCTAACCTCTGGCCTCCAGGGCCCTCGACTGTGGAGAGACCTCAAAACGGGACGTCAACGCCCAGGTCATCGCCTCGGCCTGCACTATGTCGGAATTGCCGGATTTGTTCCAGCCGAGGGCAGCTTCAACCTTAATGGCGGGCGGGGGCCGGACAAAGGCTCGGCCTGTTCATCCGCGCTGACATTTTCGCGACCGCGGACGGTCTTTCATTCCGGCGTTTGGGACTTCTCTAATCGGTCCAATTTGTCATGACCGCGCAACTTTTTGGCCGCATCCGCGTTTCAAGGGTTCCTCCATGCGGTTCCCAGGACTCAAAATGTTGACGATGAAGGCCAAGACGGCGGTGCTCGACGATCGCGCGCCGCATAAGCTGACCTATCTGCTGGCTGCGCTCGCACTGTTCATCCTGGCGTTGGCCTGGCTGGCGCTGCCGCAATTCGCCCACGCCCAGGGCATCATCCGTGGCGCCCATGAAGGGGCGCACGAAGGCAACCGTATCGCCGGCCCGGTGGGCGGCGTCGTCGGCGGCGCGGTCGGTGCCGGTGTCGGCGGAGCCGTGGGCGCCGTCGAAGGCGTGCTCGGCGTCCCGCACCGCTCGTATTACCACCGGCACTATCACTGCCGCGGATATCGCGACGGCTACGGCCGCTTTCACTGCTACCGCTGAGCTGTCACCACCAAGCTGAGGCGCCGGCTCAATGCTTGAGCCGGTAGCCGGTCTTGAAGATCCACAAGATGATCGCCATGCAGATCGCCAGGAACAGCAGCGTCACGCCGACGCTGATTTCCACCCTGACGTCGGCGATCTCGTAGAAGCTCCAGCGAAAGCCGGAGATCAGGTAGACCACCGGGTTGAGCAGCGCGATCGAGTGCCAGGTCGGCGGCAGCATGTTGACCGAGTAGAAGCTGCCGCCGAGGAACGTGAGCGGCGTCACCACCAGCATCGGGACCATCTGCAGCTTCTCGAAGCCGTCGGCCCAGATGCCGATGATGAAGCCGAACAGGCTGAAGGTCACGGCCGTCAGCACCAGGAACGACAGCATCCACACCGGGTGCTGGACGTGCAGCGGCACGAACAGCCCGGCGGTGGCGAGGATGATCAGCCCGAGAATAATGGATTTCGTCGCGGCCGCGCCGACATAGCCGAGCACGATCTCGAAATGCGAGATCGGCGCCGACAGGATCTCGTAGATCGTGCCGATGAATTTCGGGAAGTAGATCCCGAACGAGGCGTTGGAGATGCTCTGGGTCAGCACCGACAGCATCACGAGGCCGGGCACGATGAAGGTGCCGTAGCTCACGCCGTCCACTTCGCTGATGCGCGAGCCGATCGCGGCACCGAACACGACGAAATAGAGCGAGGTCGACACCACCGGCGACACGATGCTCTGCAGCAGCGTGCGCCAGGTGCGGGCCATTTCGAACTTGTAGATTGCGGCGACCGCGCGAAAATTCATTGCCGCACCAGGCTCACGAAGATGTCTTCAAGGGATGATTGCTTGGTCTCGAGATCGACGAAGCGGATGCCGGCAGTCCTGAGATCGCCGAGCAGGCTGGTGATTCCGGTGCGCTCGCCCTTGGTGTCGTAGTCGTAGGCGAGCCGCCAGCCGTCGTCGGACAGCGCGAGCTGATAGGGCGCGAGCGCCTCGGGGATGGTCTCGATCCGATGCTGCAGATGCAGGCTCAGCCGCTTCCGGCCGAGCTTCGCCATCAGCTTGGCCTTGTCCTCGACCAGGACGATCTCGCCCTTGTTGATGACGCCGACGCGATCGGCCATCTCCTCGGCTTCCTCGATGTAATGCGTGGTGAGAATGATGGTGACGCCGGCGGCCTTGAGCTCGCGCACGACGTCCCACATGCCCTTGCGCAGCTCGACGTCGACGCCCGCGGTCGGCTCGTCCAGGAACAGCACCTGCGGCTCGTGCGACAGCGCTTTCGCAATCATCACGCGGCGCTTCATGCCGCCGGACAGCGTGATGATCTTGGCGTCCTTCTTGTCCCAGAGCGACAGGTCCTTGAGGATCTTCTCGATCAGCGCCGGGTTCTTCGCCTTGCCGAACAGCCCCCGGCTGAAGCTGACCGTGGCCCATACGGTCTCGAATGAATCGGTGTGCAGCTCCTGGGGCACCAGTCCGATCAGCGCCCGCGCGGCGCGATAGCCGCGGTTGATGTCGTGGCCGCCGACCGCGACCTTGCCCTTGGACGCATTGACGATGCCGCAGATGATGCTGATCAGCGTCGTCTTGCCGGCGCCGTTGGGCCCGAGCAGCGCGAAGATCTCGCCCCGCTCGATCGCGAGATCGACATTGTTGAGCGAGGTGAAGCCCGAGGAATAGGTCTTCGACAGGCCGGTAACGGAAATGACGGGAGCCATCACGGGGATTCGATGCGAGGGATTCGAAAAGAGCGGGGGAGCTGCGCGGAGGAGGGGCGCAGGCGAAGCGCTCAGATAGGAACGGGGGGGCGTTCGCGCAATCATGCGCGCGACCCTCGATCGTGTCGCTTGTTGGGCTTTTCCGTGGCCAATATGGTTAGGTGTTGCCGCTCAGCCACGGCTGGCGAGGATCGCCGCCTCGCGATGTTCGACAATGTTGCGTCCGCGAGCATCTTGGGTACGGTCGCGCCGTCTCGACATTTCCGCCGCGGAGAAGGACCGATGACGCCACGCGCCAGCACCGTTCGACCCACCTTCAAGCGCAGCCTGTCGGCGCGCTGCTTTGGCATGGTGGCCCTGGCCGTTGCGCTGGCTCTGCCGCTCGGCACCGGATCGGTCAGGGCGGCACCGAGCCCGGCGGCCGCAAGCACCGCCAGCACGACGCATGTCTATCTGCTGCGCGGCGTGCTCAACATCTTCTCGCTGGGGCTCGACGACATCGCCGCCAAGCTGGATTCGCAGGGCATTCCAAACACGGTCGCCAATTTCGTGTCGTGGTCGTCGCTCGCCGACGAGGCGGCGGCCGCCTATCGCGCCGGCCGGATCAAGACCATCATCCTGGTGGGGCATTCCTCGGGCGCGACTGCGCTGCCGGACATGATCAACAAACTCGGCCAGCTCGGCGTGCCCGTGAAGCTCGCGATCGGTCTGGACTCGGTGTTCAAGACCAAGCTCGTCGGCGGCAACGCCGAGCGCTACATCAATTTCTACATCGCCAGCGGCGCCGGCGAGCCGGTCCGCCGCGACGACGGCTTCCGCGGCAAGCTCGAGAATGTCGACGTCCAATCGGTTCCCGGTGTTGGCCACGTCACGATCGAGAAGAACCAGATCATGCAGCAGAAGGTGATCGGTGCCATCGATGGCGTGGTGTTCGGCGGGCGGGGCCGCCCTGCGGCGGCGCCGCCGACCCGCATGGCCGCTCCGCAGCGCGCTGCGAACGTCGCCGGCTACCGGTAATCGACGACCGCGCCACTGGGCGCGCGCCCCAAAATGCTCCCATTCAGTGGCGACAAGCGGTATGGCAGGGGGGAGATGAGACCCTGCTCGATCTGAGCTTGTGAGCTTTCCCGGGAGCGCGAATGACCAGCGTGGCGCGAATCGCGAGACGGTGGCTCGGTCCAGCCAAGGCGGCTGCCGGCAGGAGACGGCTTGCGATCCTCCTCGCCGCACCTTTCCTCGCCGGACTTGCGGCGCCGAGCATCTCGCAGGCCGCCCAGCCCGGCGCTGCTTCCGCCCCTGCGCCGACCAGATCCGCGAAGGCATCCCCGGCAGTAACCCCCGCGGCGATCCGGGCCGTACCCGCTGCGCCGCCCGAGATCAGCCAGCCGCTGCCGCCGCCGCGGGTGTACCTGTTCCGCGGCGCGCTCGGTCCGCTGTTCTCGACCGGGATGGACCGTCTGGCCGAAAAGATCGAGGCGGCCGGCTACCGGGCCAGTGTCTATGAATTCACGCTGTGCGACCTGATCGCGCTCCAGGTGGCCAAGAACTACCGCCAGGAGCCGGGCCCGATCGTGCTGATCGGCCATTCGATGGGCGGGCTGTGCAGCGTGCGCATCGCGATCACGCTGCAGGAGCAGAACATCCCGGTCGCCCTCGTCGTCACCGTCGATCCGGCGCATGCGACCAAGAGCGTGCCGTCCAACGTGCAGCGCTTCATCAACGTGTTCCTGTCCGACAACATTCTCGGCGGCGGCGACGTCAAGCCGGAGCCCGGCTTTCGCGGTCACTACGCCAGCTTCGACATGAAGGATCATGACGAGGTCACGCACATCAACATCGACAAGATGGAGGACGTGCACGCCCAGTTGGTCACCATGATCAGCCAGTTGTCGCAGACCTCGGCTACTGCCGACGCGGATCCGGTGCCGCTGCGATATCTGGTGCCGCCGACAGCCTCCGTGGAGCTGTGGGACAGCGGCACTGCTCTGGCGGTGAGGCCGGGCGAGACCCTGGACCAGATCGCCGCCAACTATCACGTTCCGCTCTGGGCGCTCCAGCAATCCAACCGTGGCCTCGCCACCCAGCCGTTGGTCCCGGGCCAGCGCATCATCCTGCCGCGCCACCTGCTGCCGCAGGCGGCAAACCAGGCGCCGCAGCCGCCTTCGGCAGCCCAGGCCAGGCGCTGAGCGGCCTTAGCCCGGCGGCAGGAACGGAATGATCATCGGCACGCGCTGCCGGTAGGTGACGTAATCCGGCCCCAGCTCCTGAGCGAGGAAGACCTCTTCCATCTTCGCCTTCCAGGCCATGCCGAGCGAGATCAGGACGGCGCCGAGCACGGCGGTCACCGTGCCCACCGCGATGCCGGTGGCGATCATGCCGAGGATCAGCCCGGTATAGATCGGGTGACGGACCATGCCGTAGGGGCCGGTGTCGATGACCTTGTGGCCTTCCTTGTGGGTGATCGCGTTGGACCAGAAGCGGCCGAGATGGATGCGCGCCCACCAGGTGAAGGCGATGCCGGCCAGGGTCACCACGGTCAGCAGGTAGACGCCGGTCTCGCCGGGAGTCCAGAACGGCTTCTCGCCGAGCAGGCGCGAGGTCCACGGCGTGAACAGGATGCCGCCGAGCACGATCAGCGCGTGATAGCGGCTGGTCTTGATCACCGTCACATGCTTGCGGGTCTGCCCCGACCAGAATGAGGCGCCGACCCAGCTCGCGAGCCAGATCAGCCAGATGATGGCCAGCAGCGAGGTGGGCCAAGTGGTGGTCCAGCCGCTGAACGCAACTGACGAGATGGGGCTGGCATCGCCGGACATGTCTGCAAAACCGTTATGGGACGTGGGACCGGCTGCTCTTAGCTATTCGGCCGCAGTGCGAAAAGGGTGTTGTTTACCGTCGAGCCGCTTTCCCGGCTCGGAACCGAGCAGGAAGGCGATGGTCTCGCGCAAGGTCGGCTCGATCGGGCGCGGGACGTAGCCGAGCTCGCGCTTGGCCCTGTCGATCGACAGATCCGAGGCCGCGCGGGCGATCCGCACCCCCTCGGCGGTGCCGGACGGGCAGCGCTTGGTGAGGTGATCGGAGACGAACTCCAGCATGCCCGCCGACAGCTCGGCCAGCCGGCCGGGCACGGCGACTGCGACATGCTTGCGGCCGCTGATCGCCGCCATGAGATCGAGAATGCGGCTGAGGCGCAGGCTCTCGCCGCCGAACACGTAGCGGCCACCGACCTTGCCGCGCTCCATCGCCAGGATCAGGCCGGCCGCGACGTCGCGGACGTCGACCAGGTTGACGATGAAGTCGAGATAGAGCTGGACCCGGCTGTCCAGGAAATGCCGCAGCATCTGCGACGGCGGTGTCAGATTGCTGTCATGCGGCCCGATCGGCATCGTCGGCGTGCCCACCACGACGGGGAAGCCCTCCGCGGCGGCTGTCATGGCGCGCGCCTCGGCCAGCGCCTTGGAGCGCGTATAGGCCCCGGGCATCGCCTCGGCCGGCGGTGCTGTTGGCGCCGATGCGGCACCGGTCGAGCGGGGATAGTCGAACAGGATGGATTCGGTCGAGCAGTGCAGGAACCGGCGCACCCGGTCGGCGCGTGCGGCCGCCAGCACCGTTTCCGTGCCGATGCAGTTGACGCGATAGAAGTCCTCGCGGTCAGGCATCCACATGCCGGGCAGTCCGGCGAGATGATAGACCTGATCGACGCCGGCGACCGCCTGCTTCACCAGGCCCGCATCGAGCACCGAGCCTTCGATGTACTCGACGTCAGCGATCATGTGGCTGGGGCAGCGAATATCGAGCACACGCACCTCGGCGCCCCGCGTCACGAGCGCAGAGACGAGGTGATGGCCGATGAAACCGCTGCCGCCGGTGACGAGGATTTTCATTAGGGACGCGAGTGCTGATCGCCTTGAAGCCGGTCCGATGCAAGCCGATCCGGCGACCAGTTCGGCGCGATGAGGTCGGCCACCGAAGGCCGCAGACCCAACGCCATGTACAATTTCGCCATCACGAACATCGGACCGAGAAAGAGATGCGCCGGATGATCCAGCAGAGACGGATTGTTGCGCTCGAACACCTTATGGCCCACGGCCTGCGAGACGAAGCCGAAGATGATGAGCGCGGCAAACAGCGCCCAGAAGGCGACACCATGGACGTGATCGGCGATCATCATGGCCGCAGCAAGGAACAGCACCGCGAAGGCCAGGATGCCGGCCCCGAGTGCGGCATCGAGCAGCAGCCAGTAGAGCAGGACGGGCAGCGCCAGCACGGCGCCGAGGCCGATCCGGATGCCGAACGCGTCGAAATGCCACAAGCTCAGCGGCAGCACGGCGCCCAGGAACAACAGGATGATCCCGAACACATGCATCAGGCCGTTGCGCGGATCGCGATGATATTCGACGTAGTCGACCATCTGGCGTCGGAACATGGCGTTCATGGCTGGCTCGCTCGTCAATGAGATCGACCGCCGCTCAATCGACGGCCGCAAAGAGGGGGCTATACCATCAAGCGGCTGTGTCGACAAACCCGGCAATCACGGCCCATCCGCATGGCCGCGCAACCCGACTTGAAAACCGGTTCCATTCGCGCCTGTCGGGAAGAGCGCATCGGTACCTGCTGAAACAACAGTCGCGCCCGCAGCGCTCCGGGTTCATGGCCTGCGCGCGGGTCCCAATTGCATCAATTGCGATGCTTGCGGGGGCCCTGCTTGCCGGGCGTCGTCGGAGCAGGGGGCGAAGGCGGCGCTGCGGCCTCTTCGACGGTTTTTGCGATCGGGATGATCTGGATCTGCTGATTGACGGCGGCGGTCGGCTTGGACGGGTCGAGCAACTGCTCCTCGCCAAGTCCGATCGATTGCAGCCGCTTGACCGAGATCTTGAAGGTGTTTGCCAGGATGTCGCGGATCGCGTCGGCGCGGCGCTGGCTCAGGATGACGTTGGACTCGCGCTTGCCGTTGGCTTCGACATGGCCGACGATCAGGAAGGTGTAGGGCAGCAGGTCGGAATACACCATCGCATCGGCGATCCGCCCGACGGTCTGGTAGGATTCCGGACGCACGATCGGCGTGTCCACGTCGAACTGGATGTCGACGTTGAAGGCCGGCAGATTCACCAGCTCCGGCGCGATCGGCGGGCGCTTCTGCGGCGGCGGCTCGTTGCGCCCGCGCGACCTGGAACGCTCCTGCGTCTGCTGCTTCAGCGCCGGAAGATCCAGCGCAGGCGCGGTTTCGAAGCGGCCGAGCTGGCGCACGATGTCCTCGCGACTCAGCTCCTGCGACCACGCGGGCGCGCTCGCGGCCACCAGCGAAGCAGCGATCAGCCCCGACAGCAGTGATCTCGCGGTCCGCCGCATCAGCGATACCCCGCTTCGCCCATCGCCTGCTGACACCGCGCGCTCACGCCATTGGCCGTCAACAGGCACGGGATCGATTTGCTCGTTTCCTTCGTGGAGCCGCCGCACAGCTTGACGATCTCGCGCTGGCAGGCATTGGCGACCGTGACCCGCGCCGCGATGCGCTTCTGGATCGCCTCGAACGCCTTGAAATAGGTCGCCTTGCACTGCGCGGAGACCACGTCCTGGTTGCGCGAGAGGCATTCCTTGAGGCGGTTGGAGTCGAGGTTGACGCCGCGGCAATTGGCGGTGATGTCTGCGCCGCAGCTCGAGGCGATCAGCCCCGCGGAATCGCCAAAGCTCATCGTCTGCGCCGCCGCCAGCGAGGGCACACACAGCGCGACCGCAACACTCAACAGAATGTATCCTCGGACCATGATTGCATCTCATACGATGCACGCTGCCATGGTCAAGGCCTAACCAAGGCGAAGTGCGGCGGCGTGGCCGCCGGGTCACGCCCGCTGCACGAAGCTGTCGACGACGTGTTTCTCGCCGGCCTTGTCGAACGCGATGGTCAGCTTGTTGCCGTCGATCTTGACGACGTGGCCATAGCCGAACTTCTGATGGAAGACGCGGTCGTCGAGGGCAAATTCCGACGTCGTGCCGGTGGATTTCGCCACCAGCTCGCCCTCGATGGTCATCGGTCCGCGCTTGCCGCGGCCGAAATTACCGCCGAAGCCGCTGCCGAACGGATCACGGCCCGAGAACGGCGACGGCTCTTCCTTGAAGCCGCTCTCCGACGAACCGCGTGCCGCGCCCGGCCGACGCGCCTGTGCGCGCTGCCAGCCCGGCGTGGAATAGCTCGATCCGAACGATTCGACGTTGTCGAAGCGCGACGGACCGTAGTAGCCGCCAGCACCGCCCCAGCCCGAGCCGCCCTTCGATTCGGTGATCTCGACGCTCGCCGCGGGCAGCTCGTCGAGAAAGCGCGACGGAATGGTCGTGGTCCAGGTGCCGTGGATGCGGCGGTTGGTGGCGAAATAAATCTTGGCGCGACGCCGCGCGCGGGTCAGGCCGACATGGGCGAGGCGGCGCTCCTCTTCCAGCCCGGCGCGGCCCTGTTCGTCGAGCGTGCGCTGGCTCGGGAACAGGCCTTCCTCCCAGCCCGGCAGGAACACGTTGTCGAACTCCAGCCCCTTGGCCGAGTGCAACGTCATCAGCGACACCGCTTCCTCGTCGGCTGCGCCCTCGCGGTCCATCACCAGCGAGATGTGCTCGAGGAAGCCGTGCAGGTTCTCGAACTCCTCCATCGAGCGGACGAGCTCCTTGAGGTTGTCGAGGCGGCCGGCGGCATCGGCCGAGCGGTCCTTCTGCCACATCTCGGTGTAGCCGCTCTCGTCGAGCACGATCTCGGCGAGCTCGGTATGTGGCGTCACCTCGCGCTGGGCGCGCCAGCGCTCGAACTGCAGGATCAGCCCGCGCAGCGAGCCGCGTGCCTTCGGCTTCAGCTCGTCGGTCTCGACCACCGCGCGCGCCGCCTCGAACAGCGGGATGCGGCGCTTGCGGGCGTGGTCGTGCAGCATCTGCACGGTGGCATCGCCGAGCCCGCGCTTCGGCACGTTGACGATGCGCTCGAAGGCGAGATCGTCGGCCGGCGAGTTGATGACGCGCAGATAGGCCAGCGCATCGCGAATCTCGGCGCGCTCGTAGAAGCGCGGGCCGCCGATGACGCGATAGGGCAGGCCGAGCGTGACGAAGCGGTCCTCGAACTCGCGCATCTGGTAGGACGCGCGCACCAGGATCGCGATGTCGTTGAGATGCTCGCCCTTGCGCTGCAGCTCCTCGATCTCCTCACCGATGCCGCGCGCTTCCTCTTCCGAATCCCAGGCGCCGGTGACGGTGACCTTCTCGCCCTCGACGTCCTCGGTGTGCAAGGTCTTGCCGAGCCGGCCTTCGTTGTGCGTGATCAGATGCGAGGCGGCGGCGAGGATGTGCCCCGTGGAGCGGTAGTTGCGCTCGAGGCGGATGACCTTGGCGCCGGGAAAGTCGTGCTCGAAGCGCAGGATGTTGTCGACCTCGGCGCCGCGCCAGCCATAGATCGACTGGTCGTCGTCGCCGACGCAGCAGATGTTCTTGAGGGCGGGGGCGGAGCTAGGCGCGGCAACACTTCTGTCGTCATCGCCGGGCCGACGCGGAGCGTCGAGACCCGGTGATCCATCTTCTTCCGAAGACGTGATGGATTGCCGGGTCGAGCCCGGCAATGACGAGCCGGAGGACGACGGCGCCTGCGACAGCAGCCGCAGCCAGAGATATTGCGCCACGTTGGTGTCCTGATACTCGTCGACCAGGATGAACTTGAAGCGACTCTGATATTGCCTGAGCACGTCCGGGTTCTCGCGGAACAGCCGGATGCTCTCGAGCAGCAGGTCGCCGAAATCGGCGGCGTTGAGAATCTTCAGCCGCTCCTGATAGCTCGCATAGAGCTTGCCGCCCTTGCCGTTGGCGAACACCGCGGCCTCGCCCGAGGGCACCTGGGACGGCGCCAGGCCGCGATTCTTCCAGCCGTCGATCAGCCCGGCCAGCATGCGCGCCGGCCAGCGCTTGTCGTCGATGTTCTCGGCCTGCAGCAATTGCTTGAGCAGGCGGATCTGATCATCGACGTCGAGCACGGTGAAATTGGACTTGAGCTGCACCAGCTCGGCATGGCTGCGCAGGATGCGGCCGGAGATCGAGTGGAAGGTGCCGAGCCACGGCATGCCCTCGACCGCCTGTCCGAGCATCTCGGCCAGCCGCGTCTTCATCTCGCGCGCGGCCTTGTTGGTGAAGGTCACCGACAGAATCTCACTCGGCCTCGCGCGGCCCTGGCTCAGAATATGCGCGATGCGCGTGGTCAGCACGCGGGTCTTGCCGGTGCCCGCGCCGGCGAGCACCAGCACCGGGCCATCGAGCGTCTCGACCGCCTCGCGCTGCTCCGGATTGAGGCCCGCCAGATAGCGCGCACCACCGGTCGCGGCGGCGCGGGCGCGCGCGGCAATGCCGCCGGCAACGGGCTGGTGGTCGGGCGCAGGAAAAGGGCTCACGCGGTTGGGCTCGGTCATCAGCGAATCAGTCTCGTCCCTCGGATGGCATCATATGACGGCATCGCGAGGTCTGCAGGAAGGAGCCCTCATAGCAGGGATTGACGGCTATATGGGGCCGGCAGCGGCGTTTTACAGCCCTAAATCGGGGCAGACGGACGTCTGCTCCAGCCTCGGCGGGCTTTTGTTCCGGCAGATCGCGAATTTTTACCGGCCCGCGCGGCCGGAACCTTTGTTCCAAGCCACGATTGTTCTGGCAACGGCGCAAGCTCCGCGTCGCTTTGAACCGCAATCGAGAGACAGAGGTCGTGTCATGTTAGGCTGGGTTGTCACCTTCCTGGTTATCGCATTGATCGCCGGCATTCTCGGCTTCGGCGGCGTCGCCGGTGCCTCCATCGAGATCGCCAAGATCATCTTCTTCATCGCCGTCGTGCTGTTTCTGGTTTCGGCCGTCGTGGGCCTCGCCCGCGGCCGCAGCCGCGTGTAGTCGGCCTCATCCCTGACAATGAGGTCGGCGAAGGGCGCAGTGCCTCGCAAGAGGTGCTGCGCTCTTTGCGTTTTGAGGAGGTGTCAGGCCGGCGCCGTCAGCGCGACCTGCACCTTGGCGAGCGCCGGATCGAGCGCCACGGAGGCGAGGCGCGTATCGTTGGAGAGCGCGGTCAGAGTGAGCGTCTGGTCCTGCACGCGGAAGATCCGGCACAGCGTCGTCGCCTCGGAGGCGTCGCGCAGCATCACCGACAACGGCGCGATATGGGTCTCGTCGGCGATCTTCTCCGCCACCAGCGCAAGCCGCGTCGCCGCTGCCGCAAGCTGCTCGGTGCGGTGGGCGGTCGTATTGGCCGCGAGCGGCAGGCCTTCCTCGTTGGTGAGCAGCACGGTCTGGAAGCGGCCGACCTCGGCGATGCGGTCGAGCAGCGGCACCAGCTCGCGGCGCCGGCCCGGCCGGCTCGCGAGCTGCGCCAGATCCAGCGAGATGCGCTCACGCTCGACCAGCGGCGCCAGCACGTCCTCGATCGCGCTGCGCAGGCTGGTCTCGCGCTCAATGGCGTCGTGGCTGCTCTGCTCCTGCAACTGGTCGAGGCTGGCCGCCTGCATCTGCACCTGCCGCCGCAGCAGCTCGCGGGACAGCGCGCCCTGGCGGGCGCCGAACAGATAGCCCGAGGTCAGCAGCAGGATGGCGGCGCCGAGGCCGCTCACGATGGCATAGATCGTCATGGTCGCTTCGTCGCTGTGAGTTGACTGCAATCATCGACGCCCGCAATGCGCAGCACGGCCTTGCGGTCGCCCGCGACCGCCAGGGCATCGCCGCGCGCCTCGCCGGCGCCGGCGGCGCGCACCGACATCCGCTGCGCCGGGAGACCCTCGCGCTTCAACTGGGCCGCGATCTCCTTGGCGCGCGAATAGCTGAGCAGCACGTTCAGATCCTCGGTGCCGCTGGCGTCGGTATGGCCCTCGATGATGATGGTCGCATCGCCGTGGCGCGCGAGCGTGCGTTGCAGGATCGCCAGCGACCGCTTCATGTCGGCAGGGTTCGGTCGGGCGCTGCCGCGCTCGAAGCCGACCGCCAGCGGGGCGAAGCACTCGGCGGAAGGCTTCGCGGGGCTCTGGGGCTCCGGGGGCGCTGCCGGGGCGACCGGCGGAGTCGGTGGCGCGATTACGACGGGAGCGGGCGCGGGCGGCGTCGGCGGCGCCGCGACCACCGGTGCCGGGTCGACGATCCGCGCCTCCCGTCGCTTGGGCGCCGCGTCGGCAATGCGGTCGTCGCGCTGCGGCACGGCCATCACCGGCATTGCCGCCGTCGCGACCGGCGCCGTAGCGATGCCTTGCTGCCAGAGCGCTGCCGACATGACGGCGATCAGGGTGCCGGCGACGGCGAAGGCCGCGGCGAGCCAGATCGGCGCCTCCTCGCCGGCCACGGTGCACGCATCGACGCGCATCGCGGGCGAGGGCGGAACGGAGTTCGGGGAGGGCGCCAGCATCTCAGCCCACGGGCACCTTGAACTTCGGCGTGATCAGGTCGATGCCGCATTCGAGCCCCGCGCACCATGCGATGAACTGGCGCGACATTGCAGCATCCGGAAACAGCGCGCCGTGCTGTGGGGCGATGATCTCGATGTCGAGCGTGCTCACCATCTGCGCCCACGCCTTCATGACGCGGTTGGAGACCATGTAGCGGCGGTGAAAGCCTTCCATGAAGCGCGTATGCGCCTTGAAGTCGCGCACGACGGTGTAGTCGACGCCGATCGAAGCGCCGAGGTCGCCGCTGTAGAGGATCTTCGAGATCGGATCGTAGAGCTGGAAATTGCCCTCGCTGTGCAGGAAGTGCGCCGGCAGCGCATACAGCCTGCTGCCGGCGAGATCGAACACCATGCCTTCATCGGGGATCGGCTTCAGCCGGTCGGCGACGATGTGGTCGAAGCCGAAATGCGGAACGAAGCGGGTCCACAGCTCCGAGATGTAGGCGTCGGCGTCGGTCGTCATCAGCCAGCCGTTGATGGCTGCGACGATGTCGGGATCCTGGTGCGACAGGAACAGATATTTCAGCCGCCCGCCCGCGAGCTCGCTGAAGGTCTCGCTGAGCACCCTGGAATAGACCTTGTGGCCGCCCGGATCGAGCAGCATGCCGATGCGGTCGTGGATGATCAGATGCTGGTTCGCCTGCACCGCGAGGTCGCCGGCGCCGAAATCCTCCAGCAGGATGTTCTTGTGAACGCCGTCGTCATAGAGGACGGTATTGGCCATGAAATGACTCCCCGCCGGCGCCGCGCGATCGCCGCGCGCCGGCTCATTGACGACGATGCGCTACAGCACCTTCTGCAGCGACCGGACGGCTTCGCGCATGTCGAAGAAGGTTAAGCCCAGCTTGCTGTTCTCGTTGGTGAGCGCGAGCAGCAGCGCGCCGCGGCCGGCGCTGACCAGCACGGCGTAGCCGGACTCGCCGCGGATGATGACCTCCTGCAGATGGCTGCGGCCGAGCTCCATGGCGGCGCGGCCGCCCAGCGACAGCAAGGTCGCGGTCATGCCGGCGACCCGCGTCTCCTCCATGTCGGCCGCGAGCACGCTCGCGATCATCAGCCCGTCCTCCGAGATCAGCGCGCAGGCCTCGACCCCGAACGAGTCGCTCTGCAGCTTGCGCAGGACGCGGTTGATTTCATCGAGTCGTGACATCGGCTTCTCCTCGACGGCGCGCGGGGCAAACTTGGAATGAAACTGACTTTGAGCCATGGCGGGGTCCTGGTCATCATCTTGAGCTGTTGAAACGGAAGCGGCGGGAATGTCGATCTGTGCAGTAACGGCGGAGGGATACAGCGGGTCATCCGGGACCAGCGTCGTCGTCTGTTCCGGACTGCCGTCCGGTGTCGTCAGCGCGCGCGTCTCGATCGTATCAACCGCGTCGTCGAGCGCGCGCTGCTCGGCCTTGATGCGTGATCGCGAGACCGGCGGATCCATCGCCTGCAACTGGGTCACCAGCGCCTGGCGGGCCGACTGGTAGACTTCGGCTCGGCGTTCGGGGGATGAGTCCGGCAGGTTCTCCATCGCGCGCGACAGCAGGATGAAGTAGTCGGCGGTGGTCACGGGCAGGGCCGCCGCATCCTCATGCGGACCGTGCGCTCGGCTCAGCAGGCTTGCGAGGCGTCCCATCGCTCTCTCGTCAACTCTACGCAACTAACGATGCGTAAGGTTAGGTCGGCACAAGAGACGCGACGAATGATCTGAATCAAATTAACTAAAATCGGGACCAAGCTGCGCAATCCGGCCCTCGAGTCGACCGGGGTTGATCATCATGTCGCCATGATCGCCCCGATGGGGCCGCATTGACGCCGCGTTCGGCGCAACTGCGCCTCGGTTGCAGCCAGAATCAGCTACGATCACGGCAACGAATGCGGTGCGGGGAGGGCGGCGTGAACTTAGGGGACTATGTGCAGCGAGATGCAACGGCGCTTGCCGCCGCGGTGAAGGGCGGCGAGACCCATGCGGCGGAGCTGCTGCAGCTCGCGCTGGTACAGAACGAGCGGGCCCAGCCGCGGACCAACGCCGTCTGCAGGCTGATGGAGGGCGAGGCCCGTGCGCAGCTTGCCAAGCCTGCCACCGGCCCGTTCACCGGCGTACCGTTCCTGATCAAGGATTGTGCCCAGGACTATGCGGGCCTGCCGACGGCCTATGGCAGCAAGGCGCTGTCCGGCTTCGCGGCCGCCGAGCATGCCTCGGTCGTCGGGCGGTATCTCGAAGCCGGCCTCGTGATCTTCGGCAAGACCAACCTGCCGGAGCTCGCGCTGAAGGGCGTCAGCGACTCCCGCGCTTTCGGCCGCGTCGGCAACCCCTGGAATCCCGCGCATACGCCGGGTGGCTCCAGCGGCGGCGCTGCAGCGGCGGTCGCCTCGGGCGTCGTGCCGATGGCCGCCGGCAATGATGGCGGCGGCTCGATCCGCATTCCCGCCGCCTGCTGCGGCCTGTTCGGGCTGAAGCCGTCGCGCGGCCTGATCTCGTCGGGCCCGGGCTTCGGTGAGTATTGGTTCGGCGCCTCGAGCGAGGGCGTGCTGTCGCGCAGCGTTCGCGACACCGCGCTCGCGCTCGACGTCATCGCGGGCAGCGAGCCCGGCGATCCCTTTCTCACCGCCGAGCCCGGCGTGGTCTATGCCAATGCGGTCGCCCGCGATCCCGGCCGCTTGCGCATCGGCTACACGGCGGCGTCGCCGATCGGGACCGGGGTGCATGCCGAGGCGAAGCTTGCGGTCGACGACGCCGTGAAGCTGCTGCGGGGCCTCGGTCACGAGGTCGAGGAGGCCACCCCCGACATCGACGGCGCCGCGCTCGCGACCTCGTTCCTGCACATCTATTTCGGCCAGGTCGCGGCGCTGGTCGCCGACGCGCGCGGCAAGGGCGCCAGGCGCGAGGAGTTCGAGCTGCTGACGCGGGTGCTGTCGACGCTGGGCGGCGCGATCTCGGCCGGCGCGCTGACGACGCAGCTGCTCAAATGGAACGAGTTCGCTCGCGCGCTCGCGCGCTTCCATGCGCGCTACGACCTGCTGCTGACACCGACGCTCGCACACCCTCCGATCCGGCACGGCGAGGGCGATCCGAGCACGGCCGAACAGACCCTGCTCGACATGCTCGACCGCATCGGCCTGCTCGGGCTGCTGACGCGCTGGGGCCTGCTCGACGGCATGATCGACAAGATCGCCCGCGACAGCCTGCAATATGTCCCGTTCACGCAGCTCGCCAATCTGACGGGAACGCCGGCGATGAGCGTGCCGCTGCACTGGACCGCCGACGGCCTGCCGCTCGGCGTGCAGTTCACAGGCCGGCTCGGCGACGAGACGAGACTGTTGCAGCTCGCCCGCCAGCTCGAGCAGGCGCAGCCCTGGTTCGCGCGCTTGCCGGACTGGGTGATGCAGGGCTGACCAGACGAGATGGGCCGGTTTGCGCAGCGCGGTCGTGCGTCGCACGACGCCGTGCGCATCCATCGCGATTGCGTGCGCGCTGTTTGTGGTGTTCTATCTGAGGTGGAGCGCGGTTGCGGAAGCCGCGCCGGTTCGGCGACGTTGTTCAGACGGCGACGTTGTTCGGATCCGGCCCATCGCGCGTGACTGCCGTGGTGCGGAAGCCATTTCGCGCCGCTTCCGACGATCCGCTCGTCCGGTGCCGTGCCATGCTTGTGGCGATATTCTCAGAGGGCGGGATCATGAACGTCACGGTCTATTTCGCGACCAACAGGCAACCGATCACGGCTGAAGGCACGACTCAGATTACCGGGTTTAGCTCCGAGCTCGGTCCCGTCAACGGCTTGAACATCAGGTATGGCCGGGCCGAGATCGCCGTCGATCTACAGGCATCGAGCTATGGCCTGGTGCCTGGATCGCTTCATGTCGAGGACGAGCAACTGATCTTTCCGCAAGGCTCCCGAGCCGTCCTCGGCAGCAATACGATCTTCGACGCCCTGCGTACCGACATGCTGGCGAAGGCGCGGCCGACGATCGCGTTCATTCACGGCTTCAGCAACAGCTTCGTCGACTCGATCGAACGCGCCGGGTGGATATCGGCGTTCTACGGGATCGACGCCAACATGTTCGTGTTCAGTTGGCCGTCGGTGGCCTCGCCGGTCGGCGTGCCGCTGCCCTTTGTGGACTACCAGCACGATCGCAAGACGGCGGCGGCATCCGGCCCGGCCGTGGCACGCACGCTGCGGCGTCTCTATGATTTCGTCGACGGGCTGCCGGAGAGCGAGCGCTGCAACCAGAGCATTCATCTCATCTGTCACAGCATGGGGGTCTATGTCCTGCGCGGCGCGCTGCAGGCCTTGATGCAGATGCCGGATCCGGCGGCCGGCGCGGCCATGGCTGGGAGCGTGCCGGCGATGGTGCGGATGGACGGCACGCAGCCGGCGCTGACCGGACTGCGCAGGACGTTCGACAAGATCGTGCTCGCGGCAGCCGACGAGGACGCGGATGCGTTCGATGACCCGGCGAAGCTGAAATATCTACCGCGCACCGCGAGCAGCGTCACGGTCTATCACTCGACCAAGGATTGGGTGCTGAACACGCTGAGCGCGGGCACGAAATTCAACGGTCCGCGGCTCGGCAATGACGGCCCCGACAACATGGGCAGCATTAGCGACAAGGTCACCGCGGTGGATTGCTCTGACGTCACGTCGTTCGCGCAGGACCCGCAGGAGCACCAGTATTATCGCATCTTTCCGGTCGTCCGTGACGACATCGTCCAGGTCCTGAGCGGCGTGCCGCAGAACCAGGTCGGCAACCGCGATCCGACCGGGTCGGGGCGCTACCGCATCCGGCCGCAGGCTCGCTTGGCCGTCAGGGTCACCAGTCCCAAGCCGCGCACCGCGAAGGCGCGCGTCGCCAAGTCAGGTGCTGCGAAGAAGAGGGCGGCCGGCGGGAGCTGAGCGCGGGACGCCGGCGCGCCCGCATGGCCCGCTGGTCCTACTTGCGCGGCATGCCGATGGCGCGGCCGAGCCCGTCGGGCTGCGGCAGCGCGGCATGGGCCCGCAGCACGCGGGCGATGTTGGCCTGGATGTCCGGCGGAAACGGCGCGACCTTGCGCTTGGTCATGTCGATGTGCACCGACATGTTCTCCGAGGTCGCCGAGACCCAGCCTTCCCCGGCATGGCGCAGTTCCTCGAAGGTGTGCAGCCGCTTCTCGTCGGCTGCGATCAGCCAGACCGCGACCTGGACGGGATCGCCGAGATGTATCTCGCGCAGATAACGCACGTGGCATTCGGCGGTGAAGGTCGAGCCCTGGCGCTCCTTCATATAGGCCGGGCCGATACCGAGCTCGGCCCAGATCTGGTCGATCGCGCGGTCGAACATCACGTTGTAGTAGGCCATGTTGAGATGGCCGTTGTAGTCGATCCATTGCGGCTCGATCTGCATGACCTGTGACATGAACGGCCCGGCCTCTTGCGTCGTGGGCACTGCATTATCGCTCATCGGCTCTTCCGTTTGCTCCCTTGACCCCTGTTGCGTCCTTTGCCACGGTCCGCCCAACTTTCGGAGGAAGCAGTGGCGACGACGATCCCCCATCACGATTTGAAGCGGCCCGCGCCGGAGGCGCTGAAAAGCGCGCTCGACGCGCTCGCAGCCCGCTTCGGCAACCGGCTCATCACCTCGCAGGCCGTGCGCGAGCAGCATGGCCATACCACGACCTGGCTGCCGACGCAGCCGCCGGATGGCGTGGTGCTGGCGCAGGAGACCGCCGACATCCAGGACGTCGTCCGCATCTGCGCCCCCCGAGGCGTGCCGATCATTCCGTTCGGCACCGGCACCTCGCTGGAGGGCCAGGTCAACGCGCCCGCGGGCGGCATCTGCATCGACATGCGCGACATGAACAAGGTGCTGGAGGTGCATGCCGAGGACCTCGACTGCGTGATCCAGCCCGGCATCACCCGCAAGACGCTGAACGAATATCTCCGCGACCAGGGCCTGTTCTTCCCGATCGATCCCGGCGCCGACGCTTCGCTCGGCGGGATGGCCTCGACCCGGGCCTCCGGCACCAATGCGGTGCGCTACGGCACCATCCGCGAGAACGTGCTGGCGCTGAAGGTGGTGCGCGGCGACGGCGAGATCATCAAGACCGGCACCCGTGCCAAGAAGTCCGCGGCCGGCTACGATTTGACGCACCTGTTCATCGGCGCCGAGGGCACGCTCGGCATCATCTGCGAGATGACGATCCGTCTGCGCGGCATTCCCGAGACCATCGCGGCGGCGTCGTGCTCGTTCGAGACGGTGCGCGGCGCCTGCCAGGCGACGATCCTCGCGATTCAGACCGGCATTCCGATGGCGCGCATCGAACTGCTCAATGCGGCGCAGGTGAAGGCCTGCAACGCCTATTCCAAGCTGACCCTGCCGGAGACGCCGCTGCTGCTCCTCGAATTTCATGGCAGTGAGGCCGAGGTCGCCGAGCAGTCGAAGAACTTTGCCGAGATCGCCAGGGAGTGCGGCGGCGGCGACTTCGCCTGGACCACCAAGCCGGAGGACCGCACCAAGCTGTGGCAGGCGCGTCACGACGCCTATTGGTCGGTGAAGGCGATCCGGCCCGGCGTCGGCGTGGTCGCGACCGATGTCTGCGTGCCGATCTCGCGGCTGGCGGACTGCGTCACCGAGACCGAGGAGGATCTCGCGCGTCTGCGGCTGACCTCGCCGATCGTCGGCCATGTCGGCGACGGCAATTTCCACTGCTCGCTGATGTGCGACGTCGACGATGCCGACGAGATGGCGCGCGGCGACGAGTTCATGCACCGCCTGGTCGAGCGCGCCCAGGCCATGGACGGCACCTGCACCGGCGAGCACGGCATCGGCCAGGGCAAGCAGAAATACCTCAAGTCCGAGCTCGGCGAGGAAGCGCTGGACGCGATGCGCGCGGTGAAGGCCGCGCTCGATCCGCACAACATCTTCAACCCCGGCAAGATCATCCCGGCCTGAAGCCGCATCAGGCCTCAACTCTCTCCTCGATCACGCTGCGCTCCCTCTCTCCGTAAGAACGGGGAGAGGGTGCGCACTACCTGCGCGGCGACACGTCCGATCCAACCTCGTCAGGAGAGCACCAAACAAAAACGCCGCCGCGTTCGACACGCGGCGGCGTTGTAGTCCATTCAAATCAACGGCAGACGCGGCGCGGTCCCCACGGGGTCGGCCGGACCCAGCAGGTGCGCGGGCCGAAGCCGCCATAACCGTAGGGGCGATAGACGCGCGGGGCGGGCCGGCAACGGCCCCAGCGGTCGGGGAACCAGCCGGGACCGCAGCCGCCGGCGACGCGCTCGACATTGCTGTCCGGAGCAGCCGGCTGCGCCGGCAGCGTGAAGGCCTGCGCGGCCGACGCGCCCAGCATGACGGTCGCGGCGAGCAGGGCGGAGGTGAACAGATTGCGCATTGCAGTGCGGTCCTCTCGTTGGTTTCGAAGCAGTGCAGTCCTTAGACGTCCTCGGACAGGATTTGGTTTCGCAATTTTTTCGACGTCGCGAAACCTCTTCCTAGTACCATAGAGATCTCCACGACACCGATCGCGCGATGCAGCTCTGCTGATCATGGAGCGCATCGCTACAGGATCGTCGCTGTCGTCCGGTGTTCTAGCAGACATTCGCTGCAAGGAACATGAACGACGAGCGACGTCTGCTGCTGGCTTTCGTCGCAGCCGGCATCATTTGCCGGCCGGCTGCGCCTTCGCGTCCTTCAGCGCCGTCTTGCAGCCGTCGGAGAGCTTGTCGAACTTCTCGATCATGCACTGCTTGATGCGGCCGCCGCCCGGCATGATTCCCGTACAAAGCGTGCGCACGTCGTCGCCGCAGGCCTGGCGCATCGCGCTTCTGTCCTGCGCCTGGGCGGCAGCGCTGAAGATGACTATCAACAGCAGCGGAAACAGCTTCTGCATGATCGATGATTCCTCTCTTGCCGCGGCCGACGCGCCGGGCCTCGTGAGGCGGTTGTCTCGCCGATGAATTTAGCGGGCATATGTCGACCGTCGCCGCAACGTGTAACGGTTTGTATCACGAGGTCACGGCGCAGAGCGCAAGCGTCCGCGTGCCCCCAGTCGTCGTCGATCACGGCAGCGCTCGTGCCGCCATTCCCTCAAGCGTGCATATCCGAGGCACTGCCCCGCAGCTTCCGCAGCGCGTGATCGACGCTGTGGAACACGCGCTCCCGCGGCAGCACGTCGTACAGGCCGAACCGTTCGAAGGCCGCCTGGGCCCGCAGCGACTCCAGCCGCGCCACCGCGAACACGATGCCGGCCTCGTTGCAGATATGGATCATGTCGCGCAGGGTCTGCGCGGCGGTGAAATCGATCTCGACGATGGCGCTGGCCTCGAACACCACCAGCCGCGGCTTGCGGCTGCGCAGCAGGCGCTGCATGTCGGCGCGGAACGTCGCCGCATTGAGGAAGCTGAGCGGGGCCTGGAAGCCGACCACGGCGATGTCGGACAGCTCCTCGCCTCTGATCTGCGGATGCGCCGGCCACCAGATCGTCGTGTCTGGCACGCGTTCGAAGGCGATGAGGTGGGCGCGCGTCGTGCTCCAGATGCCGTGCAGCAGCGACAGCGCGATGCCGATCGCGACGCCCTGCTCGATCGGCAGCGCGATGATCGCCACCGCGGTGGCGAGGATGAGCAGGAACTCGCCCTTCGACGCACGATAGACGCTGGTGATCTGCGCGACGCGGATGATGCGCAAGGCCACGAACAGCAGCACGCCGCCGAGCGCCGCCTCCGGCACATTCGCAAGCAGCCGGGCGCCGAACAGCACGAGCAGCAGCACGATCGCGGCGGCGAGCAGGCCCGCGACCTGCGACCGGCCGCCGGTCTCGACCACGATGCCGGTGCGCGGCGGGCTGGCATTGACGGGGAAGGCGCCGAACAATCCGGCCAGCAGGCTGCCGGCGCCGGCGCCGAGGAAGTCGCGGTCGACGTCGGCCGGCCGGTCGGGATCGGAGGGGAACGAGCGCGTCGTCGCCGAGGTCTGCACCATCACCACGACGGCGATCAGGAAGGCGAGGGGGACCAGCTTCGCCCATTGTTCCGGTCCGATCAGCGGCACGGACGGCATCGGCACCGTGCCGGCGATCTCGCCGATGACGGGCACGCCACCGCCCTGCAGCCCGGCCGACATCACGAACAGGGTCGCGGCCGTCAGCGCGATCAGCGCGCCGGGTATGCGGGCGCTGATCCGCTCGCAGACCGTGATGGTCGCGAGCACGCCGAAGCCGATGAGCATCGTGTATGCGTTGGACTTGCCGAGCTCGCCCGCGAGGGTCGCGATCCGCGCCAGCGTCGGCCCGCTCGGTGACGGCAGGCCGAGCACGCCCGGCAATTGTGAGACGATGATATGCACGGCAATGCCGGCGAGGAAGCCCACGGTGACCGGCACCGACAGCAGGTTGGCGATGCCGCCGAGCTTGAAGCCGCCGGCCAGCACCAGCATGACCCCGACCAGCAGCGCCAGCGCCGCGGCCAGGCTGCCGTATTCGGGCGTGCCGCCGGCCGCAAGCAGCGCCAGGCCGCCGGCGAAGATCGGCGTGATCGTGGAATCGGCGCCGCAGGACAGGAAGCGGTTGGCGCCGAACAGCGCAAACCCCAGCGATCCCGCCATGAAGGCGAAGAAGCCGATCTCGGGCGCGAAGCCGCCGAGCTTGGCGGTCGCCATCTGCTCGGGGATCGCGATCGCCGCCAGCGTCAGTCCGGCGGCGAGATCGGCGGGCAGGGCGCTCAACCGGTAGGATTGCAGGGAGCGGAGCAGCGTCCATGGACGCCCGGCCGCAGTCTGGTCTGTCATGAGTTTCTACGTCTCCGGACGTCGCTGCAGGCGGCAGAGCCACAGCCCGATCATCCTCGATGGCACGGCTGGATCGGGCAGCGCAACAGCGCAGGTGCAATTGCCCGCACGGCAGGACGGACTTGCAAGAACGTTGGAGTTGGCATCATTATTCTCTAATTCGGATTGGTTTGGATACTCGATTTGAGGCCCCCGAGGTCTCCATTGCCTGCAGCCTGCGAGACGGGGCTTCGTCTCACGACGGGATACGCCATTGTACAAGGTCGTCTTCCACCGGCTGATCTGGTTTCCGTATCGCCCCGAGCATGCGCTGGTGGGGCCGCTGCTGATGGCGCTGCTGTTCTTGGTGGCCGCAACCGGAGCAATCAAGGCCATCGATATTTTCACCTCGCTCGGCACGCAGGCCGCGGGGCACGAAGCGCGCATCACGGTCGTCGTCTTGCTCCTGTGCCTGGTCGTATGCATCAACGCCGCAAGAGCGGACTACATCTCGGTCGTCGCGGCGATCATTCCCTGTCTCGTCACGGTCTTGGTGGTCACTGCGCTGAGCATGCTCGGAACCTGGCCCAAATCGGACATGAACGCCGCGCTGATGCAGGCCAGCGTATCAGCATTCGCCGCCCTATCGCTGATCGGGCGACTCGTGCAGTCGGGCGGACCGGACCTCGGAAAAATCGGCGTGCTCTGGCGACGGGCAAAGACCCATGTCCGCCGTCTCAAGGACACGGACGTCACCAAGGCGGATTTCAAGGTGAAGCGGGCGGAGCTGGTCGAAGATGTGGAATCGCTTGCCAAGGAGCTGAAGGAGGCCGCCTCGCAGCTTGTCGAGCCGGAGTTGCCCAAGGGGGTGGAAAAGAGGCTCCGATCCTTCATCGCCTACAGCAAGATGGCCAGCCATGCCGACTTCATGACGGCAGCGACGCAAGGTCAGGAGTCGCTAGTGGAAACTCTGGCAGTGTTGAATCAGGGGCTTAAATAAGATGCGCGAAATCATTCCTCTCTATTTCGCCACGCTCGACGGCGAGCAGCCATGTGCCTGGTCCCCCTTCGGCGTCCCGATGCGACAGATGCAGGACTGCAAGAAGGAGATCATGCAGTCGAAATATTCCAATTCGAAGCATTTCAGCGTCTCCATCTTATGCGAGAAGCACGAAGCCATCCCGGACGAAGCGCTGTCGCAGACCATCGGGTGCCTGATCGACGCAAAATACCTGAAGCCGGAGAACAGGCGCTATATCGACGGTCAGTTCGTCGAGTTCAGCAATCGCTTGGACAGGGAGAAAATCGCGATACTGGGATTCGAGATCTACATCGTGGCCTCCGACCAGGAGCCGGAATGCGATCTCGATCGTGCCATGGAGTTCAAGGACAGGCTGATCCTGGCAGGCTTCGATCCTGACCGGCTGAGGGTCGATGTCGTCAGCGACCAGGCTTGCCTGACCAAGATATCCAAGCTGCGCCTCGCCAATATCAGGCATATGCAGAAAGCGATCAATCTGCCGATGTTGAAGTCCTAGGAGGTCGTCGAGAATGGCAGCCAAGGACATCAAATTCGCCGGTGAAGCTCGCGACCGCATGCTGCGCGGCGTGGACATCCTCGCCAATGCCGTGAAGGTCACCCTCGGTCCGAAGGGCCGCAACGTCGTCCTCGACAAGTCGTTCGGCGCTCCGCGCATCACCAAGGACGGCGTCACCGTCGCCAAGGAGATCGAGCTCGACGACAAGTTCGAGAACATGGGCGCGCAGATGGTGCGCGAGGTCGCCTCGAAGTCCGCTGACGCGGCCGGCGACGGCACCACCACCGCGACCGTGCTGGCGCAGGCCATCGTGCGCGAGGGCGCCAAGGCAGTTGCCGCCGGCATGAACCCGATGGATCTGAAGCGCGGCATCGACCTCGCGGTCGAGGCGGTCGTCGCCGATCTCGTCAAGAACTCCAAGAAGGTCACGTCGAACGACGAGATCGCCCAGGTCGGCACCATCTCCGCCAACGGCGACTCCGAGATCGGCAAGTTCCTCGCCGACGCCATGAAGAAGGTCGGCAACGAGGGCGTGATCACCGTCGAGGAAGCCAAGTCGCTCGAGACCGAGCTCGACGTCGTCGAGGGCATGCAGTTCGATCGCGGCTACATCTCGCCCTACTTCGTCACCAACGCCGACAAGATGCGCGTTGAGATGGACGACGCCTACATCCTCATCAACGAGAAGAAGCTGTCGTCGCTGAACGAGCTGCTGCCGCTGCTCGAGGCCGTGGTGCAGACCGGCAAGCCGCTGGTGATCGTCGCCGAGGACGTCGAGGGCGAGGCGCTGGCCACGCTCGTCGTGAACCGCCTGCGTGGCGGCCTGAAGGTCGCCGCCGTCAAGGCGCCGGGCTTCGGCGACCGCCGCAAGGCCATGCTGCAGGACATCGCGATCCTGACCGGCGGCCAGGCGATCTCGGAAGACCTCGGCATCAAGCTCGAGAACGTCAACCTCTCCATGCTCGGCCGGGCCAAGAAGGTGATGATCGACAAGGAGAACACCACGATCGTCAACGGCGCCGGCAAGAAGGCCGACATCGAGGCGCGCGTTCAGCAGATCAAGACGCAGATCGAGGAGACCACCTCGGACTACGACCGCGAGAAGCTGCAGGAGCGTCTCGCCAAGCTCGCGGGCGGCGTCGCGGTGATCCGCGTCGGCGGCGCGACCGAGGTCGAGGTCAAGGAGCGCAAGGATCGCGTGGATGACGCGATGCATGCGACCCGCGCGGCTGTCGAGGAAGGCATCGTTCCCGGCGGTGGCATTGCACTGTTGCGCGCCAAGCAGGCCTTGAGCCGGATGTTCAAGAGCAAGAGCGAGCCGGACAGCATTTCCGACCTGGCGATGTCTGACACGCACGATCTGGGGCGCCTGCTTCGTAAGCAGTCCTTGTTGAACAACAGGCTCTTGAACGAGATCTTCGTATCCATCGAGAAGCTGCTGAATTCCGACAGTCCGTTCGTCTATCCGGACTTCTTCTTTCAGCGTGTCCGTCGTTTGCAGCTTCCCGATTCGCTCGAAGCCGAGTTGATCGACTATCTGACGGAAATGATTCTCAACCTCAGAGAAAGGCGCGAATCCGCACGCCGTCATTCACGGACGCGGGGAGCTGGCTGGCAATCTGCTCGGCAAAATCCGGATATCATGCATGGCTTTGGTATCGTCATGAAGGCGTTGGAAGCACCAGCGCGCCAGATTGCAGCAAATGCCGGAGCCGACGGCTCCGTCATCGTCGGCAGACTGTTGGAGCAGGATCAGTATGCATACGGGTATGACGCACAGTCGGACGGCTACGGGAACATGATCAGCAAGGGAATCATCGATCCGACCAAGGTCGTGCGGACCGCGTTGCAGAACGCTGCCTCCGTCGCCGGCCTTCTGATTACGACCGAGGCGATGGTCGCCGAACTCCCCAGAGAGCAGGCGGCGGCTCCGGCCACGCCGTCCGGCGGCAGGATGAGCGGAATGGATTTCTGAGGCTCGCGCGCAACTCAGTTCGTTCGCGACGACGTCACGAAGAACTGGCGCCGCTCACGCAAGATCGCGATCCCAGGGGGGCTCCGGCGCGAATGCCGCGGCGAGGTGGTCGATGAAGGCGCGTACCTTGGCCGATGGCGTGCGATCCGGCAGGTAGACGGCATGCACCGCCAGCAGGTCCGACGGCGGCACGTCGAGCGTCAACGGCACCAGCCGCCCCGCGCGGATCTCGTCGCCGACGATGAAGGTCGGCTGGTAGATCACGCCTTGCCCGGCGAGCGCTGCCGCGAGCAGCGCATCGCCATTGTTGGCGCGCAGATTGCCGTTCACGGTGACGTCGACCGCGGCCTTGCCACCCATGCGCCAGCGTGACGGGCCGGCCGCCGCCAGCGTGTAGCCGAGGCAGTTGTGGCTGCCGAGATCGGCCGTGGTGCGCGGTGTCCCTTGCGCAGCGAGATAGGATGGCGCGGCGCAGACCATCATCCGGCACGGCGCCAGCCGCCGCGCCACCAGGCTGGAGTCCTTGAGCGTGCCGATCCGGATCGCGAGATCCCAGCCTTCCTCGATCAGGTCGACCAGCCGGTCATTGAGCCCGAGCTCGACGCTGACGCCGGGATAGAGCGCGGCGAAGCCGGCGAGCAGCGGCGCGATCTGGCGCGTGCCGAAGGCGAGCGGGACGTTGAGCCGCAACAGCCCGCGCGGCTCGACGCGGTCGGCCGCGATCGCGCTCTCCGCCGCCTCGAAGTCGCCGAGCACGCGCTCGGCGAGGTCGAGATAGCGGCGTCCGGCCTCGGTGATCGTCAGCCGGCGGGTCGTGCGGTGAAACAGCTTGGTGCCGAGTCGCGTTTCCAGCGCGGCGAGGTGCTTTGTCACCATGGTCGGCGACATGCCGAGCAGGCGAGCCGCGCCCGACAGGCTTCCGGAACCCGCCACCTTCGAGAGCACCTCCAGTCCGGTCAACCGGTCCAACACTGGATCATCTCACTCTTTTGGTGTGAACTGAATTTCCATTCTATCGGATTATCGTCTTTCGGGAAATGATCCATATGCTGGGGGTCCCCACCGGAGGTTCCGATGATCGATTCCCGTACCGCGCCCTATGCCGCGCTCCTGCTCCGCCTGACCCTTGGCGGGTTGTTTCTGGCCCATGCCAGCCTCAAGCTGTTCGTGTTCAGCCCGGCCGGCACGGCAAAGTTCTTCGGCAGCATCGGCCTGCCGCCCGAGTTGGCTTATCTGGTGATCACCGCAGAGATCCTGGCCGGCATCGCCCTGATCCTCGGCATCTACACCCGCTGGGTGGCGCTCGCCGCCGTGCCGATCCTGCTCGGCGCCATCTTCACCGTTCATGGCTCCGCCGGGTTCTTCTTCAACAACCCGAAGGGCGGCTGGGAGTATCCGGCGTTCTGGGCGGTGACCCTCGTGATCCAGGCCCTGCTCGGCGACGGCGCCTATGCGCTGGGGGGCCTGCGCAGCAGCCTTGCCGGCGGTCAGTTGCGCAGCGCGCATTGACGTTGGATTCGGCGACTGTCGCCACACCTTCGCTGTCATCCCCGCGAACGCGGGGATCCATAACCACAGGCGGAACTGGTGTGGGAACGACGGTCGATACTCAGCCTGCCTCGAGTGTCGATCACGCGGTATGGGTCCCTGCCTTGGCAGGGACGACAGCTGTGGTTTTGGCGCGCTATCTTGACGACGTGATCTTGACGACGTGTCAGCAGTCCGAGGAGAGATGACATGACCCTTCCCAGCATCTTCCTGTCGCACGGCTCGCCGATGCTGCCGCTCACGGATTCGGCGGCGCGTGACTTCCTCGTCAGCCTCGGCGGCCGCCTGCCGCGGCCGAAGGCGATTTTGGTGATCTCGGCGCATTGGGAGACCGACATCCCCGCCGTCAATGCGGTCGCCACCAACGAGACGATCTACGATTTCTACGGCTTTCCCCGTGAGCTCTATCAGTTGCGCTATCCCGCGCCGGGAGCGCCCGATCTCGCGCAGGCCGTCGCGGCGCGGTTGCAGGCGGCCGGGCTGCCGGTCGGCATCGACCGCGAGCGCGGGCTCGATCACGGCGCCTGGGTGCCGCTGCTCCTGATGTACCCGCAGGCCGACATTCCGGTGCTGCAGCTCTCGATCCAGACCGAGCGCGGGCCGGCACATCATCTCGCACTCGGCCGCGCGCTGGCGCCACTGCGCGACGAGGGCGTGCTGATCATCGGCAGCGGCAGCTTCACCCATAATCTCGGCGAATTCCGCAAGCGCCGGCTCGATATCGACGACCCCACGCCGTCCTGGGTGGTCGACTTCGCCGACTGGGTGCACAAGGCCGTGATCGAAGGCCGCGTCGACGACATCGTCGACTACCGCCGTCTCGCCCCGCATGCGCGCGACAATCATCCGACCGACGAGCACTTCCTGCCGCTGTTCGCTGCACTCGGCGCCGCGGGAGAGGGCGCCCGCGTCGAACGGCTGCACAACAGCGCCAATTACGGCGTGCTGCGCATGGACGTGTATGCGTTCCATGGCGCCGACGAGGCCAAGGCCGCGGCGTAGAACGCAACTTATTAGTTCGCTGTCGCCCCACGACGTCATTCCGGGGCAAGGCCGCAGGCCTTGAACCCGGAATCTCGACATTGGCTTGCATCCGTCTTTCAACAATCTCGAGATTCCGGGTTCGATCGTCCAGACGCAGACGCGTTTGGACGATCGCCCCGGAATGACGACGGAACGCTGTTTGCCCGTCGGGTTACTTTGTCGCAGATCATTTCGCTTGCGTCGTCGGGCAAATCACCGCGATCTTTCCGCGCATCCCGCCTCATCATGGAGGGGCGTTGCGCGCGATCGTCACGACACGCGAGGCGGGGAGCGGTGGCCGCGAGAGCTCGCAGCATGTCCTTGGCAGCATGTCCTGGATGTGCGGACGAACGACGTTCTTGCGGACGTGAAGTTGCAGGGTTCTGATACCTCGACGCTGGTATCACCGCGCAACGCGTGAAACGCGTTGTTGCGCATGGCGGCCAACAAGCCGAGCGCCAGGAAGCCTGCATATAAGCGTGAAGACCATCGCGCAGGGAGGGCCGGGCGATCTCGGCTGAACCTGTGGTACCTGCCGCCTGCATTTTTTTGAGCAGGCGGGCCACGGGCGCGGCCGGCGCCCGGCCTTCCCTGCGCCCTCCTGTTCGAGGAGGGTGAGTGAGCAAGCAAAGCTCGGGCGCAGATCGCGCTGCGGGGACGTGCAGCCATGATCCGGCGAAGCTCGCCACATACGCGGTGTCGTCCCGGCCTTGAGCCGGGACCCATAACCACCGGCGGGAATGAGACGCGCAACTGTCAGCCATGTCCCTCGTGAGATCGCGCGGTATGGGTCCCGGCGCCGCGTGCGCAATTGCGCACTAGGCCGGGACGACAGCGGGGGGCAGAGGAACAGTGCACCGCACACATGACCTCGCAGGTAACTGACACCGCCGTCGCCCGCGCAGAAAATCCTTGACCCCTTCGCACGCAGATGATGCGAAGGATGCACCAGGGAGTGAAACAACAACAATGCGCCTGCCGTTCTACTATGGCTGGGTCATCGTCGCCGTGACCTTCGTGACGATGGCGATCGGGGTCAATGCGCGCACCGCGTTCTCGCTGTTCTATCCGCCTGTTCTCGCCGAATTCGGCTGGGACCGCGGCGTCACCGCCGGGGCGTTCTCCTTCGGCTTCGTTGCCTCTGGAATCGTCAGTCCGCTGATCGGACGGCTGATGGACCGAACCGGCCCGCGGGCGGTGATGGAACTCGGCGTCGCGCTGATGGCCGGCGGCCTGCTGCTGGCGCCGCTGACCTCGCAGCCCTGGCATCTCTACATCACCATTGGCGTGATGGTCGGCGCCGGCAGCGTCTGCCTCGGCTATTCCGGCCAGTCCTTGTTCCTGCCGAACTGGTTCATCCGCCGCCGCGGGCTGGCGATCGGCATCGCCTTCGCCGGCGTCGGCATCGGCTCGATGACGCTGCTGCCGTGGGTGCAGCACATGATCGCACAGACCAACTGGCGCACGGCCTGCACCGCGATGGGGATCGTGGTGCTGGTCGTGCTGGCGCCGATCAATCTGTTGCTGCGCAAGAAGCCGGAGGAGATCGGCCTGCGTCCCGACGGCGACGCCGCTCCGCTCGCCAATGCGGCCAAGCCGGTCTCCAACGTCGTCGACGCCGCCTGGGCCGGCACCGACTGGACGTTGTCGCGCGCGCTGCGCACGGGCCGGTTCTGGTGGCTGGCGCTCGGCTATTTCTTCGGGCTCTACGTCTGGTACGCGGTGCAGGTCCACCAGACGAAGTACCTGCTCGAGATCGGCTTCAGCTCGAGCGTCGCGGTGTGGGCGCTCGGCGCGGTCAGCCTGCTCGGCATTCCCGGCCAGATCGCGCTCGGCCATCTGTCGGACCGGCTGGGGCGCGAGGCGGTGTGGGGATTAGGCTGTCTCGGCTTCGCGATCTGCTTCGCCGCGCTGATCGCGCTCAAGGCGTCGCCGTCGCTGCTGCTCGTCTACGTCATGGTGGCGACGCAGGGCGCGCTCGGCTACGGCCTGACCTCGGTGATGGGGGCGGTCGCGCTGGAAATATTCCAGGGCGCGCATTTCGGCAGCATTTTTGGAACGCTGATGCTGATCGGGCTGTGCGGCGGAGCAGCGGGGCCGTGGGTGACCGGCGTGCTCTATGACCACACCCTGAGCTACACGCCGGGCTTCGTGATCGCTTTCCTCGGCGCCTTCGTCTCGGCGGCGGCGATCTGGATCGCGGCCCCGCGCCGGGTCCGCCTCGTCGCCGGCCAGTTGCACAGGTTAAAGACGGCGGGGGCTGCGGCATGATGTGTGAACTGGCCGGTTGCCATCGCGCCACGGCCGTGAGCTAATCGGTCAATCCAGGGAGAGGGACCCCATGAACGAGCATGTCCAGGCTGGCAAGGCCGCGCCGCTGTTCAATCCGCTGTCGCCGGAGTTCATCCGCGATCCCTATCCGTTCTATCAGCAGCTCCGCGACAATGACCCGGTGCATGTGACGCCGTTCGGCTCGTTTCTCGCCAGCCGGCACGCGGAATCGAGCCTCGTGCTGCGCGACAAGCGTTTCGGCAAGGACTTCGTCGCCCGCTCGATCCGCCGCTACGGCCCTGACATCATGAACGAGCCGATCTTCCGCAGCATGAGCCATTGGATGCTGCAGCAGGATCCGCCGGATCACACGCGCTTGCGCGGCCTCGTGGTGAAGGCATTCACGGCCCGTCGCGTCGAGGACATGCGGCCACGGATCCAGGCGATCGTCGATTCGACGCTCGACGAGATCATCCCGCGCGGCCGGATGGACCTGATCGAGGACTTCGCGTTCAAGCTGCCGGTCACCGTGATCTGCGACATGCTCGGAATTCCCGAGGAGCACCGCGAAGCGTTCTACAAGAGCTCGCGCGAGGGCGGGCGGCTGCTCGAGCCGGTGCCGCTGTCGAAGGCGGAGATCGCCGAGGGCAATGCCGGCAACGCGGTCTCCCGGGCTTATTTCCAGCATCTGTTCGAGCTGCGCCGCAAGCAGCCCGGCGATGATCTGACCACGCAGCTGCTGCAGGCCGAGGAGGACGGCGCCAAGCTCAGCCACGAGGAGCTCACCGCCAACATCATCCTGCTGTTCGGCGCCGGACACGAGACCACGGTCAACCTGATCGGCAACGGCCTGCTGGCGCTGCATCGCAATCCCGATCAGCTCGCGCTTCTGAAGGCGCGCCCCGAGCTGATCACCAACGCAATCGAGGAGTTCCTGCGCTACGATTCCTCGGTGCAGCTCACCGGGCGGGTCGCGCTCGAGGACATCGAGGATCTCGGCGGCCGCCGTATCCCGGCGGGGGAGACCGTGCTGTGCCTGCTCGGCTCGGCCAACCGCGATCCGGCGGTCTATCCCGACAATCCGGAGCAGCTCGACATCACCCGGGCCAATGTGAAGCCGCTGTCGTTCGGCGGCGGCATCCACCATTGCCTGGGGGCGCAGCTCGCCCGGATCGAGGCCGAGGTCGCGATCGGAACCCTGCTGCGGCGTCTGCCGGAGTTGAAGCTGGACGAACCCGACAACCCGGAATGGCGGCCGACCTTCGTGCTGCGCGGCCTGAAGCGGCTGCCGGCGCACTGGTAACCATCTTCGTTAACGGAGTTGTGCAACGCCCCCGGAAATACCGTCAGCGCTGTGACTTCGCCATACTTAATCCTATATGATGCAGCGCTCCGGTATCGATGCCAGTGGGCCGCGGCCGCATTGGTTTTAAGGTTGGGACGCCGGAGCGTTGTCCTTTGAGGGAGACCCCGTGCAGACGACCCTGCTCGGCTTGGCGATTGCCTTCATCCTTGCGCTCCTTGCTGCGCTGATCGGCCCGTACTTCGTCGACTGGAACCAGTTCCGGCCGCAGTTCGAGGCCGAGGCGAGCCAGGTCATCGGCGTGCCCGTGCGGGTCGCCGGTGCGCTGGACGCACGGCTGTTGCCGACGCCGACCTTGCGGCTGCGCAAGGTCACCTTCGGCGGCGCCAACGACCTCGGCAAGCTGCGCGCCGACAAGCTCGACGTCGAGTTCAGCCTCGGCGACCTGATGCGCGGCGAGTGGCGGGCCAACGAGCTCACCATCGGCGGCATGGCCGCCGATCTCGGCCTCGATGCCAAGGGCCAGGTCGACCTGCCGTCCGCGTCGGGCCGGTTCAATCTGGCGGCGCTCGCGATCGACCGGCTCAACCTCACCGGCCGCGTCGCCCTGCACGACGCCGCCAGCCGCTCGACGCTGGAGCTGACCGACATCGTCTTCTCCGGCGACGTGCGTTCGCTGGCCGGCTCGCTGCGCGGCGACGGCGCGGTGTCGATCCGCGGCGGCCGCTACCCGTTCAGGGTGTCGTCGAGCCAGGACAAGGACTCCAACGGCCTGCGCGTCCACCTCAACATCGACCCGGGCGAGCGTCCCGTGATGGCCGACGTGGAAGGCCTCATCAGCTTTCCCAACCGCTCGCCGAAGTTCGAGGGCGCGCTGACCCTGTCGTCGCCCCCGAAGGAGCAGGGCGCCGAGAACGACAAGCCCGCCCAGTCTGCGAAGGCGTCATCCGCCAAGCAGGCCCAACAGCCCAAGGCCCTTCCGCTGAACCAGGCCGGCGCGACGCCTTGGCGCATCGCGACCAAGATCGTCGGCGACCAGGCGTCGGCCAAGCTCGACCAGATCGAGGTCAGCTTCGGCCAGGAGGATCGGTCGCTGAAATTCGCGGGCAGCGGCGACATCCGTTTCGGCGCCACCCCCGTGCTGAAAGCCTCGCTGTCCGCACGCCAGCTCGATGCCGACAAGCTGCTTGGCGGCGGTGACGACTTGAAGGACCGGCGGACGATCGCGCCCGCGCTGGTGCTGCCGGCGCTGCGCAACTGGATTGCACAGCTGCCGACCTTGCCGATGCCGGCCAACGTGCAGTTCGCGACCGAGCAGATCATGCTCTCCGGCCGACCGGTGCAGAACTTCACCGCCGACCTGCACAACGAGCCCTCGGCATGGAGCCTCGAGAAGGTCGACCTGCGCGCGCCCGGCTCGACGCGGCTGACGTTCCGGACCATCGGCATCTCGACCTCGGTGACATCGGGCTTCACCGGCGCGCTCGATCTCGAATCGTCGGAACCCGACACGCTGGTGGCGTGGCTGCAGGGCCGCAGCGACGGCAGCTATCGCACCCAGCGTCCGCTGCGGCTGCGCGGCGACCTCAACGTGGCGCCGGAGCGGGTCGCGATCGACAGCCTCAAGGCCGATATCGACGGCGGCTCCGTCGACGGACGCGTCGCTCTCGTCAACCGGCCGACAGGGCCGGGCTCGCGTTTCGAGGCGGTGCTGAAGGGCGACCGGCTCGATCTCGACGCCGCGATGGCCGTGACGCGCTCGCTGGTCGGCGTCACCGGCGAGTGGCCGGCGGAGGCCAGCGTGGCGCTGGACGTCGGCCGCGCCAAGCTGAGCGGCCAGGAGCTGCGTCCGCTCACCGCGCGCTTTTCCTACGATCCCAAGACCATCGCCATCGACCAGATCAAGTTCGGCCAGAGCAGCGGCGTGACGAGCGAGGGCTCCGGCCGGTTCGATCGCGCCGACGCAACCGGACGGCTGGTGGTGACCTCGATGGCCGGCTCGCTCAAGGAGATCACGGCGCTGGTGCAGCCGCTCGCGCCGCAGATCGCCGCCCGCTTCGATGCGCTCAGTATGCCGCCCGGCGCCGCCCGGCTGAAGCTCACGCTCGATCTCGCCAAGGACCCAGCCAACGCCGATCGGAGCCAGGCCAAGGCGGTGCTCGATCTCGACGCGCCACAATTGAAGGGCTCGGCGACGCTGACGGCCAAACCCTCGGCCGCGGCGCTGCGCAGCTTCGAGGTCGATGCGATCGATCGAACGGAGCTTGGAATCGAGAGCCGGGTGTCGTCGGAGCAGGGCAGCGCCGTGCTGGCGCTGCTCGGGCTCGATCGCGTGGCGGCGGCGGGCACAGGTCCGGCCCAGTTCGATGCCAGCGTGACCGGCGGCTGGCGGGCGCCGCTGCGGGTGAATGCCAAGCTCTCCGGCGCCGCTCTCGATGGCGATGCGCAAGGCACTGTCGATCCCTGGGGCGACACCGCAAAGGCCAACGTCAATCTGCGCCTGCGCAGCGCCAACCTGTCGCCCTTGTTTGGATTGAAGCCGCAGGATCCGGGCGCGCAGAACGTCCGCCTGTTCAGCCGTCTCGGTCTTTCCAACAATCGCCTGACGCTCGACGACATCGACAGCACGGTGGGTGGATCGCGGCTGCGCGGCCGGCTCGCGCTGGTGCTCGACGACGACAAGCAGATCGAGGGCGAGCTCGGGCTGGATGCGCTCGACGTGCCGCAAGTGGTATCGGTGCTGATCGGAGCGGCCGGGCGTGAGCCCGCCGAGCCTCTCGGCGCAGGTCTCTTGAAGGGGTGGCGCGGGCGTGTCTCGTTCCAGGCCCTCAGCGGCGCCATTCTGAATGGCATTGATCTGCATCCGCTGGGCGGCGCCATCAAGAGCGACGGCCAGTCGCTGACCATCGAGAACCTCAAGGGCAAGCTCGGCGGCGGCGACGTCGCCGCGACCATCGATGCGCGCTCCAACGCGAATGGTCTCGTCCTGAACGGCCGCGTCGAGCTCGCCGGCATCGACGGCAACGCGCTGCGCTATCACAGCCTGAAGATGCCGGCCGGCAAGGTCTCGGCCCAGATGACGCTCGCCGCCGAAGGACGCAGCGTGCAGGCACTGGTCAATGCGCTCTCGGGCAATGGCACGGTGACGCTCGACAATGCGGCGCTCCCCAATCTCGACCCGCGGGCGTTCGATGCGGCGTTGCGCGCGGCCGACGCCGGCCAGGTGAGCGACGACGGCAAGTTGCGGCAGGTGATCGAGCCGGTGCTGACGTCGGGGACGTTGCCGGTCGCGTCTGCTCAGATCCCCTTCATCATCCGCGACGGCCGGCTGCGGGTCGGCGCCACCACGCTCGACGCGCAAGGCGCCCGCGTCATCGTGTCCGGCGGCTTCGACATTCCGGCGGACAATGCCGACATTCGCGCCAGCCTGAGCGCCAATACGGTCGGCAATGCCAACAGCCGTCCGGAGATCCAGTTGTTCGTGGTCGGGACGTCCGAGGCGCTGACGCGCGCGGTCGACGTCACCTCCCTGTCGTCGTGGCTGGCGGTGCGCGCGATCGATCGCGAAACGCGGCGTCTGGATGCGATCGCGCGCGGCGAGGTGCCGCCGGCCTATCCATCGTCGACGGCGTCGCTGCCCGGTGCACCCGAGGCTGGCCCGGCGGCACCGAGCGCGGCCGACGTGCCGCTGCCCGGTCGTGATCCACGGCGCGAGCCGCGCGCCAAGCTGGGTGGTCCGCGCGCCGTCGTGTCGCCGCTGACACCGCCGCTCTCCGCTCCCGCCCCTGCGCCTCAGCCGGCGGCACCGATGGCATCGAGCCAGCCGCAAGTCGCGCCCTTGCCGCCGCCGGTCGAGATCAAGCCCGCGCCGGGGGCGCTGCCGCCGCGCCCACGGCCGGTGCCGCGCCCGCCGGTCGTGCTGACGCCGCCGGGCAGTCCGTGATTCCGGCCGAAGGCGTGCGGGGACCGCGCCGATGATGACCTTGCGACAGGTCGAGGTCATTCGCGCGGTCATGGTGACGGGCACCATCAACGGCGCCGCGCGCCTGCTGAAGGTGTCGGCGCCGGGTGTCAGCCGTCTGGTGAAATACACCGAGCGCTCGCTCGGCATCCGCTTCTTCCAGCGCCAGAACGGCCGCTACTTTCCGACGCCCGAGGCGCAGAACATCTTCGAGCAGATCAACAGCGTCTACGAGAAGGTCGACGATCTCAGCTACATCATCTCCAACATCGGCCGCGGCGCGCTGTCGGAACTGCGCGTCGGCTCGGTGCCCAGCATCTCCCAGGTGATGGTGCCGCGCGCGATCGAGCGCGTCCGCCGCCGCTATCCTGATTTGGGCATCGACATCAACATCCTCAAGATCGAGGAGGCGATCGACTATCTGATGCTGGGCAAGGGCGAGTGCGTGGCGATGAGCTACCGGCTCGATCATTCCGGGCTCGAATTCCTTCCTCTCGCCTCAGGCGAACTGTTCTGCATCGTCCCGCCCGGCCACGAGCTCGCCGGCCGCAAGCAGGTCTCCGCCGCGGAGATGACTCGCTATCCGTTGATCGGCATCGATCCCAATGACCCTTACGGCCGGATCATGGCCGAGATCTTCGCGCGCAACAAACTCAGCTACAACATCTCGATCAAGGCGCGCTTCGGCACCACGGTCTGCGCGCTGGTGAAGGCCGGGCTCGGCATCGCGGTGATTGACCAGTTCACGGTCGCGCATGGCGGCTATCCCGGCATCGAGCTGCTGAAGATCGCCGAGCCGACGCGGTTCGACACCTACATCGCCGTCAAGCGCGGCACGCCGCTGTCGCTTTACGCGGAGCACTTCATCGACTGCCTGCGTGCCGAGATGCGCGCGCTGGAGCCGGGCCGGCGGCAGGTTGCGAGGCCGGGGAAGGCGGCGCTCGTCAAAAAATAACATGATGTTAGGTTCAGCGGATATTTGGGTAATTGTGTTAGCTGGCGGACGCGCTATCGTCCGCGACGCCATTCATCGCTCGTGCGGCGATCGCGCGAGCGGCAGCAGAGACTGAAGCCAACGTGCCCGATCTTTCCGCGCTCAAAGCCCGCAAATTCCTGACCGGCCTGATCGGTGCGCCGATCGCGCATTCGGCCTCTCCTGCCATGCACGAACATGCCGCGGCGGCGCTCGGCGTGCGCTGCCACTACCAGCTCATCGAGGTGGCCGGCGCCGACCGGGCCGGTCTGTCCGCGCTGCTGGAAGGCGTGCGCCGGCTCGGCTTTGCCGGGGTCAACGTGACCTATCCTTACAAGGAAGCCGTGGTCGAGCTGCTCGACGAGCTCGCGCCGAGGGCGGCGGCGATGGGCGCGGTGAATACCGTCGTCGTTCGCGACGGCCGGCTGATCGGCCACAACACCGACACCACCGGGTTCGAGCGAGCCGTCGCGCCACTCATCAGCCAGACCGATCGCGGCGTCGTCGCGTTGGTCGGGGCCGGCGGGGTTGGCAAGGCGATCGCCTTCGCACTTGCAAACCTCGGAGTCGCCGGCCTGCGCATCTACGACACTGAGCGCACGCGCGCCGAGAAGCTGGCGAGGCTGCTGCCGGCCGGCAACACGGTAACGGTCGCGGACAGCGTCGAAGCGGCACTGCACGGCGCAGTTGGCGTCGTCAACGGCACGCCGATCGGGATGTTGCCGAACCGCGGTACGCCGGTGCCTGATCATTTGTTGCGCGCCGACCTCTGGGTCGCCGACGCGGTCTATTCGCCGCTCTGGACGCCGCTGCTGAAAGCCGCCAAAGCCAGGGGAGCCCGGGTCCTGCTCGGCCGCGAGCTCGCGATCTACCAGGCTGCGGACGCCTTCGAGTTGTTCACCGGCCTGGCGCCCTCGACCGAGGCGATGGGGGCTGCGTTCGACAACCACATGGCGGAGAGATATCCGGCGGTTGACGCCGCCTGAGCCGACGGTCAATACGCGCCGGAACAAGTCGTTCAAGCAAGAAACGCAAACAAGCGTTTAAGTCAGAGGAGGAAACAACGTGAGATCGATCATCCTGGCTGGCCTGTGCTCAGCCACGCTGCTGTCCGGTGCCGCCTACGCGCAATCCGGCGCCCCCATCAAGATCGCCGATGTCGCCGAGCTCTCCGGCGGCGGCGCGACCGTCGGCAACAACTGGAAGAACGGCATCGACCTCGCCGTCGAGGAAATCAACGCCAAGGGCGGCATCCTCGGTCGCAAGATCGAGGTGAGCCACGCCGACTCGCAGTCGAACCCCGGCGTTGCGCGTGCGCAGGTGCAGAAGGCGCTCGATGGCGAGCCCTACGTGCTGCTCGGGCCGGGCTATTCCGGCTCGGTGAAGGTGACGGCGCCGCTGGCGGCCGAGGCCGGCATCACCCAGATCATGGGCGGCGAGGCGGCCGAGCTCACGCAGGCTGGCAACAAGTTCCTTTTCCGCACGTCGTTCGGCCAGCAGTCCTCGATGCCGAAGGTCGCCAAGTACATCAACGACGAGCTGAAGGCGAAGTCGGTCGCGGTGGTCTGGGTCAACAATGATTTCGGCCGTGGCGGCCGCGACGTCATCACCAAGGAGTTCAACCGTCTCGGCATCAAGGTCGCGGCCGACCTGTCGACCGAAGCCGGCCAGGCGGACTTCGCTGCCGACGTCAGCAAGATCAAGGCGGCGGCGCCGGACGCCGTTTTCATCTACGTCAACGAGGAAGAGAGCGCGCGCATCCTGAAGGAGATCAAGCGCCAGGGTGTGACTGTGCCGCTGATCGGCGAGACCACGCTGGTCGGCCAGAAGGTGATCGAGCTCGCCGGTGATGCCGCCAACGGCGCTCGCGGCCACGTGGGTCTCACCACCGACGCACCGATCGAGGCCATCAAGGCGTTCCGCGACCGCTTCGTGAAGAAGTACAACTACGTGCCCGATCACAACGGCATCAAGGGCTATCTCGCGATCTACATGGTCAAGGCCACGACCGAGAAGATGGGCAAGGTCGACTCCAAGGCGTTCGCCGACACGCTGCACGGCCTGACCATCAAGACCTCGGCCGAACCGAACATCCTGATGGATGTGACCTTCGACCAGAACGGCGACATCGATCGCCAGGGCTTCCTGGTCGAGGTCGTGGAAGGCAAGCAGGTCGTGAAGCAGGTGTTGCCGAAGCTCAACTGAGGACAACGGTCGATCGGCGGCGCCGGTGTGGTGATGTCCGGCGCCGCCGTCACCCAAGGGCTCACGGGGAAACCATGTCCAATCTGCTCGACCTGATCGTGGCGGGACTCGCCACCGGCGCCATCTACGCGCTGGTCGCCGTCGGCTTCACCTTGCTGTGGCAGACCTCGCAGACCATCAACTTCGCCCAGGGCGAGTTCGTGATGCTGCCCGCCTTCCTGATGCTCGCGGTCATGCATCTCGGCGCGCCGTTCTGGCTCGCGGTGCTCGCCGGCGTGCTGCTGTCGGCGCTGCTGCTCGGTCTCGCCTTCAAGATGCTGCTGGTCGATCCGATGCTGCGGCACGGCGTGCTGCCGCTGGCGATCGCCACCATGGCGCTGGCGATCGGGATCAAGGAGGCCGTGAAGCAGTTCTTCAGCGCCGAGGCCTCGCCGTTTCCGTCGATCGTTCCCGCGGGCGATATCAGCGTGCTTGGCCGTGTCATCTCGCTGCAGAGTCTCGGCGTGCTCGCCGTTGCAATCCTGGCCGTCGTCGGCCTGACCACGCTGCTCAATCGCACCTCGCTCGGCCACCAGATGCAGGCGGCGGCACAGAATCCGACGGTGGCGCGCATCATCGGCGTTCCCGTCGAGCGCATGATCCTGCTGACCTTCCTGATCAATGCCGTGCTGGTCGCGCTGGCCTCGCTGCTGATCACGCCGATCTATCTTGCCAAATTCTCGAGCGGCGAAGTGCTCGGGCAGGCGGCGTTCATCGCCGCGATCGTCGGCGGCTTCAACCAGGTGCGCGGCGCGATCGCCGGCGGTCTCCTGATCGGCGTCGTCGACAACCTCGCCGCGGCCTACGTCTCCACCCAGTATCGCGCGGCTGTTCCGATGGTGCTGCTGATCCTTGTCATCCTGTTCCGGCCGCAGGGCCTGCTCGGACGAGCCGAGGAGCGCACGGTATGACCCGCAACGGCAGACTGCTCCTCGCCGCGCTGGCGATCGTCGTCATTGCTGGCCTGATCATCATCCCGATGAACTTCAACCGCTACGGCCTCTATATCCTCAGCCAATGGGCGGTGATGACCATCGCCGCGATGGGGCTCAATCTCACGCTCGGCTATGCCGGGCAGGTGTCGCTGGCGCAGGGCGCTTTCGTCGGCATCGGCGCCTACGGTGCTGCCATCCTCACCACCCATGGCTGGCCGCTGATATCGGCGCTCGGGCTCGTCATCATCGTCTGCTTCATCGTCGGCTGGCTGTTGGGCTATCCGGCGCTGCGCGTGCAGCATCATTATCTCGCCTTCGTCACGCTCGCCTTTTCGACCCTGGCGTTCCTGGTGTTCCGCAACGAGAGCTGGCTCACCAACGGCATCTACGGCATCAGCAACATTCCGCGCCCCGAGATCTTCGGCTTCCCGACCCGCAAGCCGTTGCCGTTCTACTATCTCTGTCTTGGCTCCCTCGGTCTCGTGACGCTCGCGATGTGGTGGCTGATCCGCTCGCCCTGGGGCCGCGCCTTCATGGCGCTGCGCGAAAATCCGATCAGGGCGCAATCGCTCGGCATCGACACCAGACGCTACACGCTGATGGCGTTCGCGATCGGCTCGGTGCTCGGCGGCATCGCCGGAGTGCTCTATGCGCCGCTGACGCAATATGTCGATCCCGTGCCGTTCAACCTGCAGCTCTCGCTCGATCTCCTGATGATGGTGATCGTCGGCGGCGCCGGCTTCATGCTCGGGCCGTTCCTCGGCGCCATGATCGCGGTGCTGCTGCCGGAATGGCTGCGCTTCGCCGAGGGCTATTATCTGATGCTCTATGCAGCGGCCGTGATCGTGCTGCTGATCTATTCGCCAAGCGGCATTCTCGGCATCCTCGACCGCTATCTCAGCTCACGCCGCACCCAGGCGGCATCCGCATTGCGGGCGGCGGCTCAATCCAAGCTGGAGGCCGCGCGATGACCGCAGTCCTCGACGTTCGCGACGTCAAGAAGAGCTTTGGCGGCATCACCGCCGTCAACGGCGTCAGCTTCGATGTGCAGGAGGGCGAGATCCTCGGCCTGATCGGCCCCAACGGCTGTGGCAAGTCGACGCTGTTCAACTGCATTCTCGGCCAGCTCGTGCCGAGCGGGGGCGAGGTGAGGGTGGACGGCAAGCTCGTCACCGGCCAGCGTCCGTCCGAACTGAACCGCCTCGGCGTCAGCCGCACGTTTCAGCTCTTGCAGGTCTTCCCGAAGCTGTCGGTGCGTGACAACCTGATCCTCGCCGGCCAGGAGCATCGCGGCAGCATGCTGTCGCGCCTGTTTGGTCCGTCGGATGCAGGGCTCACCGAGACCGCCGATCAGATGATCGGCTTCTTCAAGCTGGAGCATCTCGCCAACGAGCCGGCCGGCGGCCTGTCCTACGGGCAGCAGAAGCTGCTCGATGCCGCGATGGCGTTCATGGGCGGTCCACGGCTGGTGCTGCTCGACGAGCCCGCCGGCGGCGTCAATCCGACCATGCTCGGCGATCTCAAGGACCGGCTGATCGCGATCAACCGCGAGCGCCGCGCCACCTTCGTCGTGATCGAGCACAACATGGAGTTCGTGATGTCGCTGTGCTCGCGCGTGATGGTGATGGCGGAGGGCAAGGTGCTGGCGATCGGCAAGCCCGACGAGATCAGGGCCAATCCGGCCGTGATCGAAGCCTATCTCGGACACTGACGGAGCCGACGATGAGCGATCCCATTCTCGACGTCCAGAACCTCGTCGGCGGCTACGGCAAGATGACGATCCTCAACGGCACGACGTTCTCGGTGCCGGCGGGATCGATCACCACCGTGATCGGTCCGAACGGTGCCGGCAAGTCGACGGTGTTCAAGGCGATCTTCGGTCTGTTGAAGCTGCGCGAAGGCAAGGTCATCTTCAAGGGCCGCGACGTCACCGGCTTCAGCCAGCGCGCGCTGCTCGGCGCGGGCGTCTGCTACATCCCGCAGGGCCGCAACATCTTCGGCGAGCTGTCGGTGCGCCACAATATCGAGCTCGGCGGCGTTGCCGCGCCGCGTGAGATCGATCTTGCTGCGCGCGTCGAGGCGGCGCTCGACGTGTTTCCGGTGCTGCGCAAGAAGGCGGACCGGCAGGCCTCGACGCTGTCCGGCGGCGAGCAGAAGCAGCTCGAGATCGCGCGCGGGCTGCTGCTCGAGCCGCAGCTCGTGCTGATCGACGAGCCGTCGATCGGGCTGTCGCCGTTGATGGTGCAGCAGACCTTCGACATGCTGAAGCAATTGCGCGACCGCGGCGTCTCGGTGCTCCTGATCGAGCAGAATGCACGCTCGGCGCTGGAGATCTCGGACTACGGCATCGTGCTCGAGCTCGGTCGCACCCGCATCATCGACAAGGCCGATCGCGTGCTGGCCGATCCGCGCATCGGCCAGCTGTTCCTGGGCGGCGCGATGGAGGAGACGGCGGCATGAACCAGCGCTCGATCGCCACGGTCTCCATCTCTGGCGCGCTCGACGAGAAGCTCAAGGCGATCGCTGCCGCCGGCTTCGACACGGTCGAGATCTTCGAGAACGATCTGGTCGCGTTCGGGATGCGGCCGCGCGAGATCGGGCAGATGTGCCGCGACCTCGGCCTTTCGATCTGCGCCTATCAGCCGTTCCGCGATTTCGAGGGCATGCCGGAGCCGCAGCGCGCGCGCAACTTCGTCCGTGCCGAGCGCAAATTCGACCTGATGCAGGAGCTCGGCACCGACCTGCTGCTGATCTGCAGCAGCGTGTCGCCGGCCGCGCTCGGCGGCATCGACCGCGCCGCCGCGGATTTCCACGAGCTCGGCGAGCGCGCCGCGAGGCGCGGCTTGCGCGTCGGCTACGAGGCGCTGGCCTGGGGCCGCCATGTGCACGACTATCGCGATGTCTGGGAGATCGTGCGCCGCGCCGATCACAAGGCGATCGGCGTCATCCTCGACAGTTTTCATGCGCTGGCGCCGGCGCTGCCGACCAATGCGATCCGCGCCATTCCCGCCGACAAGATCTTCCTGGTCCAGTTGGCCGACGCACCCAAGCTCGAACTGGACGTGCTGTCCTGGAGCCGGCACTTCCGCAGCTTTCCCGGGCAGGGCGACCTCCCGGTCGGCGAGTTCATGGAGGCGGTCGCCGCGACCGGCTATTCCGGGCCGCTGTCGCTGGAGATCTTCAACGATCAGTTCCGTGCCGGCTCGGCGCCACGCACGGCGCTCGACGGCATGCGTTCGCTGCTGCTGTTGCAGGATGACCTCGCCGGAAAAATCCCCGCGGCGTCGGCAGAGCCCCGCTTCGCGCCTCGCGTGAAGAGCCACGGCATCGGCTTTGTGGAATTCGCGGTCAGCGAGGACAAGGCGGAGTCGCTCGCCGCATTGTTCGGGCAGCTCGGCTTCCGCAAAACCGGGCGGCATCGCAGCAAGGCGGTGCAGCGCTGGTCGCAGGGCGCGATCGAGCTGGTGATCAATTGCGAGCCGGCGAGCTTCGCGCATTCGCACTATATCACGCACGGTCCCGGCGTTTGCGCGTTGGCGTTGGATGTCGACAGTGCGGACCGTGCCATGGCGCGGGCGCAGTCCTTGAAGACGCGCACCTTCACCCAGCCGGTCGGGCCGGGCGAGCTGGAGATCCCGGCGATCCATGGTGTCGGCGGCAGCCTGCTGTATTTCCTCGATACCCACGGCCGTCACTGGGATGTCGACTTCGAACCGGTCGCCGGCGACAAGACGACTGATCGGCTCTTGGCCGTCGATCACATCGCACAGTCGATGCCGCATGAGGAGATGCTGTCCTGGCTGTTGTTCTATGCCGGGATCATCGACTTCTCGCGGCTGCCGCAGATAGAGATCGCCGATCCCAGAGGCCTCGTGCAGAGCCAGGCGATCGTCAACGGCGATCGCAGCCTGCGCTTCATCCTCAACGGCTCGACGGCGACGCGCACGCTGTCGTCGCGTTTCATCTCCGAGTTCTTCGGCTCGGGCGTCCAGCACATCGCCTTCGCCTGCGACGACATCTTTGCAGCCGTGGCTGAAATGCGCGCCCGCGGCGCCGGCTTCCTCGACATTCCCGACAACTACTACGACGATCTCGAAGCGAAATACGATCTTGCGCCCGAGACCATCGCGGCCCTCCGCGCCAACGAGATCCTGTACGACCGCGACGGCGACGCGGAGTTCTTCCAGGTCTACACCCACATTTTCGAGGAGCGCTTCTTCTTCGAGATCGTGCAGCGCCGCAACTACCAGGGCTTCGGCGCCGCCAACGCCGCGATCCGGCTGGCGGCGCAGGCGCGCGAGGTGCGGCCGGACACGATGCCGCGGCTGTAGATCAGGGCTCCGGCCGAATCCCAGGCAGACTGACGATTGCCGCCGCCAGGTCTTCGATCACCAGCCGGACGCGCGCGATGCCGGCGCGCTCCGGGACGATCAGCATGTTGAGCGGCACCGACGGCAGCCTGTAGTCGGGCAGGAGCACCGTCAGCCTGCCCTCGGTGATGAGATCGTCGACCAGCCAGGCATGGGCTGCGGCGATGCCGCGCCCGGCCAGCACGGCTTCGCGCACCGCGAGGCCGTGATTGGTTCGGAAGCGGCCGCTGAAAGGCACCTCGTGGCGCTGGCCGTCGCCGGACATCAGCGCCAGCACGTCGCTGCCGGCGACATTGGGCATGCGGATGCCGTCATGGCCGAGCAGATCCTGCGGTACGCGCGGCGTGCCGCGTCCTGCCAGATAGCCCGGCGCCGCCACCAGCAGCCGGTGCGAATGGCCGAGTGCGCGCAGCTTCATCGAGCTGTCAGTGAGCGGCGCGAGACGGAGCGCGATGTCGACGCCCTCGCGCACCAGATCGATGCGCTCGTCGGTCAGATTGAGATCGATCGCGATGTCCGGATAGCGGTCCTGGAACGCGAACACCAGCCGGGTGATGTGCAGGATGCCGAACGCGGCCGTGCAGGAGATGCGGATCGTGCCGCTGGCGGCTCCACGCGTGCCGCGCGCCTCGTCGCCGGCCTGCTCGATCAGGCGCAGGATCTGGACGCAGTTGGCATAATAGAGGCTGCCCTCGGTGGTCAGGGTGACGCGCCGGGTGGTGCGGCTCAGCAGGGGAACGCCGATCGCGTCTTCAAGCTCCTGGAGATGACGCGAGATGGTGGACTGACCCAGCCCAAGCTCACGCGCGACGGCCGACAGGTTGCCCCGTTCGGCGACGCGAACGAAGCTGCGCATGTTGACGATGCTGACGTCCAACTTATCCATAATACGGCATAATGTTATCGATAGCAGTCATATAGTGGATGAGCGAGGCCGGGTCTATGTCCTGGATTGTTCCAGCCAAGGGATCAAGCCATGAATGTGCTGCTCGTCTTCGCCCACCCCGAACCCCGCTCGCTGAACGGCGCCCTGCGCGACGCCGCTGTCGCCGAGCTTCGGTCGCAAGGTCATCAGGTCAGGGTCTCGGATCTCTATGCGATGGGCTGGAAGGCGGCCGCCGACCGCGCCGACTTTCCGCAACTGCCGCCCGATGTGCGCCTCAACGTCGCCACGGCCTCCGGCGAGGCGTTCAAGACGCACTCGCTCACCGACGACGTCAGGGCGGAGCAGGAGAAGCTCCTATGGGCCGACGCGGTGATCCTGCAGTTTCCGCTGTGGTGGTTCACGATGCCGGCGATCCTCAAGGGCTGGGTCGACCGGGTCTATTCCTACGGCTTCACCTACGGCGTCGGCGAGCACAGCGACAAGCGCTGGGGCAACCGCTATGGCGAGGGCGTGTTCGCCGGCAAGCGCGCGATGCTCGTGGTGACCACCGGCGGCTGGCAGGAGCACTATTCGGAGCGCGGCATCAACGGGCCGATCGACGACCTCCTGTTTCCCATCAACCACGGCATCCTGTTCTATCCCGGCTTCGACGTACTGCCGGCCTTCGTGGCGCACCGGGTGAACCGGCTCGATGAGGCGGGCTTCGCGGACATCGCCGCGCGGCTCCGCGCGCGGATGCGGACGCTGTTCACGGATCAGCCGATCCCGTACCGGCGGCAGAACCACGGCGATTACCTGATCCCGTCGATGCAGCTGCGTCCCGAACTCGGGCATGCCGACGCGCGCGGCTTCGCGCTGCATGTCGACGCTGTGCGATGACGTTGCCGCGGCGCGGGCTCAGCCCGCGCCCATCGCGACCGCGATGTGGTAGGTCGCGAACGCCGCCGCATAGGCGAGCGCGAACATGTAGAAGAAGGTCACGGCCATCCAGCGCCAGCTGCCGGTTTCGCGGCGGATGACGGCGAGCGTCGAGGCGCATTGCGGGGCGAAGATGTACCAGGCGAGCAGCGCCAGCGCCGTGGCGAGGCTCCATTTGCTCGCCAGCACCTGTCCGATCTGCTCAGCCGCCTCCTTGCCGCCCTCGATCGCATAGACGGTGCCGAGCGCAGCGACGGCGACCTCGCGGGCGGCCATGCCGGGCACCAGCGCGACCGCGATCTGCCAGTTGAAGCCGACCGGCGTGAGCAGGGGAGCGATCGCCTGGCCGATCATCGCCGCAAGGCTGTAGTTGATCGCCGGCTCGGTCGCGCCCTCCGGCGGCTGCGGGAACGACGCCAGGAACCAGATCAGCACCATCATCGCGAAGATCGTGGTGCCGGCGCGCTGCAGGAACATCTTGGCGCGGGTGTAGACGCCGATCGCGATGCTGCGCAACCGCGGCATCTTGTAGTCCGGCAGCTCCAGCATGAACGGCGCCGGCTGGTAGTCGCGCATCAGGAAGAACTTCACCAGGAACGACACCAGCAGCGCACTGATGATCCCGGCGGCGTAGAGCCCGAACATCACCAGGCCCTGCAGGTTGACCAGGCCCCAGACCTTGGTCGGCGGGATGAAGGCCGAGATGATCAGCGTATAGACCGGGATCCGCGCCGAGCAGGTCATCAGCGGCGCGATCAGGATCGTGGTGAGCCGGTCGCGGCGGTTGTCGATCACGCGCGTCGCCATGATGCCGGGAATGGCGCAGGCAAAGCTCGAGAGCAGCGGGATGAATGCGCGGCCATGCAAGCCGGCGCCGCCCATGATGCGGTCCATCAGGAACGCCGCGCGCGCCATGTAGCCGAAATCTTCCAGGAGCAGGATGAACAGGAAGATGATGATGATCTGCGGCAGGAAGACGATGACGCTGCCGACGCCGGAGATCACGCCGTTCTGCAGGAAGCTCTGCAGCAGGCCCTCGGGAAGCTCGTCGTGAACGAGCTGGCCGAGCGCATCGAAGGCCGCCGACAGCACCTGCATCAGCGGCTGCGCCCAGGCGAACACCGCCTGGAACATCACGAACAGGATCGCCAGCAGGATGAGCAGCCCGCCGACCGGATGCAGCGCGACCGAATCGATCCGGGCGGTCCAGGTGTCCGGCCGCTCGGGCAGGCTGACCGTCTCCGCGATGATACGGTCGGCCTCGCGCTGAGTGGCGCGCAGCTCCGGGACCGTGAGCGGACGCCAGGTGTTGGCGCGCTCTCCGGTGGCCGCGGCCGCCTGGGCCAGAAGCTCGTCGGTCAGCCGCAGCAGGTCGTCGGTGCCGCCCTTGCGCACGGCGATCGACGTCACCACCGGCACGCCCAGCGCCTGCGACAGCGCGGAGACGTCGACCGTTACGCCGCGCCGCTTGGCGATGTCGAACATGTTGAGCACGAGCGCCAGCGGCCGGCCGGTGCTCTTGAGCTCGAGCAGCAGCCGGATCGTCAACCTGAGGTTGGTAGAGTCGGCAACGCACAACACCAGATCGGGCAGGACCTCGCCGGTGGCGCGTCCCAGCACGAAATCCCGGGTGATTTCCTCGTCAGGGCTGCGACCACGCAAGGAATAGGTGCCGGGCAGGTCGACCAGCGAGACCTGGCGGCCCTGCGGGGTGACGAAGGCGCCCTCTTTGCGCTCGACCGTGACCCCGGGATAGTTCGCGACCTTCTGGCGGCTTCCCGTCAGCGCGTTGAACAGCGAGGTCTTGCCGCTGTTGGGCGTACCCACCAGGGCCAGATGCAGCAGAGGGCTTTCCATGACAACGCTTTCCGCGCGGCCTATGCCACGATGACGGCCATGGCCTCGCGCCGGCGGACCGCGACGGTGATGTTGTCGACACGGACGGCGATCGGATCGCGCCCGACGATCCCCTCATGCAGGATTTCGACCCGGGCGCCCTCGACGAAGCCCAGTTCGATCAGCCGGCTCTCCAATTCGACGTCCGGCAGGGACGAGCTCGCGCCGCCCGCAGCCAGATGCTGGATTGTTCCGGTATAGCCTCGCCGGGCGAGACCGAGCGGCTGAGGCGGCCTTGTATCGCAGATTTCGCTCATAGCCTGTATTTTCAATCGCGTGCCAAGAGGTCAAGCGCGGCATGTTAAATGCCGCGGCATCTTAGAGCGATTTTAAACAGACCGGGCGGGCCGCCGTCTGATCTGCCTCAAGGAGCGGCAGCGGCTGCCGTGTGCCGGGTGTCCACCGCCGCCTTCGGCTCGAGGCCTGAAGACGCTGCGGCGCGGCTCTTGAAGTGGTCGAGCACGAACAGCCGGATCGCCGACGACAGGTTGCCCTGCTGGCGATTGTTGTCGATCTCCCCGACCAGTTCGGACAGGGTCATGTTACGGAGACCCGAAATCTCCTTCATGCCGTTCCAGAAGGCCTCTTCGAGGCTGACGCTGGTCTTGTGACCTGCGACCACGATAGAACGTTTTACGACGGGCGACTTCATCACGCGTCCTCGCCATTGATACGATGTTGATCGAGTAATTCGTTCGCGCGCTTGTCGCGTTGGGCGTCAGTTGCGCGTTCGGACTTCGTCCTGCCGAAGCGAGCGCGGTTGCCTTCGGCGACCTTTGCTGCCTGATCGCGCTCCACGCGCTTTCTGAAACGCTTCAAGTTGATGATGTCACCCATGCTTGCTCCAATCATCTAAGGCATCGAACATCACGACGAGAGCATGCGCATTGCGCGGATGAGCTCAGGCGTTCTCCAGACAATCACGTCATCGCTCCCTGATAGTTCGATGGCCATTCGCGTCGTTGCGAGCTGGATTTGTTTACTCACCAAACGCAGCAGAACTTGTAGTCGAGAGTATCCTTTAGGGGTTAACAGCGAGAATTGCATCACCCCCCGTAGTACTACGGGACTACCGCTACGCTCGCCCCGGCCTCGTCATCCTCTCGGGTTGAACGAGGCGGTCGAATTCCTCTTCGGAGACGAGACCGAGCCGCAAAGCTTCCTGTTTCAGCGTGGTGCCGCGCTGATGCGCTGATTTCGCGACTTTGGCGGCGTTGTCGTAGCCGATCTTCGGCGCAAGCGCCGTCACCAGCATCAGCGAGCGCTCCATCAGCTCGCGAATGCGAGCAGTGTCGGCCTGGATTCCGGTCACGCAATGTTCGCTGAATGAACGTGCTGAATCACCTAGTAATTGTATGGACTGCATCATGCAATGTGAGAGCAATGGTTTGTAGACGTTCAGTTCGAAATGACCCTGGCTGCCGGCCATGGTGATCGCCGTGTGATTGCCGAACACCTGGCAGCACACCATCGTGAGCGCTTCGCATTGCGTCGGGTTCACCTTGCCCGGCATGATCGAGGAGCCCGGCTCGTTCTCCGGCAGGATCAGTTCTCCCAATCCGGAGCGGGGGCCTGATCCGAGGAAGCGGATGTCGTTGGCGATCTTGAACAGGCCAGTGGCCGCCGCATTGAGCGCGCCATGGGCGTAAACATAGGCGTCGTTGGACGCAAGCGCCTCGAATTTGTTGGCGGCACCGGTGAAGGGCAGGCCGGTGGCGTCGGCAACATGCTTGGCGAACAGCTTCGCGAACTTCGGATCCGCGTTCAGGCCAGTGCCCACGGCGGTGCCGCCCTGCGCCAGCGGCAACAGATCCCGCGCCGCCGTCTCGATTCGTGCGATCGCGCTCTCGACCTGCGCGGCGTAGCCGGAGAACTCCTGGCCGAGCGTGAGCGGCGTGGCGTCCTGGGTGTGGGTGCGGCCGATCTTGACGATGTCCGCGAACGCGTCCTGCTTGGCACGCAGCGCCGCCAGCAGCTCCGACAGCGCCGGCACCAGATGGCCCGCGATCGCGCGCGCCGCGGCGATGTGCATCGCGGTGGGGAACGAGTCGTTGGACGACTGGCTCATGTTGACGTGGTCGTTCGGATGAACGGGCTTCTTGGTGCCGCGCTCGCCCCCGAGCAGCTCGCTGGCGCGATTGGCGATCACCTCGTTGAGGTTCATGTTGCTCTGGGTGCCCGAGCCGGTCTGCCAAACGACCAGCGGGAAATGGTCGTCGAGCTTGCCGTCGATGACCTCCTGCGCCGCCTGGACGATGGCGTCCGCCATGCGTGGCTCGAGTAGGCCGAGCTCGCGGTTGGCCTGGGCCGCGGCCAACTTCACCAGCGCGAGCGCGCGCACGATGCCGATCGGCATGCGGTCGTGGCCGATGCGGAAATTCTGCCGGCTGCGCTCGGTCTGCGCGCCCCAATAGCGGTCGGCGGCGACCTCGATCGGGCCGAAGCTGTCGGTCTCCGTGCGCGTCGATCCGTGCGATGATGAATCAGCTGAATGTGCCATGAAGCATGCCCATGATTGATGGTGAACCGGCGTCGACCGGTTCAAGCATGCTTCAATCTAGTGGTCCAACCGCCGTTCCGCGCGCGGCGAATGGGCCTATTTCTTGCGGAAACGGTCCAGGCGCACGACCTCGGCGCCTTCCCCCGGCGAGGTCGGCGGGAGCGGCTTGTCGTCGCTGGTCTCGGCCGGCGTCGCAGGCAGCGGCCCGGCGATGGCCGATGGCGCCGGTGCGGCCGGCAGCTTCGGCGCGGCCGGCGTCTCGGCAATCGCCTCCGACGGCTCGAACTGCAGTCCGAATTGCACGGACGGATCGAAGAAGCTCTTGATCGCGTGGAACGGCACCACGAGGCGCTCAGGGATGCCGCCGAACGACAGGCCGACCTCGAACCGGTCCTCCGAAACCACCAGATCCCAGAACTGGTGTTGCAGGATGATCGTCATCTCCTCCGGGTATTGCGCGAGCAGCCGCGGCGACAGCTTGACGCCCTCGGCCTTGGAGATGAACGTGATGAAGAAATGGTGCTCGCCCGGGAGCCCGTGGGCGGCAGCGTCGGTCAGCACCCGGCGCAGCACCCCGCGCAACGCGTCGCGCGCCAGCACATCGTATCGAATATGATCCGTCGCCATGATCGGTCCTGTGTCGTGAGGGCTGCGCCCGACGTGTCGAGCCGCCGCGCCCGGCAGGCAGCAGCATTCCCGACTCGCGTCAGTCACATCGTACCCGGCATCGGCGCCGAGGTCAGCAGCCATGCCGGTCGATCGCCAGATATGGGAACGGGTAGAAGCTGGCGGAAGTCCGGTCAACGGCGGAATGAACGGGTGCCGCGCCAAAAAACTGGGGACGGCACAGCCCGTGGAAGGAAACCGGTTAACGTGGAGGCAGGTGAAAGTGGAGGCTTCTGTTGCCAGGTGCCTCCGAACCCCGCCTAACGGAGCTTAACCCGTTAGGACTTTAAGGTGGTCTTTCAAACTGCGTTACGCAGCCTGAGCAACCGGAGCAAAGTTGTCGTTGGCAACTATTGCAGTAGCCCGATAACGGCGGAACAATACCGGGAAAAAGCTCGCCCTTTACGCCCTCGTCGATCCTATTTCGCCCCCGCCAAAACCCATCTGTCGGTGGGTTTTGGTGGAGGCGCCGGGTACCGCCCCCGGGTCCGAATGGTTTATTTCGACGGCGATTTATTTCCATAGCCGGCAAGCCGGCACCCCCTATATAGGCCGCCGGCCGGCGGATGCACAGGGCCGAAACGCCGCGGCGCGCGACAAAAATGTGGGCGGCTGCCGGGAACCTCTGGTTCGACCTTGGCAGCCTGGTTTTCGTCCTCCTACAGTGCGGCATGCCTCCCGAAGTTGCGCAGGTTGCCTCTCCCGCGGCCGACATCGCCAGACACCCGCCCAGCCTCCGCACGCTCTTCTTCGCATTCGCGAAAATGTCGCTGTCGGGCTTCGGCGGCGTGCTGGTGTTCGCGCGGCGTGCGATCGTCGACGAGCATCGCTGGATGACGGCGGAGGAGTTCAACGCGACCTTCGCGCTCTGTCATTTCCTGCCCGGACCGAACATCGTGAATTTCTCCGTGGTGTTCGGCGCGCGATTGCGCGGTGTCGCCGGCGGAATCGCTGCGTTTGCCGGCCTGCTCGGACCCCCGATGCTGCTGATCACCTCTCTCGGCGCCATTTACGGTCATTTTGGACAAGCCGACACGTGGCGACGGGCGCTTGCAGGCGTGTCCTGCGTGGCCGTTGGCCTGCTGGCGTCGGTGGTGTTTCGCATGATCTCGCCGCTCCTCAAGAAGAGCGACGTGGCGGGCGTTGTCGTCGTCGCTGGCGTGTTCGTGGCGATCGGGCTGGCGCGCCTGCCGCTTCAGGAGGTTCTGCTGGTGGCCGTGCCGCTCAGCCTTGCCGTCACCTATGCCAAGACGCGGTGGGCACGATGAGCGGGGACGACAATCCGTTGTTCCAGCTGTTCTGGACCTTTGCGTTGATCTCGCTGTTTGCGGTTGGCGGCGCCGTGGCGGCGATTCCCGAACTGCAACGTGTTGCAGTCGAGGCCCGGCACTGGATGACAGACAAACAGTTCGCCGACCTGTTCGCACTGTCGCAATTGTCGCCCGGGCCCAACGTTCTGATCGTCACCCTGATCGGCTATTCGGTCGCAGGCGTGGCAGGTGCGGCGGTCGCGACGATCGCGATGTGCGGTCCCACTGCCGTGCTCTCCTATTTCGTCAGCCGTTGGCTCTCGAATGCGCGGGATGCGCGCTGGCCCGCCATGCTGCAGGCGGCGCTGGTGCCGTTGTCGATCGGCTTGATGGCGGCGAGCGCATGGATTCTCGGTCAGGCTTCCGACCAGACGTGGCGGGCGTTCGCGCTGACGGTCCTTGCCGCACTCGTTGCATCTATGACGCGACTCAATCCGCTCTGGCTGCTCGCCGCAGGCGGCTGCCTTGGTTTCGCTGGCCTTCTCTAGGGAAAGCCGCTAGCAAAACAGAAGCGCGACCGGTTTGCTCCGGGCCGCCGAACGAAAACAGTGCCGGCCATCAAGGCCGATCGGGGAGGGCGAGGCATGGCCGAGACCACGGGCCAATTGTCGGGCGAAACGGCGGGCATGCCGGCCGCCCGCAGCGTGACCGCCGCATCGATCATTCTGGTCCTTGCCTTCGCGCCACAGATCATCGAGCTGCTGATTGCCTTGGCCGGTCTTGTCGGTCCACTATCCGGACGCGGTCCGCTACAGGTCATTGCGGCCCATGCGTCGGCCTTGTCGATGGCGATCCCGAGCCTGGCGCAGCAATATGCCGCAAGCGGCAAGACCTCGCTGTCTTCCGATGTTCTGCTGGCTCTCATCTACACCTATCCGCTGATCGCGGTCGCAGTGTTCACATTCATGGTCCGTCCGCGCGCGGCGCAGGACTATTTCGGCGGCGTCGTGCTGATGGCGATCGCGCTGTTCGCGTTGTGGGCCTCCAGCGATCTGCAGGGCATGCGCGGCTTCTCGTTCGGTGCCGGAACTGCGCCGCGGATGTTCGGTCTGCTGCTGCTGGGGCTCGGAGCCGCCGTGGCCGTGATCGGCGTCGTGAGTGAAGGCGCGCAGCTTGCGACCTATCACTGGCGCGGACCGCTGTTCGTCTCGCTCGCGATCCTGACCTTCGCCGTCTCCATTCGCCCGCTCGGACTCTTGATCACGGGGCTTGCAAGCTTCCTGATCGCGGCGATCGGCAGCCCGGAGACGCGCTGGCGCGAGGCCCTGATCGTCGGCATCTGCCTGACCGGCGGCTGCGCGCTGCTGTTCCCCTACGTGCTGGGGTTGCCGATGCCGCTGTTGCCGCGTTTCCTTTTGCAGTGAGGGCGTGATGGATCTGTTTGCAAATCTCGCCCACGGTTTCGTCGTCGCGTTGTCGCCAATCAATCTGCTGATGTGCCTGATCGGCGCGCTGGTCGGCACGCTGGTCGGGGTTCTCCCGGGCATCGGGACCATCGCCACGGTGGCGATGTTGCTGCCGATCACCTTCGGCCTGCCGCCGGTCGGCGCGCTGATCATGCTGGCCGGTATCTATTACGGCGCGCAGTATGGCGGCTCGACCACGTCGATCCTGGTCAACATTCCCGGCGAGGCGACGTCGGTGGTGACCGCGCTCGACGGCTTCCAGATGGCGAAGCAGGGCCGTGCCGGTCCGGCGCTGGCGATCGCCGCGATCGGCTCGTTCTTCGCCGGCTGCGTTGCCACCGTGCTGATTGCGATCCTCGGCGCGCCGTTGACCAAGCTCGCGCTGGCGTTCGGCCCGGCCGAGTATTTCTCGCTGATGGTGCTGGGCCTGATCTTCGCGGTCGTGCTGGCGAAGGGCTCGGTGCTGAAGGCGATCGCGATGATCGTGCTCGGCCTGCTGCTGTCGATGGTCGGCTCGGACATCGAGACCGGTGTGTCGCGCATGGCCTTCAACATTCCCGAGCTCGCCGACGGCCTCGGCTTCGCCACCGTCGCGATGGGCGTGTTCGGCTTCGCCGAGATCATCCGCAATCTCGATGCCGGCGCGGAGATGGACCGCGACCTCGTGCAGAAGAAGATCACCGGCCTGATGCCGACCAGGAAGGATCTGAAAGACTCCACGCCGGCGATCCTGCGCGGCACGCTGCTCGGTTCGATCCTCGGCATCCTGCCGGGCGGAGGTGCGGTGATCGCCTCGTTCGCGGCCTATACGCTGGAGAAGAAACTCGCGCGAGATCCGTCGCGGTTCGGTCGCGGTGCGATCGAGGGCGTCGCGGCGCCGGAGAGCGCCAACAACGCGGCGGCGCAGACCTCCTTCATTCCGCTGCTGACGCTCGGCATTCCGCCGAATGCGGTGATGGCGCTGATGGTCGGCGCGATGACCATCCACGGCATCGTGCCGGGCCCCCAGGTGATGCAGAAGCAGCCTGATCTGGTCTGGGGCATGATCGCCTCGATGTGGATCGGCAATCTCATGCTGATCATCATCAACCTGCCGCTGGTCGGCATCTGGGTGCGGCTGTTGCGCGTGCCATACCGGCTGATGTTCCCGTCGATCGTGATCTTCTGCGCGATCGGCATCTATTCGGTGAACAACGCGCCGGTCGACGTGGTCCTGGCGGGCGCGTTCGGCCTCGTCGGCTACTGGCTGATCAAGCATGATTTCGAGCCGGCGCCGCTGCTGCTCGGCATGGTGCTGGGCCCGTTGATGGAGGAGAACCTGCGCCGGGCGCTGCTGATCTCGCGCGGCGACTGGTCGGTGTTCCTGACGCGGCCGCTGTCGGCCATGCTGCTCGCGATCGCGGCGGGGCTGCTCGTGCTGGCGGTGCTGCCGACGCTGCGCCGCAAGCGCGATGAGGTCTTCGTGGAAAGCGAAGGCTGACCAGCGTCGGCGGACCGGACGCCGGAGGCGCTCGGGACCCTGGTCAAAGGCGAGATCGTCAAATGGTCCGCGGTCCTCAAGCCGGCGAGCTGGTACGGAACAGCCATGGATCGGGAGGAGGGCGGAACGTGCGGTCCCGCCCTTGTCAATTGCGGCTGCGGCCGACATTTTTCGGGGTATAATTGGCGACCGGGCCGAGTCGAGGCTAGGGCCGGGCGATCCCTGCCGTTACATTCGCCGCCTTCCGCGAAAGGCCGCCAGCGCGCACCATGCACCAGTATCACGACCTGCTCGAACGCATCCTGTCCGACGGCGCCAAGAAGCACGACCGCACCGGCACCGGCACGCTGTCGGTGTTCGGCCACCAGATGCGCTTCAACCTTGCGGCCGGCTTTCCGCTGGTGACCACCAAGCGGCTGCCGCTGAAGGCGATCGTGCATGAGCTCTTGTGGTTCCTCAAGGGCGACACCAACATCAAGTATCTGCACGATCACGGCGTGACGATCTGGGACGAGTGGGCCGATGGCAATGGCGATCTCGGCCCCGTCTACGGCTATCAGTGGCGCTCGTGGCCGACGCCGGACGGCGGCCATATCGACCAGATCGGAGGCGTGATCGACATGATCAGGCGCAATCCGGATTCGCGCCGGCTGATCGTGACGGCCTGGAACCCGGCCGACGTCGAAAAGATGGCGCTGCCGCCGTGCCACTGCCTGTTCCAGTTCTATGTCGTGAACGGCAAATTGTCGTGCCAGCTCTACCAGCGCTCGGCCGACGTCTTTCTCGGCGTGCCCTTCAACATCGCATCCTATGCGCTGCTGACGATGATGGTGGCGCAGGTGACGGATTTGAAGCCCGGTGAATTCGTGCACTCCTTCGGCGACGTGCATCTCTATTCCAATCACATCGAGCAGGCCCGCCTGCAGCTCACCCGTGCGCCCCGTCCGCTGCCGACCATGACGCTCAATCCGGACGTCAAGGACATCTTCGGCTTCCACTACGAGGACTTCGCGCTCGCCGGCTACGATCCGCATCCGCATATCAAGGCCGAGGTCGCGGTCTGACGCATGCCGGTTTCGATCCGTAGCGCCGGGCCTGACGACATCGGAAGCGTATTCGCGCTGATCCGGGAGCTCGCCGACTACGAGAAGCTCTCGCACGAGGTCGGCGCGAGCGAGGCTGACATCGCCGCCGCGCTGTTCTGCGAGCATCCGACGCTGTTCTGCGATCTCGCCGAATGGAACGGCGCGGTGGCGGGCTTCGCGGTCTGGTTCGTCAACTTCTCGACGTTTGCCGGCAAGCCAGGGATCTATCTCGAAGACCTGTTCGTGCGGCCGGCGTTTCGCCGCAACGGCATCGGCCAGGCCTTGCTCGGCCATCTCGCGCGCACCTGCATCGAAAAGGGCTGGGCGCGGCTGCAATGGTCGGTGCTCGACTGGAATGCTCCTTCCATCACTTTCTACAAATCGCTCGGCGCCGAGCTCATGGACGAGTGGACGCTGTGCAAGGTGACCGGCGAGGCTCTGGCTCAGCTGGCGGAGAGGGCGCCGTGATCGAGATCGTGCTGATCGTCGCAGTCGCCGACAACGGCATCATCGGCGCCGCCGGTGCGATCCCGTGGCGGCAGAAGAGCGACATGCAGCGCTTCAAGGCGATGACCATGGGGCGCCCGATCGTGATGGGCCGCAAGACCTTCATCTCGTTTCCGCGCCGGCCGCTGCCGGGCCGCACCAACATCGTCGTCACCCGCAATGCCGAGTTTCGCGCTGATGGCGCGATCGTGACCCATACCGTCGATGAAGCGCTCGTCATCGCGCGTGGTGATGCGCTGCGGCGTTCAGCCGCGGAGATCGCGGTCATCGGAGGCACCGAGCTCTTTGCTGCAACGATGCCGATCGCCGACCGGCTGGAGATCACCGAGGTGCATGCGAGCCCGCCTGGCGATACCGTGTTTCCGGCGATCGACCCGGCCCGATGGGAGGAGGTGGCGCGGCAGCGCCATGCCTCGGGGCCTGACGATCAGGCCGAATTCTCCTACGTCACCTATCGCCGGCGGCGGTGAGCGTTTCGCCGGCGGGATCGACGCGACGGCCCGTCCAAGACCATCCGTTAATGATGAAGTCGCGCAGTTTGGCCGCGTGGCGGAGCTGAGGCCGCGGCAAACCGGCGCTTCCGGCCCTGTTTACATTGACAAAACCCGGTTCGGGCTTAGCTGGAGCGCTACGTTGTAAGGGGCGGGGCCGTCCCTTATAACCCGGCGACCGTCGGGGCCGGCGTTGGTGTACACTCAGCCTCTCGGAGGAGATCGATCGATGGCGTGGAAGAATCAGGGCGGAGGCCCGTGGGGTCAGGGTCCGAAGGGGCCCTGGGGCTCGGGACCGCAACCGGTCGGTCCAAGGCCGCCCGACCTGGAAGATCTTCTGCGGCGCGGCCAGGACCGGCTGCAGCAGTTCGTGCCGGGCGGCGGCTTCGGCACCGCGGGCGTGCTCCTGATCGTGCTCGGCGCCATCATCATCTGGCTCGCCTCCGGCATCTACCGCGTGCAGTCCGAGGAGCTCGGCGTCGTGCTGCGCTTCGGCAAATATGTCCGCGATGAGCAGCCGGGCCTGCGCTATCACCTGCCTTATCCGATCGAGACCGTGCTGCTGCCCAAGGCGCTGCGCGTCAACTCGATCTCGATCGGCATCACCGCCAATGATGATCCCGGCCGGCGCGGCCGCAGCGGTCGCGATGTCCCGGAGGAGAGCCTGATGCTGACCGGCGACGAGAACATCGTCGACGTCGACGTCACCGTGCTCTGGCGCATCAAGCCGAAGGGCGCGGCCGACTTCCTGTTCAACATCCAGAACCCCGAGGGCACCGTGAAGGCGGTGGCCGAGAGCGCGATGCGCGAGGTGATCGGCCGCTCCAACATCCAGCCGATCCTCACCGGCGCCCGCACCGTGATCGAGCAGAACGTGCAGGAGCTGATGCAGAAGACGCTCGACAATTACGGCTCCGGCATCCAGATCACCCAGGTGCAGATGCAGAAGGTCGATCCGCCGGCCCAGGTGATCGAGGCGTTCCGCGACGTCCAGGCGGCGCGTGCCGACCTCGAGCGTCTCCAGAACGAAGCCCAGACCTACGCCAACAAGGTGGTGCCGGATGCGCGCGGTCGTGCCGCGCAGATCCTGCAGGTCGCCGAAGGCTACAAGGAGCAGGCGATCGCCGAGGCCAAGGGCCAGAGCGCGCGCTTCCTCAAGGTCTATGACGAGTACAAGAAGGCGCCCGACGTGACCCGCGAACGGATCTATCTCGAGACCATGGAGCGCGTGCTCGGTGGCTCGGAGAAGCTCGTGCTCGACTCTGGCGCCACCGGCGGCCCTGTGCCGCTGCTGCCGCTCGGCGATCTCTTGCCGCGCCGTCCGGCGCCGGCCGCTCAGCAGGGAGGCGTCCGATGAGGTCCCCCGTTGCAGGCATCGTCGCGCTCGTCGCCGTGCTCGTGCTCGTCGTCATCGGCTACAGCTCGCTGTTCACCGTGAACCAGACCGAGCAGGCGCTGGTGGTGCGGTTCGGCAAGCCGGTCGACGTCGTCACGGAGCCCGGCCTGAACTTCAAGGCACCGTTCATCGACAACGTGATCTCGATCGACAAGCGCATCCTCGACCTCGAGAACCCCTCGCAGGAGGTGATCGCGTTCGACCAGAAGCGGCTCGTGGTCGACGCCTTCGCGCGCTACAAGATCAAGAACGCGCTGCAGTTCTACCAGAGCGTCGGCTCGATCCAGACCGCCAACGTCCAGCTCGGCACGCTGCTGAACGCCGCGCTGCGCCGCGTGCTCGGCGAGGTCACCTTCACGCAAGTCGTGCGCGACGAGCGCGAGGCGCTGATGCGCAAGATCCGCGATCAGCTCGACAAGGAGGCCGACGCCTATGGCATCCAGGTGGTGGACGTCCGCATCCGCCGCGCCGACCTGCCGGAGGCCAACAGCCAGGCGGTGTACAACCGGATGAAGACCGAGCGGCAGCGTGAGGCCGAGGAGTTCCGGGCGCTCGGCGGCCAGAAGGCCCAGGAGATCAGGTCCAAGGCCGATCGCGAGGCTACCGTGATCGTCGCCGAGGCCAACTCGCAGGCGGAGCAGACCCGCGGCGCCGGCGATGCCGAACGCAACCGGCTGTTCGCCGAGGCCTACAGCAAGGACCGCGACTTCTTCGCCTTCTACCGCTCGATGACGGCGTATGAGAACGGCCTCAAGTCCGGCGACACCCGCTTCCTGCTGCGGCCCGATTCGGAGTTCTTCCGCTACTTCGCCAACCCCTCTGGGAAGCCGGCGGGGGAGACGCCGTCCACCGCCAGCAGCTCGACCGCGGCGGCCGCGGTGCCGGCGCCCAAGCCCTGATGCATCGGCCCCGATGACCAGGGCGGTTGATCCGGGTGAATAAGAGTTGACATGGACGGGGCGAAGCCGTTGCTTCGCCCCGTTACATATCAAGAAGATCGAACGGGAGGTCCGGGTCCGATGAGGTCCATTGCGTTTTCCGATTTCCTCATCGGATTAGGTATCCTGTTCGTGCTCGAAGGCCTGTTGTTCGCGGCCAGTCCGGAGTGGATGCGGCGGGCCATGAAGACCGCGATGACCACGCCCGACAACGTGCTGCGCGCGGTCGGCATCGGCTCGGCGGTGGCCGGTCTGGTCCTGATCTGGGTGATCCGGCGGCCGATCTGAGGTGTGCATCGCCGTCTGCCTGCGCGCCGCCGCACAGGAACGAGGTCCGGCCGCGGCAATGACCGTCAACCGCCCGGCCAACGCCATTGTGAGGCGATGGCTGCGCCATTTTGCCGTATTAGGTCGCCCTCAATGATGAATCTGCGGTCCGATCCGGCGTGCTTGCGTCCTCCGCCGGTTCCGGCGCACTGTAACGGTTGAATTTGCCGACTTTTCTGGAGATCCGCCCGATGACCGCGACCCTTGCTTTCCGCCGTCGACTGCGTCCGATCCTGACCGCGGCGGTTCTTGCCGCGGGCTGGGCGCTCGCGCCGGTCCCGGCCTCGGCGCGGGGGCCGGAGGGGATCGCCGATGTCGCCGAAAAGGTGATCGACGCCGTCGTCAACATCTCGACCTCGCAGACCGTCGAGCCCAAGGGCGGCTCGTCCGAGAACCGCAACGCCAATCCGCAGGTGCCGCCGGGATCGCCGTTCGAGGAGTTCTTCGACGATTTCTTCAAGAACCGCCGCGGCGGTCCGGGCGGCCGGGGTGGGGCCGACAACTCGCCGCGCCGCACCAACTCGCTGGGCTCCGGCTTCATCGTCGACGAGTCCGGGGTCGTGGTCACCAACAATCACGTCATCGCCGATGCCGACGAGATCAACGTGATCATGAACGACGGCACCAAGATCAAGGCTGAGCTGGTCGGCGTCGACAAGAAGACCGACCTTGCGGTGCTCAAGTTCAAGCCGCCGCGGCCGCTGACGGTGGTCAAGTTCGGCGATTCCGACAAGCTGCGGCTGGGCGACTGGGTGGTCGCGATCGGCAACCCGTTCAGCCTCGGCGGCACCGTGACCGCCGGCATCGTCTCGGCCAAGAACCGCGACATCTCGTCGGGCCCCTATGACAGCTACATCCAGACCGACGCCGCCATCAACCGCGGCAATTCCGGCGGCCCGCTGTTCAACCTCGATGGCGAGGTCATCGGCGTCAACACGCTGATCATCTCGCCGTCGGGCGGCTCGATCGGCATCGGCTTCGCGGTGCCCTCGAAGACCGTGGCCGGCGTCGTCGACCAGTTGCGCCAGTTCGGCGAGCTGCGCCGCGGCTGGCTCGGCGTCCGCATCCAGGGCGTCACCGATGAGATCGCCGAGAGCCTCAACATCAAGCCGGCGCGCGGCGCGCTGGTCGCCGGCGTCGACGACAAGGGACCGGCGAAGCCCGCCGGGATCGAGCCGGGCGACGTCGTCGTCAAGTTCGACGGCCACGACATCAAGGAGCCGAAGGACCTGTCGCGCATCGTCGCCGACACCGCCGTCGGCAAGGAGGTCGACGTCATCGTCATCCGCAAGGGCCAGGAGCAGACGCTCAAGGTCAAGCTCGGCCGGCTCGAGGACAACGAGAAGGTGCAGCAGGCGGCGATCAAGAAGGACGAGCCCGCCGAGAAGCCCGTGACCCAGAAGGCGCTCGGGCTCGATCTTGCCGCGCTGTCGAAGGACCTGCGTACCCGCTACAAGATCAAGGACAGCGTCAAGGGCGTCGTCGTCACCGGCGTCGACCAGGCCTCCGACGCCGCCGAGAAGCGGCTGTCGGCCGGCGACGTCATCGTCGAGGTCGCCCAGGAGGCGGTGACCTCGGGCGCCGACATCAAGAAGCGCGTCGACCAGCTCAAGAAGGACGGCAAGAAGTCGGTGCTGCTGCTGGTGTCGAACGCCGACGGCGAGCTGCGGTTCGTGGCGTTGAGCCTGCAGTAGGGCACGATGCAGTAGGGTGGGCAAAGGCGCGCCACCGGAGCGTCCTTGAGACGAGGACCCATCGCGCGCCCTGCCCACCACATCTGGCTCCGAGCTCGCGGCGCGACGGTGGGCACGCGACCGCCCTGCGGGCGGCTGCTTTGCCCACCCTACGCGACCTCGCTTGGAGCCCGACTGCGCCGACACCCTCCGCTGTCGTCCCGGCCTTGCGCCGGGACCCATAGCCACAGGGAGTGGTTTGAGGCAGGCGAGCCGTTATCAGCTCGCCCATGACCTCCGCCGCGGAGTATAGGTCCCGGATCGGCGCCGTGCCGCGCTGGAGCGCGTCACGGCTTGTCCGGGACGACGGTGGAGAAACATCCGATTTACATCTCAAACAGCGCAGGCGACGCTATCGGCATGAGGACGTAAGATCACATTCCCGCGGCGCATGGCGCCCGAGGTCTGCGATCAGTTCGTCCCTCTCGAAATGCAGAGGGCGCAGGGAATGCCGGGTGAAGGCCTCACCCATGGCCCGCCTGCGAAAAAAATGCAGGCGGCAGGTACCACAGGTAAAGCCGATTCAACCGGCATTCCCTGCGCGACGGTCTTCACGCTTATACGCAGTCTCCCTGGTGCGCCGGGCTTGTTGGCCACCATCGCCGCGCGGCGCCTGCGGCGCCATCGCGGCTTGATACCAGCGTCGGGGTATCAGGACGCTGCGACTTCACGTCCGCAGCCAAGCCGTTCGTCGGCGTGCCCGAAGACACGCTGCGGCAACACTGCGGCCATCGCATCCCCACCTCGCGTGTCGTGACGATCGCGCGCTACGCCCCTCTGCGGTGAGGCGGGATGCGCGGAGATAATCATGATTTCAGGTAAAGCGCAATAAGATTCTTTTTTCCAGAATCCATTGCGGCGCCCGCAGCAGGCCGGCGACGCCGTTCCGGTGCAGGGTTGAGCGCCGCGGCCGGAGCCTCACAGCGATCGCTGGTTGACCCGCTTCGACAGCGCCTCGGCATTCTCCTTGCGCTCGGAATAGCGGTCGACGAGATACTCCGCCCGGTCGCGCGTCAGCAGCGTGAACTTGACGAGCTCTTCCATCACGTCGACGACGCGATCGTAATAGGGCGACGGCTTCATGCGGTCGGCGTCGTCGAACTCCGCGAAGGCCTTCGGCACCGAGGACTGGTTCGGAATGGTGATGAGGCGCATCCAGCGGCCGAGCACTCGCAGCTGATTGACGGCGTTGAACGACTGCGATCCGCCGCTGACCTGCATCACGGCCAACGTCTTGCCCTGCGTCGGCCGGACGGCCCCGAGCGACAGTGGGATCCAGTCGATCTGGGTCTTCATCACGCCGGTCATCGCGCCGTGCCGCTCGGGCGAGCACCACACCATGCCTTCGCACCAGGTCACGAGATCGCGCAGCTCGCGGACCTTCGGATGATCCGGCTCGGCGTCGTCGACCAGCGGCAAGCCATGCGGATCGAAGCTCCGTGTCTCCGCGCCGAAGCGTACGAGAATGCGCGCCGCTTCCTCGGTCAGCAGCCGGCTGAACGAGCGCTGCCGGAGCGATCCGTGGAGCAGCAGGATTCGCGGAGGGTGGGAGGAGAGAGCGGGCTCCAGCAGCTTCGCGCGGTCGATGGGATGGAAGGAGGTTTCGTCCAATTGAGGCATCGTGTCAGACAACGCGGTATCCTCCGGCAAAATGATCGGCGTCGGCCGTCCTCGTTCGAGATCCGCCGGCAGAAGCGCTCGGAACGCCAAGCCGCCCAGAACGCCAAGAGCTCAGAATGCGATGTCCGCGGCGACCGCTTCGATGCCGGCCTTCGCGCAGATGTCGTCGTTGTCGCCTCCGGGCGCACCGGATACGCCGATCGCTCCGACCTGCTGGCCAGCAGCCTCTATTGGCATGCCGCCGCCGACCATGACAACGCCGGGAACGTTGACGATCGCCCGTTCCGCGGCGTCCGGTCGTGCCAGCCGGGCTGCGAGCGTGCTCGTCGCCTCGCGCCAGCTCGCGGCCGTCCTCGCCTTGCCCGTCGCGGCCTCGAGGGTATGCCAGCCTGCGAAACGGTCGCGCAGGGTGACCAGCGTGAGCCCGGACGGATCGCTCACGGTCACGGCAGCCTGCCAGCCGCGTTTGCGGCACTCCGCGAGCGCCGCCTGTGCTGCCTTGAGCGCCGTGTCCGGCGCGATGATCCGCCGCGTCCAGGTGGGCTCGTCGGCGCGCGCAACGACAGCCGGGCCGAGCAGGAGGACGGCTGCGAGCAGCGGACGCAACACCATCATGCCGACAGCCATTTCGCCATGTCCTCGGCCTTCGGCAGCCCGCCCGCGTGAACGACCTTGCCGTCGATCACCACGCCTGGCGTCGAGGCGATGCCGAACCGGGCGATGTCGGCGAAGTCCGTGATCTTTTCCAGCTCGATCTCGATGCCGAGCTTGCTTGCTTCCGAGGAGGCCATGGCAGCGGTCTGAACGCAGCGCTTGCAGCCGGAGCCGAGAATCTTGACGTTCTTCATGGGGCTTGTCCTTTCATCAGAACAGGGCGTTGAAGAGATAGCCGACGGCGACGATGCCGGTCGCCACCACGCCGGCGAAGACGGCGATCAGCCGGAGCGTCAGCACCTTGCGCAGGATGAGCATTTCGGGAAACGAAAGCGCGATGACGCTCATCATGAAGGCGAGCACCGTCCCCAGCGCCGCACCCTTGCCGAGCAGTGCCTCGACGACCGGAATGATGCCCGCAGCGTTGGCGTACATCGGCACGCCGATCAGCACCACGGCCGGCACGGACCACCATTGGTCCTTGCCCATGATCGAGGCGAGCAGGTCGTTCGGGACATAGCCGTGAATGAATGCGCCCGCCGCGATGCCAATGATGATCCAGGCCCAGACGCGGCCGACGATGTCGCGCACCGCGTCGATCCCGGCCCGGATCCGATCGGCGACGGTCTGTGAATCCGGCTGCAGCTCCGCCTGTCCTGCGCGCACGTTGCGAACCCATTCCTCGAGCCAGCCTTCGAGATGCAGTCGTCCGATGATCCATCCCGCCACGATCGCGACCGCCAGGCCGAAGGCCAGATAGATTGCGGCGATCCTCCAGCCGACCAGCGCGAACAGCAGGCCGAGCGCGACCTCGTTCACCATTGGCGCCGCGATCAGGAACGAGAAGGTCACGCCGAGTGGGACGCCAGCCGAGACGAAGCCGACGAAGAGCGGCACCGCCGAGCACGAGCAGAAGGGAGTGAATACGCCGAGGATCGCAGCCGCGACATTGCCGAGGCCCTCGCGCCTGCCGGCGAGCAATGCGCGAGTTCGCTCGGCTGAAAAAAAGCTGCGCACGACGCCCATGCCGAACACGACCAGCGTCATCAGCATCAGGACCTTGGGCGCGTCGAACACGAAGAACCGCGCGGCTTCTTCCAGATGGCTGTCGCGGGGCACCGGCAGCGACGACACCAGCCATGCCGAGAACGCTTCCAGCTGCCAGTAGACCGCAAACCACATCGCGACCGCAGCGGCCGTCGCGACGATCCAGATCACAGCCGATGCCGACCCGTCAGGATAGGTTGAAATTTCGGTTTTCATGCTGCGTTCCTGTTCGGCTCAGCCATGGCCGCCATGACGGCGTTGACGATGGCGCGGCGATCGGGCGCCAGGTCAGGGTTCAGCCGATACCGGACCCACTGGGCGTCACGCCGGTCGACGACGAGACCGACGGCCTTGAGGGCGGACATGTGCCGGCTCATGCGCGATGCGCTGGCTCGGAGCTGCCGCATGAGCTCGCAGACGCAATGCTCGCCGCCATCCCACAGGATGCGGAGGGCCGCGAGGCGGGTCGGCTCGGCCAGAGCGGCGAGCAGCGCGACGGGATCGGACATGGCGGCGATATATGCGTATTTTCGTATTTGCGCAATAGCGCATATGATATCCTTTGTCTTGGCACGCCGCTGCCGGCGATGACAATTCCCGGACCCGTCGAGGGGATGATGCAAACTGGGCTCAGCGGCTTGCGGGCTGTATGTCTGCGCGCACCGGCGATGCCGGATCAGGCGAGCTGAGTGATGTCAGGCCAATGCACGCGCAGGACGGTCTTTCCGTCAGCCGCGGGAATGCTGGAGGGCTTGGTGTCGACGATGCGGCCGCCAAGCCGCCTGTAGAACCGGAGGCCGGCGACATTGGCCTCGAAGACCCAGAGGTGCAATCCAGAGTGTGACGCGCCTGCCGAAAGCAGGCGAGCCGCGCCGCGAAGCAGCCGCTCTCCAAGCCCCGAGCCTCTGGTCTCGGCCGCGACGTGAAGATTGTCGACCAGATGTCCCCACACCGGGTCGGCGTCGCGATAGCAGCAGATGAAGCCGCGCATCAACCCGGCCGGGTCGCGTGCGACGTTGACGAGTTGATCCACGGCCGGCGTGCCGAGCCGCTGCGTCCAGACCGCGCGCCGGTCGGCGTCGATGGCGCTGCTGAGAAACTCCGGCGCGAGGATGTTGGCATAGGCGTCGCGCCAGCTCGCCGCATGGAGCGCCGCGACGGCCGGCGCGTCTTCGCTGGTCGCGGCGCGGATGATGATGTCACTCAAGAAATCTTCTCCATATCCTGTCTACGCATCACTCACTATCGGAGAGCAGCGCTGCTTCGCTCGCGAGCCAGTTCGTGAAAAACCGGACGCGCGTATCGCTGCTGAGCACGGCCGGCCAGCGCACGACATGCACCTTGCTGGACGGCACGTCCCATTCGGCCGAAACGACGCGCGTCAGGCGGCGCTCGGCCAGTGCGTCATGCACGAGCAGCGATCGTCCCAGCGCCACGCCGGCGCCCTCGATCGCTGCGGCGAGCGCCAGGCTGATCGTATCGACCCGAATGCCGACGGGAGCCTCCGCGCCGAGGCCGAGCCGCTCGAACCATGCGGGCCATGACCATTCAGCGCCGTCGTCGCGGCCGGCGCGCCCCTTGTGAATGATGGGGTAGTTCGCGAGATTGCGGACATCGTGCAAGGCGCGGCCGCGCGGCAACAGGCGCGGCATGGCGACCGGAAAGACGCGCTCTCTGAACAGCAGCCGTTGCGTCGAGCTCGCGCGCGCCGCAGCCTTCGGCAACCACAGCACCTGGAGATCGACATCAGCTGCGCGCGCCTGAGCCTCGCTCTCGGCGACGACGAGTTCGACGCCGACATCGCCGTGTCTGGACAGAAAGCCGGGCAACCGACGCACCAGCCAGTAGTGCGACAAGGCTGCGCTCACGCCGACCTTCAACACCGCGGGCTGCGCGGCGGCGCGGTAGCGCGCGCGCAGCAGCGCCATCTCGTCGAGCAGACCAACGATCTCCGTGAGCAGCGAGGTGCCGGCCGTCGTCGGCGACAGTCCGGTCCCGCTGCGGTGGTTGAACAGCTTGGCGCCGAGATAGGTCTCGAGCTTGCGCAGCCGGTGGCTGACAGCACTCTGCGTCAGCCCGAGCTCCGTCGCTGCCAAGGTCATGCTGCGGTGGCGGGCGGTGGCCTCGAAGGCAACGAGACCGTCGAATGGCGGAAGAGATCGCATCGGCCAAGTATGAACGAGATTCATGCTGACGTGAATGGGTGCGCCGGCCATATCTTTGGCCCGTCCCTCCCCATGACGAAGGCCGCCAAATGCCGACAGCCCGTTCCACGTCATCGTCGGCCGACGTCGCAACGGCGCCGTCCATGTGGCCGGCGCTCGCCCTGAGCCTGGCGGCTTTCCTCACCAATTTCGATGTGACCGCCGTGGTGGTGGCCTTGCCCACCATCGCGGACGAGCTTGGGCTTGGGATCGCCGGCCAGGCCTGGATGATGGACGGCTACAGCCTCGCCTTCACGGCGGCGCTTCTCGTCGCGGGCGCTCTCGCCGACAGCCTGGGCCGTCGCCGAGCGATGCTCGGCGGCAACCTCGTTTTTGCCGCCGCATCGGTCGTGTGCGCGCTGTCGGCCGACGGCCTGACCCTCGGGCTCGCGCGGGTGTTGCAGGGACTGGGCGCGGCTTTCGTGATGACCGGCGGCATTGCGCTGATTGCCGCTCTCTATCCGCAGGCCGCCTCGCGCACGCGCGTGTTGGGGGGGCTCGGCGTCGTCTCGGGCGTTGCGATGGCGGTCGGACCGAGCATCGGCGGCGGCATTTCCGCGTGGATCGGTTGGCGCTGGATCTTCGCCGCCAATCTGCCGGCGTGCCTGCTGGCGGCCTGGAGCATTCCCCGGCTCGTTCCCGAAATGCGCAGTTCGGCGCGGCGTCCGCTCGATTATCTCGGGATGGGTCTTCTTAGCGCGGCGCTCTGCATGCTGATTGCAACCCTGCTGCACGGTCACGGCGGACCGGAACTGATTCTGGGGGTCGTGCTGGCGGCGCTTTTTTGGGCGACTTTCCTCTGGCAGCAGCGGCGCCGCACGCAGCCGATCTTCGATCCAGCGATCTTCCTCAACCGCGCGATGGTTGCCGTCGCGCTGCTGTTGAATGCCGTATCGCTCGGCTACTGGGCCGTGCTGGTCTTCCTGCCGGGTTTTCTCCGTGCGACGTTCGGCTGGACTGCCTCCGAATGCGGGTTTGCGATGCTCGCGGCGACGTTGCCGATGCTGGTCTTGCCGCCGCTCGGTGCAAGACTGGTCGTCCGGTGGGGATGGCGGCGGCACTTCACGGTCGCGCTGGCTATCATCGCCCTGGGCAATCTTGTCTTCGTCGGCGCGCTGGCCATGCCCGATCCGGCGCTCCGGTCGTGGCTCGTGCACATCGCAATGGCCGTGATCGGAAGCGGAGCCGCGCTGGCCCATCCGCAATTGTCGGGGGCCGTGGTTGCGCTGGTCCCGGCCGATCAGGCTGGGATGGCCGCGGCTGTGACGGTCGTCATGCGCCAAGCCGGCTTTGCGATCGGCATCGCGGTGCTCGGCGCGGTGTTGGGGAGATCAGGCGAAGTACCGAACTACGCGTGGGTATTCTGGGTCGCTGCGCCGGTCTGCGCGGCGGCGAGCGCATCGGCACTCCTGCTGCTGCCCTCGGCCACGGTCGCGCCGACCTGCGGGGAGAAGCAGCAGCAAGTTGCCTGATGGCGGAGACGGCCTGTCGATCAGTTGCGAACGCTGCCGACGGTCGCCGGCACGGCGAGAGCGGCGCTGCGACGATGCTGGGTGAGCACAGAGAGCTGGACCGGGGTGGCGGTGCTGTCCGCATTGATCGCAACGGTCTGCTGCGCGGCGGATGCACCGATGACGGAGAGCTGGTGCGGGGACGCCGGCAGCGCGCCCACTTCGTAGCTCGGCAGCTCGCCGGCTACGGCAGCGCTGCTCAGCAGCGCGAGGGCAAGGAGAGAGCCGGGAATGATGTGCTTGATGGTCATCGAGAGGTCCTTTTGTGACGATGATCGATTGCATCACCTGCAATCGCTTTCGCTTCCTTGGACACTCCCTAGCGTTGTCAGCTTTATATGCGCTGCAGCATGATTTGACAATTCATGGATTGGTGATGCGGTTAAAATGGCAGTTCGCGTGCCGCCTTGATGCGGAAGGTGAATGATGTGATTTGCGATCTGAAATGAGATTGGAATGGAGTTGCGTGCGAGTGCGCTGGATTGAAACAAAATCCTGATGATGCGCTGATCGAGAGCCGATGAAGGCAGGGCTTTGGTAACGGCTTTGCTTGGGCGGCGATTCGCACAGGGGCAATGCGATTGCGATCGTCGAGCGTTCGCAAAACCTTGATTAAATGTCACCACAGCAGGCTGCGCGGGTCATCACCGCATTGTCACCCTCGCTTTGTGACACGGACGTGGACCGGTGAACATGTCACGGTCGTTGCGAGGACCGAAGCGACGACGCAATCCATAGCCTTGCGTCGGACTCTGGATTGCTTCGGTGCCCTCGCAATGACGGCATGGCGGCTGCCCATCAACGCGTCCTCTCTCACAACAAGGGGAGAGGGCGCTGTATTGCGCAAAGGCTCGCGCGGCTACTTGGCCTGCCGCGCGGCCGCAGTCTCGTCAGTCCACGAACTGATCGCGCGTGTAGCCCTGGGCATAGAGCAGGGCGGTGAGGTCGCCGTGGTCGATGCGGGCCGAGGCTGCGGCCGAGACCGCGGGCTTGGCGTGATAGGCGACGCCGAGGCCGGCGGCCTCGATCATGCCGAGGTCGTTGGCGCCGTCGCCGACCGCGAGCGTGTCGATCTCGTCGAGATCGAACGCTTCGCGCAGCTCGATCAGGGTGGCGAGCTTGGCGTCGCGGCCGATGATCGGCTCGCGCACCTCGCCGGTGAGCTTGCCGCCGTCGACGACGAGCTCGTTGGCGCGGTTCTCCTGGAAGCCGATCTTGGCCGCGATGGCGCTGGTGAACAGCGTGAAGCCGCCGGAGATCAGGCAGGTATAGGCGCCGTTGGCGCGCATGGTCATCACCAGATGACGGCCGCCCGGCGTCAGCTTGATGCGCTTGGTCAGGACTTCGTCGACGACGCTCACCGGCAGGTCCTTCAGCAATGCGACGCGTTCGCGCAACGCCGGCTCGAATGCGATCTCACCGCGCATGGCGCGCTCGGTGATGGCGGCGACGCGGGGCTTCAGCCCGGCGAAGTCGGCGAGCTCGTCGATACATTCCTGGCCGATCATGGTCGAGTCCATGTCGGCGAGAAAAAGCTTCTTGCGCCGGACCGCTTCCGCCTGCACGACGATGTCGATCGGCATGTCGCCGCGCAGGTCGCGCAGGCGCGCCTCGAGCTTGTGGACCTCGCCGTCATGGGCGAACGGGATGTCGATCGCGACCTCGTCGAACAGCCAGCGCGGCGTGCCCGGCGACGGCAGCACGGCCAGGAAGGCCTCCACGATCGTGGTATCAAGCGCGGGATCGGCGGGATTGCAGATGAAGGTGGCGACGAGAGACATCAGGTGACTTTGCCAGGGATCAACAAAGCGGTGCTTATCGCAGGGCCGACCGCCAGCGGCAAGTCGGCGCTGGCGATGGAACTTGCGCAAAAAGCGGGCGGGGTCGTCATCAATACCGATTCCATGCAGGTCTACGGCGATCTGAGGGTGCTGACGGCAAGGCCGACCTGCGACGAGGAGGCCGCCGTGCCGCACCGGCTCTACGGCCATGTTGATGCCAGCGTGAACTACTCGGCCGGCCATTTTGTCCGGGATGCCGCCGAGATCCTAGGCGAGGTGCAGCGGGTCGGGCGGCTGCCGATCTTCATCGGCGGCACCGGCTTGTATTTCAAGGCGCTGACATCAGGGCTGTCCGCGGTGCCGCCCGTGCCGGATGAGGTGCGCGACGCGGTGCGCCTCAGGCTCGATCGCGACGGCGTCGAGGCCTTGCATGCCGAGCTGGCGCGACGCGATCCGGCGGCGGCCGCGCGGCTGAACGTCCGTGACCGCACCCGCGTGGCCCGCGCGCTGGAGGTGATCGAGGCCACCGGTCGGCCATTGGCCGACTGGCACGCGGAGACGACGCCACCGCTGCTGCCGGCGGGCAGCACTCGGGCGCTGTTCATCGCTCCCGAGCGCGAGGCGCTGTATCAGCGGATCGACGCGCGGTTCGATCTGATGCTGGACCGCGGCGCGTTGCAGGAGGTCGAGCGGCTGGCGGCACGCGGCCTCGATCCGCTGCTGCCGGCGATGAAGGCCCACGGCGTGCCGGCGCTGATGCGCTATATCAGAGGGGAGATCACGCGGGAGCAGGCGGCCACCATCGGCAAGGCCGACACCCGCCATTACGCCAAGCGGCAGTTCACCTGGTTCCGGCACCAGTTGCCGGAGTTCGAGTGGATGAGCCCCGAGGCGGCGCGGGCGTGGGTGGCATCCCTCTGATCGTCATCGCGAGGAGCGCAGCGACGAAGCGATCCCGAGTTGTCGAGTGGGGCCCCTGGATTGCTTCGCTTCGCTCGCAATGACGGCGTGATGGCCAAATTACCGCTCGCCGAACGGAAAATTCCGCGTTAACATCCATAAATCGCGCAGCAGAGCCGGCTTTGCCTTGACATCGAGGCAACCATGGCTATGTTTCGCGCAACCTTTGGGAAGCTTGCTCGGCATCATGCGCAACTTTATTGCCCTCCTTATCGTAGTCGTACCCAGGCGCATCGCCGGGGATGGCTAGCGGCCATCCATGATCCGAGCGGTGCGCAGGGCCTTCCAGGGCCCTTTTTTATTGCCCGAAGCGACCCGACCACGCTGAACCAACAGAAAACCAGCCGACCGAACCGACCGACCAAAACGACAAGCCGCTGAGACCCAGCGATCCGGAGCCCACCATGACCGACAAGAGCCACGATCCGAACCAGATGACCGGCGCCGCGATGATCGTGCGCGCGCTCATCGACCACGGCGTGCAGCACATCTTCGGCTATCCGGGCGGCGCGGTGCTTCCGATCTATGACGAGATCTTCCAGCAGAGCGAGGTCGAGCACATCCTGGTCCGCCACGAGCAGGGCGCCGGCCACGCCGCCGAAGGCTATGCGCGCTCGACCGGCAAGCCGGGCGTCGTGCTGGTGACCTCGGGCCCCGGCGCGACCAACATGGTGACGCCGCTGGCGGACGCACTGATGGATTCGATTCCCCTGGTCTGCATCACCGGCCAGGTGCCGACGCACCTGATCGGCAACGATGCGTTCCAGGAATGCGACACGGTCGGCATCACCCGGCCCTGCACCAAGCACAATTGGCTGGTCCGCGATGTCAACGACCTCGCCAAGGTGCTGCACGAGGCGTTCTACGTCGCCACCACGGGCCGGCCGGGGCCGGTCGTGGTCGACGTGCCGAAGGACGTGCAGTTCGCGACCGGCACCTATCATCCGCCGCGCAAGTCGGACGTCCACGTGTCCTATTCGCCGCGCGTCAAGGGCGACGCGATGCAGATCCGCAAGGCCGTGGCGCTGCTGGCCTCGGCCAAGCGGCCGGTGATCTATTCCGGCGGCGGCGTCGTCAATTCGGGCCCCGAAGCCTCGAAGCTGCTGCGCGAGCTGGTCGAGGTCACGGGCTTTCCGATCACCTCGACCCTGATGGGGCTCGGCGCCTATCCGGCCTCGGGCAAGAATTGGCTGGGCATGCTCGGCATGCACGGCACCTACGAGGCCAACATGGCGATGCATGATTGCGACGTCATGCTGTGCGTCGGCGCGCGCTTCGATGACCGCATCACCGGGCGCACCGATGCGTTCTCGCCCGGCTCGAAGAAGATCCACATCGACATCGATCCGTCCTCGATCAACAAGAACATCCGCGTCGACGTGCCGATCATCGGCGATTGCGGCGACGTGCTCGCCGACATCCTGCAGGTGTTCAGGGCCGAGGCGAAGAAGCCGGACATCAAGTCGTGGTGGCAGGAGATTGCCGTCTGGCGCGCGCGCAACTCGCTGGCCTACAAGCCGAACCGCGACGTGATCATGCCGCAATATGCGATCCAGCGGCTGTTCGAGCTGACGCGCGGCCGCGACACCTACATCACGACCGAGGTTGGCCAGCACCAGATGTGGGCGGCGCAGTTCTACGGCTTCGAGGAGCCGCACCGCTGGATGACCTCGGGCGGCCTCGGCACCATGGGCTACGGCCTGCCGGCGGCGATCGGCGTGCAGGTCGCCCATCCCGACAGCCTGGTCATTGACATCGGCGGCGACGCCTCGGTGCAGATGACGATGCAGGAGATGTCGACGGCCGTGCAGTACGAGCTGCCGGTCAAGATCTTCATCCTCAACAACCAGTACATGGGCATGGTGCGGCAGTGGCAGCAGCTGCTGCACGGCAACCGCCTGTCGCATTCCTACTCGGAGGCGCTCCCGGACTTCGTCAAGCTCGCCGAAGCCTATGGCGGCGTCGGCCTGCAGGTCAGCAAGCCCGGCGACCTCGACGGCGCGATCAAGGAGATGATCTCGGTCAAGAAGCCGGTGCTGTTCGACTGCCGCGTCGCCGCGCTCGAAAACTGCTTCCCGATGATCCCCTCGGGCAAGGCGCACAACGAGATGATCCTGCCGGCGGAAGCGTCCGATCCGGCGGCGGCGTTCGCCGGCGGCAAGGCGCTGGTGTAACCATGTTCAGCCTCGCCGAGCTCGAGCAGGCCCATGCGATCGTCGGCGCCGCGGTGCCGGCGACACCCGCGCATGCGTGGCCGTTGCTGGCGCAGCGGCTGGGGACGCACGTCGTCGTCAAGCACGAGAACCACACCCCAGCCGGGGCCTTCAAGGTGCGCGGCGGGCTGGTCTATGTCGACAGCCTCAAGCGCACGCAGCCCGATGTCCGTGGCCTGATCACCGCGACGCGCGGCAATCATGGCCAGAGCATCGCCTTCGCCGGCCGCCGCAACGGCCTGCCGGTGACGATCTACGTGCCCCAGGGCAACTCGGTCGAGAAGAACCGCGCGATGGCGGCGTTCGGCGCCGAGCTGATCGAGCATGGCAGCGACTTCCAGGAAGCGCGCGAGGAAGCCGGGCGCCACGCCGCGCGCGACGGCCTGCACATGGTGCCGTCGTTTCATCGCGATCTCGTGCGCGGCGTCGCGACCTACGCGCTGGAGCTGTTGCGCAGCGCCCCCGATCTCGACGTGCTCTACGTCTCGATCGGCCAGGGCTCCGGAATCTGCGGCTGCATCCTGGCGCGCGACCTCCTCGGTTTGAAGACCGAGATCGTCGGCGTGCAGTCGACCGAAGCGCCGTCCTACGCGCTGTCGTTCGCTGCGCGCACCGTGGTGACCACCAACAGCGCCGACACCCACGCCGATGGTCTCGCCACGCGCAGCCCGGATGCGGATGCGCTCGCGATCATCCTGAAAGGCGCCTCGCGGATCGTGCAGGTCAGCGACGCCGAGATCGCCGAGGCCGTGCGCATCCTGTGGACCGACACGCATAATCTCGCCGAAGGCGCTGGTGCGGCGTCGCTCGCAGCCGCCTTGCAGGAAAAGGGCAGGCTGGCCGGCAAGCGCGTCGGCCTGGTGCTGACCGGCGGCAACATCGATCTCGATTTGTTCAGGCGCTGGGTGATGCCGGCGGCAACCGAAGAAATGGCGGAGTTGCCGTAATGGGCACTCCGCTCACTCCACATACCGCCGTCGTGCCCGGGCTTGACCCGCCTGCGCGGCCGAAGCCGCTTCGGCGCGGCGAAGGCCCGGGCATCCACGAGCCGCGCCTGCGATGCTCGACGTGGATGGCCGGGACAAGCCCGGCCATGACGACTTGGCTAACACGGGGACACCAATGAACCAGCCAGCCTCCGCCTATTTCATCGAAGACCGCCACGATCCGAACGAAACGCACACGCTTGCCGTGCTGGTGCAGAACGAGCCCGGCGTGCTCGCGCGGGTCATCGGCCTGTTCTCGGGGCGCGGCTACAACATCGAGAGCCTCACCGTCTCCGAGACCGAGAGCCAGAAGCACCTGTCGCGCATCACCATCGTCACGACCGGCACGCCGATGGTGATCCAGCAGATCAAGCATCAGCTCGACCGCATGATCCCGGTCTATCGCGTCGTCGACATGACGCTGACGAAACGCGCGATCGAGCGCGAGCTGGCGATGGTCAAGGTGCGCGGCATCGGCGAGCCGCGGGTCGAGGCGCTGCGGCTGGCGGATGCGTTCCGCGCCCGCGTGATCGACGCCACGACCGAGAGCTTCGTGTTCGAGATCACCGGCAACACCGACAAGATCACGCAATTCATCGATCTGATGCGTCCGCTGGGCCTGGTGGAAGTCGCCAGGACCGGCATTGCGGCGATCGGGCGGGGACCGGAAGGGATGTGAGCCATGCTGGCGCGCGACTGGTACTACAACGAACGCAACCGGATCGGTCTCGATCATGCCGTGGCCTCGATCTACGGTTCGGGCGACGATGCCGACGAGCGTGCGCGCGCCGCGTTGAAGATGCTCGGTGTCAAGCCGGGCTGGCGGGTGGCCGACATCGGCTGCGGCAATGGCGTGCTGGCGACGGAAGCGGCGCTGATGGGGGCCGTGGTGGACGCCATCGACATCTCGCCGGCGATGCTGGCGCTGACCAAGATCTACACCCGCGACCGCCGTACCGCGGTGCGGATGCATTCGGCGGGGCTGCTGTCGTTCGCCTATGAGGCTGCCACCTATGACCTGATCGCCAGCGAGTTCACGCTGCATCACCTGCCAGACTTCTGGAAGGCGGTGGCGCTGGCGCGGATCTTCGCGGCGCTGAAGCCGGGCGCGCAGTTCTTCCTGCGCGACATCGTCTATGTCTCCATGCCCGACGGCGCGGAGCGCTCGGTTGAGCAATGGGCGGATTTCAACATCAAGAACCACGACCTCGCCCGCGACAGCGTCATCACCCACATGCGCGACGAGAACTCCACCTTCGCCTGGGTGATGGAGCGCATGCTGGCCGAGGTCGGATTTACGATGGTGTCGGCCGACTACCACGCCCCGATGCACGCGACCTACGTGCTGCAGAAGCCGGCGGGGCAGGGCTGATCGAATGATCGATTGTCGAGGCGGAGCGCAAGCTGTTGCGCAGCACGCGGTGCGCTCCCTCTCCCCGTTCTTACGGGGAGAGGGCTGGGGTGAGGGGCAGCCACGCACACCGACCGTGCGGAGAGTCACCCTCACCCGGATTGCATCTTGTGAACTGAAGCTGTCGCGGTCCGCAGTCCTGGGAACTTGTTACTCCGTCATGCCCGGGCTCGTCCCGGGCATCCACGTCTGTCCAGGCGTGCTGAACGACGTGGATGGCCGGGACAAGCCCGGCCATGACGACGTGGAGGCAGATGAGTGATGTCCCAGCAGCTCCTCATCGCCTTCGTCACCTTCGCCTTCGTGATGGCGTTCACGCCGGGTCCGAACAACATCATGCTGCTGTCGTCGGGCGTGACCCATGGCTTCCGCCGCACGGTGCCGCACATGATGGGCGTCAGCTTCGGCTTCGCCTTCATGGTCGGCGCGGTCGGCTTCGGGCTGGCCACGGTGTTCATCCGCTACCCGGTCCTGCAAGACGTTCTGAAATATCTAGGCGCGGCCTATCTGATCTACCTCGCGGTTGCGATCGCCTTGTCCGGATCGACCAAACCTGAGGACACCAAGCCGCGCGGGCCGATGTCGTTCTGGGGCGCGGCGCTGTTCCAGTGGGTCAACGCCAAGGGCTGGGTGATGGTGATCAGCACCATCACCGCCTATGCCGCGATTGCCAGCTTTCCGGCCAATGTCGGGCTGCAGGTCGCGATCAGCTTCGTGATGGCGATCGGCTCGACCATCACCTGGACCCTGTTCGGCACCGCGCTGCGGCCGCTGCTGAGCTCCGAGCGTGCGGTCCGCGCCTTCAACATCCTGATGGCGGTGCTGCTGCTGGCCTCGCTCTATCCCGTGTTCATGGACGCATGAGGGACGCCGCCGCCATGCGAGATCGGGGTTTCCAACGGGACCCAAAATGCTCTAGACACGGGCCGGATTTCGTCCGGGCGCAGCCGCCCGTGCCTCACCCAAGCGTCTGACTTTTCAGCCAATTCCGGCCATCTCAAAGAGGAAACGACAATGCGTGTCTACTACGATCGCGACGCCGATCTGAACCTGATCAAGGGCAAGAAGGTCGTCATCGTCGGCTATGGCAGCCAGGGCCACGCCCACGCGCTCAACCTGAAGGATTCCGGCGTCAAGGACGTCGCGATCGCGCTGCGCAAGGGCTCGGCCTCGGCCAAGAAGGCCGAAGGCGCCGGCTTCAAGGTGATGGAAGTCGCCGAGGCCGCGAAGTGGGCCGACCTCGTGATGATGCTGACCCCGGACGAGCTGCAGGGCGACATCTACCGCGAGCACCTGCACGACAACATGAAGCAGGGCGCCGCACTGGTGTTCGCCCACGGCCTGAACGTCCACTTCAACCTGCTCGACCCGCGCGCCGATCTCGACGTGCTGATGATCGCGCCGAAAGGCCCCGGCCACACCGTCCGCTCCGAGTACCAGCGCGGCGGCGGCGTGCCCTGCCTGATCGCGATCGCCAAGGATTCCTCGGGCAACGCCCATGACCTCGGCCTGTCCTACGCCTCGGCGATCGGCGGCGGCCGCGCCGGCATCATCGAGACGACCTTCAAGGAAGAGTGCGAGACCGACCTGTTCGGCGAGCAGGCGGTGCTGTGCGGCGGCCTGGTCGAACTGATCAAGGCCGGCTACGAGACGCTGACCGAGGCCGGCTACGCGCCGGAGATGGCCTATTTCGAGTGCCTCCACGAGGTCAAGCTGATCGTCGACCTGATCTATGAAGGCGGCATCGCCAACATGAACTACTCGATCTCCAACACCGCCGAGTACGGCGAGTATGTCACCGGCCCGCGCATCATCACGCCGGAGACCAAGGCCGAGATGAAGCGCGTGCTCGACGACATCCAGTCCGGCCGCTTCGCGCGCGACTGGATGCTGGAGAACAAGGTCAACCAGACCTCGTTCAAGGCGACCCGCGCCAAGCTTGCCCAGCACCCGATCGAGGAAGTCGGTGCCCGCCTGCGCGACATGATGCCCTGGATCAAGAAGGGCGCGCTGGTCGACAAGAGCAAGAACTGAGCTGTCATATTCGACGGTTGGGACCGCGGTAGCGCGGTCCCCGCCATCGGCTCAATCAAAAGCCTCCGTCCTTGTCGGGCGGAGGCTTTTTCTTGGCTGCGACGGCGAAGCGTGGTTCAGCCCGGCCGTTTGCAACACCCACAGCTGTCGTCCCTGCGAACGCAGGGACCCATAACCACCGGCTTTTGTTTTGCGAAGGACGATGATCCAGACCGTTTCCGCCAACTCACATCACGCGGTATGGGTCCCCGCGTTCGCGGGGACGACGGCAGTGGGCGGGAAGACGACGAGCGCCTAACCGCTGATGCTGGTTCGGTCAGGACGCCGTGTGCCGCGAAGCCAGCGGCGTGAGCAGGCGGACGATCTCACTGACCGCGACGAGGCCGACCAGCCAGGCGGCGCTGGTCAGGCCGAGGCGGGCGACGATCGGGAGCGCGAAGCTTGCGGCCCCGCCGAGTGCGGGCGTGGCGGCCAGCAGCACCAGCTCATAGGCGGCGTAGGCACTGAGGAGCGCGACGGCAAACGCGGCCGGCGCTGGTGCCGTGCGCAAGGCCGCCAGCGCCATGCGGGCTATGACGGTGGCGCTGAGCGCCGCGACGCCGATCATGGCGCCCCAGGCCAGCGTGTTGGCATCGACCGGATAGTGCAGCGCGCCGAAGCCGACGCCCTGGTTGACCAGCCAGGCGCCGAGCATCACCGGCAGCGCCATGCGCAGCGGCAGCATGGCGGCGGCGATCACGGCGAAGGCCGCAAACGGCGTCGCGCAGGCGAACACGAAGCTCGCCAGCGCGCAGGCCGCTGTCAGCAGCGCGAAGCAGAACGCAGCGGCATGCCGTTGCGGAACGGGCGCGAGGCGAGCCCCGGAACCAGGCCGGGCGAGAACGTCGAGAGTCATGGAACATCTCCTTCTGTTGCGATTGTAGTCCATTTCGGCAGCTTCTGTCAGCCGCCGGGAGGTTGGTCGGCAGCGTCACTGCACGCCGGAGCTCGCCACCCGGATGCCGCCGAACACGCCGAAGCCCGGCGCGAGGAATCCGGTCGGGTTCTGGTAGTGACGGTTGAACAGGTTATCGATCCGGCCGAACAGCTTGACCTGGTTGGACAACGCGTAGTCGCTGCGCAGGTTGACGACCGTATAGCCGGGCGCGACCAGGCCGGTGGTCATGCCGTCGCGGCTGACATCGAGCCAGTCGCCGACCCGCAGCACGGTGGCCGACAGGCTGAGCGCATCGACCGGCAGCCAGATCGCGGTTGCGCTCCATTTCTCCTTCGGCCGTCGCAATAGCTGCTGACCGGTGGCCGCATCGACCGCGCGGGTGAAGGTATAGTCCGCGCGCAGCGAGATCCGATCGGTCAATTTCGCCGCCACAAAACTCTCGGTGCCTTCGGTGGTCGCGAGGCCGACATTGGCATAGGAGGTGAAGGTCGCGTTGAAATTGATCAGGTTGGTGATGCTGTTGTGGAAGTAGGTCGCGCCGAAGCGGATGCGATCCGAAAACAGCGGCTGTTCGAAGCCGGCGTCGTAGCCGGTGCTCTGCTCCGGCTTCAGGTTGGGATTGGCGAAGAAGTTGAAGGCCGGAAAATCCTGGTGCAGCTGGCTCAGGGTCGGCGCCTTGAAGCCGGTGCCGTAGCTCGCCTTCAGCTTGGTCTCGGTGAGCGGCAGGATCACCGCCGGCGCGATGCGGTAGGTGCCATGGCCGCCGAACTGGTCGTTGACGTCGTTGCGCAGGCTCGCCACCACGAACCAGCGCTTGGCGAGCTCCGTCTGCAGCTCGACGAAGCCGGCCTTGTTGCCGTTCTCGGCGGAAAGATCGGTTGTTTTCAGCCGCTCGGTCTGCTGCTCCAGCCCGACGACGAGATTGTTGTGCGGCGCCAGTTCGGTCACCGCGTGCCAGTCATATTTGATGCGCTCCCCCGTGGCGACCGCGGCCACGGGATTGCCGGCCGTCAGATCGGACGACCAGTTGTTCACGTAGTTGACGCCGAAGTAGTTCCTGATGCGGCCCCCGAGCAGCGACCACACGGCTTCCTGGCGCGTTGCCAGCTGGTGGACGGTGTGTTTGCTCCTGATCGCATCGGGAACGCTGGGAAAGCCGCTGTCGCCGGTGAACAGCAGGGTGGCGTCGGTGTAGCGGACAACCGAATTCAGTGTCCAGGCCTCGTTGAGATCGACGCCGAGCTTGGACGAGGCGGTCACGTTGTCGTAGGCGTTGCCGATCGCCTTCTGCCCGGCCGGGAGCAGTTGCCATGGCGTCACCGGCACGTCGCCGGCGTGCAGATGCGCGACGTTGACCGCGTAGTTGACATTGTTTTGTGAGCCGCTGACGCCGGCCGACTGGTTGAAGGTCTTGAACGAGCCGGTCTCGACCGAGGCGGTCGCCCGCGCCGGGCCGTCGCCCTTGCGCGTGATCACCGAGATCACGCCGCCGATCGCATCGGAGCCGTACAGCCCGCTCTGCGGCCCGCGCAGCACCTCGAGCTGCTGGATGTCGGCGGCGAGCAGATGCGCGAAATCGAACGCACCGTTGCTGTTGGTGACGTCGCCGACGTCGATGCCGTCGATGATGAGCTTGGTGTGGTTGGCATTGGTGCCGCGCATGAAGACGTTGGTCTGGCCGCCCGGGCCGCCGGCCTGCACGACGTTCAATCCGGGGACGGTGCTCAGGATGTCCGGCACCGTGCGGGCCTGCTGCGCGGCGATGTCCTTGTCGGTCACCACCGTGATCGCATTCGCGACGTTGGCGACCGGCGTCACGATGCCGGCCGGGCTGACCGCGACGGGCGGGCTGGCCGGCGATTCCGGCTTTGCCGCCGGCATCTGTTGATGCGCGGCGTTGCCGGCTCTGCGGGGGATGGCCGGTTTCGGAGCGATCGGCCGGTGCGGCGGGTCGACCTCGACCGGCGGCAGCAGATCGGGCGAGGCGGATTGCTGCGCCGTTGCGGGGGAGGGACCGAGCAGCGCGAACGACGAGAGGAGGTAGAACGACGACAGAAGGGCGCGACGGCGCCTGGCATGGGGAACGGGAGACACGAGTGACCTCGGCATGACGTCAGTGGCACGTCACCGCGAACGAGGTCTCATGCACGCCTTTGCAGGCCTGCCTGAAAACGATGCCAATAACGCCCCGACCGGCATCCTCGCGTGTGACCACGGCTGACGGCAGGTCTCCTGGCTCGCGGGTCGTCACCTCCACGTCGCCTTCCCGGGACCGAGATTTCCCAGTGGCCTCTGACGCGAGATTCGCCGCTTACAGTTGCGGGGGCAGCTGCGGCCTTCGGTCACGTCCCTTGCGAGACGTCTCCGGCACCGCATTCCCTATTGAGCCCCGGTCGAGGGGCACCGTCGCCGTCACCGTAGGAGTGCGGGCGCACCAAAGTCAATCCGGCGCCCGGTGATCTCCTGGCGATAACGCGCTGGCGTGGATTGCGTGTGGCGAACTCTCTCGGCTGCCGCGTTCGGCATGAGATACCCGGCACCCGCGACGCCCCACAGCTGTCGTTCGCAGGGACGACAGCGGGGTGTGAGGCGCGAATCAATTCCGGCGCGGATCGCTTTTGCGAGCGCCGCTTACTTCTCGACCTTGTTGTGCACCATCCAGAACCGCAGGGTGCGCTGGGCGGTGTCGAGGGACAGGCGGGAATAGTCGCGTTCCGCGAGCTTCAGCGTGTCGCTGTCGATGGCGTGCTTGATCGGCCGGTGGGTCAGGATCTTCGCCACCACCGACCAGGCCAGCCCGGCGGCACGGCAGGGGATCAGCACGATGTCGGTGCGCGGGCCCTCCAGCACCTTGGCCATCATCTCGGTCGGGACGTTGTTGAGCAGGCCGAGCGCGGCTGACACCTCGCTGAAGCGGCGAGTCTCGGCGAAGAAGGCGATGGCGGCATCGTTGAGCTCGTTCAGCCCCTTCATGCGCTTGACGGCCTCTTCGGCCAGCGTGAAGTCGCGCCCGATCAGGCCGCCGTCGCTGCGCGCAACGTCGGCGATCGCCTTGAGGATTTTCTTGATCTCCTGCTGCAACGCCGGCGGCGCCGAGGCCATCAACTTGGCGCGCACGGCTTCGGTTGCGCGGCGCAGGAGGTCGCGCAGATGCTTGGTAGGCAGGTCGATGCGCAGCCCGATGATCTCGGACAATTCGTCGTCGTCCTCGGCATGCGCCATCATCCCGGAATAGCCGGTCTCGGAGAAGCGCGCGGTCTGGTTGTTGGCAAGCTTGCGGATGACCCGGCGCTCGCCGCGGTCGACGATGATGTCGGTCACCGCCTCGGTCAGATGCGGGCGGCTGGAGATCGCCATCAGGTGATCCTGGCCCTTGGTCGCCGCGACCTCCACCAGCGTATGCTCGGTGAGCCGGCTCGAGTGCATCAGCACGTTCTCGGCCACCGAGATTTCGTCGTCGCGGGCGAGCTGCTGGATCAATTCGACGGGCGCATAGTCGACCGGCGCGAGATGCTTGCTGAGCTCGGCCCGCGCGCGGGTCTCGACCCGCGAGACCAGCATGCACAGCACGTTGTCGAACACCTTGATCTGGTCCTCGCTGAGGCGTTCGCCGTCATGCAGGAACAGGTTGGTGACCTGGCGCAGCGTGTTGACGCGCTTCGCCGAGGAGCCGCTGCGGACGGCCTCTTCGAGTTCGGTGATGATGGAGTTTTCTGAAAGCGGAAGCTGTTCTGGCTGTGACACGATCGCGCTCGTTGGTCCGGATTGCCGGAGCGACAGCAACGCGTGTGGGATCCGCTGCAAGGCTTTCGGCCGGGGCAGTTTTCGGCACGGGCGATAACAATGCGTTAGGGGCGGAGGGCGTAGTACTCCGGGGAAACACGGATACGGAAAATTAAGACGATACGCATAGAGGGGAAGACGGGTCGGAGCCCGGCCTTTCGGAGATTCGCCGGACAATCGATGGAATGAGGTGCGATCACCTCCTTGCAGACCCGGCGAAGACAGGCGAGCGAGGCGGAAAGGTTAACGATCTCATAAGGTCACAAACCTTCCTTCATCCAGTTTGGTCGCTGCCCTCGATCTCACGTCAGCTCTCATCCTCTCAAGCATTGAAACTTAAATCCCATTCTTGCCGCGGCCGTTTTGCCGACGCGCCGTGCGTTGCGTGCCGTATTCCGTTGTTCCGGGGCAGGCTCGGCGGGTGATGACCTCACGCGAAAAATCAGCGCCAGCATCTTGCCGCATCCCGTGCGATAATCGCCGCGCAAATCGTTGAGGTCCCCATGAAATCCGTCGTCATCACCGGCGCATCCACCGGCATCGGGTTCGCCTGTTCGAAGCACCTGCTCGCGCGCGGCTTTCGCGTGTTCGGCAGCGTTCGCAAGCAGGCCGATGCAGACCGTCTGCGCAGCGAGCTCGGCGCCAACTTCACGCCGCTGCTGTTCGACGTGACCGACGAGGCGGCGGTGAAGGCGGCCGCGCAGGAGGTGCGGGCGGCTCTCGCCGGCGAGGCGCTCGCCGGCCTGGTCAACAATGCCGGCATCGCCGTCGCGGGGCCGGTGACGGAGCTGCCGATCGCGCAGTTCCGCCATCAGATGGAGGTCAACGTCATCGGCCCGGTGATCGCGACCCAGGCGTTCGCGCCGCTGCTCGGAGCGGATCCCGCCATGAAAGGGGAGCGAGGCCGGATCGTGATGGTCAGCTCGGTGGCCGGGCGCAATGGCAACCCGCTGTTGGCGCCGTATTCGACCTCAAAGCATGCGATCGAAGGGCTGTCCGAGAGCCTGCGCCGTGAGCTGATGCTGTTCGGCATCGACGTCATCGTCATCGCGCCGGGCGCGGTGAAGACCCCGATCTGGGCCAAGGCCGACGAGGTCGACCTGTCGCCGTATCAGGCCTCGCCGTTCTTCCCGGCGCTGCAGAAGATCCGCGCCTTCATGCTGAATCTCGGCAAGTCGGGGCTGCCGGCCGAGACCATCGCCGCTCGGGTGGCCGACGCCTTGACCTTGCCGGCGCCCAAGGTGCGCTACGAGATCGCGCCCGACGCCATGAGGCAATGGATCGTGCGGGTGCTTCCGAAACGGACCGTCGATCGCATCATCGCCAAGCGGCTCGGCCTGATGCCCGCGACCAGGCCCTGATGCCGGCGATGACGACCATCGGCAAGACCCAGGCGGAGCTGACCCGCCTGGTCGAGGAGGACCTTCGCGCGCAGCCGGGCTGCGAGACCGCGCGCGTGCCGGCGGTTCATGCGCTCGACGTGCGCAGCGGCCGCAACTGGGAGATCCCGCACGTCGTTCTCGGCGACAGCCTGATCAGCGACGTCGACCGCGCCGTGATGAGCGTGCAGCGCCGGCTCGGGCGCGCGTTTCACCTGATCGACGATCCGGTCACGGCGTCGGACGCGGCAGCGACGCCGCAGGGCGACTCCTGAGCTTTCTCGCGGGGATGTAAGCCCCGCCGGCTCAGCTCAGCAGGCCCTGCCGCAGCGCCAGCCGCACCAGCTCGATGTCGCTGGCAACGCCGAGCTTGTCCTTGATCAGCGAGTGCAGGTTGGCAACCGTCTTCGGGCTGAGATGCAGCGCGGACGCGATCTCGTCCGTCGTCCGTTCGGCCAGCAGCATTTGCATCACCTCGAACTCGCGCGCGGACAGCACGTCGGCGGCGGCGCGCTCGCCGGAGAGGCGGCTGAGCGCGAGCTCGTGATCGATGTCGGGGCTGATCGCGATGCGGCCTGCCAGCACGTCCATGACGGCGCGCACGAGAGCCTCCGGCGGGCTGCTCTTGGTGACATAGCCGCGGGCGCCGGCGCGGATCGCCTGCACCGCGAAGCCGGCATTCTCATGCATGGTGAACACGAGGATGCGCGCGCCGCGATCCCATTGCCGGATGCGGCGGATGCCCTCGATGCCGCCGACGCCCGGCATCGTCAGGTCCATGATGACGAGATCGGGCCTGACCTCCTTGAACAGCCGGTAGGCTTCGGCGCCATCGGCGGCTTCGGCGACCACGCGCAGTCCCGGCTGCTTCTGCAGCATCGACCTGTAGCCCTCGCGGACCACGGCATGGTCGTCGACCAGCAGGATGGTGCCGGCGGGCGTCGTCATGCCGCGTAGGCCGTTTCCGGCTGCGCAGGCGAGAGGCCGGGCAGGGCCGGGAGCGGAATCTCGACGCGGAGGCGCGCGCCGCCGGACGTGGCCGCAAAACTCATCTGGCCCCCCATGGAGGCGACGCGCTCGCGCATGCCGAGCAGGCCCATGCCCGGCTTGTCGGGCGCATCGCCGGCAGGACCGTCATCTTCGACGGTGAGCACGGTCGTGCTCTCGGGCGCCGACTGAGCCGGCCCGTCCTGAAGCGTCAACTGCAATCGCACGCGCGTCGCGCCGGCGTGCTTGACGGCGTTGGTGAGCGCCTCCTGCGCGATGCGGTAGACGTTGCTGGCGACGATGCCGGGCAGCCGGTCGACGTCGCCCGACAGGCTGATCTCGAACACGGTGCGGCCGTGCTGCCGCCGGTTCCAGCCGGCCACGAGGCCTTCGAGGCTGCCGGCGAGGCCGAGCTCGTCGACATCAGGCGGACGCAGCCGCATCAGCGCGCCGCGCAACTGCTCCATCATGTCGCTCGCGGTGCGCGCGATGCCGTCGCATTCGCCGACCAGAGCGGGGCAATCCTGCGCCGCGCTGTGACGGATCGACGCTGCGAGCGCCCGGATCGCCGCCAGCGACTGGCCGAATTCGTCATGCAGCTCGCGGGCGAGGTGGCGGCGTTCGTCGTCTTCCAGGGCAATCAGGCGCCGGGTCAATTCGCCGCGCTGCGCCAGCGCCGTCTCCAGCCCCTCGGCGAGCTGATTGAAGGCATCGCGGATCGCCGAGAGCTCGGCGAGGTCGAACGGTGGCAGCCGCGCCGACAGATCGTTGGCGGCGATCCGCTCCAGCCCGGCGCGGATCAGCCGCGTCGGGCGCAGCGCGCGGGCCAGTGCGGCGTAGGCCAGCACGCACAGCAGCACCAGCGCCGTCCCGAGTACCGGCAGCAGCCGGCCGAGCTCGCGCCAGGCGTCCGCGGTCATGACGCCGGCATCGATCCAGACGACCGCATCGCCGGTCCTCTCGCCGCGAAACCTGACCGGCCGTGCCGCTTCCCGGCCCGGCTCGAACAGCCGCCGATACGGCATCGCGAAGGCGCGGGGCGGATCGTCCGCCTGCGCGTCCGCGCCGCCGCAGATCCGCTGCACGATCACGCCGTCGACGCCGCGATAGGCGATGCACAGCCCCGGTCCCATCGCCGCGGCCGCGACCGCGTCGAGGTCGGGAAAGCCGGCCGGCGGGCTGTTGACCCAATGCATCTTGCTCTGCTGCAGTTGCAGCGTCCGGGCCGTGATCTCGGCGATCCGCGCGTTGCGCGCATGCACCGAGCGGTCGGTGTCGAACAGCACATAGGCGCAGATCGCCGCGAAGCAGAGCGCCGAGACCGCCGCGATGCGCAGCGTCAGGCGGTATTTGAGGTCGTAGCGGCTCCACATCTTCGGCGCGTCCATGGCAGCCCAGCCCGCCGGCATTTAACGGCAGAACCGCCCGGGCCAAAAGCGCCGCGGCCCGGTGGACGGTGCCGTCGTGAAATTTTCCCGTGCCTCGCCGGGATCCTCGCCGCTGCGGCCATGCCGCGCCGGCATCTAGCTTCGGAGCGCCAGACATCGTTGCAGGGGAATCTCATGTCGAACCGCCGCCTCGTCCGTTGCCTCGTTCTCGCGCTTGCTCTCGCGGCCGGCCCGGTCCGCGCCGCCTCTGGTGATGTCCCGGCCGTGCTGGTCGATGATTTCAGCTATCTCGACACGTCCGGCGAGCCGGTCGATCAGACCGCAGCGCATCAGCGGCGGCTGGATGCGTTCATCGCCGCGCTCCGCCGCGATGTCGCCGCGGATGCGCGGCTGCGTCCGGTCAGCCCGTCCTGCGCTCCGTCCTGTCCGACCGATGCGTCGCCGGAGGCACGGTTGCAGATGGCGGCCGCGGCCGGCGCCACCGTCGTGGTCACCGGTGGTGTCCAGAAGCTCTCGACCCTGGTGCAGTGGGCGCGGGCGTCGGCCATCGACGTCACCTCCCATCGGGTGCTGTTCGACAAGGTCTTCACCTTCCGCGGCGACAGCGACGAGGCCTGGCAGCGCGCCGAGATGTTCGTCTCGCGCCAGGTCCGTGACGCGCTGGCGCCGCCGGAGCCGATCCGGCTGGCGCTCTTGCCATTCGAGCTCGACGACACCAGCGCAGGCGCTGCGCTCGGCGCGACGGAGTCCGACCAGAAGGGGCTGCAGGAGGCGACCGACGCGGTGCGGCAGCTGCTGGCGCAGTCCGGGCGTTATCGCCTCGTGGACGCCGCCGGCGAGATCAAGCCGGGGCAGCCGGTGCGTGAGTGCGACGATTGCGAGGCGCGAGTGGCGCGCGCGGTCGGCGCCCAGCAGTCGCTGCTCGGCATCGTCAGGCGGATCGGCCGCACCGAATACATCATCGGTTTTCGCGTCCGCCAGGCCGACAGTGGCGCACTCGTCGTCGCCGGCGACAGCGGGCTGCGCCTCGGCGCCAATTATTCCTGGAGTCGCGGCGCGGTGCGTCTGGTGCGCGAGCGGCTGCTCGAGACCGGCTCGGAGCACTGATCGCGGCCCGGCCATCGCTCCGGTCCCGGAGCCGTCGCCGGGAGCTGCGCCGGTCCGCCATGCCGGACGATCGGCGCGCGGCTCCGTGCAAATCCGGGCTGTTGTGATTTGTGACGATTTCATTACGGTCGAATGACAGGATCGGCTTCCTTGATCTGTCGGCATGCGCCGGCGAAGGGCGCCTGCTTTCGACCGGCTGATGTCACTGACCCCGAACGACCAACCGATCACCACGCTCGCCGCGGCGAGCGCAACACGCTCTGCCGCCGTCCGGCTGTCCGCCGTCGCCGCGCCGCATGTGGCGGCGCTCGCTCTGATGCTGCACACCGAGACCGATTTCGGCTCGCGGCTCGGCTTCGTGCTGGCCTGGGGCATCCTGAACGGCTTCTGGCTGGTGCTGCTGCGGCGGCCTGCGGTGTCGGCCGCGCTGGCGCTGACCATGGTCGTGGTGCTGGTGCTGCTGTCGCAGCTCAAGCACGCTGTGGTCCAGATGACCGCGAACTTCGTCGACGTGATGCTGATCGATCACGACAGCGCGGCATTCCTGTTCACGATCTTTCCGAATCTCAAGCTGTCGGTGCTGGTGGCCGTCGCGGTCGTGTTGCCGCTGTTGGGGCTGCTGTGGTGGGCCGACCCGTTCCGGATCGCGCGGCTGCCGGCGCTCGCCGGCAAGCTCGCCTGCCTCGCGGCGCTGACGCTGTATTCGCTTAACTGGCGCGACGAGGCCTGGCGCGGCTACTATGACGACGGCTATCTGTCGAAATTCGCGCGCTCCGGCGTCACGGCGGTGTCCGACTTCCTCGCCAACGGCTTCATGGAATCCGACGCCACGGCTGATCGAAGTCTGGCTGCCTTCGTCCCGGATTCCTGTCATCCGGCCGCGCGCCGGCCGAACATCGTGCTGATCCACGACGAATCCAGTTTCGACATCCGCTCGGCTGAGGGCATCAAGGTGCCCGATGGCTATGGCAGCCACTTCAAGTCGTTCGACGGCAAGGCGCGGCAGTTCATGGCCGAGAGCAATGGCGGCCCGAGCTGGTTCACCGAGTACAACGTGCTCGCCGGCCTGTCGTCGCGATCGTTCGGCCGTTTCGCCTATTTCGTGACGCGGATCGCGTCCGGCCGGGTCGAGCGCGGCCTGCCGCTGGCGCTGCGCAATTGCGGCTACGACACGGTGTCGCTGTATCCCGCGCAGGGCGCCTTCATGAGCGCGCGCAGCTTTCAGACCACTGTCGGTGTCGATCGTTTCCTCGACGCGCGCGATCTCGGCGCCAAGGGCGTCGAGCCCGACGGCTTCTTCTACGACGCCGCGCTCGACCTGATGCAGCACCGGCCGCGCGGCAAGCCGCTGTTCATGTTCGTCTATCTCGCCGCCAACCATTTCCCGTGGGAGACGACGTTCCGGCCCGATTTGACGCCGTCCTGGCGTGCGCCCGGCAATCTGCCTTCGATCGACGAATATCTGCGCCGGCAGATGATGAGCGCAGCGGACTATCAGCGCTTTCTTGCGAGCCTGAAGAAGAGGTTCGGCGACCAGCCGTTCCTGATCGTCCGCTATGGCGATCACCAGCCGGAGTTCTCGCCGCACATTCTCGATCCCAAGCTCGACGAGGCCGGCATCGGCGAGAAGCTCGAAAGCTACGATCCGCGCTACTATCGGACGTATTACGCGATCGATGCCGTCAATTTCGAGCCGCGCCAGAGCGCGGTCGTGATGGACCGGATCGACGCCGCCTATCTGCCGCTGGTCACGCTCGAGGCCGCCGGAATTCCGCTCGATCCGTCCTTTGCCGAGCAGAAGGAGATCATGCTCCGCTGCAAGGGCGTGTTCTATGCCTGCGGCGACGGCGCCGAGGCGCGCCGCTTCAACCGCATGCTGATCGACGCCGAGCTGATCCGCGGGCTGTGACCGGCCGACGCCGAGGGGCGGCCGGTCAGGGGCGCAGCCGCCGCTGCTAATCCGCGGCCGCGTCGGTGACGATGCCGCCGATGTTCTGCCAGTGGGCGCCGTCGAACTGGATCATCTGCAACTGCTTGTTGACGCGATAATCGGTCGGCGAGGTCGTGATGCTGATGCCCGGCAGCAGCATGCCGAGCTCGACATGGTCGAGATGGGTGGCCTGCTTCAGCACGTTCTCCCGCGTCAGCTCGTCGCCGCACTGCTTCAGCACCTGGACCAGGAGCTCGGCGGTGATGTAGCCATAGACGTTGAAGTTCGAGCCCTTGTCGCCGTCGGGATAGTATTTCTCCATGAAGGCGAGATAGCGCTGCACGCCGGGGTCGTTCTTGAAGCCCTCCTCGAGCGGGTCCTTGACGTAGCCGACGCTGATCAGGCCCTTGGCATTCTCGAGCCCGGCGGGCTTCAGGGTGGCGCCCAGCGAATTGGCATTGATGTCGACGATGTGGACCGGCTTCCAGCCGAGCTCGGCGACCTTCTTGATGGCCTGCGCCGCCTGCTTCGGCGTGGAGGCGCTGAACAGCAGATCGGCGCCGGCGTCCTTCAGCTTCAGGATGTGGGAATCGATCGTCGGCTCGGTGATCTCGTAGGACGATTCGGCGACGATCATCTTGGCGGCCTTTTCGCCCAGCCCGGCCTTGAGGCCGGCGAGATAGTCGCGGCCGAGATCGTCGTTCTGGTAGAGCACGCCGATCTTGGCGTCGGGATGGGTCTTGAGAATGTACTGGCCGTAGATGCGGCCTTCGACGACGTAGCTCGGGTTGAAGCCCATCGTCCAAGGAAAGTTCTTGGGATCGGTGAAGCGCGAGGCGCCGGTGGCCGCGAACAGTTGCGGCACCTTCTTCGCGTTGAGATATTTCTGCACGGCGACGTTCGGCGCGGTGCCGATGATCTGGAACGTCAGGAGCACCTCGTCGCTCTCGACCAGCTTGCGCACCTGCTCGACCGTCTTCGGCGGCGAGTAGGCGTCGTCATACTGGATCAGGTTGATCTTGCGGCCGTTCACGCCGCCCTGGTCGTTGATCATCTTCATATAGGCGGCCTGCGCCTTGCCGATCGTGGCATAGGCCGAGGCCGGGCCGCTCAGCGGCACGGTCTGGCCGACCTTGATCTCGCTGTCGCTGGCCCCGGTGTCGTACTTCTTCTCGGCCGCCGAAGCCGTCGCTGCCAGCGACAGCAGGGCAAGCGCGGCCAGCGCGGTGGTCCCAATCCTCATCACATCCACTCCCTGATCATTTTTTGTGAAACTCATTCGGCCTTGATGGCGGCGTCGCGGATGACCGCGCTCCATTTTTTGGTTTCGTCGGCGATGAACTGGCCGAACGCCGTGGGGTCGCGCGGCTGCACGTCGAGCCCTTGTGCGAACAGCTTCTGCTTCACCTCGGGAGCGGCGAGATCGGCGATGATCTCGCGCGACAGCCGGTCGACGATGGCTTGCGGCGTCGCGCCCGGCGCCATGAAGCCGTACCAGCCCGACGCGACCACGTTCGGCAGGCCCTGCTCGCGCAGCGTCGGCGCCTGCGGATAGATCGCGCTGGGCTCGGTGGCGGCGACGCCGAGCACGCGGAACTGGCCGGCCTGGATATAGGGCAGCGCCGTGCTGATCGCCGTCAGCGTCGCATCGACGCGGCCGGCGAGCAGCTCGGTATAGGCCATCGAGTCGCCGCGGAAGGGGATGTTGAGGCCGGTCACCTTGGCGTCGCGGAACAGCAGCTCGGCGGCGAGATGCGGCTGCGAGCCGGCCCCGGGCGAGGCGAAGGTCAGGCCTTCCGGCTTGGACTTGCCGTAGGCGATCAGCTCGGCGAGCGTCTTGAACGGCGCGTTGGCGCTGATCATCAGGAAGATCGGCGCGACGACCGTGCCGGCCACTGGGCGCAGGTCTTTCACAGGATCGTAGGTCAGCTTGCCGAACAAAGCTTCGGCGGTGACGTAGGGCGCGGCGGCGTAGAGCAGGGTGTAGCCGTCGGGTGCGGCGCGGGCCACGACGTCATTGGCGATGCGGCTGCCGGCGCCCGGCTTGTTCTCGATGATGAACTGCTGGCCGAGGTGATGTTCGAACTCCGTCGCCAGAAGGCGCAGTGAGATGTCGCTGGCGCCGCCGGCGCCATAGGGACAGATCAGCCGCACCATGCGGGTCGGCCACTCGCCCTCGGCGCGTGCGGGATGGCTGCGGCCCAGGGCCAGCGCGGCTCCGGCACCGAGCAGGCCACGGCGCGTCATCGTCAACGGTCTCATCGCGCATCTCCCTGTCTGCTGCATCCCTTGTCCGGGCTGCTCCGGCGCGTTCTTCGCTGCGCCTGGTCGTATCTGCTCGCGCCGCGTCAGATCACCTTCCTGCGCGCGAGATCGTCCATCTCCTGGTCTGACAGTCCAAGCCAGCCCTGATAGATCTCCAGGTTGTCCTGGCCGACGTCGCCCGCGGCATGGCGCAGCGCCGCGGGATCGTTGCCAAAGCGCGGTACGACGTTCGACATTGCCACCGAGCCGAAATCGCGGTCGGGCACGCGCGTGATCATCTCGCGCGCGATCGCCTGCGGATCGGCCGCGATCTGGTCGATCGCGTAGATCGGCGCGATCGTTCCCTTGGCCGCGGTGAAGCGCGCGACGACATCATCGAGGTCATGCGCGGCGCACCAGGCGGCAAAGATCGCGTTGAGCTCGGCCGAATGCTTCACCCGCGAGGCATTGTTCGCGAAGCGCGGATCCTCGATCAGGTCAGGACGATCGATCGCGCGACAATTGGCGGCGTAGAGCGCGTTGGTCGAGCCGGCGAGCGTCACCCAGCGATCGTCGCGGGTGCGATAGACTGCGGCCGGCGCCGAGTAGCCGTTGGCATTGCCGATCCGGCTGCGGCTGAAGCCGAGCTGGTCGTGCTCGACGGGCAACACGTCGAGCAAGCGGAAGACAGCCTCGGTCAGCGCGAGGTCGATTTCCTCGCCCGGCGCGTCGGGGTCGCGCGCCCGCTTCCACAACGCCGCGAGGACGCCAATCGCGCCGAACGCGCCGCCGATGGCGTCGCCGATCGGATAGCCTGGATGGGTCGGCTCTCCATCAGCCTCGCCAGTGATGTAGGTGAGGCCGCCCATCGCCTCGAAGATGCGGGCAAAGCCCGGCCGGTCCTTGTACGGCCCGTCCTGCCCGAACGCGGTGGCGCGCAGGATGACGAGGCGCGGCTGGATCGACCACAGCACCTCCTTCGTCAGTCCCCAGCGATCGAGCGTGCCGGGGCGGAAGTTCTCGATCAGCACGTCGAAGCGCGGCAGCAGCCGCTTGAACAGCGCGAGCCCGTCGGGCGTGCGCAAATCGAGCGTCGCGAAGCTCTTGTTGCGGTTGGCCGTCTTCCACCACAGCGGCTTGCCGTCCTTGAACGGCGGGAAAGTGCGGACACCGTCGCCTTGGCCCGGCATCTCGATCTTCAGGACGTCGGCGCCATAGTCGGCGAGCAGCGTGGCCGCGAACGGCGCCGCGATGATCGTGGCGATGTCGAGAACGCGCAAACCCTGGAGTGGCCCGGCCATGTCGTGATGCACCTGTCTCAGCCGGCTTCGGCCGCAAGCGCCGGCTCCGGCGCGCGCCTGATGATCTTGGGCTCGGCTTCGTTGATGAGTGCCCGGATGCTGGCGGCGAGCGCCGTGATGCGCGGGCCGATCTCGGCATCGAGCTGGCCCGGCTGCAGCCGGAAGGCGGGAATGCCGCAATTGATCGCGAAGGCGCGGCCGGAGCTGTTCGCGTAATGCAGCGGCGCGGCGACGGCGTGAATCGCAGGCATGTATTCGCCGATGCAGGTGCAGAAACCGCGCTCGGCACATTGCGTGATGCCGCCGAAATAGAGCGCGGAAAAATCGCTCCATTGCTCGGCGTCGCCGGCGGCGAGCTGCGCGTCGAAACGCGCGGCCGCGCCGGGCGGCAGGATCGCCGACGCGGCGCGCCCCATCGCGGTCGCGACCACCGAGATCGGCATGCCGATGTCCGGAACATGCGGGCCGACATCGCCGGAGCGCGCGGTCTCGACATAGACCACGGCGCTGCCGTCGAGCAGGCCGATCGACACCGTGCCGCGGACGCTCGCGGCGAGATCCTGCATCAGCGGCCGCGCAATCTGCCGGAACGGCATGTCGGCGAGCAGCGGATGCGCCATCCGCAACGCGCGGATGCCGAGGCGATACTTCGCGAGCGCCTGATCGAACGAGAGATAGCCGAGCTCGGTGAGGGTGTGGGTGAGCCGGGCCACGGTCGGCCGCGGAATCCCGGTCCGGACCGAGATGTCCATGTTGCCGAGCACCGCCGATCCGGTCCCGAACGCCTCCAGCACGAACAGGCCCTTGGCCAGGGTCGTGGCAAAGGCGGCATCGCTGGCGCTGTCCGCGAGCATCGTTTCGACGGCGCGGTCGCGGCTGATCGGGAGGGGGCGGGAAACGGACATGGACGAAGAATGACCGATGATACCCGTGGAGTCCATATGCTTGTTATTTTGAGCCATGATCGTCCACTATGTGGACAGCGTGGGTGCAGTATCCTTTGCTGCGCCCCGCGCCGGTCCCCTGATCGAGGGTTGTGAACCGGCCGGCGGACCGCTACCGCTGTCTCGTCAACGTCCGGGAGGAAATCGATGTCGACCTCAGTCAAGCAGATGCTGGAAGCCGCCAACGCCGCGGTGCCGAAAATCGCGCCGGCCGAGGCGCAGGCGATGATCGCCAAGGGCAATACGCTCGTCCTCGACGTGCGCGATGCGCCGGAGGTCGAGAAGAGCGGCAAGATCGAAGGCGCGCATCACGTCTCGCGCGGCATGCTCGAATTCCGCGCCGATCCGGACTCGCCCTATCACGACAAGAATTTCAGCAAGGACAAGAGCGTCATTCTGTATTGCGCCTCCGGCGGCCGCTCGGCGCTGGCAGGGAAGACGCTGAAGGACCTCGGCTACGACAAGGTCTTCAATGTCGGCGCGTTCAAGGATTGGGCCGAGAGCGGCGGCGCGGTCGAGAAGCCGATCGAGCCGGGGATGTGAGATCACGTTCGATGCGGCGTTCGCATCGCTGCGATGGCAACGAGCGCGGCAGCGAGACCTGACGCCGCGCCGACGCCGAGCGCCCAGCGCGGGCCGAGGCTGTCGGCCACCCAGCCCACGATCGGCGCGCCGATCGGCGTGCCGCCGAGTGCGACGCCGACGCGCAGCGCCATCACCCGGCCGCGCATGGAGGGCTCGGTCGCAAGCTGCATCAGGCTGTTGGTGGTGTTGGTGAACATGAGCGCCGCGACGCCGATGACGACGAGCGCGGCGCCGAACAGCCAGATGGTCGGGGCGAGCGCGGCCAGCGTGCAGCCTAGTCCGAACAGGCCACTGCCTGCGAGCAGCGCGCCAAATCTCGGCCGGTGCCGGCTGGCGTTGAACAGGGCGCCGGCAACCGTGCCGACGGCCATGACCGAGGACAGCAGGCCGTAGCCGCGTGCATCGCTGTGAAAGACCTTGATCGCCATCGTCGAGACGAAGATCTGGAAGTTGAGCCCGAACGTTCCGATCAGGGCGAGCATGATCAAAGTGGCCCGAAGCTCCGGGTGGGACCATGCATAGTCAAAGCCGGCGGTGACGCTCGCCAGGACGTTCCCCTTGGCGTGCTGCGCCCGCGGGTTCGGACGCAGATCGGCGATGCGGAGCAGGTTCAACGACGCCAGCACGGCCATGAACGACGCGCCGTTGATCAGGAAGGCCCAGCCGGTGCCGAACGCGGCGATCACCATGCCGGCGATTGCCGGGCCGATCATCCGCGCGGCGTTGAACGATGTCGAGTTGAGCGCGATCGCGTTGGGCAAATCGTCGTTCCCGACCAACTCGGCGACGAACGTCTGGCGCACCGGAGCGTCGAAGGCTGCCGCGCAGCCGAACAGGAATGCGAACACGTCGACTTGCCAGAGCTGGACGACGCCGGTCACGGTGAGAAGGCCGAGGATGAGCGCGAACGCTCCCATCGTCGCCTGGGTGGCGATCAAGACCCGTCGCTGATTGAAATGGTCGGCCACGTAGCCGGTCAGAGGTAACAGCAGGAGCTGCGGCCCGTACTGCAGCGCCATCACCGTGCCGACGGCGGACGCGTTATGCGAGGTGAGCTGGATCAGCACCAGCCAAGTCTGGGCGGTGCGTTGCATCCAGGTGCCGATATTGGAGACGAGCGCGCCGGCTGCCCAGACCCGGTAGTTGAACTTGTGCAGCGACCGGAACATGCCCGGCGCCTTGCCCGTCATGATCGCTTCCGCAGATCGCCACCATGGAGCGCGCCGAAGTGTCGCGCGAGCATCAGGCCGATGGCGAGCGAGCCGAGGCCGAGAGCCACGACATCGCTTGTGTTTCTCAGTTCGAAATCGCCGACGCGGCAGACCAGCAGATAGCCGACGGCGACGTTGAACAGGCCCCAGAGCACGTTCACCGTCGACGAGGAGAGGCCGCGTCCCGAAGGTTTCGCGAACGGGCTCTGGAACGGCTGACCCATCAGGCCGGCCACGACATGCGGAACGGCGTTGGCCAGGAAGGCGCCGCCGAAGAAATAGGAAAAGAGATCAAGCCAGGTCATGTCAGGGGGGTCCTCGCGTCGAGCAGTCGGATGATGTCCGCAGACGTGCCGGTTTCGCCCAGTCGCGGAAAGACATGGGTGAGGCTGTACTGGTGCGCCTCGGGGCGCGTGTCGGTCATGGCGTCGACGGCGAGCGTGACGTTGAAGCCCTGCTCATACGCTTGCCGCGCCGTGGACTCGACACCGGTGCCGGTGGCCACACCGGCAACGACCACCTGCGTCACGTCGCGCGCCTTCAATCGTGTCTCCAGATCGGTGCTGGCGAAGGCGCCCCAGGTCCGCTTGGTCACCACGATGTCGTGCGGTTGCCGGTTCAGCTCGGGGATGAGATCGGCCCAGTCCGCAGGGAACGGCGCGGTGAGACGTGGCGGCCGCTCGGTCCGTCCCGGGGCGGTGCCGGCGACATTGACCAGCACGACCGGAAGCCTGAGCGCGCGGAAACGTTCCGCCAAGGCGGAAGCGCGAGCGATGACCTCGCCGATCGGATGCAGCAAGGATGCGCCGACGATGCCTTTCTGCAGATCGACAACGATGAGCGCGGTATTCAGATCGAGCTGCGTGAGCGCCATTGATGATCTCCTCTTGCACGCGGCGCGCGTTTGCGCGCGGCCGTCACGCGTCAGTCGTCGACCAGGCGCCTGAGCAGCACGATGGCTGAAGCGAGTTGCTGCTGCTCCGCTGGCGAGAGCCGGGCCGCGATGGTGCGCGACAGCCAGTCCTGCCGCGCGGCGCGTCCTTCGTCGATCCGGACGCGGCATGCCTCTGTCAGCGAAAGGATGGTCTGCCGGCCGTCCCCCGGGTCCGGCGATCCGCGCACCAGGCCGGCGCTTTCCAGCGCTGCAATGATTGGCCCCATCGATTGCGGCCGCATCCCCTCGATCCGCGCGAGATGCGAGGCCGTCGTGGGCCCGTCTTTTTCGAGGCGAAGCAGCACCGATACCTGAGACGGCGGCAGATCGCCCGCGTCAGCCTGCTCGCGCAGCCGGCGCTTCAGCTTGCCGGCGACCGCCCGCAGCTCGCCAGCCAGGGCATGGGTAGCGGGCGGGGGGACCTTCCGGGGTGACTGTCGGCTCATGCCGCAAGGCTATGGCAGGTCAGTTATGAAGTCAATCTTATAAGTTTAACTGATGATATGCGCGGTCCCCGGGGCGTTGTGGCTCGAACACGTTCGCTCGCTCTGCAAGAGCCCTTATCGGGCTCGCGCGCGAGAGATGATTGCGATTGAATTGGCCGGACAAGCAGTCGTAACGTCGGGAGCGATCAGGCAGAACTCGGAAAGCGGATGATCTACTTCCCGATCTTCGCCCACAGCCAGCGCGCCACCGCCTGCGGCGAGGACTCCGCGTCACTGCCGGAGGCGCGCAGATTGGCCTGCTGCATCGTCGCGATGTCGATGCGGCCGAGCAGCGGTCGTAACGCATCCTGCAACGCGCGGTCCTCGGCACGCTTCGGCGACAGCAGCAGGATCGCGTCGTAAGGCGGGATCGCCTGCTTGGGGTCGTCGAGCACGACGAGATCGTATTTCGCGATCAGGCCGTCGCTGGTGTAGCCGGCGATGACGTCGACCTCGCCGGAGGCGGCCGCGGCATACATGAAGTCGGGCTGCATCTGGCGCTGGGCGCGGAAGGCGAGGCCATAGGCGTCGCGCAAGGCCGCCCATTCCGGGCGCGAGAAGAACTCGTAGTCGCCGACGATCGACATGTCGCTGGTGTGACGCGCGAGGTCGGCGATCGAGCGGATGCCGAGCGCCTCGGCCGTCTTGCGCGGCATCACCAGCGCGTAGGCGTTCTCGAAGCCGAGCTCGCCGAGCAGGCTCACCTTGTCCTTGGCGAGATCCTGCTTCAGCGCATCGAGCAGCGCGGCGCGCGGCAACGGCTCCTTGTGGTGAAACTGGTTGGCCCACAGCGTGCCTGAATAGTCGACATAGGCATCGATGTCGCCGTTCTTGAGCGCCTCATAGATCACGCTGGAGCCAAGCCCGGCGCGTGTCGTCGCCGAGAGACCGGTTGCCTGCAGCCGCTCGCTGATCAAGGCCGACAGCACATATTGCTCGGTAAAAGTCTTGGCGCCGATCACGTAGCGTGCCGAGCTGCCGGCCAGCGAGGGCAGGAGACTGGCGCCGACCATCAGCGCGATGGTTGCGGTGCCAAGCCCGACACGGGCACGGCTGCGCCTGCGCAGGCCATGCTCGATCAGCGCCAGCAACTGATCGATGGCAAGCGCCAGCACGGCGGCGGCGACGCAGCCGAACACGACCAGCACCCAGTTCTGGGTCTGCAGCCCGGCAAAGATGTAGTTGCCGAGCGAGGTCTGGCCGATCGGCGTCGACAAGGTCGCGGTGCCGATCACCCACACCGCAGCGGTGCGGATGCCGGCCATGATCACCGGCAGCGCCAGCGGCAGCTCCACCATCGTGAGCGCCTGGCGCTCGGTCATGCCGACGCCTTTGGCGGCCTCGATCAGGCTTGCGTCGACGCCGTTCAGCCCGGTGATGGTGTTGCGCAGCACCGGCAGCATCGAATACAGCGCCAGCGCCAGCACCGCGGGCAGGAAGCCGAAGGCCGAGAACGAGAGCCCGAACCAGCGCAAGGTGAGTGCCGTCAGCGCCAGCAGCAGCGGATAGAACAGCGCCAGCAGCGCCAGTCCCGGCACCGTCTGCACCACGCTTGCCGCGCCGAGCAGCAGATTGCGCAGGGCAGGGCGATTGCGCGCGAGCAGCGCCAGTGGAAAGCTCACGGCAAGGCCGAGCGCCAGCGCGGCGAGGCTCACGCGCAGATGGCTGCCGAGATAGTCAGGGAGATGCGACAGCGCCTCGGTGAAGCGTGGATCGGACAGGGCGCTCATGCTGCGCCGCTTTCGGGCAGCAGCGCGGCCAGCCGCGCCGCCTGCCGGCGCGGCGTCGTCATCAGCTCCGTCACGTAGGGTTCGCGGCTGGCCGCGAGCTCGGCCGGCGTGCCGATCTCGATCAGGCGTCCGCCGCGCATCACTGCGATGCGGTCGGCGAGCAGCAGGGCCTCGGTGATGTCGTGCGTGATCATGATCGTGGTCAGCGCGAACTGCTCATGCAGGGCGCGGTAGTCGCTGCCGAGCGCATCACGCGTCAGCGGATCGAGCGCGCCGAACGGCTCGTCCATCAGCACGATCTTCGGCCGCGCCGCGAGCGCGCGGGCGACGCCGACGCGCTGGCGCTGGCCGCCGGAGAGCTCGTGCGGCAGCCGGTCGCGATGGGCCTTGCGGTCGAGCCGCACGAGGTCGAGCAGCTCGCCGACGCGCGTGGCGATCTCGGCCGGCGGGGTCCCCAGCAGCCTGGGGGTGATGCCGATGTTGGCGGCAACCGTCATGTGCGGAAACAGCGCCCCGTTCTGGAACACGGTGCCAATCCGGCGACGCAGGCTGACAGGATCGAGGCCGGCGATATCCTCACCGGCAATCCGGATCGCGCCGCCGTCCAGCTCGATCAGGCGGTTGGTCAGCCGCAGCAGCGTGGTCTTGCCCGAGCCGGAGCCGCCCACGATCGCCAGGAACTCACCCTCGGCGACCTCCATCGATACGCCGTCGACCGCGGTCACGGCGACCGACGGACCAGGAAAGCCCTTGCGGACGTTGGCGTAGACGATGAACGGCGTGCGCGGCATGCGGCCTTGCGGAACGGTTGGCCGAGGTGTTGGCGGAGGTGTTGGCCTTGGGCTCAGTCAGATGACCTAGCACGTCCGGGCCGCGCGTTGAACTTCGCCGCGCAAGCGGCTAAGCCGTCCCGGCCATTCTCCGGGGAGGAACTTGGACGTGACGATGCCCACGGCCGCCGCGGTCGCGCTGGAGCGAACGACGGTGGCATTCCGTCTCGCCGGCGGACGCACCTACACCGCCGTCGAGACGGCGGATCTGGCCGTCGCCGACGGCGAGTTCGTCGCCATCGTCGGGCCGACCGGCTGCGGCAAATCCACCCTTCTCAACGTGGCGGCGGGACTGCTGAAGCCGGCCGCCGGCCAGGTGCGCATCTTCGGCCAGCCGCTGGCCGGCCTCAATCGCGACGCCGGCTATCTGTTCCAGGCCGATGCGTTGTTCCCATGGAAGACCGCGCTGGAGAACGTCGCGATCGGGCTCGAGGTCGCGGGCTCGCCGTCGAAGGATGCGGCCGCCAAGGCGCAGCAATGGCTGACCTCGGTCGGCCTCGGCGCCTTCGGCAACCGCTATCCGCACATGCTGTCTGGCGGCCAGCGCAAGCGCGTCGGGCTCGCCCAGGTGCTGATCCGCAATCCCCGCATCATCCTGATGGACGAGCCGTTCGGGCCGCTCGACGCGCAGACCCGGCAGATCATGGGCAATTTGCTGCTCGATCTCTGGAATGCCGACCGCAAGGCGGTGCTGTTCGTCACTCACGATCTGGAGGAGGCGATCGCGCTCGCCGACCGCGTCGTCATCATGTCGGCGGGACCGGCCTCGCGCATCATCGGCGACTGGCGCGTGACCCTGCCGCGTCCGCGCGACATCTTCGAGGTGCGCATGAAGCACGAGTTCCATGAGCTGCATCGCGAGATCTGGCAGACGCTGAAGACGGAGGTCGAGAAGACCTACAAGCAGGCGGAGGCGGTGTGATGGGGGCGGCAATGAGCTTCGTGGGAGCCCCGCTGTTTCGGCGCGTGCAGTGCGCTCCCTCCCCCCTTGTGGAGGAGGGTCGGGGAGGGGGGTACCCCGGAAAGACTGGTGGTTGGGGGACCCCCCTCCCCAGCCCTCCTCCACAAGGGGGGAGGGAGCGCAGCGGCGCAAGTGGCGTCGGCCGTGGACCCCTCACGCAGCGCGAGGCGGCTTGAATGTCGCGTCTCGGTTTGCTCGCGCTGCAGCTGTTGGTCGCCATCGTCGCGATTGCGCTGTGGCAGTTCTTCGCCACCGTGCCGGTGTTCGGACGCATCTGGCTTCCGCCGTTCTTCTTCTCCAATCCGGTCGACGTATCAGCGCAGGTCGTCAAATGGTTCTCGACCGGTTCGATCTGGAAGCACCTCGCGATCACGCTGTGGGAATCGGTCCTGGCGTTCGCGATCGGCTCGCTCGGCGGCGTCCTGGTCGGCTTCTGGTTCGCGCGCAAGCCGCTGGTGGCCGCCGTGTTCGATCCCTACGTCAAGATGGCCAATGCGCTGCCGCGCGTGGTGCTGGCGCCGATCTTCACGCTGTGGCTGGGCTTGGGGATCTGGTCCAAGGTCGCGCTCGGCGTGACGCTCGTCTTCTTCATCGTGTTCTTCAACGTCTATCAGGGCGTGAAGGAGGTCTCGCCGGTGGTGCGCGACAACGCGCGCATGCTGGGGATGAGCGAGCGGCAGCTGATGCGCCATGTCTATTGGCCGTCGGCGCTGTCCTGGATGTTCTCCTCGCTGCACACCTCCGTCGGTTTCGCCGTGGTCGGCGCCGTCGTCGGCGAGTATCTCGGCTCGGCAGCCGGCCTCGGCTATCTGATCCAGCAGGCCGAAGGCATCTTCGACGTCGCCGGCGTGTTCGCCGGCATGTTCGTGCTGTCGGCGTTCGTCATCCTGATCGACATCTGCGTCACGCTGGTGGAGCGGCGGCTCCTGGTGTGGCGGCCTGACGCGGCGGATGGGCGATGAGGGGCGCGGTGCTCCCACATCCTCCGCCGTCGTCCCGGCGAACGCCGGGACCCATACCGCGTGATATCGCGGTTGGAAAAGACGGGTCGTCCCGTGTGCCCCAAACCACTCCCTGGGGTTATGGGTCCCGGCGTTCGCCGGGACGACGGCGGTGGGTGGCGCAGCCTTCTAAAGCCACATCAACACGCCTAATCTGACCAACGACAGAACGGAGGAAACACATGAACAAGATCATCGGCCGGGTCACCGGCGCGCTGCTGGCGCTGACGCTGAGCACCGGTCTCGCCAGCGCGGCCACCAAGGTTACCATCGCAATCGGCGGCGGCGCGTGCCTGTGCTATCTGCCGACCGTGCTGGCCAAGCAGCTCGGCGAATACGAGAAGGCCGGGCTCGACGTCGAGCTGGTCGATCTCAAGGGCGGCTCGGATGCGCTGAAGGCGGTGCTCGGCGGCAGCGCCGACGTCGTCTCCGGCTATTTCGATCACTGCGTCAATCTCGCGGCCAAGAAGCAGGAGATGCAGTCCTTCGTCGTCTACGACCGCTATCCCGGTCTCGTGCTGGTGGTGGCGCCGTCGCACAACAAGGAGATCAGCTCGATCAAGGATCTCGCCGGCAAGAAGGTCGGCGTCAGCGCGCCGGGCTCCTCGACCGACTTCTTCCTGAAGTACATGCTGAAGAAGAACGGCCTCGATCCGTCGGGTACCGCCGTGATCGGCGTCGGCCTCGGCGCGACCGCGGTGGCGGCGATGGAGCAGGGCCAGATCGACGCGGCCGTGATGCTCGATCCCTCGGTCACCGTGCTGCAGGGCAAGCATCCTGACCTCAAGATCCTCAGCGATACCCGCACCCAGCACGACACGCTGGAGGTGTTCGGCGGCGAATATCCCGGCGGCGCGCTGTACTCGACGGCGGCCTGGATCGCCGGCCATGACAAGGAGGCGCAGGCGCTGACCAACGCCATCGTGGCGACGCTGGGCTGGATCCATTCGCATACGCCGGAGGAGATCATGGCGAAGATGCCGGAGGAGCTCGTTGGCAAGGACAAGGCGCTGTATCTCGCGGCGCTGAAGAACACCATTCCGATGTACTCCCAGACCGGCAAGATGGATCCGAAGGGCGCCGACGCCGTGCTCGCGGTGTTCTCGACCGGCTCGCCCGACGTCGCCAAGGCCAATGTCGACGTCAGCAAGACCTTCACCAACAAGTTCGTCGAGCAGGCGAAGGGCGCGAAATAGCGGATGACGGACGTCGTCATCCAGCGCGTCACCACGCTCGACCTCAAGGTCGAGCCGTGGGACTGGCCGTTCGCGAACCAGCGCCGCGACGACATCGCGGCGCATTTCGCGGAATGCCAGCGCGCGAGGCCCGGCCTGTGGAACGGCCGTGTGCTGCTCGGGCGCAATCCGCGCATCGCGGATGGACGTTTTTCGGCGAGCTATTTCGAGACCGATTTCGCCAGCCTGCTGGCGTGGCGCGACTGGGGCTTTCCGGATCGCACCGCCTTCAACGGCTTCGGCATGGGCGCGCTGCGGTCCGCGGACGGCGCCTTCGTGCTCGGCGAGATGGGCGCGCATACCGCCAATGCCGGCCGGCTGTACTTTCCCGCCGGCACGCCGGATCTCGACGACGTCAGCGACGGTGTGCTCGATCTCGCCGCCAACGTCGCGCGCGAGGTCGAGGAGGAGACGGGACTCGCGCCATCGGACTATCAGGCCGCGGCGCATTGGGACTGTGTCGTGACCGGCGCGTCGATCGCGCTGATGCGTGTGCTCGACGCCTCTGACATGGGCGAGGCTCTGCAGCGCCGCATCGAGGCCAACCTCGCGGCCCAGGGCGAGCCGGAACTCTGCTCGATACGGCTGGTTCGAAGCAGGAATGATCTGACTGCGGCGATGCCGCGCTTCGTGACCGCCTTCCTCGAAACGCAATTCAGCCCCGGAGAGCCGTCCTCATGAGCAAGAAACCGCGCACGCTGGCCGATGAGCTCGATGGTTTCATCTCGCCGTTCCGGATCGATGGCGGACACAAGTTTCATCTCAAGTCGCACAAGACCAAGGTCAAGGGCGGCCTCGCCAAGGAAGAGGGCGAGGCGATCATCGAGCAGAACCGCCAGCGGCTCGCCGACTTCCAGGAGAAGCTCTACGCGCAGGACCGCTGGTCGGTGCTGGTGCTGCTGCAGGGCATGGACGCCTCCGGCAAGGACAGCGCGATCAAGAGCATCTTCGAGGGCGTCAATCCGCAGGGCTGCGAGGTCACCTCGTTCAAGCAGCCGACCTCCAAGGAGCTCGACCACGACTTCATGTGGCGCAGCGCCATCGCGCTCCCCGAGCGCGGCCGCATCGGCATCTTCAACCGCTCCTACTACGAGGAATGCCTGGTCACGCGCGTGCATCCGGAGATCCTGAAAGCGGAGAAGCTGCCGCCGAGGCTCGTCACCAAGAACATCTGGCACGAGCGCTTCGAGGACATCTCCGCGTTCGAGCGCTACCTCACGCGCAACGGCACCGTGATCCTGAAGTTCTTCCTCAACATCTCCAAGGAGGAGCAGCGCGAGCGCTTTCTCGACCGGCTGGAGGAGCCGGCGAAGAACTGGAAGTTCTCGATGGGCGACGTCACCGAGCGCGCGAGGTGGAATCGCTACCAGGCGGTCTATCAGGACATCGTGCGCCACACCTCGACGCCCTATGCGCCGTGGCATGTCGTTCCGGCCGACCACAAATGGTTCGCCCGTGTCGTCATCGGCTCGACCATCGTCGCCGCGCTGGATGGCCTGGACCTGCATTTTCCGCGCGTCGACGCCGGCTCGCGCGAGGAGTTCAAGGCGGTGCGCAAGGCGCTCGAGAGCGAAGGCAAGGGCGGCAAGAAGGGCTGAGCGCGAAGCGCTCATCGCACTCTCTCGTTCGTCCGTGGCACCCGCTAGTCAGCTCGTCATGCCCGGGCTTGACCCGGGCATCCATCCCTTCAACGGAAAGCCGTTCAAGGAGCTGGATGGCCGGGTCAAGCCCGGCCATGACGGATCAGTGAGTCAGGCGCTCGCATGGGCCCAACCTTGAACTGGGCGCCCGGACATAACGGTGGATTAGTGCTCGACACGCGAGAGATGCGAGCGTGCACACGCATGGCCCATCCGCTCGCATCAATCCCGCCATCTCACCTCACGCCGCGCCGGCTTGGCGTGTGTCCTCGTGCACCTGCAGGAACCGCTGCGTGAAATCCGCTGCCGGCATCGGCTTGCCGAAGTGATAGCCTTGTCCCTGCTCGCAGCCGAGCCGCAGCAGGAACTCGGCCGTCGCCGCGTTCTCGATGCCCTCGGCGATCACCGACAGGCCGAGCTGCTTGCTCAGGCTGACCGTCGAGCCGACGATGGCCGCGTCGTCGGCCTGGGTCAGCACGTCGCGCACGAAGGAGCGGTCGATCTTGAGCCCGTCGAGCGGGAATTTCTTCAGATAGCTCAGGCTTGCATAGCCGGTGCCGAAATCGTCGAACACCAGGCTGACGCCGAGTGCCTGCAGCCGGTTGAACGTCTGCAGCACGCCGGGTTCGTCGTGCAGCAGGATGTCCTCGGTGACTTCGAGCTCGAGCAGGCGCGGCGACAGGCCGGTCGAGGTGAGCAGCTTGCTGACGAAGGCCGCGAGGTCGCCGGACTGGAACTGGGACGGCGAGAGGTTGACGCCGACGCGAATGTCGTGGCCGGCGAGCTGCCAGTCCCGCGCCTGCCGGCAGGCGGTGGCCATGACCCAGGTCGCAACCGCCTCGGAAAGATGCGAGGTGTTGACGACCGGAATGAAATCACCGGGAGGCACGAGGCCGCGGGTCGGGTGACGCCAACGGATCAGCGCCTCGGCGCCGATCACGCGGCCGTCCAACAGCTCCACCTGCGGCTGGTAGAACAGCTCGAATTCGTTCCGCTCGACGGCGAGCGCAAGCTCCGCCTCCAGCGTCAATCTCTGCTCGAGCTCGTGGCGGATGGCGCTCTCGAACAGCACATGGCCGCCCCGCCGGTCCATCTTGGCGCGACAGAGGGCAAGGTGGGCATTGCTGAGCAACTCGTCTGCCGAGTGCCCGCCCTCGGGATGCACCGCGACGCCGAGGGTGACCTTGACGCGCTGCTGGCGCGTGCCCGCGTCCAGCGGCGCCTCGAACAAATGCGACAGGTGATCGGCGAGCTCGGCCACCGTGCCGCCGATGGCGGAGCAGGGAATGGCGACGGCGAACTCGTCGCCGCTGAGCCGGGCGACGCGGCCCATGCTGCCGATCTCGGTGCGCAGCCGCTCGGCCGCCGCGCGCAAGACGCCGTCGCCGAAGGCGTGGCCGAGCATGTCGTTGATGCGCTGGAAGGCATCGAGCCCGACCACCAGCAGCGCCACGCGGTCGGACGCGGCATCCGCGGTCGCGATCATGGCGGCGAGCTCGCTCTGCAGCGTGTTGCGGTTGATCAGCGCGGTCAGCGTGTCGTGCTCGGCGAGGTAGCGGATGCGCTCGGCCTCGCGCTTGCGCGCCGAGATGTCGCGCAGGATCACGCCATATTGCAGGCCGTCGGCGCCCTGCCAGGCGGAGAAGCTCGCCTCGACCGGAAACACCTCGCCGTCCTTGCGCCGGCCGTCGAACTCGATGGTGGATCCGCCGGGCATCAACGTCGCCGGCAGCGCCGCCTCCTGCTGCGGAAACAGGTCATGGGTGTCGCTGCCGTCGGCGCGCAGACGCGCGAAGGGCTGGCCGATGATCTCGCCGGCACCGTAGCCGAAGATCGCGACCGCGCCCGGATTCCACACCGTGATGCGCCGGTCGCGGTCGGTACAGACCAGCCCGTCGCCGATCGACATCGCGATCCGCTCGAAACGGCTCTCGGCGACGTGCCGCAGCAGGCCGCGGAAGTCGATCTCGTCGAGGGCCGTGGCCGCGAGATAGGCGACCAGCGCGATCTGCAGCATCGAGGTGTCGAGCACCAGGGCGTAGCGGTCGTGCAGCAGCAGCGCCACGGCCTCGATCAGGACGCTGATCATGGCGATCAGCAGCGCGCGCCGCGCCGCCGAGAGGTGCCGCCAGCTCGCCAGCATGATGATGACGATCAGCAGCAGGCCGCCCAGGGTGGCCGCCGTCGACGTCGAGAGCAGGGTGCGGTGCTGAATGATCGATTCGGCCGCCAGCGCCTGCAGCATGACGCCGGGCAGGACGCGGCCGTTCGGCACGCTGTAGTAGTCGCCGAGCTCGATCGCGGTGGCGCCGACGATCACCCGCTTGTCCTTGATCCGGGCCAGCGCCGCCGCGTCGCCACGGAGGACGTCGACATACGACACCCGCGGCAGCGACGACAGATCGATGCCGTAGTCGACCAGGAAGGAGCTGTCCTTGACCGCATCGCTGCCGGCGAGGAACGCGCCCATGGATTGCAGGAAGGTTTTGCCCCCGCCGGTCTCGCAATATTCGCCGAAAGCATAGCTTCTGACGCGGCCATCGCGCGCCACCTCGATATTCACGAAGGCCGACCATGCGAGCTGCTCGAATTGCGGCAGCGGCCGGTTGAGGTGAACGGCGGTGTCCTTCCCGGCCGCATCGAGCTGCCTGAAGGCCGGCAACACGACCGAGCTCTTGGCATTCTGCAGCGCGGTCAGGAACGCCTGATCGCCGGCCGCGTCGGACGGTGTGCTGAAATCCACGTCGAAGGCGACGTCGCGGACGCCGGCGCGCTGCAACTGCTCGAGCAGGCGCGCATGCTGGGTCCGTGGCCACGGCCAGACGCCGATGGCTTCGATCGAGCGCGGGTCGATCGCGACCACCGCGATCTCGCCGCTGGCGGGGCGGTTGTCGAGGCGAAAGCGCAGATCGACGAGGGCGTTGCTCACCAGCTCGTGGCCGCCCGACAGGCCGACCGTCAGCAGCGCAACGACGACCAGAATATGCGGCATGAACCGCCTGAACGTCCCGTCTCTCGAATGACTGCGTGCCACGTCGATCCCAATCTCATCCCGCTCCGCGCACAGAGCCATCAGGATCCCTGCTGGCCTGCGCTCCCCCCATGAGCACGCATGACGTCGGCGTGACGCTCGATGGCGGATCCTCAGTTCTTGTTGTGACCGTAAGCGTAGGCATTGCCGTTGCCATGGTTGCCGCTATTGCCGTGACCGCTGTTTCCGCTGTTGCCGTTGCCGCTGTTGCCGTTGCCGCCGTTGCCGTTGCCGTTGTTGCCCTGGCCGTTGTTGCCCTGGCCGTTGTTGCCGTTGCCACTTCCGCCATTGTTGCTGCCGCGGCTGCCACCGTTACCGTTGCCATTGCCGGCGTCGCCATTGCCGGCCGCATTGGCGCTGGCGGATCCGCTCGGCGAACCGATCGCCGCGGTGACGGCGGCCGCGATTGAGGAATCTCCCGACGAGCCGTTCGCGGTCGCCGAGTTGCTCGTCGAATTGCCGCTGTTGCCGCGCGCATCATTCCAGGCGGTGCTTCGTCCTGCACCTGCGGCCGGCGTATGGGCGCCATGGGCGAGGCCGCGCGTCGCCTTCTGGATGTTCAAATTGACCTCGCCGATCGATGACGAGATCCGCACCACGCCGGGCTTCGCGCCGCCGAATCCGGTCGCAGAATGCCGCTGAGCGGCGACCGTTGTGCCCGGACGCGCGGGCGGGCCGTTGACGTTCAGCGCGTGGATCACGCTGCCCTTGGCCTCGCGCGGCGCCTGCAGGCCGTCGCGCGGCACCGGAACGCGATCGATGGTGGAGGCGCGCGGCGGGCCCTGCTCGATCGGGCTGAAGGTGCCGGCGCCGGACAGGCTGAGGCCGGAGCGGCCGGTCGCAAAGGCGGTGGCGGCCTGGCCGGGCATCACCTGGGCAATCTGGCCGGTCTTGAAATCCGACACCTGCACCTGGCCGCGGCTGACCTCGACCTTGGTGCTGCGGCCGGAGATCGTGACGCTGAACTGCGTGCCCTTCACCACGGCGGCGAGATAGGGCGTCTCGACCTCGAAATGCTGGACGTTGCGCTTCTCGACGTCGAGCAGGATCGAGCCGGCGCGCTGCAGGATGGTCGTCGCCATGCCGTCCCTGGCCGCGGCGGGGAGACCGACTTCGGAGTTCGGCGCGATCACGATCGTCTCGGCGCCGCGGGTCAGCCGGACGCGGCCGGTCGGCCCGGTGCGGATCGTATCGCCTGGCTTCAGCGGGTCCTCGCGACCGAGCGACACCTGCGCTGCGCCCTGGGTGGTGACCCAGACCTCGCCGGACGATTTGCTCACCAGCCACGGCTCACCGTCGGCCGCGAGTGCGGCCGGCGCCGCACCGAAAAGGCACGCGGCGATCAGTCCCGGGATCAGGAAGCGCTTGAATGACATGGCACGAACTCGCGTCGTTGGCGGCTTTTGAAACTAATCGAAATGTTTCAAGAGACCCTTAGGAGTTGCAGCCGCGTTTCCCTCACGCATTTACGCTTCGTTGACCTTAACAAACTAGAAACGAGGCATGCGCGCTGGTTGTGTCGACGGAACTGGGAGGACTGCGGGTTGGCGCGACGTCGCGGCCGGACCGCACGGCTCGCGACGGCTGCATCGAACCGCGATCGCCGCCGGCATTTCCCTGTCCGCGTCGCTGTTTGCAGCGACGGCCCAGGCGCAGCAGGTCAGCCAGCCGAGCTTCGACCCGCGGCAGACCGAGCGATATTTCGACGAGCAGCAGTCGCGGTTGACGCAGCCGCCGCCGCGGCCGCGAGCGCCGCAATTCGCGCCTCAGGGTGGCGGCGATCGCAAGCCCTTGTTCACCATGCGCGGCGTCACGCTGACGGGGGCGTCCGCGCTGCCCGCCGAGCAGCTCGCCGCGAGCTATCAGCCCTATCTCGGTAAGCCGGTGTCGCAGGCTGACCTCGCCGCGATCACGACCGCGATCAGCGATCAGTACCGCGCCGCCGGCTATCATCTCAGCCGTGCGATCGTACCGCCGCAGGACATCCGCGATGGCCGGGTGCGGATCCAGATCCTCGAAGGCAGCATCACCGAGGTGACCTTGAAGGGTGCCGGCGCGGAAGAGTTCGGCATCCGGCCGATGCTCGCCCCCGTGCTGGCCGAGCAGCCGTCACGGCTGGAGACGCTGGAGCGGCAGTTGCTGCTGATCAACGGCCGCAGCGGCGTCCGTCTGGTCGATTCCGCGCTGGAGGAGATCGGCGGCACCACCGGCCGGTTCCGCCTGGTGATCGAGCTGCAGACCTGGCACGTCTACGGCTTCGCCGGCGTCGACAATCTCGGCTCGTCGACCGTCGGTCCCTGGCAGAACTACGCCACGGCCGCCTTCAACTCCTATCTGCTGCCGGGCGACACGCTCACCGCCAACCTGTCGACGACGCCGGGAGATCCGCGCCAGCTCGCCTTCGGCCGGCTGTCCTATGAGGTGCCGGTCGGCACCGACGGCGCCTATGTCGGCGCCTCCGCGCTGTACAGCGAGGTGCGGCCGGGCGACCGGAGACGGCTGTTCAACGACAACACGGTGACCGAGACGCTCGAGCTGCGCGGCGGCCTCGTGCCGATCCAGTCGCAGCGCGCCTCGCTGAAGCTCAATCTCGCGGCCGCCTTCAGCGACGTGACCGAGCGCGACCTGTTCGGCATCTGGTATCGCGATCGCGTGCGGACGCTGACCTTCACTGCCGACTACCGCTGGAAGGATGATGTCGGCGGCGACAGCTACCTGACGGCGGCGTACCGGCAGGGCCTGAACGCGTTCGGGGCGACGCCGCTCGACGATCCCCTCGCATCGCGCGCGGGCGCCTCGCCGAGCTTCTCGGTCTTCAGCGGCTGGTTCGCGCGCTATCAGACATTGTCCGAGGCGTGGTCGCTGAAGCTCGCGGCCGCCGGCCAGCTCGCTTCGGGTCCGCTGTACAATTCGCAGCAGTTCTATCTCGGCGGCCTCGCCTATGGCCGCGGCTATGGCAGCGCCGAGATCAGCGGCGACAACGGCGTCGCCGGCACGTTCGAGGTCCGCTTCGAGCAGAAGCCGAACTGGCAATATCTCACGAGCTACCAGCTCTACGGTTTCTTCGATGCCGGGCTCGCCTGGAACGACGGCTTCCGGCCGTCGGACGGCGTGGCGCTGACCTCGGCGGGAGCCGGGATCCGCTTCACCTTCCCGAACGACTGGCGCGCCGACCTCGGCGTCGCCGCGCCGCTCAGCTACCGTGCCCCCGACAACACAACGCGCAGCGCGCGCCTGCTTCTGACGCTGTCGAGCGTGCTCAAGCTGTGCCCGCAGCGCGGGCAGGGCCCCTGCATCTGAGAACTGGCGGGATCGGTGCGGCGGCGGATGTCCGCTTCTCCCGTTTGGCGAGGACGGACTGCATCAGACGCAATCGATGATGCGTTCATCGTGACTACCCGCCTCCGGCGTACCACGCCGTTGGGGTTTCCGGGGTCTCAGATGAGGCCGAACGTGATCGCGATCAGGAAGAACACGATCAGCCCGACGCTGACCAGCTTGAAGATGTAAGCGGCCTCAACATCGCGCCCAAACCACTCAAAGTCTGGCCCCCATAGGACGGTTGCGACGAACCCCAGAACGAGGGTCGTGATCAGCAGGATCACGTAGACGGTGTCCATTGATTGAGCCTTCACTCGCGGACACCGAATGTCCCATCAGAATTCTGGTGATGTCCCGGAGGTCTTCACGCACAGTATCGGCATGCCAAGTTACCACATAGCAGAAGAAGTTGGGTGTAGCGGATGCAACGCAGTCTGCCCGTGCGTCCGATCGAAAAATCTCCGTGCCGAAGGACGCGGCCCATCAACCGGAGCTACGCACCGACCTCTCCCGATGGAGCGAGGCGAAATGAGAGCGTGGTTGACCGCTCGGATCAGCCAAGTGCCTCAGATCTAGACCGGCTTGCCATGGCCGTGGAACAGCCGGCCCTTCTCGGTGATCAGGACGATGACCAGCGCGCTCGACGTGCAGGCCAGGAAGCCAGCCGCGAACGGCAACGCGCTGCCGTCGAAGGCCTGGCCGACGACGGCGCCGGCGGCCATGCCGAGCAGGGTCGTGATTGAGCCGTAGAGCGAGGACGCCGTGCCGGCATTCGCCCGTTGCGGCTCCATCGCCAGCGCGGTGAAGTTCGCGAACATCAGGCCGAACGTGAACATCATGCCCGCCGACAGCAGCATGAACAGCCACAGCGGCAGCATGCCGAGAACCGCCGCGCTGAAACAGGCCAGCGCGATGACGACGCTGCCGACCAGCGCGCCATGCGAGATCATGCGCATGCCGAGCCGCCCGACGAGGCGGGCATTGAGGAAGCCGGCGACAGCTATGGTCACCGCGATCGCCGCGAAGGCGAGCGGGAAGTAGCGGCCGAGATGATAGACGCCGGTGAACAATTGCTGCGAGGACAGCACATAGCCGAGCACGGCGCCGAAGATGCCGCTCGCGGCGAGCGCATAGCCGAGCGTCTGGCGGTTGGTGAGGGTGTTGCGGAAGGCCGCGATGATCTCCTTGACCGAGAACGGCTTGCGCTCGCTCTCGGGCAGCGTCTCGGGCAGCCGCATCGCGGTCCACAGCAAGGTGACGATGCCGTACAAGGTCAGCACCACGAAGATGCCGCGCCACTGCGTCAGCAGCATCACGGCCTGGCCGAACGACGGTGCGATCACGGGAATGGCGATGAACACCATCATCGCCAGCGAGACCACGCTCGCCATGCGGCGGCCGGCATAGCAGTCGCGCACGATCGAGGTCGCGATCACGCGCGTCGCCGCGGTGCCGAGGCCTTCCAGCGCGCGCGCCAGCAGCAGCATCTCGAAGGACGGGGCGGCGATCGCGAGCAGGCTGGCGACCGCATACAGCACCATGCCGCCGATCAGCACCGGGCGCCGGCCGAAGCTGTCGGACAGCGGGCCGATCACGAACTGGCCGAGGCCGAAGCCGATGACGAAGGCCGACAGCACCGTCTGCAGCCGGTTGGCGATGTCGATATGGAACGAGGCGCCGATGTTCGGCAGCGCCGGCAGCATCATGTCCATCGCCAGCGGATTGAGCGCCATGATCGCCGCGACCACGATGACGAATTCGGTGAAGCCCATCGGCCGGTGGCGGACGATCTCGATGGTGTCGGCACTGGTATCAGCCAAGGCGCGGGCCTTCCACGGTGTTGGGAATGCGGGAGAGAGCACCGATAAATATCGGGTTTGCTGCGTCGCACAAGGCGTGTTTCGGAATGGCTGCTCACCGGCGCCGGCGTTGGCGTGATTGTGACTGCCCGTGAGCCGCTGAAAATTGCGCCGGCGGCGCCGCGATGGTAACGGCCGTGTGATCGACGTCCGGATCCAGGCCCGCATGAAGACCTACAAGATCGTCGTCCATGTCCCGGAAGCGGCGGGTGACGCCGTGCGCCACGCGATGGGCGAGGCCGGCGCCGGCCGCATCGGCAACTATGATCATTGTTCGTTTACCTCGAAGGGCACCGGCCGGTTTCGCCCGCTCGCCGGCGCCAACCCGGCGATCGGCGCGGTCGGCCGGCTCGAGACGGTCGAGGAGGAGCGCATCGAGGCCGTGTGCGCCGGGGACAGGCTGAGGTCCGTGATCCAGGCGATCCGCAGTGCGCATCCCTATGAGGAGCCGACGATCGACGTCTATGCGCTCGAGAGGGTGGACTAGCATGCCGATGCTTCATCTCATGCTGCGCGGCTTCCGCACTCTCCTGATCGCGGCGCTGTTCGCCACGACCGCAGCGTCCGCGGCGCGGGCCGGCGACGCCGCGCCGGCCGACCAGATCTCGGCGTTCCGGCTCGCCCATGGCGAAGGCCGCGTGACGCGCGACGCGACGCTCGACCGCATCGCGATGGAGCAGGCGCGCGCGATGGCCGATAAGGACGATCTCAGCCACGAGGTGCTCGCTCCCTTCACCCGCCGCGTCGCGCCGTCGAAGGCCGGCCGCGCCGCCGAGAACATCGCCTACGGCTATGACAATTTCGACAAGACGCTGGGGCAGTGGATCAACTCGGCGGGGCACCGCAAGAACCTGCTGCTGCCGAAGGCGACCAAGGTCGGCATCGCCAGCGCAAGGAATGCCAGCGGCAAGCGCACCTATTGGGCGATGGTGATCGCGGGCGACTACGACGCCGAGAAGCCGAAGGGCGCTCCGAAGAGCAAGGGCAAGGCCGTGGTCGCGCAGACGGCGACACGATCCGGGAAGGGCGACGCCAGGCCGGTGACGCGCTGGGGCGCCAAGCCGGCGTCCTCCGCCAAGGACTGCCACCTCAGCATCAAGGTGATCGGTCTCTGCATCTGAGCGCAGTGACCTGCGGCCATGGCTGAACGCGACGCCCGCCGCGCGATCACGCCGTTGTGCGAGGAAGGCTTGTTGCCGAGGCGAGTTTCGTCGGATATGCAAGCAATGGTTGTCTTTTGGACAGCCAGTATCGTGAAGATTTTTCATCTCATTTTGAACGGAGACCATCATGGCAGTCATTGAGCAGACCTCGGCCACCAGCACCAATCCGCAGACCGTCTCGGCGCCCTACCAATGGTCGCTCACGTCCTACGAGGAGCAGGGCAATCTGTGGCTCAAATGGAGCACGAACGCGCCGTTCCGCGCGCAGCAGGGGCAGATCTCCGTCTACAGCGGCAGCAGCTTCCCTTCCGATCCTCAGAAGGACCGCAAGGCCTGGTCGTGGGACAACGAGCACGGCGGCGGCTCGGGATGGGACACGGGCTTGCGCTACGGCTCCGACTGGCATTGCGCCTGGATCGCCGAGAAGAGCCCGAACGGGCCCTACGCCTACGCGGTCAAGCTGATCACCAAGGTCGCCGCCTGACCTGAGGCGGCGCGAGAGGTGGGCTCGACGAGCCCACGTACTTCGCCGCGCTGAGACCTGTGCCTCAGCGCGGCTGCTTCTTCAGGTGCAGATAGCCGGGATCGAACTCGCCGATCGCGCATAGCCGCGTCCAGTCGTGCACCGTCAGCATGCCGCTGCGGAAATCGACCGCGCGGCTGGCGCGCAGCTCGAGCAGCGTGCGGTTGACCGTCGCGATCGCCATGCCCAGCGCCTCGCCGAGCTGCACGAGGCTGACCGGCAACTGCAACTGATCGTCCCGGACGTGTCCGAGCGCGCGGGCGCGATAGAACAGTTCGCAGAACATGTGCGCCATGCGCGCCGGCTTGCTCCGCGCGCTGTTGTTGGTGATGGCCTCGCGGAAGATCGACGCATCGATCAGCGTCTCGCGCCAGATCGCAAAGCCGAGCGTCGGCCGTCGGCTGATCGCGCGGGTCAGCTCCTTGTGCGCAATGCTCGCCACCACCGCCGGCCCGATCGCGCAGACGGCGTGATCCATGCGGTCGAGGAAGATCGCCTGGGCGTCGGGCCAGTCACCCGGCATGTGAAAGGAGAGATACTGCCGCTGGCCGCCGGACAGCAGGTGATAGCGCGCCACCCATCCGGAGATCACGACGACGGAACGGTCCGGCTCGTCGCCCTGGCGGATGAGGTCCTCCTGATCGGCAAGCTCGCGCAAAGCGAAGCTGAAATGCCGGATCTCGGCGATGTCCTCGCCGGTCAGCTTCGAATGCTCCCTGAGCTTCTCGGTGACGATCCGGTCCGCATCCATGAAAATCGTACCGTCCGGGCGCTGTTTTGTATCAAATGAGACGACGGAGCCGGCGATGCCGACTAAGGTGGCTTTCAGCAGATGCGGTCGAAGTTGCCGGTCGCCGCATCGGGAGAACAGCCGTGCCCCACATCGCGTTCCTCTCCCGGCTCCGCCAATTGTTCGGTGGCACGGGGCCGCATATCGAAACCATCGCAGCTGCCCTCGCCGACGGCCGCATCAAGCAGCCGGCGCATCCGATGTCGGATCAGGAGCTGTCGCGCGCGATCCGCGAGTTCCAGAGCCGGCCGGCCTCGGAGGAGGCCTTGAGGAAGCTCGCGGAGCGGCTGGCGGCCGCGAAGCCCGACCGCCCCTCGTGACGGCTCTCATGACGATCTGGCGGGATCCGGCTCCAGCAGGAACAGCATCAGCCGCACCAGTTCGTCCTCGAGCTCGCGCGTGCCGACGAGGCGATGCTCGCGCATGACGGCAGCCCGGATCGGGCCCAGCGCAGCGCGGACCAGGATGAAGCGCCGCGCGGCCGGCATCGCCTCGCTCCGCAATCCCACCGTCTGGATCAGCCGTTCGGTCATGCGGTCCACCATCTCGTGCAGCGCCTTCTGCAGCTCCGCGTCATTGCCCAGCAGGCCGAGCAGATAGCGCCGCACACGGTGGCGGCCGGCGAACGGGGCGAAGCCCTGGCGCACCGCTGCGCGCACGATCGCCTCGCGTCCAAGCCCGCGATGCGCCTCCAGCGCCTCCCCGAACTCCGCCTCCTGGCGAGCGAACTCGCGCAGCACCAGCGCACGCAACAGTGAGGTCTTGTCCCTGAAATAGCTGTAGAGCGTGCCGATCGAGAAGCCCGCGCGCTCGGCGATGGCGTTCGTGCTCAGGCCCTTGCCGCCGCCGCTCTGCAGAAGTTGAGCGGTTGCCTCGAAGATCACGTCGAGGGTCTGCCGCGTGCGCTTCTGCACCGGGGTTTTTCGAAGCATTTCAGGAGCTTGCTGCACGGTCTGAACCTCGGCGGGCGGACGGGCGAAATCGAGTAGGCGTTGCTGCCGGCTCGGGTTAGATCAGAGCCCGCATGCAGGCGGCCGGACAATGAGTGGATGTGCTCCGGACCGGGCCTGCTTGCGCCGGGCTGAACCTCATTTGAACGAAGGACTGATTGCCATGCTGCGCGTCGCATTCCCGTTTGTCACATTCATCGCCGTCTCCCAATGTCTTCTGTCGCAGGCCGCGCTGGCCGGCAACCGCGCCGCCGCCGACAGCTGTGCCGCCAAGCTGTCGCCGGTGGCGAAGCAGATCTACGACGCGTCTGCGCCGGCCATCGGCCCGGACAGCGTCGTCAAGGACGTCATCGTCGAGCGTGTCAGGCCGCTGGTGATGGCCGGCAGGCTCGATCGCGACACTGCCCGCGCCAACGCCGCGCCGGCCGGCGAATGCCTGGTGCTGCTGAAGTAGGTCGCGCCGCGCCCCGCAAGGTTTGGCGGCTGCGATGGGACATCAGGCCGCAGCCTCCCGGAGCAGGCGGCGTCGCTCCGGGGCAACCCGGCTTGGCAAGTTCGGCCGACTCGCGCATCACTAGGTGATGCTGGAGCTTCTCACCCGTCACTGGGTTGCCGGCGCCGTGTTCATGGCCGCGGCGCTGCTGGCGTTGGTGCCGCTGCTGGCGGCCGACTGGCCGCTCGCGCTGCTGCTGATCTTCCTGCATTCGCCGGGCTACATGATCCACCAGGTCGAGGAGCACACCGGCGACCGCTTCCGCAGCTTCGTCAACACCGTGATGTTCGGCGGCCGCGAGGCGCTGACCACCGGCGACGTGCTTTGGGTCAATTGCGGCGCGGTCTGGGGCATCGACCTGATTGCGCTCTACGTCGCCTGGATCGCCGGCCCGGCCTGGGCGCTGGTCGCGCCCTATCTGATGCTCGTCAACGCGCTCGGCCATATCGGCCCGGCGCTGCGTTTTCGCGGCTACAATCCTGGCCTCGTCACCGGCATCGTCCTGTTCATTCCGCTCGGCCTCGTCACCGTGCTGACGATCCCGGCCACGGCGGCGCAGCATGCCCTTGGCTTCGGCCTGTCGCTGCTGCTGCATATCATCATCGCCGCCAACGCCATCCGGCGCGCGTCGCGGGCCCGCGCCGTGGCCTGAGCGCGCGGCCTCATTCGCCCGGAACGAGCTGGATGGCGCGTGCCGGCTGCGCCGGCCGCCGCAAGCGCCGCCGCGACAGATAGAGCAGCGTGCCCGTTACGGCGAACAGCGGCATCAGCGCGGCAGCGAGCATGAAGGCGAGCTGGCCGGGCCAGCCGAGAATGCTGCCGCGGTGGATATCCAGGATGCGGGCGAGCACGCGCTCGCCGGCGGTCTTGTCGGCGTAACGCTCGGCCGCGAGCAGCCGGCCCGTCGCGCCGTCGATACGGAATTCGTCGCGCCGGCCGTCATGCGCCTCGCTCGGCCAGGCGCGCACGCGCACCGCCGCGCCGGCGGCCGCCGGCAAGGTGAGCTGCATCACCGCGAAGCGATCCCCGATCTGCTCGCGCAACGTGGCCCACACCAGATCGAGCGCGACAGGCTTCGCGTCCGCAGACCCGGAGCGGCCCTCGCGCGGAGCTTTGCCGGGCATCGATGCTCCTGATGTCGCCGGCGCGAGCAGCGCGGTCAGCCCGGCCTTGTACCAGGCGTAGGAATAGGACAGCCCGGTCAGCGCGATCACCAGGTAGACCGGCAGCACCCATGTGCCGATCACGCTGTGCAGCGAGCGATGCAGGCCGCGTCCGCTCAGTCCGAGCTGCGGCTTCAGCCACGCGTTCGCGCTCGTGGCGCGGCGCGGCCAGCGCAGCACGATGCCCGTGATCAGCAGCACGACGAGGCCGAGCACGGCGGCGCCGGTGATCTGCCGGCCGGCGCCGTTGCCGTCGCCGGGCAGCAGCAGCCAGCGATGTAGGTGGCGCACGGTCGTGAAGAACGCCTCGCCGCGGGGCTCACCGAGCACGCGGCCGTCATAGGGATCGACCAGCAGCGAGGAGGGATGGCCGCCGTCATCCTTGCGCGCGAAGCGGACGCGCGCGGCGGCGGAGGGATCGCGCGACAGCGTGATCGCGGAGACCTTGCCGATCGCCGGGTCGGCCTGCAGCCGCGCCATCAGCTCGGCGGGCGAAAGCGGCGCTTCCGAACGCGGCGCGACGTGGGACAGTCTGGCGTTGAGACCGGCCTGGATCTCGTCCTCGAAACTCATGATCGCGCCGGTGATGCCCATGAAGGAGAGGATCAGCGCGGCCGCAAGACCCAGGACAGAGTGGATCTGCAGCAGCGCCGGTTTGATGAAGGACGTCACGCACGCTTCTCCTTGGCTCAGAACTTCACCGTGGCCGACAGCGACACCCGCCTCGCATCGCCGACCGCGACGGTCAGCGCGCTGTTGGCCGAGGGGTAGTAGACGTTGTCGAACAGGTTCTTGACGTTGAGCTGGTAGATCACCGGCAGGTCATGGTGCCTGGTCTCGTAGCTCGCGAACACGTCGGCGACGACGTAGGACGGCAGCACGAAGCTGTTGGCGGCGTCGCCGGCGCGGTCGCCGACATAGCGCGCGCCGCCGCCGAGCCTGAGCTGGCCGGGCAGCGCCGTGCCGAACTCGTAGACGAGGTAAAGCGAGGCGGTGTTGAGCGCGACGTTCTGCAGCCGGTTGCCGCGATAGACCGGGTCGTCCGTGACCCTGGCATCGGTGTAGCCGTAGCTGCCGATCATGGTCCAGTGCTCGGCGATCTTGCCGGTGACGTCGACCTCGGCGCCGCGCGAGCGCACCTTGCCGGCGGTGGTGTATTCGACGACGCTGCTGGCATTGGTCTGCGACACCAGCACGTTCTGCTTGTCGATGTCGTAGACCGCGACGGTGCCAGACAGCCTCTTGTCGAGATCGAACTTGAAGCCGGTCTCCCACGCCGTGCCCTGCTCGGGCGCGATGTTGGAGCCGAGCACGACGCCGCCGGTGAGCGGCGCGATCGTCGAGTTCGGCTTCAGCGACTGCGTGTAGCTGGCATAGAGCGAGAGCTGGTCGTTGAGCTTGAGGATGGCGCCGCCGAGCGGCAGCACGGTGTCGGCGGCGACGTCGGTATTGGCCTTGAACGGTCGGCCGCGGCCGGCGATCTGCTCGTAGTCCATGTAGCGCACGCCGCCGACGAAGGAGAGCTTGTCGGTGAGATGCAGCGTGTCCTGCACGAACAGCGAATACTGGCCGAGCTTGTCGGTCTGGTCGCTGTCGCTGGCCGAGACCAGCGTGCCGGGTTGGATCAGCCCGTAGACCGGGTTGTAGACATTGAACACGCTCGTGACCTTGTCGCGGATCAGGTCCTGGCGATAGATCGTGCGATATTGCGCATCTCCGCCGAACAGCACCTCGTTGCGCAGGCCGCCGAGCCAGAAGGCGCCTTGAATATAGGACGTGCCGTAGCTGACCCGGCTCAGCGAGCCCCAGGTGCCATCATTGCTGCGGGTCTCCTGGCCTTTGGCGTCGATCGCGGTGATGCGCAGCTGGTTGGCGCTGGAGCTCTCGGTGTTGTAGCTGTAGGCCGCGGTGAGCTTCCAATCGTCGTTGAGCTTCTGCTCGACCGAGGCCTGGACCAGGTCGGACTGCCCCCATGTGTTGTTGAAGGGCTCGTCGAGCCGCCGCGTCGCGGGGATTGCCAGCGGCGCGCCGTTGACGAAGGCCGTGCCGCGATCGAACGGGGTGATGAACTCGCGATGCTCGTAGTTCAATTGCACGGTCGTAGTCTCGCCATACCAGGCGAGCGACGGCGCCACCAGCATCTCGCGATGGCGGCCGAAATTTCGCCAATAGTCCTCGCTGACGCCATAGCCGATGAAGCGATAGGCGAGGCCGCCATCGCCGATCGGGCCGGTGACGTCGAGCGTGCCGTCGGCGCCGGTCCTGCCGTTGGCGTAGGCCGAGCCGAGCAGGGTGACCGAGCCGTGTTGATACAACTCGGGGCGCTTGCCGATGGTGTTGACGATGCCGCCTGGATCCATGATGCCGTAGAGCAGCGACGCCGGGCCCTTCAGCACCTCGACGCTGTCCACGGCCGCATTGAGGCTGCGGCTCTGCACCAGCGGCAGGCCGTTGCGCATGATCGAGCCGTCGCGGTTGTCGCCGAAGCCGCGCCGCATCACGGCATCCTGCGTGCCGGCGAGCGTGTTGGCCTGGGTGACGCCGCTGATATTGGCGAGCGCATCGTCGATGTTGCGCGGCAACTGGTCCCTGATGACCTGCTCGGGCACGACGTTGACGGATTGCGCGGTGTCGAGCGGCGACGCGCCGCTGCGCAGCGTGGTCGCGCTCGGCATGGCGCGGTAGTTGAGCTTTGCAGCGTCGAGCACGGCGGCCTCTGCCGCGGCGCGTTCCGCGCGTGTCGGCATCGGCGGCGGCATTGCGCGCCGTGACGGCAGCGCACGCGCCTGGCGCTGCGGCGCGCTGGCGGCGCTCGCAGGCTTGCGCTTCGGCGCCGGCACGTCGACCGTCACCGGCGGCAGCGTCGCCTGCGCAAACACGGGAGAGGCGGACCAGAGGATGTCTGCGGTCAGAGCACTCACGAGCGCAATCGCGCCACGCATGCCGGTACGAGCGCGCGCATCGCGCCGGACTTCACACTTCGTCATCGTTCACTGCACTTCCACGTCGCACCGTTCGAGGGAACGGTCAGCTTGATGCGACGTCTAGCAACGCAGTGCAGCGAAAGACACAACGCGCCGGATTGAATTGCTCTAAGCCATGCGGTGTTGAAGTGTTCTAATTGGTTCGGAGATGCGCAGGTCGCGGCGTCTCTGCGGCATTCCGCATTTGATGATCACGATCGACGCGGAGTGATTATGATCGTGCGCGATATGATGGGTGACAAGCGCTCCACCCGAGCCGCGGACGTAGCGCTGCGGGTCTCGTTTTCCGGGACTGCGTGCCGAGGACTCTGAACGCTTGGAACCGGTCGTCGATGCGCGCGCGGCCGAGCCTATTGCGCCGCTGCGAGTTCCAGCTCGGCCGGCTTGGCCGGCCCGATCAGCGGAATGTCCAGCGTGATGCGCGTGCCCTGCTGCGGCCGGCTGTCGAGCTCGATGCGGCCGCCGAGCGTGGATGCCACGAGGTTGAAGGCGATGTGCAGGCCGAGGCCGGCATTGCCCTTCTCGCGGCGCGTGGTGAAGAACGGGTCGAAGACCCGGCCGCGCACCTGGTCGCGCATGCCGACGCCCTGATCGGCGCAGACGATGCGCACCGACTCATCGCTGGGCTGTGCGACCTCCACGGTGAAGACGCCGCTGCTGTCGCCAGGATAGGCATGCGTCGCCGCATTGAAGGCGAGGATGCTGATGACCTGCCCGAGTGCGCCGGGATAGCTGGTGAGCACGATGCCCTCCGGGCAGGACAGCACGACCGTCAGTCCCTGGCGCACCAGCAGCGGGCGGAGCTTGGCGACGTGATCGGTCATCCAGCTTTGCAACTCGAAGGTCTGCAGCGCCTCGTTGGCCTGGTCGACGGCGACCTGCTTGAAGCTGTGGACCATCTCGGAGGCACGATGCAGGCTCTGCGTCGTCAGGTGCAGACCCTGCTGCAGCCGCGCGACGCCCCGCGCCAGATCCGAGCGCCGCACCGGGCCGCCGCCAAGCATGCGCGTGATCGCCTGGACGTCGCCTTCCATCGCCGTCGACGTGGTCAGCGCCAGCCCAAGCGGCGTGCTGACCTCATGGCCGACGCCGGCGACGAGCTGGCCAAGCGAGGCCAGCTTCTCTGCCTGCACGAGATGGGCCTGCGTGGCATGCAGATCGCGCAGCGAGGTCTCGGAGCGCTCCTTCTCCCGCTGCAGTGCCTCGGCAGTGCGGAACTGCTTGCGCGCCTGGTACTCCCGCGCCCCGACCGCATAGAGCGAGAGCAGGCAGGCATTGCCGACCAGCGAATGATCGATGAAGCGCAGGCCCGGCGGCAGCGGCTCCGTCGCGAGACTCTCGGCGACCGCCAGCGCGCTCCAGCTCGTCGCGCAGAAGATCGCGTAGGAGCCGGTACGCAGCGGCAGCATGGTGGACACGAACAGGATGACGATGATCATGCCGGCCGCGGAGTAGGTGAAGCCCGACGGCAGCACCCAGTAGATCGTCGGCAGCACGCAGCCGGGGATCACGCAATAGACCAGATGGATCGGCTCCGCCCATCGGCGCGCCGGCGTCGACAGCAGCGCCGTCAGCGGCAGCAGCACCAGCACGGCGGTGCCGCCGCGGATCGCGAGCGTCGTTGGCACGATCTCGGGATAGAGCACGAAGTCCCACAAGGTGTAGCCGGCAAAGGTGAGCGCACCGAGCAGCATCGCGATCTGCGTCCAGGCGGTATTGCCATGAACAAATTGATCAACGAAGCGCCGCTCCTCGACGGCATCCTCGAAACGCAGCCCCAGCCGCTCCAGCAATCCCAACATTATGCCACCGCAATCGAAAAACGATCCCCCAACGCAGGACGAGCCGCGGCGGGAGGGCAGACATACACGAGATGAGCTGCTCGCGAAAACGACGGGAGATCGCAGCCGTGGCCTGCGGCACGCGGAAGGTTGTTAGAACTGTTCCAAACTGTTTCCGGCCCGGTCTGCCGGTCCGTCAGCACCAAGGCATCTGGACTCCGCTGCTATCAGGAGTTTGGCGGAGCCGATCGGGGACTCATGGCGCCGCCTGACCTTCGATCGCCAGATCCTTGCCATAGCGGCCTTTGGTTCTGAACATCACCTTGTCGCCATCGAAGGTGAGCCGCCAGTTGCGCTCCTCGCCCTGGCCGATGAACTGCACGTCGATCGCGAAGGTCGTCGGATCGACCCAGTTGCCCTTCATGGCGCGGTAGACGTAGGGCTGCCAGGGGTGAGGTTGCGCAGTCGCTCGATAGAGGCCGTCGAGGCCGATCGGGCTCTGCAGATGAACTGTTCCCCCGTTGCGGTCTCGCGACGGGATGTCCCAGGTGACCTGCGGCTCGGGTCCGGTGAGGCTGAGGGTGATTGTGTTGATGCCGAGCGGGCCGGGCGGAAATGTGTAGGTCTTGCCCGAGATCGTCGCCGCGATATCCGGGACACTGCCGACCGTGCCTCGCGTCTCCGTCCCGGCCTCGCTGATGGCGGCCGCCAGAGCCTCCTTGGCTCCATCAGCGGCGGGCAGGGCCTCATTCGATTTCACCGTGGCCAGGATCTCATTCGCAAGCTTGCGGAACGGACAGAAATTGCGCGCGGTCATCACGGCCACGATGTCAGGGTCCGGCAGCACCATGATGACCTGGCAGTGATAGCCGACGGCCATGAAGACGTTCCGCTCCGGCAGGGCCCAGAACTGATCGGCATAGCGGAGCCCCGGATCGAACGTCGCGTTCATGCTGACGGTGGCGTGGTTGACGGCTTCGATCCAGTCGAGGGGCAGCAATTGCTGCTCGCCCCAGCGGCCACGGCGCAGATAGAGGTAGCCGATCTTCGCCATGTCGCGCGGCTTCAGCGCGAGCCCGAATCCGCCGCCGGAAATCCCCTTGGAATCCTTGAACCAGGCGTGCTCGGTGATGCCAAGCGGCGCGAACAGTCGTTCCCGGGCAAAATCCTCCGCGCTCTTGCCGGTGAGCTTGGTGACGATGGCGGAGAGCAGATGCGAGTTGCCGCTGTTGTAGTAGAACGTCTCGCCCGGCGCATGCGCCATCGGACGGTCGAGAACATACTGCACCCAGTCGGGGCTTCGTCCCATCTCGTACAGCGACGTCTCGGCGCCGCCGTTGTAGCCCTCGTCCCAGTCCAGGCCGGAGGTCATGTTGAGCAGATGCTGCACGGTGAGCGCCTGCTTGCGCGCGTCGACATTGTCGATCCTGCGATCCTTGAAGAAATCGAGCACCGGATGGTCGAGGCTGTCGAGCACGCCATCCTTGAGCAGCATCGCGATCAACGTGGCGACGACCGCCTTGGTCGAGGAGTTGATGATGTGCAGCTCGTCGTCCTTGTAGGGCGCGTAGGACGCATCGAGCACGACGCGGCCGTGGCGTGTGACCAGCAGGCTGTCGAACCTCATGGTCTTGCCGGCGGCGACGAGCTTCGTCAGCGCCGCGGAGTCCATGCCTTCTTCCTCGGGCGAGGCGGTCGCCCAGCCGGGCTGGGGGAAGCGGGAGAGGCTGGTGTCCTCCGCCGAGGCCGTGTCGGCGAAGAGACCAGCAAACAAGGCCGCCGCGACCAACAAGACGTCAATCCTGAGACGCACCATGCCGAACGTCCTCTGTTGAACATAGCGATGATACGGTATCAGAAGACCCCAATCCATCAAAGATTGTGTGACAATCATATTGCGCGCGGCAGCACCGGCGTATTGCCGGTGACAGGGTCAGAACCCGTCCGGCCATCTCTGAGCCGAGTGCATCACGGTCAGAATCTCGATGCCGGCTGTCGTGGGGCGACAGGGCGCAATGTAGGGATATCGGTGAGGACGAAATCGCGGGTGCCGGCCACGCGGGAGTGTCTCGCGCTCATGCCCTCCAATGCTCCCGCAGCACCGCCGCGATGCTCTGCGGCCGCTCGACGAGGCTCCAATGGCCGGCGTCCTGCTCGACGTGAAGGGATGCGCCGTGGTGCTGTGCGAAGCGGCTGAGTGTGTCGAGCGGCATGTAAGGGTCTTGCGTGCCTGATATCACGAGGCCGCGCCGCGGCAGCTGCGCCAGCCGTTCGATCCAGTCGCCGCCGAAGCAAAGCCCGTTCGCCGAGCGATACAGCGCGAGGATGGCGCGCTTCACCGGCGCCTGCCAAGCCGCGGCTTCACCCGCGGCGAGCTCGGCCGGCAGTCCGCTCTGGCGAAACATCCGCGCCATCATCCGCTGCGACGACAGCGCCATGACGATCTCGCCGAGGACGGGCGTGTTCCAGATCCGCGCAATGCGATGGCCGCGATAATCGGGATCGAGCACGCCGCCGACGACAGCCCAGCTCCGCACCAGCTCGGGCCGCAGCGACGCCGCGCGCAGCACCAGCAGCGCGCCCCAATCGTGCCCGACCAGGTCGAGCGGCCCGACCGCCGCATGCTGCGCGTCCATCAGCGCGACCAGCCAGCCGGCGTAAGCGTCCTTGGTGCATGTGAACCCGGCCGGGGCTTCGCCGCAGAAGCCGGGCAGGGAGGGGACGGCGAGGGTCTCGCCGAGCGCCGCGATCAGCGGGCCCCAGATTGCGGGCGTATCGGGGACGCCATGGAGGAGGAGGCGGTTGCTCATGATGTGATCCTAGCACATGCGCGAATCTTCGTATTCGGCGAAATTGCCTCTTTCCTTTTTTCAGAAAACATGCTTCTCTACATCATCCCGCCTCATCGAAGAGGGGCGTACGCGTCGTCACGATACGTGGAGTGCGGGGAGCGATGGCCGTGAGGCGCCGGTGGACGACTGGCGCGTTGCGGACGGCGAAGTCGTGTGGTCCTGGCCTCTCGTCGCTGAGGTCAAGTTCGCGGTCGTTGCTTATGGGCACGCGCGGGCGATGGGGGCAAGAACGCCGATCCCCAGGGAGAGCGCGAAGTAAGCCGTAAAGCCGTTGCGCAGGGAAGGCCGGGATGTCCTGGCCGATCCTGTGGTTCCTGCCCCGTGCACTTCTTTCCGCACGGGGGCCGCGGGTGTCGGCAGACGCCCGGCCTTCCCTGCACCCTCGATTGGCGAGGGGCGATGCTGATGATCAGCCTGGGCACGATGGTGTCGCGGGAATGATGAGGTGCGTGCTGATGCAGATGTTGACGCCGCCAACCACACCTTCACCGTCATCCCGGACAAGCGCGCGGTCACGCGCGCGCAGATCCGGGATCCATAACCCCAGGGAGACCTGTGAGGCACAATGGCCGCTCCATCCCCGCCCAGCCAGATCCTCCGCGGCGTATGGATCGCGGGTCAGCGGCCACCAACGCTGGCGCGTTGGCGGCCTTGCTCGGGATGACACCGCTGATGTGGGGAGCAGCGTGGGCAGCAGTCCCCAATACGTCACCCCTCCTGACCCTTATTCGGCGTTGCGACGGCCTCCCATTCCCGGTAAAAGCACCGTCGAGGGCACCCCGGCAACGAACCATCAATGGTTTTGCCGCACCATTTTCGTGTCTTCGCAAAAGGGTTTGGCAATGCTGATTCGCAGCGCAGAGATCGAGGCCATCGCCGGGGCAGACGCCCGGTCGATCGCGCTCGCCCCGCTGCCTGCTCGCGGCCGGATTGGCTCGATTGCCGGCGCGCTCGAGCTTCTGCTTCTTAGCTGCCCCTGAGGGCCGGCTGGGCGGGATGCGCCTGGGCACTCAGGGGGCTGCTTCGACACCGAAACACCCTTCAGCGCCCAATGTTCAGAGATCCTGACCGACAAGCGCACCACCCGACAAAATTCGAGGAAAGCCAATGTCCAATCCCGTTCAGTCCGACAAGGACCGCGTCGTCATTTTCGACACCACCCTGCGCGACGGCGAGCAGTGCCCCGGCGCCACCATGACGTTCGAGGAGAAGCTCAACATCGCGGCGATGCTGGACGACATGGGTGTCGACATCATCGAGGCCGGCTTCCCGATCGCCTCCGACGGCGACTTCGAGGCCGTCAACGAGATCGCGAAGCGCTCGAAGAACGCGGTGATCTGCGGCCTGTCGCGCGCCGGCGCCAAGGACATCGACCGCTGCGCCGAGGCGATCCGCCCGGCCAAGCGCGGCCGCATCCACACCTTCCTGTCCACCTCGCCGGTGCACATGAAGTACAAGCTGCAGATGGACCCGCAGCAGGTGTTCGAGCTGGTGATCTCCTCGGTCACGCGGGCGCGCAACCACACCGACGATGTCGAGTGGTCATCCGAGGACGGCACCCGCACCGAGTTCGACTTCCTGTGCCGCTGCGTCGAGGCCGCGATCAAGGCCGGCGCCACCACCATCAACATTCCGGACACCGTCGGCTACGCCGTGCCGGAGGAGTATTACGACCTGTTCAAGCGGGTGCGCGAGACGGTGCCGAACTCCGACAAGGCGGTGTTCTCCGTCCACTGCCACAACGATCTGGGCATGGCGGTCGCCAACTCGATGGCCGGCGTGCGCGCCGGCGCCCGCCAGATCGAATGCACCATCAACGGCATCGGCGAGCGCGCCGGCAACGCGGCCCTGGAAGAGGTCGTGATGGCGATGCGCGTGCGCAACGACAAGCTGCCGTTCTGGAACAAGATCGACACCACGCAGCTGACCCACGCCTCGAAGGTGGTGTCGGCCGCGACCTCGTTCCCGGTGCAGTACAACAAGGCCATCGTCGGCCGCAACGCCTTCGCGCATGAGAGCGGCATCCATCAGGACGGCATGCTGAAGAACGCGCAGACCTACGAGATCATGCTGCCGGAGACGGTCGGCGTGAAGCAGACCTCGCTGGTGATGGGCAAGCATTCCGGCCGCCACGCCTTCGTCCACAAGCTGGAGGAGATGGGCCACAAGCTGTCGAGCAATCAGGTCGAGGACGCCTTCGTCCGCTTCAAGGCGCTGGCCGACCGCAAGAAGCAGATCTACGACGAGGACATCGAGGCGCTGATCGACGAGGGCATGGTGAGCGCCCATGACCGCATCAAGCTGTTGTCGCTGTCGGTCATCGCCGGCACCCGCGGTCCGCAGCGCGCCACCATGAAGCTCGACGTCGACGGCGTGACCAAGATCGAGGAGAGCGAAGGCAACGGGCCGGTCGATGCCGTGTTCAACTGCATCAAGTCGCTGGTGCCGCACGAGGCCAAGCTGGACTTGTACCAGGTCCATGCCGTGACCGAGGGCACCGACGCGCAGGCCGAGGTCTCGGTGCGGCTGTCGCAGGACGGCCGCTCGATGACCGCGCGCGCGGCGGATCCGGATACGCTGGTGGCCTCGGCCAAGGCCTATCTGGGGGCGCTCAACAAGCTGGTCATGAAGCGCCAGCGTGACGTGGCGCAGGGGCAGGGCGCGACGGCGGCAGCGGGCTGATCGACAACGTCATTCCGGGGCAGCCGCGAGAGCGGCTGAACCCGGACTCCGGAGCTTGGTTTGCATCCTGCTCTGGCCATATCGAGGTTCCCCGATGCGCAATTGCGCATCTGAGGTTCGGCGCTTCGCGCCGCCCCGGACGACGCGAAGATGGTGCGTTGCAGCACGGGAATCCCCGGCTCTGCGGCTAACGGTCAATGGCATTCCGGCCGGCGACCCGCTAACAATGTCCCTGGCATACAAAGCGGGGGCATCATTGCAATGTCCCCCGAAACGTCGGGAGGACACCTTGCACTTCAAGTTTCGCCATGTGATCGCCACCGCCGCCTCGCTCGCGGTGCTCGCGCTGGCCGGCCCGGCCCTGGCCGCCGACAATCCGATCGTGATCAAGTTCAGCCATGTGGTGGCCTCGAACACCCCGAAGGGCCTCGCCGCCGACAAGTTCAAGGAGCTGGCCGAGAAGTACACCGACGGCAAGGTCAAGGTCGAAGTCTACCCGAACTCGCAGCTCTACAAGGACAAGGAAGAGCTCGAGGCGCTGCAGCTCGGCGCGGTGCAGATGCTGGCGCCGTCGAATTCCAAGTTCGGCCCGATCGGCATCAAGGAATTCGAGGTGTTCGATCTGCCCTACATCCTGCCCGACCTCGCCACCCTGCGGAAGGTCACGGACGGCCCGCTCGGCGCCAGGCTGCTGAAGCTGCTCGAGCCCAAGGGAATGATCGGGCTGGCCTACTGGGACAACGGCTTCAAGCAGATGAGCGCCAACAAGAAGCTCGTCGATCCCGCCGACTACAAGGGCCTGAAGTTCCGCATCCAGTCCTCGAAGGTGCTGGATGCGCAGTTCCGCACGCTCGGCGCGATCCCGCAGGTAATGGCGTTCTCGGAAGTCTACCAGGCGCTGCAGACCGGCGTCGTCGACGGCCAGGAGAATACGCCCTCGAACATCTATACCCAGAAGATGCACGAGGTGCAGAAGTACATCACGCTGACCAATCATGGCTACATCGGCTACGTCGTGGTCGTGAACAAGAAGTTCTGGGACGGCCTGCCGCCGGATATCCGCGCCGCCTGCGAGAAGGCGATGAAGGAAGCGACCGCCTACGGCAACAACCAGTCGGCGAAGGAGAACGACGACGCGCTCGAGGAGATCCGCAAGTCCGGCAAGACCGAGCTCGTCAAACTGACGCCGGCCCAGGACGAGGCGATGCGCAAGGCGATGATGCCGGTGTACAAGGACGTCGCGGGGCGCGTCGGTCAGCCGCTGATCGACGAGTTCCTGAAGGAGACGCGCGGCACGACCAACTGACGGCGTAAGGCGAGCGGTGCGCGGGCCATGGTCCGCGCATCGAGGGGGCGAAGCACTCGGCGCGCAAGAAGGCAGACGGCGCAGCCAAGCGCCGCGGACGTTTGATTGTGGGGGAGGGGACTTGGGCTTTCTGTTGCGCATCCTCGATCGGCTCGAGGAGATCCTGATCGCATTCCTGATCGCGGCGGCGACCTCGATCATCTTCGTGGCCGTGCTGCACCGCTATCTGGTCGGCGTGCCCTTCCTCTATCCCATCCTGTTTCCGATCGACCTGTCCTGGGCGCAGGAGCTCTGCATCTACATGTTCGTGTGGATGGCGAAGTTCGGCGCCGCCTATGGCGTGCGCACCGGCATCCATGTCGGCGTGGACGTCGTGGTGAACATGATGCGGCCGTCGCTGCGCAAGGTGACGGTGCTGTTCGGCCTGCTCTGTGGAGCGCTGTTCACCTCCATCATCGGTACCATGGGCGCCAAGTTCGTCTATGGCCTGTCGCAGACCGACCAGGTGACGCCGGACATGGAGCTGCCGAGCTGGCTGGTCTATCTCTGCATCCCGCTCGGCTCCTATCTGATGTGCTTCCGCTTCCTGCAGGTTGCCTGGCACTATTTCCGCCATGACGAACTGCCGCATCATGATCACGCCTATGTCGAAGGCGTCGATGCGCCGGCCACGGAGGCGACGCGATGAGCAGCCTCCTCATTTTCAGCCTGCTCATCTTCCTGATGCTGACGGGCATGCCGATCTCGATCGCGCTCGGCCTCACCGTGCTCTCGTTCGTGTTCTTCATGACGAACGTGCCGACCGAATCCGTCGCGCTGAAGCTGTTCACGGGCATCGACAATTTCGAGATCATGGCGATCCCGTTCTTCATCCTCGCCGGCAATTTCCTGACCCATGGCGGCGTCGCGCGACGAATGATCAACTTCGCGACCTCGATGGTCGGGCACTGGTATGGCGGCCTGGGGCTCGCCGGCGTCATGGCGTGCGCGCTGTTCGCCGCGGTGTCCGGCTCGTCGCCGGCGACCGTGATCGCGATCGGCTCGATCATGCTGCCGGCGATGGTCAAGCAGGGCTTTCCCAAGCGCTTTGGCGCCGGCGTCATCACGACGTCAGGCGCGCTCGGTATCCTGATCCCGCCTTCGATCGTGATGGTGGTCTATGCGGTGGCGACCGGCGGCAGCATCGCGCTCGATCCGGCCGGTCATCGCGTCTCCTCGGCCTCGGTCGGCCAGCTGTTCATCGCCGGCGTCATCCCTGGGATGATGCTGGCGAGCCTGCTCGGCTTCACGACCTTCTACCGGGCCTGGAAGAACGACTACCCCCGGATGCCACGGGCAAGTTGGGCCGAGCGCTTCACGGCCTTCCGCAAGTGCGTCTGGGGCCTGCTGCTGATCGTGATCGTGCTCGGCGGCATCTACACCGGCAAGTTCACGCCGACCGAGGCCGCGGCCGTCAGCGCCGTCTATGCCTTCGTCATCGCGGTGTTCGTCTATCGCGACATGTCGCTGAAGGACGTGCCGAAGGTCCTGCTCGGCTCGGCCAACATGAGCGCGATGATCCTCTACATCATCACCAACGCCGTGCTGTTCTCGTTCCTGATGGCCAATGAGAACATCCCGCAACAGATCGCCAACTGGATGGCGGCGGCCGGCGTCAACTGGATCGTGTTCCTCCTGGTCGTCAACATCCTCCTGCTGCTCGCCGGCAACGTGATGGAGGCGACCTCGATCGTCCTGATCATGGCGCCGATCCTGTTCCCGGTGGCGGTCAAGCTCGGCATCCATCCGGTGCATCTGGGCATCCTGATGGTGGTCAACATGGAGGTCGGCATGTGCCACCCGCCCGTCGGGCTCAACCTCTACGTCGCCTCCGGCATCGCCAAGATGGGCATCACCGAGCTGACCATCGCCGTCATGCCCTGGCTGCTGACGATGCTGGGCTTCCTCGCGCTCGTCACCTACGTGCCGGAAATCTCGCTGTGGTTGCCGCGCATGCTGGGGATGCTTTGAGGCGCAGAAATGAAATGACACCGAATTGCAAAAACAGAAAGGTATTTGAAGCAATTACATCTTCGTAAGGTCGTACACTCTGTCCAAACTGTAAGTTGAAGGTGCGGAACGGCGGGCTCATGCTGATCCGACTTTCCAAGGAGGTTGGCATGAGAAGGTTCACCATCGCCGCTGTCGCCGTGCTCGCCATCGCCGGCTCGACCGCGGTCTACGCCCAGCGCGGCTGGTTTCATGATCACATGCATCATGCGCGCATGAATCCGGAAGATCGCGCCGCCATGCTGGATGCGCGCATCGCTTCCGTCCATGCCGGCCTGAAGCTGACGGCGGACCAGGAGAAATTGTGGCCGCCGGTCGAGAGCGCGGTGCGCGATCTCGCCAAGCTGCGGTTCGACCGCGCCAATGCGCGGATGACCGACGCAGCCCAGGACAAGGACATCGATCCCGTGGCGCGGCTGCGCGAGCGTGCCGATACGATGGCGGTCACCGCGGATGCGATGAAGAAGGTCGCCGACGCTGCCGACCCGCTCTACAAGACGCTCGACGACGGCCAGAAGCGCCGGCTGTCGATGCTCACCCGGCCGATGGGGCGCATGATGGGAACGGACGGTCCGCGCCATCACCGCTGGATGGAGCGCGGCGAGGGCGGCATGGAGGACGGTCCGCGCTTCGGCGGGCATCGCTTCGGCCCGGGACCGATGGGCCACATGGGCTGGTCCGAGGAGGAACGCGAGTCCGGACGGCTCTGAGCGCCGGTTAACGATCCTTCTGATTTCACTTGGGGAAAACCGCCGCCCGCCGGCGGTTTTTCTGCATCGAAAGTGACGAAAAATCGTCATGGATCGCTGGACATCCCGGAATCGCTTTGCTAAACGACCGGCTCTCGCGGAAGGCTTTCTCCGGATGCAAGATCCGGGCGCATAGCTCAGTTGGTAGAGCAGCTGACTCTTAATCAGCGGGTCCTAGGTTCGAGCCCTAGTGCGCCCACCAAGCCTTCCGAAGATGTATGGCCAATCTGCAAAGCCATTCCGACAAGCGGGTCAGCGGCTATTCCGACACGCCAGCTGCTTCTGTTTGCTCCTGCCGCCGCTTCTTCGACCCTGAGATCAACTGTTTGCGGGTCCGTTCTGGATAGGTCGGTAGCTGTCGACTTGAGCAGTGGCGGCCCGCGACACGCAGCTCGGCGTCTGTCAGATCGTGGATTGCGGTCGGGTCCCCGGGCGTGATCGTGCCTGCGACCGATCACGCCGCTGTCCTGCCGCGCTGCCGGGCCATCGTTCACCATGGCGGCTCCGGCACCACGGCCGCGAGCGTTCGCTCCGGCGTCCCAACTCTTGTCCTCTGGATCGGCGCCGACCAGCCGGTATGGGCGACACGGATCAGACGCCTGGGTATCGGCACCTCGCGTCGTTTTTCGGCAACGACGCAAGCGACCCTTCGCCATGAACTGCGGACCGTTCTGGAGCCGGGATGCCCACTCGGGCGCGCGAGGTGGCCAATCAGATGACGCCGCCGAGCCGAAGCCTAGCGGCTACCGTAGCGCTTCTCGAAGAGCTGGTCGCCACGCGCGCATGATTCGCCCCCCGGCCTGCTAATTGGCCGCAATTGCCACGTCCCAATCTGCTCCCAATTTCTCGAAAAATCATCGACTGGCCGCCGATGAACTCACTGCGCGGAAAACCTCGCCTGGAAGCCGCCCTGCGCTCCAGGCAAAGGCGACGTCAGGACGAGCTCGGCACCAACTCCGGAGGCGATGGCTTTTGCGATGGCGAGGCCCAACCCCGAGCCGTCAGCATCGGTGCTGCCGCGCTCGAACGGGCGAGACAAGCGTTCCAGCAACTCCGGCGGAACGGCTGTTCCCTCATTTGTAACGGTCAGCACGCCAGTGTTGGAAAGAGTTACAACGACTGGCGCGTGGGACGCTCCGTGCTTGAGGCCGTTCTCAATGAGATTGCGCGCTAGAATGGCAAAGGCATCCGTATCAATATCGAAGAGAACCGGCGTCGCAGGAATGTTGACAGCGAGTCGACCGGCCGCAGCCGGATCGCGCATCATCTCCCCGATGACCAGTTTCAGCACCGATGCGATGTCAGTCGTCTCCTTGCCCTGAAGCCGTCCACCCTCCGCCTTCGCGAGTTGCATCAACTTTTCAGACAGTTGCGAAAGCCGCCGCAGCGCCACCTCGATCTGCTGGGCCCGGGTTCGGGCTGCGGTGTCCCGGGTCTCGGCGATGAGCCGTTGCGTCTGCGCGAGCGCGGCAGCCACCGGCGTACGTAGTTCGTGCGCGGAATTGGCCGTGAAACTTCGCTCGGCTTCCAGGGCGCGCCGAAGCTTCTCCAGCAGGCCGTTCACGGCGTCGGCGATCGGCCCGATCTCGGAGGGCAGTCCCGCGGCTGGAACCGGAGACAGGTCGCCGGTGCCGCGCGCTTCAATGTCGCCTCGCAGGCGCCTGACCGGGGTCATCGAAACGCGCACGACGCCCCATACGGCGAGAAGACTGAGGGGAATGAGCAATCCCAGCGGCCAGGCAAGCCCGAGGAGCGCCTGGTTCGCGACCTCGCGACGATGTGTCAGCAGCTCCGCCACCGCGATCGTCATCGTGCCTCGCACTGCAGTGTCGAAGTAGATTCGATGGGTTGGGGTGTCGACAAACCCCATTCTGGAGAAAGGAGGAAAGATCGCGTCATCGGCGCCGTGCGAGCGCAGCAGGACGGTGCCGCGGTCGTCGCGGACCACATAGGTGAAGTACTCGTCGTGCTGCCTGAGCGTGGCGATACGCTGAGACGTGCCGTCTGCCTCACGGCCGAGGATCTCGAGCACCGCAAGCGGAAGAATCCGCTGAGCCGTCTCCTCAAGCGCGCTATCGAATACCTCGTTCATTTCGTGACGAAGCCTTTGGCCGGTCACGACGGCTGCAACAATCCAAAGGAGCGCGACGCCAAGCCCGAGCCACAGCGAGATCTGCCACTGCAGACTACGCGGGCCTTTCATGAGGCGATTCCCAGCCGATAGCCGAGACCTCGCACGGTCTCAATGACGGCGTGTCCGAGCTTCTTGCGAAGCCGGCTGACATGTACCTCGATGGTGTTGCTCTCGATCTCTTCGCCGAAGGAATAGAGCCGTTCCTCGAGCAGCGATTTGGACAAAACCTGTCGCGGACGCTGCAAGAAAGTCTCGAGCAGCACCCATTCCCGCGCTGTCAGGGCGATGTTCTTTCCTGCACGCGTAATCGACCGAGCGGCCAGATCGATCTGAAGATCGCCAATTCGGATCAGTGGGTTCGGATTGCCGGCATAGCGGCGAGCGACGGCATTCAGCCGCGCCGTAAGCTCCGAAAGATCGAAGGGCTTGATCATGTAATCGTCTGCGCCGGCGTTGAGCCCTTCGATCCGGTCGGACAATTGATCGAGCGCCGTCAGGATGATGACCGGCGTCACGTCGCCCTTGGCGCGTCGATCCCGCAGCAGTCCGATACCGCGGCCGTCCGGCAGCATCAGATCCAGGAGCAAGAGGTCATAGGCCGCGGTGTCAAGATATTCCCTTGCCGCATCCAGGCGGGTCACCCAGTCCACGGAATGGCCATCCGACACAATCTGGTCGCGTACTGCCGCCCCCAGAATCGTGTCGTCTTCGATCAGCAATATCCGCATCGGGTCATTCCGCCCAGCCCGTCGACCTGTAAGCGATAATCATAGAGGAGATCCTGACGTTGACCTGAAGCAAAAGTCGCGGCGTCTTCAGGCCAACGTCAGGAAACCGGCTCAAGAAGAAGACGGGCAGGAGCCTTGAAGCGGGAGCAAGAGAACGTGAACAGGACAGTGTTGATTGCCGCCATTCTGCTGGGGGCGCTGACCCCCGGCATGGCGCTGGCCGATGATGACGATTGCAACGTGCCCATGGCGCAGTGGCAGCCGCGCGAAGCGGTCGAGCAGATGGCGAAGGCGCGCGGCTGGACCGTGCGCAGAATCAAGATCGACGATGGATGCTATGAGATCAGGGGACAGGACGAAGCCGGTCGCGCCATCGAGGCAAAGATTGATCCTGCATCTCTGGCTGTGATCCGCGTGAAGCAAAAGCGCGGAGAGCACGACAAGGATCATGATCAAGGTGACCGAGAGCGGCGAGGCGATCAGTCGGGACCAGGACGAGCAGCCGCGCCTACGGCGCCGCCCACCAACGGACTTATTCAGGGCGGCGCGGCTCCCAAGGTCCAGGTTCAATAAGGGTCCGGAAGCCGCGAGCATCCTGGGACGCAAAAGGCCGGCCTGACCGACGGACGTCGCCTGAATCGAGTGAACGCGACATCGCGTTCAAGCGCGCCCCGCCTCGTGCGGGGCGTTTTCTTTTGGGGAGAGCGCCAACCTGACGGCGACCTGAAGCAGAATCGGATCGACCTTCAGGAGCACGTCAGCCGCGCCATTCAGTTAGGGCGCGATAGAAGCGCCACTGTCGGAGACAAAAATGAAATCGATGATTGCCGCCCTTGCCGTGACCACCGCGCTGACCGCCCCCGGGCTGGCCATGGCGCGACCTGTCACGTTGACCACGACGCTTAATAACTACGGCGGGAACGGCGCGTATTTGGCGCTTTACGTCACCGACGCGACCGGAGCTTACAAAGGCACGCTGTGGATGGCTGGCTCCAAGTCCAAATATTACGGCCATCTCAGCGGCTGGGAGCGCAGTTCTCGTGGAAACCTTGCAGATATCAACGGCATCACCGGCGCAAGCGTCGGAGCCGGCCGTACGCTGAAGATCACGCTCGATCTTGCGGATGCGCTCTTCGATGCGGGCTACAAGCTGCATATCGACGCCGCCGCCGAGGACATGCGCGACAGCCCGTCCGAGGTGGTGGTTCCGCTGACATCCGCGGGCGCGGGCCGGCCGTTGGCAGGGCGCAGCTACATCCGCTCGTTCACTTACGACAAGTAGCCTTGGGATAGGTGTGATGCTGCGCTTGATTCACAGGGGCCTGGCCCTTGCCGTCGTCCTGCCGCTGATGGTGCTTGTCCTAAGCGGCGCCGTGCTGTCGGTGATCCCGGCTTGGGAAAGAGCTGGGGCGATATCGCCAGACAGCATGAGCGTCGCCGACCTCGCCGGCCGGATCGCCCACAGATATCCTGGCGTCGAGCAGATCAAGCGACTGACCTCCGGCAAAATCATCGCCTTCTACTCCGGACCAGCCGGCCCGGCCGCGAGCGTGGTGGACCCTTCCAGCGGCGAGCCGGTTTCGGACTACGTGCGCTCCCCGTTCGAGCGCTGGATGACAAACCTGCACCGCTCGTTCTTTCTGAGCGATGGCGGACGCATGGCCGCAGGCGCGAGCGCATTCGCCATGCTTGTCCTGGCGCTGTCCGGTCTGCAGATGACGGCCCGGCGCATGGGAGGGTGGCGGCATGTTCTCGGCCGCTCCCGTGGCGGCGGCATGCAACGCCTGCATACCGATCTCGGTCGGCTGGCGGCCGTCGGGCTCGTGCTGTCGGCGATGACGGCGCTTTATCTGTCGCTCACGACGTTCGGACTGATCCCGGACGGCACGGCGCAGCTGTCCGCATTCCCGAGCGTGACAAGCAGCGGCCCGGCTCTTCCGGTCGAGCAAATCGAGGCTTTGCGTGGCATCGATCTTTCTCAACTGCGTGAATTGACGTTTCCCAACGCCGCGAATCCGAACGATCTCTTCCATCTGGTCACCGCTGCAGGCGAGGGCTACGTCGACCCGGCCAGCGGAGAGATGCTGGGCTGGCAGGACAATTCGGTCGCCCGGCAGATCTACGAATTCATCTACATGCTACATACCGGGCAAGGGCTCTGGTGGCTTGGGTTGCTGCTCGGCGTCAGTGCCCTCGGTGTGCCGGTGCTCGGGTTGAGCGGAGCCGTGGTGTGGTCGAGCAGGAAGCACGCTCACGCTCCCATCAGCGACAACGTTCCTGCCAAAGATGCCGACACCGTGATCCTGGTCGGCAGTGAAAGCGGCAGCACATGGGGCTTCGCCTGCACGCTGCATGCCGCGCTGACGTCCAACGGGCACAGGGTTCACGTCGCTCCAATGGACAGCTTGTTGCGATCCTATCCGTCGACCCAGCGCATGTTCGTGCTGACGGCAACCTATGGCGACGGCGCAGCGCCGGCGACAGCCGGCGCATTCCTCAAACGCCTCGACGCGATCACCGCGCCACCGCCTTTTCCGGTCGCAGTCCTCGGCTTCGGTGATCGGCAATTCCCGCAATTCTGTCAATTCGCCCGCGACGTCGAGGCGGCCCTGGCGCGTAAAGGCTCGCGATCGTTGATGCCGCTGGACACGATCGACCGCCAGTCTGCGCAAGAGTTTGCGCGGTGGGGCAAGGCCCTGTCGGATGTCATGGGTGAGGACCTTGTGCTGATCCATGTGCCGGAGCGGCCGCGGACTCATATGCTAACGCTCATCGAACGCATCGATTACGGCGCGGAGGTGCAGGCGCCCACCTGCGTGCTGCGCTTCGCGCTGCCAGGACGTGGCATGTTCGCGCGCCTCATGGGGCATGGCTGGCCGCGCTTCGCCGCAGGCGACCTGATCGCGGTTCTGCCGCCGGACTGCAACTTGCCGCGCTACTATTCGTTGGCAAGTTCGACCCGTGATGGCTTCGTCGAGATCTGCGTCCGCAAGCATCCGGGCGGACTTTGCTCTGGTCTGCTTCACGGCCTTCAGCCGGGCGACAAGGTCGAGGCCTTCGTGAAGGCAAATCCCGCTTTCCGTCCGGCACATGGACGAAAGCCGGTGATCCTGATCGGCGCTGGCACCGGCATAGGTCCGCTGGCAGGATTTGTTCGTGCCAACGGCGGGTGCCAGCCGATGCATCTGTATTTCGGCGGGCGCGATCCAGCCTCTGACTTTCTCTATGAGCGCGAAATCGATGGCTGGCTCGGTGAGAAACGATTGACGAGCCTCACCACTGCCTTCTCGCGCGTGAAGGGCGGCGGCTATGTGCAGGATCGCCTGCGCGGTGACGCGGATCGCCTGCGCGCGCTCATCACCAACGGAGCACAGATCATGGTCTGTGGCGGGCGCGACATGGCAGCGGACGTCATGCAGGCGGTGGCGGACGTATTGGCGCCCCTGGGTCTGACGCCTGTCGCACTCAAAGCCCAAGGGAGGTATGTTGAAGATGTCTACTGACCTGCACCGTCATGTATTGAGCGGCGCCACCATGGGAACGCGCTGGTCGGCGCTGCTCTATGCACCGCCGTCGACCAATCTTGCCGCGCTGGAAACCGCATTGGCTCACGCCGTCGATTGCGTCGACCATCAGATGTCCACATGGAAGCCGGACAGCGACCTGATGCGTTTCAATGCAGCGTCGCCGGGCACCTGGGAATCCTTGCCGATTGAACTCATGCGGGTCTTGGAGCGGGGAGTTGCAATCGGACGCGCCTCGGACGGAGCCTTTGACGTCGGGCTCGGAACTCTCGTCAATGCCTGGGGTTTCGGACCTCCCTGTTCGGCGACAGATGCGCAAGCGCTTCGCGCGGCTCTTCGCGAGCGGCTGCCACCAACCCACACTGTTCTTGAACTGGATGTGCCGGAACGAAGGGCGCGCAAGCACAGCCACTTCGCCCTCGATCTTTCGGGTATCGCCAAGGGTTTCGCCGTGGACGAGATGATGCGCGTGGTCGAGTGCTTCGGCGTCTCCAATGCGCTGCTCGGTCTCGATGGAGAGTTGAAAGCGCGAGGCGCCAAGGCAGACGAATCCTCGTGGCGAGTAGCGGTGGAAGCGCCTGACTATGAACTACGCGGTCCGCTCGGCGTGATCGAATTGCGTGATGCGGCGGTCGCGACCTCGGGCGACTATCGGCGCTGGGTCGATATCGGGCGAAAGCGCCTCTCTCACGCGATGGACCGATCGCGCGGCGGCCCGGTAGACAATGGAATTGCGTCGGTTTCAGTCGTTGCCGCCAGCTGCATGGATGCCGATGCTTGGGCCACTGCGCTCATGGTTCTCGGTCCGGAGCGAGGCAAGGCCCTGGCGCTGAAGCAAGGCCTCGATGCGCTGCTGATCCAGCGGCAAAACGAGACGTTCTCAGAGATTCCTGTCGGTCCCTTGTTCCATGAGCCTCGGGGCGCGCGGCAGGAAATGAGCCGGCACGAACGAGTGCCGGCTTTCTGAAACGGCCGGACGGTGGCGCCGATGTCCCGCCACAAGGATCTCCCGGTGCGCATGGTGGCCATTGCGGGCGAGAGCTCAGGCCGGCCGCCATCTCCACGATGCCAAAGGGGGCCGTTTGATCGCGGGGCCAGTTGTCCCTTTCAAAATGCGTCGTTCATTTCAGCGATCCGCCAGGGCCTCGGCTCCGGCGGCGAGCTCGACGATCTCATTTGTTATCTCTTCCTGCCGGAGCTGCTGCTCACGCTGTCCAAGCGTGACGAGGCGGGTCCCGATGTTGTGCCGGGCTGCCGTCATCGTCATCATGCGTGCCTGGTTTTCGGCTTCATAGGAATGCATGGCTGCCTCGCAAAGCCGGGCATAGACATACTCGGCCGTGAGTCGTTCGAGCAATTCCCGCGGCTCGAGTGTTGTCAACGGCGGCAGAGTCTCGGAGTCACTGGCAAAGCGCGCAAGATCAAGTGGAAGCAGCGAGTAGCGTTCAATCTGGACGCCGACGCCGGAGATTGATCGCGGCACGATCATTTGAACGGTTGATGGCGTACCGCTTGCGATCTGCGCGTACAAGGCGTCGGCGATGTTGTTCGCAAGTGAAGGAACAGCATCCACGTGGCTGGCCATCGGAGTCGACCAGGACGGGTTCAACCCACGCTCGCGGGCGATGACAAGGCCACGCGTTCCAATCAGGAATGTCGTTGCGTTTGCGAGATCGCCCCCTGCAGCGTTCAAAACACGTTCGCTGAATGCGCCGGCGAAGCCCTGTTCCGCGCAAAAGAGGATCACGCCGGTTGTCGCTCTTCTTCTTTCCGGCAGATGTCGAAAATCTGCCGGCAGCAGCGTCAGGGCCTGTCCGATGGCCCGGGAAACGACAGCGCTGTAGGAATCGATGCCGTCAAGGAGGGAGCGTGCTCGCTGCGCGCGCGACGCGGCGATGCCGCGCAAGGCAGTGACCACGGCCTCCAGTTGACGGACGTTCTGGATTTGGGCCGAGATCTCAGCGAGCCGTTCCACCATCATTCAGATCCGATCGGCGCGCGGTCGGGCACACTTGGCGGCAAGCCCCGTGAGCGCCGCTGTCATGGCTGCTCTCTGCGGGTCATCGAGTTCGCCTGTCCGCTCGATGGCCGCCACGGCCTCCTTTGCCTCCTTGTCGATCCAGGACGAGAGTTCGGTGCGAAACCTTGCGATGTCGTCCAACGCCACGCGGTCAAGAATGCCGGTCTGCAGCGCCGTGACGAGCGCGACCTCGTCCGCCAAACGAACCGGCGAATATTGTGGCTGGGCCAGGATGCTCCGGATGTGTCGCCCGCGAGCGATCTTGTCCTTGACTTGGGTGTCGGTCACTCCGCCAAAGCGCGTGAACATTTCCAGTTCCAGAAATTGCGCGTAGTCGAGGCGCAGAGCGTGCGCGGCTTCGCGCAAGGCTGGAGCCTGAGTCTTTCCACCCACTCGGCTGACGCTTGTGCCGACATCGACGGCCGGCTTGTGACCTTCGTGGAAAAGACGCGCATCGAGAACGATCTGGCCGTCGGTAATCGATATCAGGTTGGTCGGAATGTAGGCGCTGAGATTCCCGCCATCGAGTTCAGCGATGGGCAGCGCGGTCAGCGAACCTCCCCCGGCCGCCTTGGAAAGCTTTGCCGCCCGCTCCAGCAGCCTGGCATGAACATAGAAGACGTCGCCGGGGTAGGCCTCGCGACCGGGCGGTTGGCGCGTCAGCAAGGCGATTTCCCGATGGGTGGCCGCATGTTTCGTCAGATCGTCGATGGCCACCAGCGCATGCTGGCCACGGTCGCGGAAGTATTCGGCGATGGTGAAAGCGGCGAAAGGGGCGATCCATTGCAGGCCGGGCGAAGCGGAAGCGCCGGCAACGACGAAAATGCATCGCTCGGGAGCGCCGTGTGCCTGTATCGCCTGTATCGCCCGCTTCACGGTCGACGACTTCTGACCGATAGCGACGTAGACACAAACGATGTCGCTGAACTTCTGATTGATGATGCAGTCGATCGCTATTGCCGTCTTGCCGATTGCGCGATCGCCGATAATGAGCTCGCGCTGGCCGCGGCCGAGCGCGAACATCGAATCCAGCACAAGAATTCCGGTCTGCAGGGGCTCGCTGACAAGGTCGCGATCGATGATCGACGGTGCCGGCCGTTCGATCGGCTCATATGCGCCCGACTCGATCGGTGCTCCGCCGTCCAGAGGACGCCCCAGCGGGTCGATCGTCCGGCCGAGCAGAGAAGGTCCGACGGGGACGCGGACCACTTCGCCGCTGCCGTGCACCTGATGGCCCGCCTTGAGGCCTGCGGGGTCGTCGAGCAGGACGCATCCGAGCAGATCGCGGTCGAGCGTGGTGGCGTAGCCGACCTGTCCGTGCTCGAAGCGTACGAGCTCATCAAGACGCACATCGGGCAGGCCTGACACCAATGCGATCCCATCGGCAACGGATTCCACGCAGCCAATCTGCTCGGTTACCGGTGCAAGCGTCGCAGCATCAACGCGCGCCTCGGCTTCCCGTAGCCAGCTGTCGAGAGGGGCGATGGCCGTCATCGGTCCAGCTCTCTTCGAATGATCTCGAGGTCGGCCTGCCAGTTGTTGCGCACGACGATATTCCGGCCTCTGATTTCGAAACCAGCGATGAGCCTGGAATCGCACGAGAGACGTATCGGTGGCTCACTGCCGAACGCTGCGTGGATCGTCTCCCGCAAGCTGGCCGCCTGCTCGTCATCCAGTTTCGCCGCTGCGACGACGTCGAGCGGGTGAGCCGGATCCGATCCCGCAAGGCGATTGCGCGAGTCCACCGTCAGCCGGCCCAGTTCAGCACCAAGACCATCGAGAAAAGCGGAGAATGCAGCGCTTGCTGGAAGCCGTTCTAGTAGTCGGCGTGCAATCCGCACCGAGAGCTCGCTCGCTCGATCGAGCACAGCGTGCTGCATGGCGATGCGCTCTTTTTCGATCGCGACTGCCGCATCCTTTCGGTGCTGATCGAGCTCGCTCGACAGTTGGGCGAGCGCGGACGCTTTCTCGGCCTCCGCGTCCTTGCGGGCCTGTGCGAGCAAGCGATCGCGCTGCGCGTCGATCCCGGCGCGGAGTGTCGTTGCTTCGGCGCGAAGGTCCCCGGCCTCCTTTCGAGCCGCGTCGGCGTCCGCAAGGAGCTTAGCCGCCTCTTCTCGCCGTTTCGCTACAAGATCGGCGACCGGACGAAAGAAGAACCGGCCCAGGATCCAGATGAGGATGAGGACATTGACGGTCTGGAGCGCCAACGTCCACCAGTCGATATGCATATCGGCCTAATGGATGAAGGGGTTGGCGAACAACACGAGCAGCGCGATGACGAGACAGTAGATTGCCATGGTTTCGATCATGGCAAGACCGACGAAGAGGGTGCGCGAGATCGTCCCCGCCGCCTCGGGCTGCCGGGCGATGGCATCCATTGCTGCGGCGACCGCGCGACCTTCGCCAAGTGCCGGCCCAATCGCTCCAAAAGAGACCGCCATGGCCGCTGCAAAGATGCTGACAATCTCGATCCAGTTCATGATGACTTCCCTTTCGTGGGAGCGCGTCCCTCGTTCAACGCGCTGCCGATGAATACCATGGCGAGAACGGTGAAAATGTATGCCTGAACCGCGCCGGTCAGGAGATCGAGCGCCATGAGCGGAATAGGCACGAGTAGACCGGCAAGGGACAGAACAATGCCGACGACAAAAACACCGCTCATCACGTTTCCGAACAGGCGCACGATCAGCGAAAACGTTCGCGTGAACGTTTCGACGATGTTCAGGGGAACCATGATGAAGGTGGGCTCGGCGAAGGTCTTGAGATATCCGACCAGCCCCCGTGCCCGAACACCGAAGTAGAAGATGGCGACGAACACGATGAGCCCCAGCGCCGCATCTGTTTCAATATGCGCAGTTGGCGGCTCGACACCGGGGATCAGCGAGCACCAATTTGCCGCCAGAATGAAGAGAAAGAGCGTACCGATCATCGGGACATATGGCGCCGGCGCCACGCGCATGGTCTCGTGGACTTGATTTTCGATGACGTCGACAACCGTCTCGACGATCGCCTGGGCAGCGGTGGGCCGCAGCGAGAGCGAGCGCGTGGCGAGCCAGCCACCCACGCCGAGGATGGCCATGAGCCCCCAGGTCACGACGACGGGCTCGGTGACTGCGACTGGCTCAATCGTGAACACGACCTTTGCGGTCAGGGGTGAACCGATCATCGTCGCGTCTCCGGCCGAAGAAGTCCGTTTCGCGCGGTCAGGAGGCCGAGGGTCCCGGCAAGGAGGGGCATCGCTCCAAACGATTTGGTGACGAGCACCATGGCTCCACCTGTCGCAGCGAAACGAAGCAATTGCAGTCCGAGCGAAGAGAATGGCTGGCCACCGATGAGGAAGCCTACGTTCCATCGCAAGGAGGCGAAATGCAGCAGCCCCAGCAGGCCACCAGCACCAATCCAGCCAGCTGCCTCAGCAATGAAGAGATAGTCGTGCATGACGGCATGGCTCATTGCTGATGCATCCATCGCCAGGCCGACCAGCAGCCGGCCGCCACCCCGAGCAAAAGGAGCGGCGCGCTCCAGAAGATGCCTGTCCCGAGCCAACGGTCGATCCAGCGGCCGACGAACAGGCCAATCAGCGTAGGTGCGACGATGATCCAGCCGAGCACGCCGATCTGGCCGACAAATCGCACCACCGATGAGTCGCCATCGCTACGCCAAGACTCCCATCGCGCGCGTCGGTCGCGGACCGCCTTGGTCAATCCATCAGGAGTGGGATCGCCGTTCGGCTTCGAACCGACCATCACGAGCCGCCCTCCATCAAACTCCGCTTGTCGGGACGCAGGTAGTGGACGATCTGTCGGATGGCCTTCATCTGCAGTTGGAGATTCTCCGTTCGGGACGCGCGCTCGGTTTCGCTTCGTTTGCGAAATTCATCGAGCACGATCACTTCAAGGCGATCGAGATCGTCGCCGGCAATCGCCTCGCGTGTGGCGATGGCGATCTCGGCGCCGCCGGTCACGGAAAGCACGCCCCGCCGCACCGCACAGTAGCGTAGGCGCCTGTCGGCGCCTTGCCAACTGACCACCGAGATGTTCAGAGCAGTAAGAAGGTCGGCATGACCTGCGAGAATTCCAAAGCTGCCGCTGTCGTCCTCGGCGCGAACGCTCGAAACGTTTGCTTCGTCGATCACGATTGCAGTCGGTGTGGTGATCAGGAGCCTCATCTCGCCGGCTCCTCGGACTTTTCCTGAGGCTGCCTGGCCCTCGCGTCGTCGATGCCGCCGATCATATAGAACGAGCTCTCTGTCCACTGATCGCAGTCACCGCCAAGGATCGCCTGACAGCCCTTGAGCGTCTCTGCCAGGGGAACCGAGCGGCCAGGCACACCCGTAAACGCCTCGGTCACGGAAAACGGTTGAGTGAGAAAACGCTGCAGGCGTCGGGCACGTGCAACAGCCAGCCGGTCCTGAGCGCTGAGCTCTTCGATTCCGAGCAGCGAGATGATGTCCTGAAGTTCTCGATAGTGTGCAATCGTCTCGCGCACCTCTTCGGCGATCCGATAGTGCTCGTCGCCAACCACAGTCGGATCAAGCAGGATGGAGGACGAGTTCAAGGGATCGACTGCGGGATACATGCCCTCGGCGGCCATCGTTCTCGACAGCACGATCATGCTGTCGAGATGACTTGAGATCGCGGTCACCGCCGGATCGGTGAAGTCGTCGGCCGGAACGTAGACCGCTTCGATGGCGGTCACCGAGACGCCCGAAACCGAGGCGATGCGTTCGTGCAACGCGGCGACTTCCGTGGCAAGGGTCGGCTGATAACCGACGCGCGACGGCAAGCGCCCGAGCAGGCCGGACACCTCGCTCCCGGCCTGCACGAACCGGAACACGTTGTCCATGAGAAGCAGAACGTTCTGACGCTTCGTGTCGCGGAAGTATTCGGCGATCGTCAGCGCCGTCAGCCCGACACGCCAGCGGGCACCCGGCGGCTCATTCATCTGGCCGTAAACCAGCACGCTGCGATCGAGCACCCCGGATCGGCGCATTTCCAACAGCAGCTCATGCCCCTCGCGGGAGCGCTCGCCGATCCCGGCAAACACGGAAATGCCCTGGTAACTCTGAACCATGGCGTGGATCAATTCCATCACCACCACGGTCTTGCCGACGCCGGCGCCGCCAAACATTGCGGCTTTACCACCCTGCGGAAGCGGCGCCAGAAGATCGATGACCTTGATGCCCGTTTCGAAGATCGCCGTGGCCGGGCTCCGTTCGCCGAGTGGCGGTGCGGAATTGTGAATCGGCGCGCGCGCCAGATCGTCGGGCAATGCGGGGCCGTTGTCCCGCGTGCGCCCGGTCACGTCGAGCAGGCGCCCGAGCACTGCGTCGCCGACGGGAACGCTGATCGGTCCACCTGTCGATTGCACCCGCGCACCCCGTTTCAGACCGGCAGTTGCCTGTAAGGCGACGCCGCGCACCGTCGTCTCGTCCAGGTGGGCCTGAACCTCAACGATCAGGATTTCGGGCAGGTCCCAATCCACCAGAAGCGCGTCGCCTAGCTTGGGGAGCTCGGCGGCGGGGAACTCCACGTCAACCACGGCGCCGCGGACCGCGAGTACCCGGCCTTCTGATTGTATAGAAAGCGCCATGGTGATCCGTCGGAAAATGTCAGTCTTGCACGTTGCTACCGCGCTGACGGCTCTCAGCCTTGATCAGAATCAACGAGCGACTCCCCCTTTCTTGGGCACACATGATCTTGATCGAACTGCGTCGAACAACGTCAGGGCGTACAACTAGAAGCATCATGACAGAGCTGACGAAGATTCCGATGCAATCAAATCCTGCCGTCAAACCGGCAGAACTCTCGATCACAATCCGCGGGTCCTAGGTTCGCCCACCAGGCCTCACCCGGTTTCTCCAGGGATCGACGACCGGCCGAGCTCTTCCAGGGCCTGTCGCACCGACTGGACAAGGTCCAGCGCCACCGGCGAGGGGCTGCGCTGCGGCGGAAACACCGCGGCAAATTCGAAGTCGATGCGCGGCGCGAAGGGCCGCATCACCACGCCACGGCCGTCGAATTCGCGCGCGGTGAACGGATCGCAAATCGAGACGCCCAGTCCCGACGACACCATCCCGCACATGATTTCCGACAAGGTCGTCTCGACCCGCAGCACGCGCCTGACATCCTCGCGATGGAAGATCTGATCGATCAGATGCCGGCTGGTGGAGCCAGACGACAGCGAAATGAAGGTCTCCCCATCGAAGTCGCGCGGCACCAAGATCGCCTTCGCGCAAAGCCGGTGGCCTGCCGGGAGAACGGCGACGCGCGGCAGCGCCGGCAGCTTGATGCTCGGCAGCCCGGCATGGGCGATCGGCACCTCGGCAAAGCCGACGTCGCATTGCGCGTTCAGCACCCAGTCGATCACGATCGGCGAGATCACGCCGAAGAAGGCGAGGTTGAGGTTCGGGCGCTCCTGCAGGAAGTGGCCTGCGAGCCGCGGCAGATAGCCATTGGCAAGCGCGGGGAGCGCGGCAATGCGCAGCGTCCCGGTGCGCCGGCCACGGATCTCCTCAGCGGCCGCGGTGATGCGATCGAGCCCGACGAAGGAGCGCTCGACCTCCATGTAGAGCGCCGTCGCTGCCGCGGTCGGCACCAGGCCGGTGCCGCGCCGCTCGAACAGCTCCATCTTGAGCAGCGCCTGCAGGTCGCGCAGCAGCCGGCTGACCGCCGGCTGCGTCACCGCCATCAGCTTGGCTGCCTCGGTGACGCTGCCGCTCAGCATCATCGCCCGGAAGGCTTCGACCTGCCGCGAGTTGATCCGCGCCATACGTCCTTACATCCATAACATTTACGTATGAATAGGGTGCCATTATTCATTGGACGATCAAAGCCTCTGCTGCGATCTTTTTTGGCAGGGTGAGGGAAGGCTCGTTTTTTAGGCTCTTCAGCTCCGGTTTCCTGGATCTGCGGATGCCATCGGGCAAGCCGATCTCCCTGGGGCGGTTTTTTTATACCGTCTCGTATCCAAGATGATGGAGATCGGTCCAATGAAGCACCCTAAACTCCTGATGGCGGTCAGCGTCGCTGTCCTGGCCTCGGCCTCGCAGGTCTGGGCTCAGCAGAAGACGCTCTATGTCGCCGGTTATGGCGGCTCGTTCGAGAAGACGATCCGCGAGGAGGTGATCCCGCCGTTCGAGCAGGCCAACGGCGTCAAGGTCGAATACGTCGCCGGCAACTCCACCGACACCCTCGCCAAGCTGCAGGCGCAGAAGGGCAACCAGCAGATCGACGTCGCGATCGTCGATGACGGCCCGATGTACCAGGCGATCCAGCTCGGCTTCTGCGACAAGGTCACCGGACTGCCCGGCGATCTGCTGGAGGTCGCGCGCTTCAAGGATGACAAGGCGGTCGCCATCGGCCTCGTCGCCACCGGCCTGATGTACAACAAGAAGGTGTTTGCCGAGAAAGGCTGGGCCGCGCCGACCTCGTGGAACGATCTCAAGGATCCGAAATACAAGCAACTGCTCGTCATTCCGCCGATCAACAACACCTACGGCCTCAACGTGCTTCTGATGCTGGCGAAGATGAACGGCGGCAGCGAGAGCAATGTCGATGCCGGTTTCAAGATCTTCAAGAATGACATCAATCCCAACGTATTGGCCTACGAGCCGTCGCCCGGCAAGATGACCGAGCTGTTCCAATCGGGGCAGGCGGTCATCGCGGTGTGGGGCAGCGGTCGCGTGCAGAGCTTCGCCAACACCGGCTTTCCGGTCGATTTCGTCTATCCGAAAGAAGGTGCCGTGAGCCTGCTGACGACGGCGTGTCCGATCGCCAAGCCGTCGGTCTCGCCGCTGGCCTCGAGCTTCATCAAGCTGCTGCTCGATCCGAAGATCCAGCTCACGATGCTGAAGGAATATGGCTACGGCCCGGTCGTGAAATCCGTCGTGATCCCCGAGGGCGTGGGCGCGATGGCGCCGATCGGCGAACGCGCCGCCAAGGTCTATGCGCCCGATTGGAGCGTGGTCAACGAGAAGCGCGAGGAATGGACCAAGCGCTGGAATCGCGAGGTCGAGCGCTAACCGGTTGCTTGTTGCGAGCCTCTCTCGTTGACGGCGGTGTTCTCCCTTCCCCTAAAGGGGAAGGGAGGTGCACCGTGCGCGGAGCGCCAGTATTCCTCGCCCATCTGGATCCAAAGCATGTCCCTCCTCGAACTCGACCGCGTCGGCAAGTCCTTCGGCCCCAACACGGCCGTCGAAGAGTTCAGCCTCGGCGTCGCCAAGGGCGAGTTCATCTCGTTCCTCGGCCCCTCCGGCTGCGGCAAGACCACCACGTTGCAGATGATCGCGGGCTTCCTCGATCCCTCACATGGTGCGATCCGCCTCGAGGGCAGGGATCTCGTCGCGGTGCCACCGGCGAAGCGCGGCCTCGGCATCGTGTTCCAGAGCTACGCGCTGTTTCCTCACATGACCGCCGCCGAGAACGTCGCGTTCGGTCTGGAGATGCGCAAAGTCGCGCGCAAGGAACGCGAGGAGCGCGTACGATCGGCGCTCGCGCTGGTCGGCCTTGCCGGCTATGAGGACCGTCATCCTCGCCGCATGTCCGGCGGCCAGCAGCAGCGCGTTGCGCTCGCGCGCGCGCTGGTGATCCGGCCGAGCCTGCTGCTGCTCGATGAGCCCCTGTCCAATCTCGATGCGCGCCTGCGCGAGGACATGCAGATCGAGCTGCGCCAGATCCAGCGCGACCTCGGCACTACGACCATTCTCGTCACCCATGATCAGATCGAGGCGATGTCGCTGTCCGACCGCATCGTGGTGATGAGCAAGGGCAGGATCGAGCAGATCGGCACGCCGCAGCAGGTCTACGAGCAGCCGGCCTCGGTCTTCGTCGCGCAGTTTCTCGGCAAGACCAACGAGTTTGCCGCGACTGTGGATTGCGCCTCCGGGCAGGCCAGGCTGGTCGCGGGATCGTGGAGCGCGCCGGCGCCGGCCGGCGTCGCCGGCTCCGTCGCCGTCAGCGTCCGGCCCGAGCGCATCGGCTTCGGCGACGCCGGTCTTGCGGGGCGCATCACGAGCCGCATCTTCCAGGGCAATCACTGGCTGTTCCAATGCGACACCGAATGCGGGCCGGCGATCGTGATCCGGCAGAATGACGGCCAGCCGCAGCCGGAGCAGGGCGCAGCGGTGCATCTCGTCTGGCAGGTCTCGGACATGAGCCTGCGCGCCGCGAAGGCTGCAGCATGAGCGCGACCATCGCGTCCAACCCATCGGAGACGCGGGCCGGGCTTTCCCTGGCGCTGCCGGCCTTGATGCTGTTCCTGGGCGTCGTCGTGATCCCGCTGGCCATGACCGTGATGCTGTCGTTCCACGATTGGGGCCAGTACAAGGGCATCGAGCCGGTGTTCATCCTGAAGAACTGGCGCGAGATCGTGGACGATCCCTACTACGCGGAGATGTTCTGGCGCACCTTCCGCGTCGCGGTGCTGGCGACCCTGATCACGGCGGTGTTCGGCGTGCCGGAGGCCTACATCCTCAACCGCATGCAGGGGCCGTGGAAGGGCCTCTTCCTGCTGGTGATCATCGGCCCGCTGCTGATCTCGGTGGTTGCGCGCACCCTCGGCTGGGCGCTCCTGTTCGGCGGCAACAACGGGCTCGCCAACAAGCTCCTGATGTCATCAGGCCTGATCGATTCGCCAATCAGGTTCATGTTCACCGAGACCGGCATGGTGATCGCGCTGGCGCATGCGATGATGCCGTTCATGGTGCTCGCGGTGTGGACCGCGCTGCAGCGGCTCGATCCGCAGGTCGAGAACGCGGCACTGTCGCTGGGTGCAGGCTCGCTGACGGTGGTCCGCCGCATCGTGCTGCCGCAGATCATGCCGGGCGTGCTGTCAGGCGCCATCATCGTGTTCTCTCTGTCGGCGAGTGCGTTCGCGACGCCGGCGATCATCGGCGGCCGCAGGCTCAAGGTCGCGGCGACGCTCGCCTACGACGAATTCCTCAACACGCTGAACTGGCCGCTCGGCGCCGCGGTTGCCGTGCTGCTGCTGATCGCGCTCGTCCTGATCGTCGTCGGCTCCAACGCGCTGATCGAGCGCCGCTACCAGGAGGTGTTCCGATGAGCAGGAACGGCCCTCTGGCGCTGATCTTCCATGCCGTCTTCGTCGTCTTCATGGTGGCGCCGATCGTCGTCGTGTGCTGGGTCGCGTTCACGCCGGAAGGTTTTCTGTCGATCCCGATCACCAGCTTCTCGCTGCGCTGGTTCAGGGCGCTCGCCGACTATCCGGAATTCGTCCACGCCTTCGGCGTGAGCCTGTGGCTCGGCGCGCTGTCGTCGTGCGTGGCGCTCTTGTTCGCGGTGCCGGCGGCGCTGGCGATCAGCCGCTATCGCTTCCGCGGCCGTGACGCGCTGTCGGCGCTGTTCCTGTCACCCTTGATGATCCCGCACGTCGTGCTCGGCATCGCCTTCCTGCGCTTCTTCACCTCCGTCGGCATCGGCGGCACGTTCGTGGCGCTGGTGATCGCCCATGTCGTCGTGGTGTTTCCGTTCGCGCTGCGGCTGACGCTTGCCGCCGCGACCGGCATGGACCGGTCGATCGAGATGGCCGCGATCTCGCTCGGTGCCGACGGCTGGACCATGTTTCGCCGCGTCACCTTGCCCGCGATCCTGCCCGGCATCGTGAGCGGCTGGATGCTCGCCTTCATCCAGTCGTTCGACGATCTGACCATGACCGTGTTCCTGGCGACGCCCGGCACAGAGACCTTGCCGGTGCGCATGTTCCTCTACATCCAGGACAACATCGATCCGCTGGTGACGTCGGTGTCGGCCAGCGTCATCGCCGTCACCATGACCGTCCTGATCCTGCTCGATCGCTTCTACGGGCTCGACCGCGTGCTGACCGCCAAAGGCGGCGACGCCGGACGATAGGAGACCTTATGACGAAAGACTATGACGTCGCCGTCGTCGGCGGCGGCCTGCTCGGCTCTGCGATTGCCTGGGGGCTCGGCCGGCTCGGCCAGCGCGTCGCCGTGCTCGACGAGGGCGACATCGCCAAGCGTGCCTCGCGCGCCAACTTCGCGCTGGTGTGGGTGCAGAGCAAGGGCCTGGGCATGCCGGCCTACACCGGCTGGACGGTGCGCGGTTCCAAGGCGTGGCCGAAGCTCGCCGAAGAGCTGAAGGCGCAGACCGGCCTCGACGTGGTGCTGCAGCAGAACGGCGGCTTTCATCTCACCCTCGGTGAGGCCGAGTACGAGCAGCGCACCCAGCTCGTCGCGCGCATGCACAATCAGGTCGGCGCCGCCGACTATCAGATGGAGATGCTGCCGGCGTCCGAGGTGAAGAAGATGCTGCCGCTGATCGGCCCGGAGGTCTCCGGCGGCAGCTTCTGTCCCTATGACGGCCACGTGAATTCGCTGCGCACCTTCCGCGCCCTGCACGCCGGCATGAAGCAGTTCGGCGTCGACTATCTGCCGGAGCGCGCGGTCGGTGCGATCGCGCGTGACGGCAATGAGTTCAGGCTGACGACGGCGCAGGGCGAGATCCGCGCGGCCAAGGTCGTGCTCGCGGCAGGAAATGCCAACCAGACCCTGGCGCCGATGGTCGGGCTGTCCGCGCCGATGGGACCGACGCGCGGCCAGATCGTCGTGACCGAGCGCACGATGCCGTTCCTGCCGCATCCGCTGACCACGATCCGCCAGACCGACGAGGGCACGGTGATGATCGGCGACAGCAAGGAGGACGAGCTCGACGACCGCGTGCAGAACTTTTCCGTCAACGCGGTCATGGCCGATCGCGCGCAGCGCACCTTCCCGCATCTGGCGCGGCTCAACGTCGTCAGAAGCTGGACCGGCATCCGCGTGATGCCGAAGGACGGCTTTCCGATCTACGAGCAGTCGGAGACCCATTCCGGCGCCTTCGTCGCCTGCTGCCATTCCGGCGTGACGCTCGCGGCGAACCACGCCTTCGACATCGCGCGCATGGTCAAGGACGGCGCGCTCGAGCCGGAGCTGATCGGCGCGTTCACCGCGAAGCGCTTCGAGAACGCGGCCGGAGCCGGCGGCAGTGGCTACTACTGAGAGATGACGGCGCAAGGCGCCATGGAGACGATGATGTTCAAACGAGCTGAGGGTGATGCGAGGGGACCGGTGACGATCCATGTCGAGGGCCAGCCGATTGCCGCGCGCGAGGGTGACTCCGTGTCGGCGGCGCTGCTCGCCTCCGGCCTCGACGTCCGGCGCGCCACCGCGGTGAGCGGCGCAAGGCGGCTGCCTTATTGCATGATGGGCGTGTGCTTCGACTGCCTCGTCACCATCGATGGCGTCGGCAACCGGCAAGGCTGTCTCGTGCCGGTCGCCGAGGGCATGCAGATCGAGATCCAGAAGGGCAAGCGGGAGATCGGCAAATGAGCGCGGCGCCGAAGCATGATGAATATGACGTCGTGGTGATCGGCGCCGGTCCTGCCGGGCTGGCCGCGACGGCCGCGACCGCCGGCGCCGGCCTGTCGACCTTGCTGCTCGACGAGAATGCGGGCCCGGGCGGGCAGGTCTGGCGCGCGATCCATTCGACGCCGGTGAAGCGCGAGGCGCTGCTCGGCACCGACTATTGGTCGGGCGCCGAGATCGCGAAAGCCGCGGAGACCAGCGGCGCTGAGATCATCCCTCGCGCCACGGTGTGGAGCCTCGATCGCAATCTCGAACTCGGTGTTTCCATCGGCGGCGGTTCGGCCTTCATCAAGGCGAGGCGAGTCATCATCGCGACCGGGGCGCAGGAGCGGCCGTTCCCGATACAAGGCTGGACCCTGCCCGGTGTGATGACGGCCGGTGCCGCGCAGACGATGCTGAAATCGTCCGGGCTGGTGCCGGATGGTCCGACCGTGATCGCCGGGCAGGGGCCGCTGCTGTGGCTGCTCGCGGCGCAGATCCTGCGCCTCGGCGGCCGCATCGACCGCATTCTCGACACCACCCCGCGCGCCAACTACATCGCGACGCTGCCTCATGCCTTCGCGTTCCTGACCTCGCCCTATTTCGGCAAGGGGCTTGCGATGATGCGTGAGGTGCGCGCCAAGGTGCGCATCACCAGCGCTGTGACCGAGCTCGTGGCAGAGGGCGATGACGAGCTCTCGGCGGTCAGCTACGCCACGGCGGGCGGCAAGCGCGAGACGCTGGCGGCCGAGTTGCTGCTGCTGCATCAGGGCGTGGTCCCCAATGTGAATCTCGCGATGGCCGCCGGCGTGGAGCATCGCTGGAACGAGCTGCAACTGTGCTGGACTCCGGTGCTGGATGCCCTTGGTAACAGCTCCATTCCCGGCATCGCCATTGCCGGGGATGGCGCCGGCATCGGCGGCGCGCAGGCGGCGCCGTGGCGGGGCCGTATCGCGGCAGCAAGCGCCATCAAGGCGCTGCGGCCCCAGGCACAGGTTCTGGACCATTCAGCGCAGTTGAAACGTGCCGAGCGCGGTCGCGCCTTCCTCGACGTTCTATTCCAGCCGGCAAAGCAGTTCCGTATTCCTCAAGGCGACACCATCGTGTGCCGCTGCGAGGAGATCACCGCCAGAGATGTGCTCGACTCCGTCGCGATCGGCGCCACCGGACCGAACCAGCTCAAGGCCTATCGCCGCACCGGCATGGGGCCGTGCCAGGGCCGGCTGTGTGGCCTCACGGTCACCGAGCTGATGGCGCAGGCGCGCGGCAAGACCCCGCAGGAGATCGGCTACTACCGGCTGCGCGCGCCGGTGAAGCCGATCATGCTGTCCGAGCTCGCAGGCCTGCCGAAGACCGAAGAGGCGACCAAGGCCGTGGTGCGCGGATGACGGTGAAGACGGATGCCATCATCGTGGGTGGCGGCATCCACGGCTGCTCCACCGCGCTGCATCTGTGTCTCGCCGGGCTGAAGCCGGTGCTGATCGAGAAGGATTATGCCGGCCGCCACGCCTCCGGTGTCAACGCCGGCGGCGTGCGGCAGCTCGCGCGCGACGTCGCGGAGATTCCGCTGTCGATCCGCTCGATGGGCATCTGGGAGACCCTCAGCGACCTCGTCGACGATGATTGCGGTTTCGAGAGTTTTGGCCAGGTGCTGGTCGCCGAGAACGATTCGGAGCTCGACGCCTGCCGCGTCCGCGTCGCCGATCTCAACGCACGCGGCTTCAGCCATGAGGAGCTGATCGACGGCTCGGAATTGCGTCGCCTCGTGCCTGCCGTGGCGGAGAGCTGTCCGGGCGGCGTTGTATCTCGCCGGGACGGCGCGGCGCAGCCTGCGCGCACCACGACGGCGTTCCGCCGCAAGGCTGAGCAGCTCGGCGCGCTCATTCGCGAGGGCGTGGCTGCGACGAACATCCGCAAGGACGGCAAGCTCTGGCATGTCGACGTCGGCTCCGAGACGTTCGCCGCCCCGGTGCTGGTCAACGCCGCGGGCGCCTGGGCGGGACGGATCGCCGCGCAATTCGGCGAGCCGGTCCCGGTCGAGACCATCGCGCCGATGCTGATGATCACCTCGCCGGTGGCGCACTTCATCGATCCCGTCGTGATCCTGCGCGGCCGCAAGCTGTCGTTCAAGCAGTTCTCCAACGGCACGGTGCTGATCGGCGGTGGACACCTCGCCATCCCCGATCAGGACCGCAACGAGACCGTGCTCGACTGGCGCAAGCTGTCGGAGAGCGCGCGCACCGTCGCGGAGCTGTTCGCTGTCATGCGCAGCGCGACCATCGTGCGCGCCTGGGCCGGCATCGAGGCACGCATGCGCGACGACATTCCGGTGTTCGGGCCGAGCGCCGTTCACGACGGGCTGTATCACCAGTTCGGCTTCTCCGCGCACGGCTTCCAGCTCGGCCCCGGCGCCGGCGCCGTGATGGCCGAGCTGATCGCCCACGGCGGCACGCAGACGCGCATCGGCGGTCTCAGCGTCGCGCGCTTTCAGACTTCCACTCTTTCATCAACGACATGAGGACATGATGACGATCACCCGCAAGATCCGCTCCGCCATTCATCACCGCATCGTCGAGGCCAACGGCTTCGTCTTCATTGGCGGCACCATCGCCGACGACACCTCGGTGTCGATGAGCGAGCAGACCCGCAACATCCTCGGCAAGATCGACGGTTTCCTGAAGGAGGCCGGCACCGACAAGACGCGCGTCGTCTCCGGCCAGATCTTCGTCACCGACCTGTCGAAGAAGAAGGAGATGGATGCGGCCTGGACCGCGTTCTTCGGCGACGACCTGCCGGTCCGCGCCACGGTCGGCGTCTCCGATCTCGGCGGCGGCGCGCTGATCGAGATCGTGGTCACGGCCGTCAAGGGTTGAGCATCGCGCCGCATCGAGCGGTCAATCGATCACGCGCGGGGCTCGCTCCGCGCGTGATTTGCTTTTCGGTCCAATTCGATCGAACATCAGCCTGTCCTTCCATTGCACGCGCCGAAAGCCGACATCATGAATGAAGAGCGTAGCCTGCCGCGTCCATCTGCTGGCCTGAAGGCGGTGTTCGCTCACATCGAGAATCAAAAGCAGGATTTCCTGGCTCGCGTGATGGACTATGTCCGGCATCCCTCGATCAGCGCTCACAGTGTCGGCATCGCCGAGGTCGCCGCGCTGCTGGTGAGGATGCTGCGGGAGATCGGACTCGATGCCGAGACGGTGCCGACGGCAGGACATCCGATGGTGCTCGGACGCTGGCAGAAGAAGCCGGGCGCACCGACCGTGCTGCTCTACGGCCACTACGACGTGCAGCCGCCGGATCCGCTGGAGCTGTGGCTGAGCCCGCCGTTCGAGCCGACCATCCGCGACGGCCGCATCTATGCGCGCGGCATCGGCGACAACAAGGGCCAGCATTTCGCGCAGCTCATGGCGATCGAATCCCATCTCCGAGTGCATGGCGAGCTGCCCTGCAATGTGATCTTTCTGCTCGAAGGCGAGGAGGAGATCGGCAGCCCGCGCATCGCCGATTTCGTCGCCGCCAACAGGGACCGGCTGAAAGCCGACTTCGTCGTCACCGCGGACGGGCCGATGCACCCTTCGGGGCGGCCGACCATGACCTATGGCGTGCGCGGCATGTGCTCGTTCGAGCTGCGCGCCAGGCACGCCAGCCGCGACGTGCATTCCGGCAATCTCGGCGGCATCGTGCCGAATCCGATCTGGACGTTGGTCCACCTGCTCGGGACGATGAAGAATGCCGCAGGCGAGATCACCATCGACGGTCTGCATGATGCGATCGTGCCGCCGAGCGAGCTGGACATTGCGGCCGTGAAACGCCTGCCGCTGGATCTCGATGCCGCCAAGGCGAGCCTCGGTCTCAGCCATCTCGATGCGCCGCCCGATCGCGGCTACTACGAACGCCTGATGTTCCATCCGACGCTGACCATCAACGGCTTGCACGGCGGCTATGGCGGACCGGGCAGCAAGACGGTGCTGCCCTGCGAGGCGTTCGTCAAATGCGACATCCGCCTGGTCGAGGCGATGACGCCGGACGACGTGCTGGCGAAGGTGGAGGCGCATGTGAAGCGCCACGCGCCGGAGGTGGAGTTCATCCGGCGCGGCGGCATGCTGCCGTCGCGCGTGCCGCTCGATTCGCCCTTTGGCGCGATCGTGCGTGATGCCATCGCGCTCGCCCAGGGCGTCACACCGCTCGAATTTCCGTGCACCGGCGGCAGTCTGCCGGACTACGTCTTCACCAAGATCCTCGGCGTTCCCGCCTTCGTCGTTCCCTATGCGAATGCCGACGAGGCCAATCACGCGCCGAACGAGAACATGACGATCGACTGCTTCTACAATGGCATCCGCACCGGTGCGGCACTGCTCGACCGCGTCGGCGCGCGCGAGCGCTGATGCCGGCGGAACGTCCATCACGATCCCGCGTGCAGTGCGGGAGGCGTCATCGCGCGGCCACGAACGGATGGCAAGCACACGCTGGTCCGTCGCGTTGCGGGCGAATCGGCCGCACGCGGCGAGATCGCGCATGGATTAACGCAGTTGATATCGCCTAGTCTCGGAAGGGATTAGTAAACGCCGCTTCAGGGCTCGGAGCTGCCACATGCACGACCCCGTTGACCAGCCGAGTGATTCGGCAAGTTCCGCTTCGCCATGCGCGCGCGATCAGCGCAGCGCTCCGGAACACCCCGCCGCGGTTGCTGTGATCCAGCTCGACCACGCGCCCGCAATCGAACCTGAGCCCAATGTCGATCAGGCTGCACAAAGCCCTGGCGCTCTCGGTCGGAAACGGTCCGATGGCGCGCATCTTGTCACACCGACGATGTGGCGTTGAGAAGGTTCCGTTCTTGGCGGAGATCGAACTTGCGCCGTTCGGCGACGAGTTCCTGAAGAACACCTTCGCCACCGACGCATTCGATCAGTTTGAGATCGCCCACTATTTGAGATCGCCACCTACAAGTCGCTGCTCGCGTTGCGCCGCGCCGACGATGTCGAGGAGGTCCGCGCGCCGCTCGAGCAGTCGCCGCAGCTGGAGCAACGGATGGCAGAGTGGGTCCACTCCAATGTCGGGAAGGTCACGGAATTCGTGCGTGCGGGAGCGTCAGGCGGCGTAGTCTAACGGTATCTCGGTCGGGATATGGAACCCGGCAGCGCGATGACAACCTCCGGTATCATCCGGATACCCACGACTCTCCTGATCTAGTAAGTAAAACCTAGCCCTTCTTGGGGCGTTTCCTCCCTGGACTTGGGCCGCCTGCACTTCTTGTGTCGGCGGCCTCTTTCTTTCAGGGGCTGGTCGGGTGCTCTGGCCCCGCAATCGGCCCCATGGGTGTTCCGTCCAGATCGTCCCAGCCGTTCAACAGTTTGAGCTGGCTCCGGAACGGCTCACCGCGGCCGCGCTCGGCCGGCATGCTGTTTTCGTTCGAGGAGCTGATCGCCTATACCAGCAAGGACGAGACCCTGATGCCCGGCGAGTTCATCGGCTCGGGCACGGTCGGCAATGGCTGCGGTTGCCGACGACGACAACCAATAATGACAATCAGAGAGGACCGCCCATGGCCCGCAAGCTGATCGACATCTCCGTGCCCTTGCAGAACGATGTGCCCGCCGATCCGCCCGGCAATCATCCGACCATCACCTATATCGACCATCAGCAGGGGCTGCCGCGCATGCTGCAGTTCTTCGACGGGCTGAAGGCCGAGGACCTGCCGGATGGGCAGGGCTGGGCGGTGGAGCAGGTGAATCTTTCGACCCACAACGGCACGCATCTCGATGCGCCCTGGCATTTTCATCCGACGATGAATCGCGGCGAGCGCGCCTGGACCATCGACGAGGTGCCCCTGGAGTGGTGCCTGCAGCCGGGCGTGAAGCTCGACTTCCGTCATTTCCCCGACGGCTATGTGGTGACCGCGAGGGATGTCGAGGATGAGCTTAAGCGCATCGGCCACACGCTGTCGCCGCTGGAGATCATCGTCGTCAATACCTCGGCCGGCGCGCGCTTCGGACAGGCCAACTACGTCAATTCCGGTTGCGGCATGGGCTATGAGGCGACCATGTATCTGCTCGAGCGCGGCGTGCGCCTGACCGGCACCGACGGCTGGAGCTGGGACGCGCCGTTCGTGTTCACTGCCCAGAAATATGCCGAAACCCACGATGCCGCCTTGATCTGGGAAGGCCACAAGGCCGGTCGCCACATCGGCTATTGCCACCTGGAGAAGCTGCACAATCTGGAGCAGCTGCCGTCGACGGGGTTCACCGTGTCGTGCTTCCCGGTCAAGATCGAGCGCGCCTCGGCCGGATGGACGCGGGCGGTGGCGATCATCGAGGGGTGAGGAGGTGATGGCATCTGACTGTCAAATTGCGCCCCTCTTCCAGGGCGTCATGGCAGGACGGGGTGACTAGTGAGAAGCGTGCCGTGGCAATGCAGGGAGAGATCAGTCCCCTAACACGCTGCCAGGATTGAAGGCGATGGGGATGAGCTAACAACTGCACGCCAGCATCACCTCGTTCCGCCGCAGCATGGGTAAGGTCCAGGGCGGATTGTAGAAGGCGAGCAGCGGTGCGCCGGACACGGCCAGTCCCTTCCGTTGCGCGTAGTCGCGCAGCGCGCGGGTTTTTTCGGCCAGGATGCCATCGGAATAGGAGCCCGAGAAGGTCAACGCGACCATGCGCTGTGCCGGGACGGGCGTCAGCTTGATCCTGCGGTCGGTCGGCGGCGGCAGCGTTTCCAGCGACCAACTCGACGGCATCACGAAGCTGACGCTCCAGCGGTCGCTGTTCCCGCTATCCGTCGGTGGTGTGCCGCTGGCCTGCTGCTGCACCGGCGCCGTCATCGCGATCTTCGCCTTGGCCCGGTTGGCGCCGAAGATGTAGCCGGCGATGATGCGAAAGCCTTCCTCGATCGCCGGCTTGCGCGCACCCTGCACCTCGGCCTGCGCAATGATCATCGGCGCATAGGCGCGGATCTCGAAGTCGCCGTCGCGCTTCACCACGTCATACTTGGGATGTTCGACCCGGCTCATAAGCGGCCCTGCGGCAATGGCGGCGCCGGCGAGGACAAGCACGGTGGCGCCTGCGAGCCAGATCAGCATGCGGCGTCTCCTGGGTGGTGTCGGCTCGGTCATGGCGGTTGCGCCGTCAGGTTTGAGTAACGAGGAAACGCGAGCGAAGGTCCGGCAGATCACGTACCGGGTGCCCGCCTGCGGTCGTCCTTCGCGACGCCCGACTGTAGCGTAGCCCGATGAGCGCAGCGATATCGGGGATCGCACGAGGCGTAGGGGACCCCCGGATGTAGCTGCGCTCATCCGGCCTACGCGCGTGCCGATGGTGGTGCGTGCCCGTCGGACGACTCGGGCTCGGGCGCGACAACAAGCGCCGCCCCGCACCCCCTCTCATGATCCAGATCGTGCCTGCGCCGAAAACGAAAATTCCGTAGAGCGCTCAGCACGATCACCTCTGTCCAGATCTCGGCGCAAAAATTTTCAACTTTCGTTTTATCGGAATATGTGCTCTCCTCCCTCCATCCCGCCTCATGCAGAGGGGCGTACGCGTCGTCACGATACGTTGAGGCGGGGAGCGGTGGCCGCGGGTCTGTCAGGCGCTTTTGCGCGAGACGACTGTCAGCTCGCGGACGTTCAAGCCGTGTGGTCCTGGCGCCCCGATGCTGGCGCCAAGCTCGTTTGTGACGCGAGCCGTGACAGGCCGTGTCGCGCGGGCGATGGGGGCAATCAAGCCGGTCCCCAGGGAGAGCGCGGAGCAGACGTTAAGACTGCCGCGCAGGGAAGGCCCGGTCTGTCCGGCTGAACCTGTGGTACCTGCCGCCTGCATTTTTTTGAGCAGGCGGGCCACGGGCCTCAGCCGAGGCCCGGCCTTCCCTGCGCCCTCGCGATTCCGGCGAGGGTCTCGAGCATCGCTTCGGGCGCGTGTTGCGCCGCGAGAGCGACGGCGCGTGCGCGCATGGTGGCGCTGGCATACTGGATATGCTTATCAGTTGGGGCGCCGACAGCGCTCAAGAACAACAGGCCGCCGGTCGCGACGGCTGACCCCAGGAGGACCCCAATGGCAGATACCTCACGCCGCAATCTTCTCGTTGCCGGCAGTGCCGCTGCAGCGGCCGCGATCATGGCGGACGGCCCCCCTGCCGCCGCGCAGGCCGGTCCGAAGCCGATCTTCGCCGTTCCGGCGACCACGATCCCGATCGCCGGCGAGCAAGGCGTGTTCCCGGTTCGCCGCATCTACTGCATCGGCCGCAACTACGCGGCGCATGCGATCGAGCGCGGCTCCGATCCGAACCGCGAGCCGCCGTTCTTCTTCCAGAAGCCGACCGACGCGATCCAGAACGTCGCGATCGGCGAGGTCGCCGATCATCCCTATCCGTCGCTGACCAAGAACTATCATCACGAGGTCGAACTGGTCGCGGCGCTGAAATCCGGCGGCACCAACATTCCCGCCGGGTCGGCGCTCGATCATGTCTATGGCTACGCGCTCGGCCTCGACATGACCCGCCGTGACCTGCAGAACGGCATGGCCGCCGAGAAGAAGCCATGGGAGATCGGCAAGAGCTTTGATCATGCCGCCGTGCTCGGCCCGATCCATCCGGTCTCGAAGGTCGGCCACTTCACCAAGGGCGCGATCTCGCTTGCGGTCAACGGCTCGGTCCGGCAGAACTCCGATCTCAACAAGATGATCTGGAGCGTCGCCGAGCAGATCGCGAAACTGTCCGAGGCGTTCGAGCTCAAGGCCGGCGACATCATCTATTCCGGCACGCCGGAGAATGTCGGCCCGGTCGTCAAGGGCGACGTGCTGTTGTGCAAGCTCGAGGGCCTGCCGGACATGTCGATCAAGATCGTTTGAGAGAGGGGCTGGACCACCCGTCGTGTGCAGCACGTTGACGCTGCCGATCGGACCGGAAGTCGCCGCCGCAATGCCGGTACGCGCCTTCTCCCCGGACGCGGGGAGAGGCGAGCAGCGAGCGCCGCTACGCGCGCTATCCGACAGGCGCGGCAGCCGCAACCATCCCTCCGGATGCTGCGACTGCCACCGTGGCGCTCGCGGGGCCGCGCCTCTCATTGCCTGCCGGACGGGAACTATCGTTGTTCCCGCGCAAACAGGCGCTGCCACCCGTTCGCAAGTTTGTGGCCCGACAAAGAGCCGCCGGGCACCGCCGCCTATCGTTGCCCTGCATCAGCCGAGCGAACGAGGGCAGCCGTGGCCATCACCATCGAGATCGATCACGCCAAGACGCGGCGCATGGCGCAGGGCCAAGGCCAAAGCAAGGGCCAGGGTCAGGCCCGCGGCCCGGCACGGTCGTTGCGCAGCGCTGGCGGCCCCGTGGTTCCGCAGGGTGTCAAGGGCCCGATCCGGCGGCTGAAATGGCTGATTCTCGTTCTGACGCTCGCCGTCTACTACATCACGCCGTTCGTGCGCTGGAACCGCGGACCGAATGCCCCGGGCCAAGCCGTGCTGCTCGATTTCGCCCACGGAAAGCTCTATCTCGGCCCCGCCGAGATCTGGCCGCAGGACCTCTACCTCATCACCGCGGCGATGCTGCTGGCGACGTTCATCCTCGTCCTGGTCAACGCGCTGGCCGGCCGTCTGTGGTGCGGCTTCGCCTGTCCGCAGACGGTATGGACCGACCTGTTCCTGCTGATCGAGCGCCTCGTCGAGGGCGACCGCCGGCAGCGGCTGAAGAACATCGGCGCGCCGCTGACGGCGCGGCGGATCGCACAGATCGCCACCAAGCACGCGCTGTGGATGGCGATCGCGCTCGGCACCGGCGGCACCTTGATCTTCTACTTCACCGATGCGCCGGAGCTGGTGCGCGATGTCCTGCATGGCGAGATGTCGGCGACCGCGCTGACCTGGATCTTGGTGTTCGCCGGCACGACCTATGGCCTCGCCGGCTTCGCGCGCGAGCAGGTCTGCACCTTCATGTGCCCGTGGCCGCGTCTTCAAGGTGCGATCTGGGATCCGGAAGCTTTCACGGTGAACTATCGCGATTATCGCGGCGAGACCCGGATGTCGGCGAAGAAGGCCGCCGAGGCGCGGTCGCAGGGGCTGCCGGCCGGCGATTGCGTCGATTGCGGCGCCTGCGTCGCGGTCTGCCCGATCGGCATCGACATCCGGCAGGGTCCGAGCTTCGCCTGCATCAATTGCGGCCTCTGCGTCGATGCCTGCGACGGCGTGATGGCGAAGCTCGACCGTCCGCGCGGCCTGATCGACTACGAAAGCTGGCGCAACATCGAGCGCGGCCGTGTCGGCGAGCCGCGTGTGTCGCGGCTGGTGCGGCCGAAGACGATCGGACTCGCGCTGGCCTGCGTCGCGCTGGCCGGCGTCATCGCGGTGTCGTTCGTGACCAAGACCACGGCCGTGCTGTCGGTGCAGCACGATCGTGATCCCCTTGCCGTGCGGCTGTCGGATGGTTCGGTGCGCAACGCCTACACCGTCAAGCTGCTCAACAAGTCCTCGGCCGTGCAGAGCTTCAAGCTCGGGATCAGTGGCGTCGACGCGGCGCTCGCCATCGTCGGCCATGCGGCGGCGGATGCGATCGAGGTCGAGCCCGACGGCTCGGAAACGCTGCGGGTGACGCTGACCATGCCAGAGCCCGAGGATGCCGACGTCACCTTCGAGGCGGTCGATCCGAGCGGGCAGGTCGTGCTGACCGCGCACGATCGCTTCGTCAACCGGTAGAGGAGGCTCAGAGATACGCCTTCGGCAGCAGCATGTGGATGCCCTTGTTGCCGTCGACCAGCTGGGTGACGCGCAGATTGCCGGCCAGCGAGCACAGCATGTAGGCTTGGTTGCGCGACAAATTGGTGCGGGCGCAGACATGCTTGACCATCTCGCGCACCGCCTGCTTGGCGGCATCGTCGAGATCCTCGTCGAGGCCGATCGACATCAGGTGGGTGGCGTTCTCGGCGAACGGCCAGGTGATGTCCATGTCCTTGCGCACGGTGAGGCGGAAGCTGCCGGTGACGCCGGTCTCGAGCGCGGTGATGCAGACCTCGCCGTCGCCCTGCACGCCATGGCCGTCGCCGGCAAAGAACAGCGCGCCCTCGTTGAAGACGGGCAGATACAGCGTGGTGCCGGGCCGCAGCTCCTTGTTGTCCATGTTGCCGCCAAAACTGCGCGGCACCGGCGAGCCGCACCGCCCCCAGGCCGGCGGCGGCGCAGTGGCGATGATGCCGAAGAACGGATCGAGCGCGATCTCGGTGCCCCAGGGCATGATGCAGACCTGGCGGTCGTGGTCGACCTTGGGGTGGATGGTCTCGTAGTCCGTGAACTCGTCTGGCAGGGTGCCGAGCAGCGGCAGGATCGAGACGAAGCCCCAGTCCTGGCTGACCTTGACGTTGAGGATGTCGACCTGGAGCGTGTCGCCGGGCTGCGCGCCCTTCACATAGACCGGGCCGGTGATGAAATGCGGTCCGGGCCCCTGGATCATGGTGTCGAGCGCAGTGAGGTAGTTGGCGGGAACGATCCTACGGTCCTCGGGCAAGGTCTCCTTACCGCCGGCCGGAAAGGAATGCAGCGTCACGGTGTCGCCGGAGGCGACCTCGAGCACCGGCGGCGTCGTGCTGTCGAGATAGCCCCAGACCATGCTCTCATGCGTCGCGGGAATCTCGTGGCGTTTGGACATGGCAGGGCTCCTCGGGTCTCGGTCTTTGCAGCTGATATCAAGGCAGGATGTCGCGGTCGGCAACGCCAAAAACTGTTCAGCCTTGCTCACACGACCGGCAGCGGGCGACGTGTCTGGCGACGCGCGTCAATTTTGCCAATTGGCGGCGAGGCGCCGGCGGCCTGCGATGAGCCCGCATCGCCGCGCTTGACCTCGATCGCGGTGCGCCCACGCGGAGCGCGGTTGCGAGACCCATGCGTTGCCGCACTACCAAGCTCATGGAATTCATGCGAGATTGACCGCGTTGGCCGCGTAGGGGTACCTGATCATGCGACGTTCCCTGCACACCGAGCACGAAATTCTGGTTCTGCTTGGCGAGGCGGAGTCGGGCGTTCCGATTGCCGAAATTTGCAGCACGGCCGGCGTGTCGCTGCGCACCTTCTATCGTTGGCGTCAGCGCTATGGCGGTCTCAGCAGTCCTGCTCTGCGTCATCTGAAAGAGCTGGAGATCGAGAATCAGCGGCTGCGCTCGCTGGTGACGAAGCTCGTCGAGGGGCAGCCGAATGCAAACACGGCCATCAAGGCTGCGCCGGTGCCGCAGCGCCAGGACTGCGGCAGCACGCCTCACGGCGTGGCCGGCGCGCCGGGGCAGGGACGTGGCGCCGTCATTGGCCGCTATGCCTCGGTGCGCTATGGGCGCTGACTGATCCTGCGTCTTCCGGTAGGATCATCGGCCGGATCGCTCCGGCCGATGATCTGCTGATTGCTGCAAGCTTACGTCGCGAGCTGATTGCCGATCGGCAGCGCCCGCAGGCGCTTGCCGGTGGCGGCGAAGATCGCATTGGCGAGCGCCGGCGCGAACGGCGGCACGCCCGGCTCGCCGACGCCGCTCGGCGGCGTGTCGGCATCGGCAGGGACGATGTGCACGTTCGTGATCAGCGGGGCCTCGTCGATCCGGACCACCGGATGGTCGTCGAAGTTGCGCTGCTGCACCCGGCCGTTCTTGAAGCTCACCTCGCCATATTTGGCGAGGCTCAGCCCCATGATCGCGGCACCTTCGAGCTGCGAGGCGATACGCTCGGGGTTGACGAAGGTGCCGCAGTCGATCGCGGTGTCGACCTGGTGCACCACAAGCTTGCCCTTGTCGTCGACCGACACCTCCACGATGGTAGCGATGTAGCTGACGAAGCTGCGATGCGCGGCGATGCCGAGACCGTGGCCCTTGGGCACCGACCGGCCCCAATTGCCTTTCTCGGCGACGAACTCGACGACGCGGCGCAGCCGTCCGGTATCGATCGGGTAGCTCTCGTAGGGCTCGCCGTAGTTCCAGAGGTCCTTCACCGAGGTGAGCTTGAGCACGCGCGGGCTGCCGATCAGATCGAGCAGCGTGTCCTTCTGGTCGCGGCCGGTGGCGTGCGCGATCTCGCCGACCATCGACTGCACGGCGAAGGCGCGCGGGATGTTCGAGACCGACCGGAACCAGCCGATGCGGGTCATCGCCTTGGCGGCCGGATTCTCGCATTGGATGTTGGCGATCTCGAACGGCATGTCGACGAGGCCCATGCCGAGCTCGAACGGCGCGGCATGGTCGGCGCCGGCGGCGAAGGTCGACAGGATGGTCGGCGCGACGCTGCGGTGACGCCACGCCACCACCTTGCCGCTCTTGTCGAGGCCGGCCTCGATGCGCTCCACCGACACCGTGTGCAGGAAATCGTGATGGATGTCGTCATCACGCGTCCACTGCACCTTGACCGGCGCGCCCACCGTCTTCGACAGCAGGGCGGCCTCGAGCGCGAAGTCGCATTTGGACTTCCGCCCGAACCCGCCGCCGAGCAGGGTGACGTTGACGGTCACGTTCTCCGGCGGAATCTGCAGCGTCTTGGCGACATCCTCGTGCGTGCCGCCGGGGCTCTGCACCGGCGCCCAGATATCGGCCTTGTCGCCCTTGACGTCGGCGACCGCGACCGGCGGCTCCATGCTGGCATGAGCGACGTGCGGCAGGTAGTACTCACCGATGACGACCTTGTCGGCCGACTTCAGCGCGGCCTCGACGTCGCCTTCCTGTCGCACGACGAGGCCCGGCTGGCGCGCGGCGGCCTCGAGCTCGGCCCGATAGGCGACAGAGTCGTAGCTCGCATTGGCGCCGTCGTCCCACTCGACCTTGAGCACGTCGCGGCCCTTGATCGCGGCACCGGTGTTGCGTGCGATCACGGCGACGCCGCCGAGCGGCTGGAACTTCGACGGCCACGGCCAGCCCTTGACCTCGATCACCTGCTCGACGCCGGGCACCTTCAGTGCCTCGGCCGGATCGAACGACTTGACCTTGCCGCCGGTCACCGGCGGCCGGGCGATGACCGCGTATTTCATGCCGGGCAGGCGGACGTCGGCGCCGTAGCGCGCCTTGCCGACGGTGATGTCGTGCAGATCGACGATGCTGACCTGACCCTTGCCGAGATAGCGGAAATCCCCAGGCGACTTCAGCTTGATGGTGTCGACCGCAGGCACCGGCAGACCGGCGGCATCGGCTGCGAGCTCGCCGAAACCGAGGCGGCGGCCGCTGGCGCTGTGCACGACCTCATGATTGACGGCTTTCACTTCGCTCGGCGGCACACCGAGGCGCTTGGCCGCCGCGGCTTCGAGCATTGCCCGCGCCAGTGCGCCGATCTGGCGCATCGGCAGCAGATAGTGCCGCGTGCTGCGCGAGCCGTCGGTATCCTGGTTGCCGAACTTCACCTCGTCGCCGGGGGCCTGCACGACGCGCACGCGCGACCAGTCGGCTTCCATCTCCTCCGCTACGATCAGCGGCAGGCTGGTGCGGACGCCCGTGCCCATCTCGGAGCGATGTGCAACGATGGAGACGATGCCGTCGGGCGCGATCGAAACGAAGATCTTGGGATCGACCACGGTGCCGTGCGGCATCTTGCCGGCGCCGGTCTCATAGGCGGCAAACGCCGGGCGCGACAGCAACGGAGCCGCGAGGACGAACCCGCCGGCAAGGCCCAGCGTCTGCAGGATGGCGCGGCGCGAGACGTTCTCGACCTTGAGATGCCGCTCGAAGCCGCGGCGAGAAGCAGACTTTGCGATGTCGGGATTTGCGATGATGCTCATGATCACACCCCCGTCGAGGCCAGATGGACCGCATTCTCGATGCGCTGATAGCAACCGCAGCGGCAGATATTGCCGGACATGGCGTCCCGGATCTGGTCATGCGACGGCTTGGGATTCTGGTTGAGCAGCGCCGCCGCCTGCATGATCTGTCCGGCCTGGCAGAAGCCGCATTGCGGCACGTTGACCTGGCGCCAAGCCTTCTGCACCGGATGATCCCCGGTCGGATGCAGGCCCTCGATGGTGGTGACCTCGCGGCCCGCGACATCCGAAATCGCCGTGATGCAGGAGCGCGCGGCCTCCTTGTCGACCATCACGGTGCAGGCGCCGCACAACGCCGCGCCGCAACCATATTTCGAGCCGGTCAGGCCCAGCTCATCGCGCAGGTACCACAGCAGCGGCAGGCTCGGATCGCCATCCCAGCTCTGCTCCTGTCCGTTGATTTTCACCTTGATCATGCTCGCCCTCGTTCTGTCGGACCAATGGTTGTTGGTTCTGATCGTTGGTGGACGCGCGCGGGACCACATGTCCTGAGTACACGCGCCGGATCAATTGGGAGTTGTCGGAAACGATCCATGATAGCAGACCGGGACAGACATCGGTCTACACAGGCGCGTGTGTTGTCAGAGCAGACGAGCGCAGCGCGTGCAGCCCACTGCAATGCAAACGCAGAACAATGGACGATGCGCCGACGACAATGGTGGCCACCGGACAATAACGACGGCGAAAAAGAATGCCTCGCCAGCGTGGGGCAGGCGAGGCACCAAGTCTTCAGGAAGGAACGCTTCAGTTGTACGCTTGGTAGGTTGCGGCCGTCAGGCCGCCTTTGCTTTCGCCACGTGGGTGGCAATCGCATCCATCAGGGCCGGCGACAGGCAGTCATAGGGTTCGAGCCCCAGCTCCTTCAATCGCGCCCGAATCTCGCCCATCTGTTCCGGCTTCACGCCCGACTCGATCACCGAGGAGACGAAGGCCGCAAAGCCCGGCGCGGCCGAACCCTGCTCCTGGAACAGCTCGGGGTGAATGAAGTCGAGGCCGTAGAACGGGTGGCCCGTGTTCTCGATGCGGCCATACATGTGCGTGCCGCAGCCGGTGCAGGCGTAACGCTGGATGACGGCGGAGGGATCGACGATCTTGAGCTTGTCGCCGTTCTCCAGCACCGTGACGTTCTGCCGCGGCACCACTGCAACGACCGAGAAGGTCGCGCCGGAGGGCTTCCAGCATTTGGTGCAGCCGCACGCGTGGTTATGCGCGACATCGCCCTTGATGCCGACCTTGACCGGCCGGTCGTGGCATTTGCAGACCAGCGTGCCGCCGGCGAAATGGCCGCTTCCCTGTTTGACGCCGTTATCGACGGACGGATGGATGTGGACAGTCATGGCGCAATCCTCCTCAGTTTTGCGTGCTTGGGGTCAGAACACGACGACGGAACGGATCGATTTGCCCTCATGCATCAGGTCGAAGCCCTTGTTGATGTCTTCGAGCTTGAGCGTGTGGGTGATCATCGGGTCGATTTCGATCTTCCCGTTCATGTACCAGTCGACGATCTTGGGAACGTCGGTGCGCCCGCGCGCGCCGCCGAACGCCGTGCCCTTCCAGACGCGTCCGGTGACGAGCTGGAACGGGCGGGTCGCGATCTCCTTGCCGGCCTCGGCGACACCGATGATGATCGATTCGCCCCAGCCGCGATGGCAGGCTTCCAGCGCCTGGCGCATCACCGTGGTATTGCCGGTGCAGTCGAAGGTGTAGTCGGCACCGCCGTCGGTGAGCGCGACCAGGTGCTGGACGATGTCGCCGGTCACCTTCTTCGGGTTGACGAAATGGGTCATGCCGAAGCGGCGGCCCCATTCCTCCTTGCCGTCATTGAGGTCGACGCCGATGATCTTGTCGGCCCCCGCCATCCTGGCGCCCTGAATGACGTTGAGGCCGATGCCGCCGAGGCCGAACACCACGACGTTCGCGCCGGGCGTGACCTTCGCCGTGTTGACGACCGCGCCGACGCCGGTGGTGACGCCGCAGCCGATATAGCAGCTCTTGTCGAAGGGCGCGTCCTCGCGAATCTTCGCGACCGCGATCTCCGGCAGCACGGTGAAGTTGGAGAAGGTCGAGCAGCCCATGTAGTGATAGATGGCCTGGCCCTTGTAGCTGAAGCGCGACGTGCCGTCGGGCATCAGGCCCTTGCCCTGCGTGGCGCGGATCGCGGTGCAGAGATTGGTCTTGCGGCTGAGGCAGCTCTTGCACTGGCGGCATTCCGGTGTGTAGAGCGGAATGACGTGGTCGCCGGGCTTGACCGAGGTCACGCCAGGGCCGACTTCGCGCACGATGCCGGCGCCCTCATGGCCGAGGATCGAGGGGAAGATGCCCTCGCTGTCGAGACCGTCGAGCGTATAGGCATCGGTGTGGCAGATGCCGGTAGCCTTGATCTCGACCAGCACCTCGCCGGCCTTCGGCCCTTCGAGGTCAACCTCGACGATCTCCAGCGGCTTCTTGGCTTCGAAAGCGACCGCGGCGCGCGTCTTCATGTCTCAAACTCCTGTTTCAGTCTGTCAGGCCCGCGACCCTGTCCAGGGAAACTGTCCAGGCGCGGTCCTCGTCGTCAGTCATTTCTTGCCCATGCAGGAGTTCTCCGCTTCCGTATAGGCTGGCGGCTTGTCCTCATGCTTGGCGGGGCGAACGCGGCCCACCGCATCATCGCCGCGGGCGCGCAGGTAGACGTAGAGATCGTCCATGTAGCAGGCCACGTTCGGATTGTCGCCGAAGGCCGGCATGACGTTCTCCTGGGACGTGCTGACATTCTTGCGGCCGCTGGCGATGGTCCCGATGAAGTCGCCGTAGCTCATGTTCTTGACCGAGTCCTTGAGCGCCGGCGCGTAAGTCGATCCCATGCCGTCGGGGCCATGGCAGACGTGGCATTCGGAATGATAGCGGCGGTATCCGGAGTAGGTGTACCAGTCGACCGTTCCGTCGGCGGCCACCTTGTAGGTCGGAATGCCATCCTTATCGAAGTACTTCCCGTCCTCGGATTTGACGGCCTTGGCATCGCCGGGACCTTCGGCCCAGGCATTTTCGGCGACAGTCATCCCGCCGGTTGCCAGGCTCAGAGCCGTGGCGACCGCAAACCAGATTCTACGCAAGGGCGTTTTCCCATAATTTTTTGGAACAGGCGAACCGGCGCATGGATGAGATCCATGCGCCGGAGGCAGGTACCTGGCTTACTGCGGCAGCGAAAACACGGTGAGCGCGCCGCCGAGAGCGGTGTAGTTGCTCAGCGCGGCGTAGCCGCCGACGGCACCGAGACCGGCGGTCGGATCGGTCAGACCCGCCGCGAGACCAATGCCGGCCCAGCCACCGACACCCGAGAGAACGGCGACGTACTGCTTGCCGTTGGCCTCGTAGGTCGTGACGTTGCCGATGATGCCGGACGGGGTCTTGAACTTGTAGAGCTCCTTGCCCGTCTTGGCATCGACCGCCTTGAGGTAGCCTTCGAGCGTTCCGTAGAACACCACGCCGCCGGCCGTCGCGAGCGCACCGGACCACACCGAGAACGGCTCCTTGTTCGACCAGGCGATCTTGCCGGTCTTGCCGTCCCAGGCGATGAAGTTGCCCATATGGGTGTCACCCGCCGGCGGATACATCGACAGGGTCGCGCCGACATAGGGTTGACCTGCGGTGTAGCTCACCTTGAAGGGCTCGTAGTCCATGCAGACATGGTTGGTCGGCACGTAGAACAACTGCGTGTCCGGCGAGTAGGCGGCAGGCTGTTCGTCCTTGGTGCCGAGCGCCGCCGGGCAGATGCCCTTGGTGTTGACGTCCTCACCCTGCTTGTCCGTCGAGTATTGATCGACAACCTTCGGACGGCCGTAGGTCGCAGAGTTCTTGTCCATGTCGACGCCGGTGGTCCAGTTCACCTTCGGGTCGTACTTCTCGGCAACCAGCAGCTCGCCGGTGGCACGATCAAGCGTGTAGCCGAGGCCGTTACGATCGAAGTGCGTGAGCAGCTTGCGCGGCTGGCCGTTGATGGACTGGTCGGACAGGATCATCTCGTTGACGCCGTCATAGTCCCACTCGTCGTGGGGCGTCATCTGATAGACCCACTTCGCGACGCCGGTGTCGGCATGGCGGGCGAAGATCGTCATCGACCACTTGTTGTCGCCGGGACGCTGCTTCGGATTCCAGGTCGAAGGATTGCCCGACCCGTAATAGACCATGTCGAGCTGCGGGTCGTAGGAAATCCAGCCCCAGGTGCAGCCGCCGCCGGTCTTCCACTGATCGCCTTGCCAGGTCTTCAAGCTCGAGTCCTTGCCGACCGGCTTGCCGAGCGCGGTGGTGTTGGCGTCGAACAGGATCTGGTCATCCGGACCTTCAGAGTACGCCTTCCAGACCTGCTTGCCGCTCTTGATGTCGTAAGCGGTCATGCTGCACTGGACGCCGAACTCGCCGCCGGACGTGCCGACCAGCACCTTGTCCTTCACTACGAGCGGAGCCGAGGTTCCGGTCTGTCCCTTGGTCGGATCGCCATTGACGGCGGTCCAGACGTGCTGGCCGGTCTTGGCGTCGATCGCCACCAGCTTGTCGTCGGCCTGATGCAGGAAGATCTTGCCGTCACCGTAGGCGACGCCGCGGTTGACGGTGTCGCAGCACATCACCGGAATGACGTTCGGATCCTGCTTAGGCTCATACTTCCAGACGATCTTGTTGTCCTGCGCGAGATCGAGCGCATAGACCTTGTTCGGGAACGGCGTGTGCACATACATCATGTTGCCGATGATGAGCGGCCCGCCTTCGTGGCCGCGCAGCACGCCGGTGGAGAAGGTCCACGCGACCTGCAGCTTGCCGACGTTCTGGGCGTTGATCTGGTTGAGCTTGGAGTAGCGCGTGTTGGCGTAGTCGCCGGCCGGCATCACCCAGTCCTTCGGGTTGGCCGACATCTTGACCAGCTCTTCGCTGGCAAATGCGCCACCCGCGGCAAGCGCCGCGACTGACGTCAGACATGTTGCGAGTAGCACTCTTCGCATCGTCTTTCCTCCCGGGTTCAACTGAGGTTCCGCAGCACGCGGCCCAGTATTCGTTTTCGGCATCATTGAATATCCACTTCCCAACCGGGAAACTTGCCCAAAAGAGAAAAGAGCTTGCTCAAGAGTGAAGCGAATAGAAGTTTTTGAAGGAGATTTTGCTTTGCTGGTCCGCAACATGAGCGCCATTCTTGCTGCGCAGCATCAATTTGCAGCACCATGGTTCCACCGAAGGTTGACGTTCCCCTTGACCTTAAAGAGACGAAGGCGGAGGATCACGCGGGGCGCGTTATGGAACGAAGTGCGCCGCGAAAGCCGCGGCCTTAAAATGGGAGCAATCTTGCTGCAGTCTCGTTCGCCGTCCTGCGGCGGACCCGTTGCGTTTCGATCATGAATCGGTGGATGAAACATGTCCGACACGATCCGCTCGCTTAATACTTCGGGATTCTCACCGAAGAGCCAGATCCAGCGTTGGTCAGATGCACTGACCGACCTGTGCGGACGTTTCGATGTCGATCCGCTGGAGGGGGCCTCATTCGAGGGGCGCATCAATTTCACGACGGTGTCACGTCTGAAGCTCTGCCAGATCGAGGCCAGCCAGCACCGTATTGCGCATACCTATGCGCGTGCGCAAAAGGCGGCACATCCCTACATCAAGATCTTGTTCCAGACCTATGGGACGTCCTATTTCGAGCAGGATGGCCGCCAGATCGAGATCGGCCCGGGCGATTGTCTCGCCTATGACGTCTCGTCGCCGCACACCATCATCAGCCCCGCGCTGACCCGCCATGACGTCGTGATCGTGCCGAAGGAGCTACTGCAGGAGCGCGGCTTCCGGTCGGAAAAGATGCCCGCGTACAAGCTGTCTGCGCGGAGCGGGACCGGTCGGATTGCGCATGACGTCACCCACGCCGCGTTCGATGAGGCGACCCGGCTTTCGCCCAACTCGGCCGTCAGCGTCGCCGAATCGCTGATCGATCTGTTGCTCCTGCCGCTGCGTGAAGCCGATCGCATGCTGGATCGGGCGGGACCCGAGGCGATCTATATCCGCGCTCAAGCCTTCATCCGCGAGCATCTGCGCGATCCTGACCTTTGCATCGATCAGATTTCGGCGGCTCTGGGGTGCACCAAGCGCTACCTTCACATGGTGTTCAGCGATCGTGGCATGACAGTCAGCGACTACATCTGGCGGGCTCGGCTTCAGCATTGCCGGCAGGAGCTGGAGACGCAGAGCGGCAAGACCATCACCGATGTCGCGTTCTCGTGGGGTTTTTCGAGCTCGTCGCACTTCAGCCGCGTCTTCCGCAAATATTTCGGCGTCGTGCCGTCGTCGGTTCACAAGACGGCGGCGCGCTGAGCGCTCCTGGAGCGGCCGTTAGCGTGCGCCGCTCCGGATGATCCTCTGGAACGCGTCACCCAGAATCACCGGCTGACGCGGCGGAAGGTAGGTCAGTCCTGCGGATTGGCCGAGAGTCGCCAGGGCTCCTGAGGCCTCGAGCTCCGTCAAGGCCTTGTCGACCGATGCGATGAGCTCGGCAGAGCTGGCCAGCCCCACATAGCCTCGGTTCACACCAATCGGATAGCTGTACCCCGACGCGCTCAGCCTGGTGTCGGGATGAGCGGCCCGATACGCATCGAAGCGTCTGCCATCGAGCAGGGTTGCGTCGAACTTGCCCAGTTCGAGCGCCCCGAGCAGATCGTCCCGCGTCGGAATCAAATGCGTGATGTCGTCGATCAGCCGCCCCTTGTCGAACGTCATCAGGATTGCATCTGCCAACGTGCCGCTCTCGATTGCCAGCCGCAGCCCGGCCAGATCGCCGATGTCGGTAATCGGGCGCTGTTTCGCGGAAGGGCCGAGAACGACGGTCAGGGTCGAAAACATATAGGGCTTGCTCGGCGTCAGCGTGCCGAGGGCAACACGGCGGCGGCGGTCGTCGCGCGTGGCGCCATCGAAGTCCGGCAGCTTGGCCGTCTTGACGCCAGGCGCAACCAGTCCGTCCTGGGTAAACGCATAGCTGCCGAGCAGCGAGCAGCGTCCGTCCGATAGCAGCGCATTCGCCTCCAGCGCCGGACTGGAATCTTCGTCCAATTTGCTTTCGTACCACTGGATCTCGAGCTTCCTGCCAAGGCGGTCGGCGATCGCCTGACCGAGCAGGACATCGAAGCCGCCGCCGGGCTTGCCGCGATGATGGACCGAGAGCGGCGGAAGATTTTCGTCGAGACAGATGCGCAGCACGTCGTCAGCGGCCAAGGCCGCCGACGACATTGCCGACATCATCAAGGCAGCAAGCCAACAGCAGAGATGACGCATCACTGCGCTCTCCGGCTCGAGACGTAGGCCCACAGTGCGGTGATCTCGTCATCGCTGAGAATGTCGCCCCAGGGCGGCATACGGCCGTTCTTGCCCTGCTTCACCGTGGTGACGAAACGAGGCTGATCATCGGGAAACCGGCGCAGGTCCGGCGTTATAGTCCCGGAGTTCACCATGTTGGGCCCGTGGCAATGCGAGCATTTCTGGGCGAACGTCGTCTTGCCGAGGTCCACCTGGCTGTGTGCCGCGCTGTCATCTTGTTGTTGGGCGAGGGCGGCCGTCGACAGGACGGCCAACGTCGCCACGACGGCGGCGAAGGCCGCCGCCGCTTTCATGAACGTATTCTGTCTCACGAGCGATCCGCACTCAGTTCTTGACCGCGAAGACCCACAACGAGCCGCCCGCCGGAACGTTGGCGAGGCGCTCGTCACCGGAGAACAGCGAGTAGACGCCGCCATAGCCGGAGGTGACAGCGACATACTGGACGCCATCCTGCTGCCAGGTGACGGGCTGGCCCTCGATGCCGGAGCCGGTCTGGAACTGCCACAGCTTCTTGCCGCTGTCGGCGTCGAAAGCCTCGAACTCGCCGGTCAGCTTGCCTGAAAACACCACGCCGCCTGCCGTGGACAGCACGCCGGAGAAGCGCGGGATGTCGCTCGGCTGCTCCCACTTGGTCTTGCCGGTCATCGGATCGATGGCCTTGAGCTGACCGCGCGGCCCTTCCGGCCAATCCCACAGGTCCGTCAGATCCATGCCGAGGTACCACTCGCCGGCCTTGTAGGTCGCAGGCTCGGTCTTGTAGTGGCCGCCGAATACGAGCGTGTTGGCGTAGGCCAATCCGGTTTGCGGATTGAACGACATCGGCTCCCAGTTCTTGCCGCCGAGAATCGACGGATAGACCGTGACCTTCTTGCCCTCGCGCGCATCACGCGTGACATCGGTCTCGACCGGCTTGCCCGTCTTCAGGTCGATGCTGGAGGCCCAGTTCACCTTCACATAGGGGTTGGCCGCGAGCAGCTTCCCATTGGTGCGATCGAGCACATAGAAGAAGCCATTGCGGTTGGCGTTCATCAGCACCTTGGTCTGCTTGCCCTCGACGTTCATGTCGGCGAGCACCATCTCCGCGACCGCGTCGTAGTCGAACGGATTGTTCGGCGAGAACTGGAAGTGCCACTTCATCTTGCCGGTCTTCGGATCGAGCGCGAGCACCGAGCAGGTGTAGAGGTTGTCGCCCGGGCGCACCGCCGCGTTGAACGGTCCGGGATTGCCGACGCCCCAGAACACGGTGTTCTGCTCGGGATCGTACGATCCTGTGATCCAGGTCGAGCCGCCGCCGAGCTTCCAGGTGTCGCCCTTCCACGTGTCGCCGCCGGGTTCATCCGGGGTTGGCACCGTGTGCGTGCGCCACAAATGCTTGCCGGTCGCCGGGTCCCAGCCATCGATGAAGCCGCGTGTGCCGAACTCGGCGCCGGAGATGCCGGTCAGCACGACGCCGTCGGCGACCAGCGGCGCCACCGTCATCGAGTAGCCTTCCTTGATGTCGGCAGCCTTCTGGCGCCACAGCTCCTTGCCGGTCTTGGCATCGAGCGCAATGACGTTGGCATCGAGCGTCGTGCGGAACAGCTTGCCGTCGTACAGCGCGGCGCCGCGATTGATGATGCCGCAGCAGACCACGCGCGGCGTCTCGGCAGGATAGTCGATCTTGCTTTTCCAGATCTGCTTGCCGGTCTTGGCGTCGACGGCCATCGTCGCGTTGTGGGTCGTGACGTAGAGCACGCCCTGGTAAACCAGCGGCTGCGACTCCTCGCTGCGGTCATCGGCGAAACTGTAGTTCCAGACCGGAACCAGGTTCTTGGCGTTGTCCTTGTTGATCTGGTTGAGCGGGCTGAACCGCTGCAGATTGTAGCCCATGCCGTAGTTGAGAACGTTCGCCGTATCAGTTGCACCCTTGACCAACTGATCGGCGCTCTGCGCGCTTGCACCATGTGATGCAAAAAGGGCGAGGCCTGCGGCCAGCGCGATCCGCTTCATTCATTTCCTCCGAGATTTTTATGCGCGCCTATCCTGACGCTGCGGGAACAACACTCCGCTCGAAATCGGGAACCGTCAATACGAAAAGCTGGCAACCGCCCTCGGCGTATCGGGAAGCCGTCCTCGCTCGATTCGGGCATAGCGGCCAAGCCGTTGCGCCGCTCACCGATCGGGATCGGCAAAATGGCACCGCCGTCATGCTGCATTGCGGCACGAACATTGCTTCACTGCATCATGCCGGGATAACAGAGGAGTAGGCGGATGAGACGAACCATCCTTTGGCTCGGCATGCTTTGTTGCCTTTGGGTGAGTGCGAGTGCGCGTGATCTCGGTCAGTGGGGAGCGGTCGATCCGGCGTTGCGCCAATGGTACGAGGCGCTGATGCAGCCTGACGTGCCGACGGCATCGTGCTGCGGCGAGGCCGACGCCTACTTTGCCGATGAGATCCATGTTCGCGACGGCAAGACCTATGCGATCATCACCGACGACCGTCCCGATGAGCCGCGTGGCCGTCCGCATGTCGATGTCGGCACGGAAATCGAGGTCCCGGATCACAAGCTGAAGTGGGACAAGGGAAATCCGACGGGGCACGGCATCATTTTCCTGAGCCGCAATCGGTATGTGTTCTGCTATGTGCAGCCGGGCGGTGCGTGAGCGGATGCTGCGGGCGCTCGTCCTCGGCGGATGATGCCTGCGTCGAGCAGCCGGAGACGGGCGGGCGGCGATTGCGGCGGAACGTTGTCGGGTCAACTACGCGACATCTGCATAGGGATCCGCCGGCGACGGTCGAGCCTTGCGTTCTTCCGAACGCGATCCTAGCTTCGGCCTTGGCGCGAGCAATGCGCCAGTCAATGATAGTCGAACTTGGGAGCTTGAAATGGCCTGGAAGACACCGAAGATCGTCGAAGTGCCGGTTGGCATGGAAATCAACATGTACGCCTGTGCGGCGCGCAAGTAACGCGTAGCGATCTGCCAAGCCACGAGGAGCGCCATTCGCTTCTGACTGGCTTGGCGGATCCATTCGATGGACGATCCGCGAGATCGTCCCGGCGACCGGCCTGTCGGCCGATCGGATATGACGGGCACGCCGCCGAACGTTGGTGACGGCCTGAGGACCGTCCAAGGGTCAGACGTCCTGCGTGTCGAAGATATACAGATCGACGCCGCCATCGGCGAAGTTGGGCAGATCGCCCGCCGCCGCCTTGCCTTCGGCAGAGCTCATCCCTGCCTGCAGTGCCGACATCGAATCGAATACCAGGGTGGCGACGAGGTGGAGGTTGGTGGGCCCCCCCGGCCCATTCACCGGACCGCGGCTGATATCGTAGCTCTTCAGACCGGGAATCTTCTTCGCCAGCGGCACATGGACGTTCATATAGTGTTTGTCGAACGCCTCGGCGCTCTTGGGGGTCTTGTAGAGTACGAGAACCTTGGGCATCTGCTTCCTCCGCATTCGCTCTTTTTGAGGTCGATCGACCGATTCCATTGCAGCCGATCTGCCGGTTCGGATCAAGCGTCAGGGCGGCTTCGCCCAGGGATCGTCGCTCCAGCCTCGGTTCCGCTGCATAATTTGTTGCGGGCGGAGAAACTGATGCAGCCGGATGTCGTAGTTTCAGATAAGCTGTTTCAGGCTTATCGAAGGACAACGAGCCATGAGCTCCATCGATCTCGTCATCACCGTCTGCGCAGTCCTGTCTCCGGCCACCTGCGAGGAGCAGCATCTCGTTTTCGCCGATGGCGGCGCCTCGCTGCAGCAATGCGCGATGAAGGCGCCGCCCTACATCGCCCAGTGGATCGGCGAGCACCCGAAATGGACTGCAGTGCGATGGCGCTGCGAATATCCGCACAGCAACGACAAGGCCTGAGGCCGGCTTTGCCGCAGGCGTGTCAGCCGCCTATTTCGTGCATTCCTTGAGGTCCTTGTCCGCCACCGAGACCACGGCGTCGGCCGTGATGTCGAGGTCGCGAACGACGCATTGGCGCTCGCCGGCATAGCTCACCTTGGCGTCGTAGCGCCCAGGCTCGACTCCGGTCAGCTTCAGCCGTTCGTCGTGATCGAGCTCCTTGTCCTTGTCGTTCAGCGTCTGATTCGGTCCCCAGTTGTTCTGGCCGGCCGGAGAGAGCTGAAAGCCGGTCATCGTTGCGGTGGTCAGATTCCAGAGCCGGATGCCCTTGCTTTGTGCGGCGGTCGCGAGCGGGATGCCGAACAGAATGATCGCCGTCACGGCGAATGCGCGTCTCATGGCGTTTTCCCTGGAGTCCGATGTCCTTTGCCGTGACTATGACACGGAAAAATCCAGTCGCGCCACATCGGCCTTGATTGCCGCGATCGCGTCGTTGTTGCGCTGCGCGCGCGGCAGGTCGATCGGGACTGAATGAAGCAGACGGGCGGGGCGCGAGGACAGCAGGAAGATCCGGTCGCCGAGCCGTGCCGCGTCGTCCATGCTGTGCGTGACCAGAAGCGTGATCATGGGGCGCGAGGCCACGAGCGTCGCGATCTCCTCGCGCAGCCGCGCGGCGAGCGCGTCGTCGAGCGAAGCCAGCGGCTCGTCGAGAATCAGGAAGTCCGGCTCCACTGCAAACGCCCGCGCCAGCGCGACGCGGCGGGCGAGGCCGAGCGACAGCTCGCCGGGAAAATGGCTGCGATGTCCCTCGAGCTCGAGCACGCCGAAGATGGCGGCCAGCCTGTCCTCGGCGACACCGGGCGCTGCCAGCCGGACATTGTCCTCGACGGAGCGCCACGGCAGCAGCCGCGGCTCCTGGAACACCATCGCCAGCCGGGCGCCGGCGGGTTGTGCGACGTGGCCCTCATAGTCGTTGTCCAGACCGGCGAGGATCCGCAGCATCGTGCTCTTGCCGCAGCCCGAGGGACCGACGACGACGCCGACCTCGCCCCGCTGCAGCGCAAAGGCAATGCCCGCAATCACCTCCTGGCGCTTGCCATTGGCGCTGGTGTAGCTCTTGGACCTGATATCGACCTCAAGCCGCACGGAGCCGCCACCTCGATGCGCGCAGCTCGAACGGCTGGACGATGACGGCCTCGATCACCAGCACCACGGCGGCAAAGCTGAGCGAGTAGGCGAGCAGCAGCGGAATGTCGAACAGCTGGAAGGCGACGCCGATCTCGAAGCCGATGCCGTTGGGCCTCCCGAGCAGCTCGGCGACCAGCACGATCTTCCAGACCAATGACAGGCCGGAGCGCGCGGCCGCCGCAATATAAGGCGCAAGTTGCGGCAGCAGGACATGGCGGAGGATGCGTCCGCGCGGGAAGGCGAACACCTTGGCCATCTCGTCGAGCGATGGATCGAGCGCGCGGGCGCCTTCGCGCAAGGTGACGACGGCGGTCGGCAGCTTGTTGATCGCGATCGCCGCGATCGCTGCGACCTCGGTGAGACCGGCCCAGATATAGGCGAGCACGATCACCACCAGCGCGGGCAGATTGAGCAGCAGGATCAGCCAGGGATCGCCCAGGCGGTTGGCGAGCTGGCTGCGCCCCATCAAAAAGCCGATCGCCGAGCCGAGTGCCATCGACAGCGTGAAAGCGAGGGCGACGCGGGCGAGCGTGGCGCCGAGATGCAGAAACAGCGCGCCGGACCGCGCTTCCGCCACCGCAACCGCAAGCACGGCCGATGGCAATGGCAGCTTGGCGCTGCCGGCGACAGCCGCGGCAATCCACCACGTGGCCAGCAGGAGCGCAAAGGACAACAAGCGCAGCACTAATCCCTCGCATCCGCCCTGTAATAGGTGCCGGGACTGAGCTCCGGAGACGGGCCGACCAGATCGCGGCCGCCGATCGAAGCGAGCACGCCGTAGAGGATGCGCGCGTCGGCCTCTTCCTCGGCGATCGGCCGGCGCGGAATGCCCTCGCGATAGCGGTCGCGATAGGCGCGCAAGGTAGCGTCGTCCTGCGCGCCGGTCAGCGGGGCGATCGTCTGCCAGTCGGCGTCGGATGTCGCCAGGATCTCCTTGGCCTTGGCCGTGACGGACAGGAAGCGTGCCACGAGATCGCGGTGCTTGGCGGCCCAGTCCTCGTCGAAGACGTAGCCGATCATCGCGGTGCGGCCCTTGGCACCGAACGGCGGCAGCAGGTCCTCGACCCCGGCGAGCCGGCGGAAGCCCTTGGCCTCCAGCGCCGCGCAGAAATTCCAGTAGTTCAAGCCCGCATCCATCTCGCCGTCGGCCAGCTTGGCGGCCAGCAGCGGCGGCGCGCCGTAGGTAATGGTCGCCTGCGATTTCAGGTCGACGCCGTCGCGCTTGAGCGTGGCCTGCAGCAGCAACCAGCTCTTGTCGAGCGGGCCGCCGGCCACCGCCAGCTTGCGTCCCTTCAGATCGGCAAGCGTCTTGATCGGCGAGGCCGCCGGCACCATCACGGCGCCGAGCGCGCTCGAATAGGGATAGAAGGTCAGCTTGGCGCCGAGCGCACGCTCGCGCGACACCCAGAGCCAATCCGATACCATGATGTCGGCGTTGCCGGCACGCAGCGCGATCTTGCCGGCCTCCGGGCTCGCCAGCTCGACCGCATCGATCGCGATATCCGCCTGCTTGTCGAGCTGGTGGGCGCGGATCACCCCCAGCTCCCAGGCGAAGGTCCCGGTCTTCTGCACCGCAACCTTGACGGTCTCGGCGGCGCAGCATGCCGTGACCGGCAGCAGGGCGCAGGCGACAATCGCCATCAACAAACGACCGATCTGCGTCATGAGCCCGTCTGCAATTCCTCGAGATGTGTTCTTTTCAGCCTCATTCCCTTAGCATAGCTTCGGCTGCGATGCCGTGGAGGACTGTGATGCGTAGTGCTGTTCCGGTAGGACCGATTGTCGCCGCCCTCGTTGCCATGATCGCGGTCGCCGGGCCGGCTCGTGCCGAGGAGCTCAACGACTATCCGACCTCGGCGCGGGCCGAATATGTGTTCGGCTGCATGAAGGCGAATGGCGAGACCCGTGAGGCGATCGCGCAATGCTCCTGCTCGATCGACGTGATCGCCTCGATCATCCCCTATGAGCGCTACGTCACGGCCGAGACCGTCCTCAGCATGTCCCAGGTGCACAGCAATCTCGGCACCCAGTTCCGCACGTCCGAGCAGGCCGCCAACGCGCTGAACGATCTTCGCCGGGCGCAGGCCGAAGCCGAAGTGAGATGCTTCTGAAGCGCTGCCGCTCTGCCGCATCAGGTTCCTGAACCGTCGGCCGGCCAATCGTGCTCGAACACGTGGCCCTGCGTATCCTTCGCTTCCGCATGGAATTGCTTGGCGCCGTTCGACACGTAGGTGAAGCGGATATTGGGATCCTCCGAGATCGAGATGCCGCCTTCGACCGACAGCACCAGGCTGCCATCCTGCGACAGCGTCAGCCGGTCGATGAAGAAGGCCGGGATGTAGAGCTGCGTCACCTGGTCCATCTGGAGCCCGGAATTGTTGGGATGCCCGATCATGACCTGCGCTTCGCGGATGCCGCTCGTGGCGCCGTCGCTGCTTTGCGTGAACTGCCGATAGCGCATCTGGCCGATGCGCGCCTTGGCCTCGTCCGGATTCTTCGCCGCCGGCGCCGAGCAGCCTCCGGACGCCTTGACGAAGGTCTTGACCACATAGAGCTGACCATCCGTCAGCTCGGCCACGGCATGCACGTCCGTGTAGTTGTTGACGCGCACCCGCGTCGAGATCGCAGTCACATTGGCGTCCGCGCCGAGCGTGAACTTGGCGGCCATCGGCGCAGGATTCTGGTCGATCACCAGCGTGATGGTCTTGATGCGGCGCTCGTCGGCGGGCGACAGCTTGCTACGCAGGGTGACCGGGACCACCGAGGCATCCTCGGCGCGCGTCGGCATCTCGATCGACAGCACATTGGTGCCGTCCTGCATCGCCTTGTTGTTGAAGATGTCCTGGACGAGTCCCGGCCATGGATCATAACCATCAGCGGCTTTCGCAGGTGCGAAGGCAAACGCGAGGCATACCCCGAGAAGCAATGTGGACGGCAAGCGGAGCCCGATCATGGCGCAGTCCTCCCAAGGCAGTCTGGTGGATTAACGATCATAGCGCGTCACCCGCCTCATTCCCATTCCATTTCCGAGAATGCTGCAGTTGCGTTGCGGGCATTGTAGTCGTCGAACAGCTCCCATTTGCCGCGCTCCGATCCAGCGGCCCCAGCGGCGTCGGCGATCGGCCTGCCCGCCTTGATCAGCCCGCGAACGTCGTGGGCCAATGTGTCGAGGTAGCGACGCTCGTCACTGAGCGCCAGTGGCCAGGGGCTGACAGGTCCATGGCCCGGGACGACGCGCTCGGCCGGAATGGCCGCGAGTGCGGCCATGTCGGCGATCCAGCCGCGCAGGCTGCCATCCATCACTGGGATGTGACGCAGGAATACGAGATCGCCGGCGAACAAGGTCCGGCTCCGGTCATCATAGACGGACAGGTCGCAGTCGCTATGCGCGGTGCTCCAGGCCTTCAGCGTGAGGGTGCGGCCGCCCAGGTCGAGCGCCATCTCGTCATCGACGAGGATCGACGGAGCGACGAGGCGGACCTCGTCGATCAGTTCGGCGCCCATCAGGCGCCGGAACGCCTCGATGTAGTGCGGCCCGCGCAGGGCGAGCGCCCGGGGCAGGTTCTTGGCGCCGACGAAGCGGGTGCCGTCCGCCTCGAAGGCGGCATTGCCGAACAGATGGTCGGGATGAGCATGGGTGTTGACGACGTAGCGCACGGGCTTGTCGGTACGGGCGCGGATCGCGGCCAGCAGCGCGCGGCCTTCGCGGACGCTGCCGCCGGTGTCGATCACTGCGACCGCGTCACCGCCGACGATGAAACCGACATTGGCGATGGCGCCTTCGTTCGCCGCGTTCATCAGCGCGGTCTGGCCGATGTGAACGAACACGCCGGGCGCGATCTCGCTCACCTCGAGTTCCGGGGGCATGGCAAGAGCGGCGCCGCCGAGCGCCAGCGCACACCAGGCGATGATCGCAATGATCGGATGCCTCACCATCGGCTTGCCTTGCTCGCGTGGGACCTGTGCATCAGGCCATGGACGCTGCGGCGCAGCACCGGGTCAACTCTTCGCGATGACGGCGACTGTTGCACCCGCGCGGCCGGCGGCCTAGCATTTTCAAAAATACCGCGATGCGTTCGATAGGGATGGAAATACGGATGACGAAGCGTCACAAACTTGCTTGCTCGCTGGCTGTTGCCGCGGGGTTCACTCTGCTCGGACCGGCCGCCGCTTTCGCGCAGAGCAACGACGGCCTGGACCTGTCGATCGAGCTGGTCGATCCCAAGGTGCTCAGGGTCTGCGCCGATCCGCGCAACCTGCCGTTCTCGAACGAGAAGGGCGACGGCTTCGAGAACAAGCTGGCCGAGCTCTTTGCCGCCAAGCTGCAGAAGAAGGTGGACTACACGTTCTTCCCGCAGGCCACCGGATTCGTGCGCATGACGCTCGGCTCGCACCGTTGCGACGTGATCATGGGCTTTCCGCAAGGGGACGACCTGGTGCAGAGCACCAGTCCCTATTACCGGACGGCCTACGCGATCGTGACCAAGCCGGGCTCCGATCTCGCCGATGTGACGACGCTGGAGGACGCCAAGCTGAAGGGCAAGCACATCGGCATCGTGGCGGGCACGCCGCCGGCGACCAACATGGCGCTGGCCGGGCTGATGCCGACCGCAAAGCCCTATCCGCTGATGATCGACACCCGCGTCGATTCCTCGGCGGAGGCGATGATCAACGATCTGAAGTCCGGCGAGATCGATGCCGGCGTGCTGTGGGGGCCGATGGCCGGCTACTATGCCAAGCAGGCGAGCCCTCAACTGCACGTCACGCCGCTGGTGAAAGAGACCAGCGGGCCGAAGCTGATCTACCGCATCGCCATGGGCGTCCGTGGCGCGGACCAGAACTGGCGTCGCCAGCTCAACAAGCTGATCCAGGAGAACCAGGGTGAGATCAACAAGATCCTGCTGGACTTCGGGGTGCCGCTGCTGGACGAGAGCAATCATCTGATCACCGCCGAGGCTGCAGCGAAGCCATGATCGGTCGGCTCACCGCTGCGGCATTGGCAGGCGTGCTGCTGATCGCCGTGGCGGTGCGGGCCGATGATCTCGTGCCGGAGCCGGACAGCTATCGCACCGAGAACTATCGCGCGCCGGTGCCGACGAACCTGAGCGGAGCGCGCGTGCTGTCGACGCGGGAGACCGAGGCGATCTGGCGCGCAAGATCGGCCGCCTTCGTCGATGTGCTGCCGCGGCCGCCCAAGCCGAAGAACCTGCCGGCCGGGACGGTGTGGCGCGAGCAGCCGCGCCTGGACATTCCTGGCAGCATCTGGCTGCCGGATACCGGCTACGGCGTGCTGGCCCCCCAGACTGAGGACTATCTGAAGCGTGGCCTCGCCCATGCATCGGGTGGCGATTTCGGTCGTCTGCTCGTGTTCTATTGCCTCGAAGATTGCTGGATGTCGTGGAATGCCGCGCGGCGCGCGCTGACTTACGGCTATCGCAACATCGCCTGGTACCCCGACGGGACCGACGGCTGGAGCCGCGCCGACCTGCCGCTGCAGCAGACGCAGCCCGAGCCGCGGCCTGAGGAGTGAGCGGAGAGGGCGGCGAGAGCGCATCAAATCAGCTACTCCATGTCCTGCTGGATCTCGCGCGCCAGGGCGAACAGGCGCTGGTCGATCGCGGTCGGCACCTCGCAGACGAACTTCATCACGCGACGCCGGTCCTCGAAGATGCGCGTCTCCCAGTTCAACTGGTTGGTCATCTCCTCGACCTTGGCCTGATCCGGGTTGGGCCCGCTGTGCATCTCCTGCAACGCGATGGTGTCGCCGCGCACCTTCTCGACCGCTTCGCGCTGCTTGCGCATGACGCGCTCGAGGCCGTTCATGACCGACGTCCGCTGGGCGTTCAGCGTATCGAAAAGGCCGGCAAACAGCAGCTTGCCCTTGCGGGTCTTCTCCTCGGGCGTACCGGTCAGGAAATCGGCGACGTCCTTCTGCGCCTGCTCCAGCGGGATGCGGCGCGCCGCCAGCCTGGCGACCAGCTCCGCGATCTTGGCGTCGTCCTTCCAGCTCGCGCCGACATCGTCGATCGCAGGGCCGGACCACACGGCCGCGATGGAGATTTCCGGCACCTTGGCCTGCGGGCAGGGCCAATCCGGATAGCGCGGATCGGCGGCCATCGCAGCGCCTGCTGACGCTGCGATGGCGACGGCCGCCAGGATCGTTCTCAACCTCATGCCTCGCCTCCGGGACCACGCCTGACAAGACCCCGCGACGGATCGTAGGCCAGGATCGCGCCGATCATGAACACGGCGGTACAGCCGCCGACCACCGCGAGCGAAACCCAGTTCAGCTTGCCATAGAGCGCGAAGCGGATGAGCTCGACCGCGTGGGTGAAGGGGTTGGCCTCGCAGAGATAAGCGAGCCATGGGCTGCCTTCCTCGACGCGCCACAGCGGGTAGAGCGCCGACGAGGCGAAGAACATCGGGAAGATCACGAAGTTCATGACGCCGGCAAAGTTCTCGAGCTGCTTGATGCCGGAGGAGATCAGCATGCCCAGCGCGCCGAGCATCAGCCCGGACAGGACCAGCGCCGGCAGCACGGTGAGATAGCCCATCGGCGGCGGGGTGATGTCCCAGAACCAGGCGATGGCGAGAAACGCGTAGACCTGCAGCACCGAGACGGCGGTGCCGGCGAGCAGCTTGCAGAACAGGAGATAGCCGCGCGGCAGCGGGCTCACCAGCAAGGTGCGCATGTTGCCCATCTCGCGGTCGTAGACCATCGACAGCGACGACTGCATGCCGTTGAACAGCTGGATCATCGCCATCAGGCCGGGCGCGATATAGACCTCGTAGGGGATGTAGGTCTCGTAGGGCGGGATGATCGAGATGCCCAGCACCTGGCGGAAGCCGGCGGCGAAGATGAACAGCCAGACCAGCGGCCGCACCAGCGCCGAGACGAAGCGCTCGCGCTGGTGCAGGAAGCGCAGCCCCTCGCGCCAGACGATGCCGGTGAGGCAGGTGATGTATTCGCCGGCCGAGAAGCCGCTGCGTGTGGGGGCGGGTGAGTGGACGGTCGTGACGGTCATGACTCTGCACTCCGCGCCGGGCTGGCCTGCGTCGTCAGCCGCGCGAACGCGGCGTTGACGTCGGACGCGCCGGCCTCGGTGATCACCTGCGGCACCGGCCCGCGCGCCAGCACGCGGCCTTGATGCAGCACCACGAGATCGTCGGTCGGCGCGATCTCGTCGAACAGATGCGTGGCCCAGAGCACGCCGATGCCCTGCTCGGTGACGAGCTGACGGACATGACCGACGATGTCGGCGCGAGCCTTGACGTCGAGACCGACGGTGGCCTCGTCGAGCAGCAGGAGGCGCGGCCGGTGCAGCAGGGCACGGGCGATTTCAAGGCGGCGCATCTGGCCGCCGGAGAGGTCACGCACCTTGTTGCCGGCGCGGTCGGCGAGGCCGATCCGTGTCAGCAGCTCCTCGCTGCGGGCGCGGGCCTCGCGGCGCGAGATGCCGTGCAGGGCGGCGTGATAGAGCAGGTTCTGAGTCAGCGACAGATCGAGATCGAGCGTGCGCGGCTGGAACACGACGCCGAGCAGCCGCAGCGCCTCGCCCGGCGTGCGGCCGATGTCATGGCCGAAAATGCCGATCCGGCCGGTCTGCACCGCGAACAGCCGCGTGATCAGCGAGAACAAGGTGCTCTTGCCGGCGCCGTTGAGGCCGAGCAGGGCGGTGAAGCTCGCAGGCCTCACGGCGAAGCTTACGTCGTTGAGCGCCTTGCGTGCGCCATAGGAATGGCTGACGCCGGCGACCGACAGTGCCGGCACCTGGTCGGGAGCCGTTTGCGGCGTGGCGCCTGTCGCGTCGAGAGCGGGTGCGTTCTGCGTCGTCATGGCTGTGCGATCGTGATGCCCCAGGGCAGCTCGCCGACCTGGATGGTCTTGATCACCTTCTGCGCCGCGACGTCGATCACCGAGACGTCGTTGGAGACGCCGTTGGTGACCAGAAGATATTTCTCGTCGGGCGTAAACTCCATGTGCCAGACGCGCTGGCCGACCAGGAGATACTTCTTCACCTCGTGGGTGGTGCCGTCGACGACCGCGACGCGGTTGGCGGGGCCGAGTGCGACGAAGCCGGTCTTGCCATCCTTGGTCAGGGCGATGCCGACCGGCTGGATGGCCTCGCTGCGCAACCCGGGCACGGCGAACTTGATCTTGCCGGTGACCTCGCGCTTGGCGGGATCGATGATCGACACCGTGCCGCCGATCTCCGCCGACACCCACAGTTCCGAGCCGTCGGTCTTGAACTCGGCATAGCGTGGCCGCGCATCGACCAGCACGTTGGCGACGATCTGGCGCGTCGACGTGTCGATGAAATGCGCCATGTTGGTGGTCTCGGAGGTGCAGATCAGGATCTTGCCGTCCGGGCTGAGCATCATGCCCTCGGGCTCGACGCCGACCTGGACATCGCCGATGCGCACGCGCTTTTCGAGGTCGAGCACGGTGACGGTGTTGTCATTCTCGTTGGCGACATAGAGCGTCTTGCCGGCGGCGTCCTGCGCGAACAGCTCGGGATCCGGGCCGGAGGGCAGGGTGTCCACCACCTCCATCTTCCTGGCGTCGATCACCTGGATGGTGTCGTCATCGCCGACGGCGACCATCACGAACTTGCCGTCGCGCGTGAACGCGATGCCGCGCGGCCGCTGGCCGACCTTGATGGTCTTGGTGACCGTCCATGTGTCGGTATCGATGACGGAGACGGTGTTGCCTTTTTCGTTGGAGACGAAGGCGACGTAGGCGGAGGCGGGCGACGCGTGGGCCAGCCACAGCGCGGCGGTGAGCAGGCTGGCTGCCATGCCGACATACCTGCGAAGCCGTGGCCGTCCTTCGAGACGCCCGCCTCCGGCGGGCTCCTCAGGACGAGGCCGGTGTGCGCGGTTAGATCCAAGCCATGCGCGCTCGAGACCTTGCTGCCGAACCTCCCCGTGATCTCGCCCCTCTCCATGAACACGCCTCTCGGCGTGTTCATGGTCGGTGTGCAGTGCCGCCCTCGGCTCTTGACCCTCATGGTGAGGAGTGCCGTCTTGGGCGCGTCTCGAACCATGAGGCCCCAGACCGATAGCCACATTGGTTGTCGGACTGCGCATCGTCATCAACATCTTCCAATCCGACATCATTGCAGCTTGCACTTGGTTTCGGGGCGGTCGACGCCGAGGGTGTCGAGCTCGGAGACTTGATGCAGGAAACCCTCCTGCGGCGAGACCGAGACGATCATGCGGCCGTCGGCCAGCAGGATCGGCTGGCGCAGTTGCAGGTTCCAGTCGCGCAGCGAGAGCCTCGTGCCCTTGAAGGCGGCGATGGTGAAGTTCGGGCCCTTGAGATAGTCGGTCAACGTCTTCGCGTCGCCGGAGTTGGTGCGCGAGGCGGCCTCGCCGATCATGCGCACGGCCATCCAGGCCTGCATGTCCAACGCGTCCATGCGGCGTGATGCCAGCTTCATGAAGCGGTTCTGCAATTGCGTCGCGCCCCACTGGTCCTGCGCCGGATCCCAGCTGGTCGGACGCAGGCCGGCGGAGCCCGCGACGGGGCGCGGATCCCAGGTGCGATAGGGCAGGTAGTTGGCGAACACCTCGCTCTCGTCGGCGGCGACCAGCACGTCATAGGCCGGCGCCTTCTGCGTGAACACCGGCATCTGGCGCTGGATCAGGGTCACGCCAGAGTCAGTGCGCCGCGCGCCGCCGGTGTCCTCGAAGGTGCGCTCCTCGACGATTCTAGCGCCGAAACGGGTGGCGGCGCGACGCAGCGCGTCGGCGAACAGCTTGTCGTTGTCGTGCGAGCCGGTGACCAGAAGCCAGCGCTTCCACTGCTTCCATACCAGATACTGCCCAAGCCCATCGGCCAGCATCGAGCGTGTCGGGGCGACATGGATGACGTTGGCGCGGCAGTCCTGCTCGCGCAGGCGGTCGTCCGTGGCGCCGACATTGAGCAGGGTGGTGCCACGTCCGCGCAGGGCGTCTGCGACCTTCAGCAGCGCATCCGCCGGAAGGTCGGCGAGAATGAAGCCGGCCTTTCCCGCGAGCTCATTGGCGGCCTGCGCCGCGTCCTCGTCGTCCTTGATGCGGCGCTCGATCAAAGTGAAGCGCTGGTTGAGGAACTTGCCGGTGGTGTTGTTGTCCTCGATCGCGAGCTTCGCGCCGGCCACGCCATCATCGGCCGCCGGCTGGTCGAGCGGCGACAACGTCTGCGGCACGCTCGCGCGGCCGAGATAGCCGATCGCGATGTCGACCGGCTCCGCCGCGACGGCGGCGGTTGCGGCGGCGATGAGGCCGATCGCGCCGATCAGAGATCGGGCCAGAACTCCCAGGACCACATGTCCTCCCACTGTTCCCTCGTCCTTTTCCGGCGAGGTTTCGTCTTGCAAGATGAACGAATTGGCCTAGCTTTCAACCCCACTTTTGGCCGCTGTCGCGTCATTTCGGATCACGACCTTGAAACCTGCCGTTCTCTTCGCGTTCCTGATCCTGATGTCTGCGACATCAGTGCATGCCGAGCCGACCAAGGTGGCGGTGTTCGACTTCGAGCTGATCGACACCAGCCTGCAGGGCGAGGTGCAGGGCCCGCGCCAGGACGAGCAGACCAGGCTGGCGCACGCCGCCGAGCAGTTGCGATCGGCGCTGCAGGATTCCGGACGTTTTCGCGTCCTTGACATCGCGCCCGTCAACGATGCGGCGCACCACAGCAATCTGCAGGCCTGCGGCGGCTGCGACGTCAAGCTCGCGGGCGACATCGGTGCCGATCTCGCCATCACCGGGACGGTGCAGAAGGTCTCCAATCTCATCCTCAACATGAACATCTATCTGCGCGACGCGCATACCGGGAAGCCGGTCGCGGCTGTTACCGCCGACATGCGCGGCAACACCGACGAATCCTGGACCCGCACCATGGCCTGGCTGATCCGCAACCGCCTGCTGGCGCCGAACTACGGCGCGCCGCAGGCGCAATAGCCGGCGAGATATGACGGTGCGTTCTCGCGGCGGATGACGCCCGAGCTTTGCATATCGATCGCCCCTCGAAAAGCAGAGAGGCGCAGGGAAGGCCGGGAGCCTGCCGCCCCCATGGTCCGCCTGCAGAAGAAAATGCAGGCGGCAGGTACCACAGGTTCGGCTGGGACATCCCGGCCCTCCCTGCGCGGATGGTCTTAACGGTTGCTTCGCGTTCTCCCCGGTGCGCCGGGCTTTCTGGTCACCGTGCGCGACGACACGCTTCTCACGCGCCGCCACGGGGGCATCGGCATCGGGATGCCAGGACCACGCGACTTGGCCGTACGCCGCGGCGCGTTCGTCCGCATGCTCTCGCGAGCATGCTGCGCGCCGCCGGCGTCCACCGCATCCCGCCTCCACGTTCGTGACGACCGCGATACGCCCTCTCGACGAGGCGGGATGGCGCGATACAATCATGTTTTCTGGAAAAGCGAAAGCAGAATCTTTTTCCCCGACGCACTGGACACGGTGATCGCCTTGCGCGGCCTGCGGAAATCGGCCTGCGCGCGCAGGAGATGATCGGACGGTGAAGATCATGACATTGCCTCGACGGCGCGCGATCGCGCCCGTCGGGCAAATCAAGGCCGCGGCTGATGTCAGCGGCCGAGCCGCGCGGCGTGCCAGCGCAGATGATCGGCCATGTAGGTCGAGATGAAGTAATAGCTGTGGTCGTAGCCCTCCTGCTTGCGCAGCAGCAGCGGGATGTGGGCCTTGTCGCAAGCGGCCTTGAGCAGCTCCGGGCGCAACTGCTGGGTCAGGAACTGATCGGCGGTGCCGACATCGACCAGCAGGTCGGAGACGCGCGCGCCGTCCTCGATCAGCGCCACCGCATCGTGCTTGCGCCACGCCGCCTTGTCGGCGCCGAGATAGCCGCCGAGGGCCTTCTCGCCCCACGGCACCTGCGACGGCGCGACGATCGGCGAGAACGCGCTGGCGGCGCGGTAGCGGTCGGGGTTGCGCAACGCCACCGTGAGCGCGCCATGGCCGCCCATCGAGTGGCCCATCACCGACTGCCGGCGCGGATCGACCGGGAAGTTTGCCGCGACCACGCTCGGCAGCTCCTCGGTGACGTAGCTCCACATCCGGTAGTTCTTCGCGAACGGTGCCTCGGTCGCATCGACATAGAAGCCGGCGCCGAGGCCGAAATCATAGGCGTTGTTGGGATCGCCGGGCACGCCGTCGCCGCGCGGCGAAGTGTCGGGCGCCACGAAGACCAGGCCGAGCTCGGCGCAGGCGGCGCGAAACTCGCCCTTCTCGGTGACGTTGGCGTGGGTGCAGGTCAGGCCGGAGAGATACCAGACGACCGGCAGCTTCGCGCCGTCGGCATGCGGCGGCACGAACACCGAGAACGTCATCTCGGTCTTGGTCTCCTGGCTGGCGTGGCGGTAGACACCCTGGACGCCGCCATGGGATTTGTTCTGGGAGACGGTCGTGAGCGTCATGGGATCACCTGTTCGGCAATGATGTCGGGCTGTTGGCGTGGCTATCGCCAACGCGTGTCAGGCTGCGTCGTTCAATCGGGACGAGTCAAGCAACGCCGTTCTCGATCGCCAAACGCACCAGCTCGCCGGATGTTCGCACGCCGAGCTTCTGGCGGATGATCGAGGAGGTGTTGGCGACGGTCTTGTAGGACGAGTGGATCAGCCAGGCAATCTCCGACAGGCTCTTGCCGGCGCTGAGCAGGCGCAGGATCTCGAGCTCGCGCGAGGTCAGTTTCGCCAGCGGGCTCTGCGCGACGGCGGCGCCCGCGAACGCGATGCTGCGCGCGATCGCCGGCGGCAGATAGCTGCCGCCGCGGGCGACCTCGCGGATCGCCTCGGCGAGATCGTTCGGATCGCCGCTCTTGGAGACGTAGCCCTTGGCGCCGATGTCGATGGCGCGCGCCGCGAACACCGGATCGTCGTTCATGCTGAACATGATCAGCCGGGCATTGCCGTCGTGGGCGAGGATGCGCCGCGCCAGCTCGAAGCCGGAGACGGTCGGCAGGTTGATGTCGACGACGCAGACGTCCGGCCGGCGCGCGATGAAGCCGGCTTCGCCGCTCTCGGCGTCCACGGCTTCGATCAGCTCGAGCTCCGGATCGGTCGAGAGCAGGGCCCGGCAGCCTGATGCCACAATGGGATGGTCATCGACGATCAGTACGCGCATGGCCTTGGGGTCCCGGACTTCCAACTCGCGTCATTGTTGCGATGCATCATTAATGCATGCTGCGCGGTATTGCATGATGTTGCAATTAGATCGCCGGCGGATTTGTCTGTCAATGTGAGTGCGCATGAAACCCGGTGGCGGTGAGGCGGAGAGAATGTGGCAGAATTGGTCGTTGCGGACCCGCATCAACGTGCTGCTGGCGCTGCTGCTGACGCTGGGCCTCGCCATCAACATCGGCCGTCTCGTGCTGGAGGCGGCGCCGCGCGTGCTGGCGGAGGACCAGAGCGTCATCCGCCTGACGCGGGCCTTCGTCGAGACCATCATGGACGAGGTCAACGACGCGCCGGATCCGAACGCGCGGCTGGACCGGATCGTCGGCGATCTCCGACAGCTTCGTCACGTCAGCGTGAGACGGCAGGGAATGCCGGCGCAGACTCCGCCCTCTCCCGGCGTCGGCCGCGCGGCACCGGCGTGGTTCATCGCACTGGTGCATCCCGACAAGACCTCGGTCAGCATGCCGGTCATCGTCGCCGGCCAAAGTGACTCGCTGGTGATCACCTCGCATCCCGACGACGAGATCGCGGAGATCTGGGACGGCATCGTCACCCAGCTCGTCGTCGGCTCGCTGGTCGGGCTGGCGTTGTTCGCGATCACCATGCTCGTGGTCGGCCGCGCGCTGGCGCCGCTTTCGGATCTGTCGGACGCGATGAGCCGGATCGAGGCCGGCGCCTACGATACCCGCGTCAAGCCGGGCGGCGCGCCCGAGCTCGCGGCGCTCTGCGCCAAGCTCAACCATCTCGCCGGCGCGCTCGGCGAGGCGGTGGAGGAGAAGCGCCGCCTCGCCGAGCGCACGGTGTCGCTGCAGGACCACGAGCGCAAGGAAATCGCGCGCGAGCTGCATGACGAGTTCGGGCCGCATTTGTTCGCGCTGCGCGCCCATGCCAGCGCGCTGATGCGATTGCCGGAGGCTGCGACGCTCGACGTCGCCGCGATGCGTCGGCACGGCCAGGCGATCCTCGATCAGGTCAACGCCGTGCAGCAGTTCAACCGCCGCATCCTGGAGCGGCTGCGGCCCGTCGGCCTCGCCGAGCTTGGCTTGCGCGAGGCGCTCGGCGCATTGGTGCGGCTGTGGCGGGAGTCGCGCCCGGAGGTCGCGATCGAGACCAGCTTCACCGACACGGTCGTGCGCAGCAACGAGACGGCGGAGCTGACGATCTACCGGGTGGTGCAGGAGGCGCTGACCAACGTGTTCCGCCACGCCGAGGCCACCGCGGTCGACGTCACCATCGAGCCGCTGCAGCAGACGACGGCCGGCCATCGCCGCAGCTATACGCGGGTGCGCGTCCGCGACGACGGCCGCGGGTTCAGCCCGGAGCACAAGCTCGGCTTCGGCCTCACCGGCATGCGCGAGCGGCTGCTGGCGCTGGGGGGCACCCTGACGGTGGCCTCCACCGGCGCCGGCGTCACGATCGAGGCGATGGTGCCGGCCGACGCGGCGTGAGTCCGGCCGCAACGAACCATCCGACCGGCTATTCGCAATTTGCAGCGCGGAGCACGCGGCGGCAGCTCCGCGGCAGATCGCCTATGGCGAGCATGCCTTGGAACTTCGTCTCGTCCCGATGATTGCCACGCAGGTCACACCGTCGAGGCGTGCCACCGAGGATCCCGCCGGGTGAGCGCGAGCGGACAAGGAGCGAGCTGATGAGCAAGGAAACGCCGAAGGACGATCCGCGCCAGAAAAGCGACTGGGGCTCGATGAAGCAGACCGACAAGCCCTGGGCCGAGAAGCCGGAGAAGGAGCAGCGCTCGGAGGCGGCCAAGGACCTGGAGACGTGGAGCGAGAGCAACACGCATTGAGGTGACGGACTGCGATGCGGATAGACGTGTGCAGCTCGGCGTTGTCGCCTTTGTCCGACATCCGACAAATCCGTGTCGGAGCTACGCGGCGGACATCATCGCGCACGGCGCCGGCTCGGGCTGCACCGGCCACACCGCCGCGACGGCCGTGTCAGCCTGCCGCTCGTCGAGAATCCGTTTCACCGAGCGCGAGCAGAGGCCGCATTGGACCGTGCAGCCGAGACAATCATACACTTGCGCCGGCGAGCCGAAGGTGATGTCGGCCGCCGTGACGACGTCGCGAATGGCCGTGTCGCTGATGACGTTGCAGGAACAGATGATCATGGCTGTTGCTCGCTCCTGCAAACGATAAGCAACCGGGATGCCAAGGCCGGCGCGCAGGGCGCGGGCTAATCAGAATCGTTCGAAACGATCTGATCCGCGGGCAGGTCCGCGGGCAGGCTCGCGCTCGTCCTGATGCAGTGCGCGACATGCAGCCGCATGGCGGCCAGCGTCGCCTGGGCGAGTGCCTGTCCCTGCGCATCGATCCCGGTCCACTGCGCATGACGGCCGCGTGGATCGATCTCGGCGAGCGCGATGCCGGCCGGCAGGTCGCTGCCGTCGCGGACGATGCCGCGCAGGATGCCGTCATGGGGGGCCGTGACCGGCGCGCCGGAGAGATGGCCGATCACGAAGCCCTTGTAGATGCGCGTGCCGATCTCGATCGGAGTATGCCATCGGCCCTCATGCGGCGAATGCACCAGGCACTCGACGCCGACGAGCGCGCCGACATCATCCGTTGCCAGCGTCCAGCCCTGGCGTACGATCTGGCCGACCCGGTCCGGCCGGGTCTCGATCGCGATATCGCAATTGGCCGACGGCGAGAAACCCGGACCGATGCCGATCGAGAGCCGCGTCATGCCGCGCAGGTCCGGGGTCACTTCGCGCCTCTGCATCCGCGCGTCGATCAGGACGTCGATGGTACGGACCGGCAGGAGATCGAGCAATCCAAGTGGGGTGACGAGGACGTGCCGGGGATTGCCGAGCGCCTTGAACACCTCCATCGTGCTCTCGATGCGCTCGCCGGTCACGTTCTCGACGCGGACCGTGTCGCCGAACAGGGCGTCGTGAAACGCCATCTTGCGGCGCATGACCGGCGGATTGGGATCATGCGACAGCACCACGCAGAAGCCGGCACGATGCAGATGCACGCCGATCGCCGACGCGACGTCGTTGGTCCCGAGGACCACGGCGAAGCGCACTGCATTCGTCCCCATGTCCTGGTCCATACGCTGTTGGCGTCTCGTGGCTGTCCGTCGTTCGACTGACAAGCGGTCTTCCAGTTCGAATGATCGGTTCCGTCGAGCAAGAGTTGGACCATCGGCCATCGTTCTGAAAACGATCGCGCTTTGACGGTCTTGCGAAGGACGCGGTCCAAAGCCGACGCGAGATGTGTCCAGAACCCGCCAATCTGTCGCGAACCCGACAGGAAAAGGCTGCTTTGCCCGCTGTTTTCGCTGGCCCGGAATCTGCACAGCCGGAGCATGGCGATACCACTGGTATTTCCGATCGTCGCGGAGCCTGCGCCCAGACCACGTCTGAGGCAAAGGCAGCAGCCGAAGCTCGGTAGCCGGCGTCCTGGTGGCGTTGCGGCGCAGGATCAGGACGGATGAGGTGAGCCTCGATCTCGACCAGGACGTCCGCGAACCCGTCATCGAGGCGGCCGGGACCATCACGGCGTGCCCGTTCCATCGAGACATGGCCGCCGCCGAGCGGCCCGCGCGCACCGAGCAGAAAACGCTCGTGCTGACCGGCGGCTCGCGCGGCATCGGTCATGCGACCGCAAAGCTGTTCTCCGACGCCGGCTGGCGCATCATCACCTGCTCGCGCCAGCCTTTCGATGGCGGCCGCTGTCCGTGGGACGCCGGTCCCGACAATCACGTCCAGGTCGATCTCAGCGATCGCAAGGCGATCCCGCGTGCGATTGCCGACATCAAGCAGCGGCTCGACGGCGCGCCGCTGCATGCCTTGATCAACAATGCCGCGATCTCTCCGAAGGCCGGCGACGGCGGTCGGCTGGATTCGCTGTCGACCTCGGTCGAAACCTGGATGACCGTCTTTCACGTCAATTTTCTCGGACCGATCCTGCTGGCGCGCGGGCTGTTCGAGGAGCTGAAGCGCGGGCAGGGCGCGGTCGTCAACGTGACCTCGATCGTCGGCACCCGCGTCCATCCGTTTGCGGGCACAGCCTATGCGACCTCGAAGGCGGCGCTCGCCTGCCTCACCCGTGAGATGGCGCACGACTTCGCGCCGCATGGCATCCGCGTCAACGCCATCGCGCCGGGCGAGATCAAGACCGAGATGGTGTCGCCGGAGACCGAGGCGCGGTTCTCGCCGCTGATTCCGATGCGCCGGATCGGCGCGCCGGAAGAGGTCGCCAAGGTGCTGTTCTTTTTGTGCTCGGATGCGGCGAGCTACGTGACCGGCGAGGAGATTCAGATCAACGGGGGGCAGCACCTCTAGGTTGATCACAGCCGCGCGCGGCCGACACGCGGATGTGAACGCGTCATGCCGCGGCTGGCAGCCGAAGGAGTCGAGCGGCGGGCCGGACGTGGAAAGTTGGTGTTCAGGTGTTGTCCGTTGCGACCCGGTCGCAAACATGCCGGCGAATACGCGAATACTAGATGTCGAGAAGACAACGCGAAATCGTCAGGCGCATCGTCTTTGCCGCCCGGGCGGACGTGCAATGCACGCATCGTCACGGGTGCAAACTAATTTGTTAACATCATAAAAGCCTGCAGCCTTTCTGATCTGTCCGTTGCACACTACTTCTGCGGCAATGCAGCAAAGTTAGGCACGACAATCATCTGCGGTTAAGGGAGGATGTTAGAACACCTACAATCACGGGCGGCTTCACCAAGGCGTTCGTGACGATCAGAGAAGCGACGATGGTCCAAACGGAAACACGTCAGGTCGAAGCTCAGGACGTCAGGTCCAACGCCGCGCCGATCCCGCTCAGCGAGATCGCGCTGACCGGAATTTTCGAAATCTCGAAAATTCTCGCCGCGCCGACGCGGCTGGAGATCACCCTCGCCAACGTCGTCAACCTGTTGCAGTCCTTCATGCAGATGCGCCACGGCGTGGTGTCGCTGCTCGCCGATGACGGCATTCCCGATCTCGCAGTCGGGGCCGGGTGGAGCGAAGGCAGCGACCAGCGTTATCGCGAGCGCCTGCCGCAGAAGGCCATTGACCAGATCGTCGCCACCGCCGTGCCGCTGATCGCCGAGAACGTCGCCGATCATCCCGCCTTCAGCGATGCGGATGCGGCCACGCTCGGCGCCGGCGCCGACACCCGTGTGTCCTTCCTCGGTGTTCCCATCCGCATCGACCAGCGCGTCGTCGGCACCCTGACGATCGACCGGGTCTGGGACGGCCGCGCCGTCTTCCGGCTGGATTCCGATGTGCGCTTCCTGACCATGGTCGCCAATCTGATCGGCCAGACCATCAAGCTGCATCGCGTCGTGGCGCGCGACCGCGAGCGGTTGATGGCGGAAAGCCACCGGCTGCAGAAGGAGCTCTCGGAACTGAAGCCGGTGCCGAAGGATCGCAAGAGGGTGCTGGTCGACGGCATCGTCGGCGACAGCCCGGCGCTGCGCGCGCTGCTGGAGAAGATCAACGTCGTCGCCAAGTCGAATGCGCCGGTGCTGCTGCGCGGGGAATCCGGCACCGGCAAGGAGCTGGTGGCGAAGGCGATCCATGAACTGTCCAATCGCGCGAAGCGGCCGTTCATCAAGATCAACTGCGCCGCATTGCCGGAGACGGTGCTGGAGTCGGAGCTGTTCGGCCACGAGAAGGGCGCCTTCACGGGCGCGATCAACGCTCGCAAGGGCCGCTTCGAACTGGCCGACAAGGGCACATTGTTCCTCGACGAGATCGGCGAGATCTCCCCGGCGTTCCAGGCCAAGCTGCTGCGCGTGCTGCAGGAGCAGGAGTTCGAGCGCGTCGGCGGCAACCAGACCATCAAGGTCGATGTCCGCATCGTCACCGCCACCAACCGCAATCTCGAGGAGGCGGTGTCGCGCAACGAGTTCCGCGCCGACCTCTACTACCGCATCAGCGTGGTGCCGATCAAATTGCCGCCGTTGCGCGAGCGGCGCAGCGACATTCCGCAGTTGGCGCGCGAGTTCCTGCGCCGCTTCAATTGCGAGAACGAGCGCGATCTCACCTTCGACGTCAGCGCCATCGAGGTGCTGATGCATTGCGGCTTTCCTGGCAATGTGCGCGAGCTGGAGAACTGCGTGCAGCGGACCGCGACCATGGCGACGGGCTCGGCGATCGGCATGGACGACTTCGCCTGTAGTCGCAACGAGTGCATGTCGGCGATCCTGTGGAAGGGCAATACGGTGACGCCTCCGCCGCCGCGCGGCCAGCCGATGGTGCCGCTGCCGATCCTGCCGCGGACGTCGGCGCCGGTCGAGGCTCCCGTCGAGCTGCCGGCGATCGATGCCGATGACGGCGAGTATTCCGATAGCATGGAGGGCGGCGCTGTGCCGGAACGCGACCGCATCGTGCAGGCGATGGAGCGGTCCGGTTGGGTCCAGGCCAAGGCCGCCCGCCTGCTCGGCCTGACGCCGCGCCAGATCGGCTACGCGCTGAAGAAGCACAATATCGAGGTCAAGCGGTTCTGAGCGGCCTGGCTTCGGCTTTTTGAAGGGCGCGCGGCTGGCGCGCCCTTTTGTTTGGGCGCATGCTGCGGTCGACCGCTGCAGTCATCGTGAGAGTCGAGCTTTCAACCACGGTGGTGGTCGGCTCCCCTCCCCCTTGCGGGGAGGGGTTGGGGGGTCTCCGAACGCAAATCGTTGTGAGTGCATTCGATCGTTATGCAGGTCTTGCCGCGGCTTACGCTCGGTTGCTCAGCGGTTCGATGTATCAACGATGGCCGGTGTCCTCGACAGAGCATCAGCGCGCATCACATGCAGCGTGCGCGTGGACCCACACCCCCGACCCCTCCCCGCAAGGGGGAGGGGAGCGCACCGTCGTCGCGGTTGGCAGTCCGATTTCGGAGACTACCGCTTACCGATTTCGGAGACTACCGCTTACCTCGCGTCCTGTCGCACTTGCGACATGCTGTCGGGAGAGCGACAGCTCGCCGTGACCGGCGAACTTTAGAATCCTCCTTAGAAATCAACCAAATGCTCTCTGGCACGGCGCTTGAAAGATAACGCGCGAATGACATCGCTCGATGTCGCAGGAATCGCGGGAGCTGCACATGACCTACAAGATCATCGCCTCACAATGCACGGTCTGCGGGGCATGCGAGTTCGAGTGCCCGAACGCAGCCATTCGGCTCAAGAACGACATGTACATCATCGATCCGAAGAAGTGCACGGAGTGCGAAGGCCATTTCGACGCGCCGCAATGCGCTGCTGTCTGTCCGGTGCCGGACACCTGCGTCCCTGCCTGACGCGGGCCGCGGCGGAAACATTGCAAGCGGAGTGAGCGATGGCAGCAGTTCAGGAGACCATTGATCGGGTCAAGGGCATTGACGTCGATCAATATCGCTACGGGTTCGAGACCGTCATCGAATCCGAGAAGGCTCCGAAGGGGCTGTCGGAAGACACCATCCGCTTCATCTCGGCCAAGAAGAACGAGCCGGCCTGGATGCTGGAATGGCGGCTGGAGGCCTATCGCCGCTGGCTGACCATGACCGAGCCGACCTGGGCGCGGGTCGGCTATCCCAGGATCGACTATCAGGATCTCTATTATTACGCCGCGCCGAAGCCGAAGAAGAAGGTGGCCTCGCTCGACGAGATCGATGCGGAGATCCTGAAGACCTACGAAAAGCTCGGCATTCCCCTGCGTGAGGTCGAAATCCTGGAGGGCGTCGAGCGGCCTGCGGCGGCGGAAACCAATGTCGACGGCGAGGCCGCGGCGCCGCGCAGCAGGATCGCGGTCGATGCCGTGTTCGACTCGGTGTCGGTGGCGACGACCTTCAAGGAGGAGCTGAAAAAGGCCGGCGTGATCTTCATGCCGATCTCCGAGGCGCTGCGCGAGCACCCGGACCTCGTGCAGAAATATCTCGGCACGGTGGTGCCGACCACCGACAATTATTTCGCCACGCTCAATTCGGCGGTCTTCTCCGACGGTTCGTTCGTCTACATCCCGCCGGGCGTGCGCTGTCCGATGGAGCTGTCGACCTATTTCCGCATCAACGAGCGCAACACCGGCCAGTTCGAGCGCACCCTGATCATCGCCGACAAGGGCGCCTACGTCTCCTATCTCGAAGGCTGCACCGCGCCGCAGCGCGACGAGAACCAGCTCCATGCCGCCGTGGTCGAGCTGGTCGCGCTCGATGATGCCGAGATCAAATATTCGACGGTGCAGAACTGGTACCCCGGCAATTCGGAAGGGGTCGGCGGCATCTACAATTTCGTCACCAAGCGTGGCGACTGCCGCGGCACCAATTCCAAGATCTCCTGGACCCAGGTCGAGACGGGATCGGCGATCACCTGGAAATATCCGAGCTGCATCCTGCGTGGCGACAATTCCAGCGGCGAGTTCTACTCGATCGCGATCTCCAACGGCTTCCAGCAGGTCGACAGCGGCACCAAGATGATCCATCTCGGCAAGAACACGTCGAGCCGGATCATCTCCAAGGCCATCGCCGCCGGAAAGTCGCAGAACACCTATCGCGGCCTCGTCAGCGCGCATCGCAAGGCGTCGGGGGCGCGCAACTTCACCGCCTGCGACTCGCTCTTGATCGGCGACAAATGCGGCGCACACACCGTGCCCTACATCGAGGCGAAGAATTCCTCGGCGGTGTTCGAGCACGAGGCAACCACGTCCAAGATCTCCGAGGACGTGCTGTTCTACTGCATCCAGCGCGGTCTTAGCCAAGAGGAAGCGGTCGGCCTCGTCGTCAACGGCTTCGTCAAGGACGTGCTGCAGCAATTGCCGATGGAATTCGCCGTCGAGGCGCAGAAGCTGATCTCGATCTCGCTCGAAGGTTCGGTTGGATGACGGCGTCGCGCGGCGACAACATCAGAAGGAGTGTTCGATGACGGCCCTGCTCGAAATCAAGGGACTCCACGCCGAGATCGCCGGCGGACGGAAGATCATCCAGGGCCTGGACCTGACCGTGAACAAGGGCGAGATCCACGCCATCATGGGGCCGAACGGTGCTGGCAAGTCGACGCTGTCCTACGTGCTCGCCGGCAAGCCCGGCTACGAGGTCACCGCCGGTGAGGTCTATCTCAACGGCGAGGACCTGCTGGCGATGGCGGCCGACGAGCGCGCCGCCAAGGGTGTGTTCCTCGCGTTCCAATACCCGCTGGAGATCCCCGGCGTTGCCACCCTGACGTTCCTGCGCGCCGCCTTCAATGCCCAGCGCAAGGCGCGCGGCGAGGAGGAGCTGTCGTCGCCCGACCTGATCAAGCGCGTGCGCGAGATCGCCAAGACCCTGAACATCGACGCCGACATGCTGAAGCGGCCGCTCAATGTCGGCTTCTCCGGCGGCGAGAAGAAGCGCAACGAGACCCTGCAGATGGCGCTGCTGCAGCCCTCGCTCTGCGTGCTCGACGAAACCGATTCCGGTCTCGACATCGATGCGCTGAAGGTCGTCGCCAACGGCGTCAACGCGCTGCGCTCCGCTGAGCGCGGCATGATCGTGATCACCCATTATCAGCGGCTGCTCGACTACATCGTGCCCGACATCGTCCACGTGTTCGCGGCAGGGCGCATCGTCCGCACCGGGACCGCGGACCTCGCGCGCGAGCTCGAGGCGACCGGTTACGCCCAGTATCAGAGCGAAGCGGCGTAAGAGCGCGAGGAGCACGAGCATGGGCGTCGCGATCCGCAAGACCAAGGCCGAGCTCGGACTGGCCGATCTGTATCAGGGCGCCCGCCGCTATCTGCCGGGTGGCGAGGAGATCACGGCGGTGCGCGCCGCCGCATTCGACCGCTTCAACGCGGTCGGCCTGCCGCATCGGCGCGTCGAAGCCTGGCGCTACACCGATCTTCGCACGCAGATGAAGGAGGCGAAGCGTCTCGCTTCGCTTCCGGACGATGCTGCGAAGGCCAAGGCGCGCGAGGCGCGCGACTTGTTCGCCGGCGCCGGCTTTCGCAAGCTGATGGTCGTCGACGGCGCCTTCGTGCCCGAGCTGTCGGACCTCGCCGATCTCGAGACTGGCCTCACCATCCAGCCGATGGCCGACGCGCTCGCCGCCGACAAGCCGCTGCTGTCGCAGCGTCTCGGCCCGATGGTGCCGGACGACGATCCGGCGCTGGCGCTCAACACCGCGCTGGCCGCCAATGGGGTCGTGATCCTGGTCGCACCGGGCACCGTGCTGAGCCGGCCGATCCATGTCGCCTTCGTCACGACCAACTGGGTCGCGACCTCGATGTTCACGCGGTCGCTGGTCAATATCGGTGCCGGCGCCAACGCCACCATCGTCGAGACGCATCAGGGACCCGACGGCAGCGAGTATCAGGTGAACGCCGCAATGCAACTCGTCGTCGGCGACGAGGCGCGGATCGATCACGTCAAGGTCGTCAGCGAGGGCAACAGCGCGCTGCATATCGGCTCGCTGCTCGCCAATATCGGCGCGCGCGCGACCTTCAACCAGCTCGGCTTCGTTGCCGGCGGCGGCCTGGTGCGCAATCAGCTGTTCGTCCGCCTTGCGGGTGAGGGCACCGTCGCCGATATCCGCGGCGGCGCGCTGCTGTCGGGCACGCAGCATGCCGATGCCACGCTCGCTATTGAGCACGCCGCCGAGAACGGCCAGAGCCGCGAGACCTTCAAGGCCGTCGTCGGCGATACCGCGCGCGCGGTGTTCCAGGGCAAGATCACCGTCAGCCCCGGCGCGCAGAAGACCGACGCCAAGATGATGTCGCGGGCGCTGCTGTTGTCCGACGAGGCCGAGGCCGACAGCAAGCCGGAGCTCGAGATCTTCGCCGACGACGTGCAGTGTGGTCACGGCACGACCACCGGCGCCATCGACGATGAGCTGTTGTTCTACTTGATGGCGCGCGGCATTCCGCCCAAGGAGGCCAAGGCGCTGCTGATCCAGGCCTTCATCGGCGAGATCATCGAAGGCGCGGCCAATGAGAGCGTGCGGGCGGCGCTGACCGAGGCGATGCTGGGCTGGCTCGGACGACGGGAGTAGATGATGCATGCAGCGGTGCAGGGAAGCGGCTACGACGTCGGCCGCATCCGGGCGGATTTTCCCATCCTCGGCATGCAGGTGCACGGCAAGCCGCTGGTCTATCTCGACAACGCCGCCTCGGCGCAGAAGCCGCAGGCGGTGCTCGACCGGATGAACCAGGTCTATACGTCCGAATATGCCAACGTGCATCGCGGCCTGCATCATCTCGCCAACGCCGCCACCGAGGCCTATGAGGGCGCCCGTGCCAAGGTCGCGGCGTTCCTCAATGCTGAGAGCCCGGAGCAGATCATCTTCACGCGCGGCGCCACCGAGGCGGTGAATCTGGTGGCGCAGACCTTCGGGCGCGAGCGGATCGGGCCCGGTGACGAGATCGTGCTCTCGATCATGGAGCACCATGCCAATATCATTCCCTGGCATTTCCTCAGGGAGCGCCAGGGTGTTGTCATCAAATGGGCGCCGGTCGATGACGATGGCAACTTCCTGCTTGACGAGTTCGAGAAGCTTCTGACGCCACGCACCAAGATGGTGGCGATGACACAGATGTCGAACGTGCTCGGCACCGTCGTTCCGGTCAAGGAGGTCATCCGCATCGCGCACGCCCGCGGCATTCCCGTGCTGGTCGACGGCTCGCAGGCCGCCGTGCACATGGAGGTCGACGTCCGCGATCTCGACGCCGACTTCTACTGCGTCACCGGGCACAAGATCTATGGTCCGACCGGCATTGGCGCGCTCTACGGCAAGCGCGAGCTCCTGGCCGCGATGCCGCCGTTCAACGGCGGCGGCGAGATGATCCGCGAGGTCTCGCGGGACTTTGTCACCTATGGCGACCCGCCGCATCGCTTCGAGGCCGGCACGCCGCCGATCGTTGAAGCGGCTGGGCTCGGCGCGGCGATCGATTACGTCGCCTCGATCGGCAAGCAGCGCATCGCGGCGCACGAGCATGATCTCGTCGCCTATGCCACCGAGCAGCTGCGCGAGATCAACTCGCTGCGCATCATCGGCAATGCCGCCGACAAGGGCGCGATCGTCTCGTTCGAGATGCAGGGCGCCCACGCCCACGACTTCGCCACCGTCATCGACCGCTCCGGCGTCGCGGTCCGCGCCGGCACCCATTGCGCCATGCCGCTGCTGGAACGCTTCGGCGTGACGGCGACCTGCCGTGCCTCGTTCGCGATGTACAACACGCGGGAAGAGGTCGATGTCCTCGTGCGCGCGCTGAGGAAGGCGCAGGAGTTTTTCGCGTAGAATCGGCTTGCTGGCGCTAACGTTGCGAAGAAGCGGTGTTCGTGAATGCGCTCTCGCCCCTTGTGGGAGAGGGCTACGCCGATGCCAGCTCCAGACACGCTTGGGTGAGGGGGCATCTCCGCGAGCCACGACCGTCTGAGCGTGCCGAGAGAACCCCTCACCCGGCGCGCCTTCGCTGCGCTCAGGCGTGCCACCCTCTCGCACAAGGGGAGAGGGTGCACCAATTACGCCGCGCTACACGGGCCCAATCAAATCAAACAAATCAAACTTACGCCGCCGCCGCCAGCGCCGCCTGGGCGTCCGCCTTGATGCGGGCCACCATCGAGCGGAAACCGTTGGAGCGCTGCGGGGTCAAATGCTCGCGCAAGCCGAGCTTCTCGAACAGGGCGATCGGATCGGCGGCCAGGATCTCGCTTGCCGTGCGGCCCGACACCATGGCCAGGAGGATCGCGACCAGGCCGCGAACGATGTGGGCGTCGCTGTCGCCGATGAAGCGGAGCGCCGGTGCTGCGGCGTCGTGCCGCACGGTGGTGGCGAGCCAGACCTGGCTGGTGCAGCCCTGCACCTTGTTGCCATCATTGCGGTCGGCGTCGGGCAGCGGCGGGAGGCCGCGGCCGAGCTCGATCACATATCGGTAGCGGTCGTCCCAGTCGTCGAGCAGCGCGAAATTCTCGACGATGTCCTCGATGTCCGGCGCCGCCTGCGTCGTGGTCTGGGTCATCTTCAACATCAGGCTCTCCGTGTCACCGGCTGATCTCCGTGGATATGTGGGCCGGCGATGCCGTCGGGCCCGGTTCGCTCCCGCGCCGCGCCAGCACGGAATCGACCGCGTGCGTGACGCCGTCGAAGGTGATCGGCTTGGCGATGATGGCTTCCGCGCCCTGCTGCAGGCCGGCCAGCGCGAGCGGCGATCGGGTCGATCCCGCGACCACGATGATGCCAGCCTGATGCATCTTCCGGGCAAGCATGCCGACGGTCTCGGCGCCGTCGTCCTCCAGGATGCTGCTCCCGACCAGGACGGCATCGGGCGTGGCCCGCACGGCCTTGCTCAGTGCATCCGCGGTCTCCGCGAAGGTGAAGGTCTCGTGACGCTCGCTGAGAATGTAGCCGAGCGCCGAGCGGATCACCTGATCGGCTTCAATGACAAAGACGCGCGCCTTGCTCGCCATCAAAAGTACTCCTGCTGGCCCGTTCGAAAGCGGGTTTGATCTACATCAAGCAAACTCCGTACCGCCGCTCCTGGCCGGCCTCGGCGAGCGTTCCGCGGTGTTCTCTACGGAAGCGTCGCTCGGAGCCGCGGCGGCATGTGTCGTTTCGGACAGCACGGCGCGGGAGCGTCGGGTGAAAACCCCCGATGTCGGATTTGCAACAAGTACATCCTAGCGCCGAGCTTGGCCGCATCTCTTTCAAAACATGGCCTTTTTAACGATTCCAAAGCTCTGGCACATCAGTTGCAAAACTGGGCTCAGGCAAAGGTTGAGGGCTGAGTGCACGCCGACGCTTCGGACGAGCGATGCTCTCCTTCCCAATAACCCGTCTGCCGGTTCTGGAGAGAGGACGCGGTCTCGTCATGCAAGGCGCATGCGGGACATTGGCAATCGGTTGATGGAGAGCAGAATGTCATCACTTCGACAAATCGCATTCTACGGCAAAGGCGGCATCGGCAAATCGACGACGTCGCAGAACACGCTCGCGGCGCTCGCCGAGATGGGTCATCGGATCCTGATCGTCGGCTGCGACCCCAAGGCGGATTCGACCCGTCTGATCCTGCACGCCAAGGCGCAGGACACCATTCTCAGCCTCGCCGCCGCCGCCGGCAGCGTCGAGGATCTCGAGATCGAGGAGGTCATGAAGGTCGGCTATCGCGACATCCGCTGCGTCGAGTCCGGCGGTCCGGAGCCGGGCGTCGGCTGCGCAGGCCGCGGCGTCATCACCTCGATCAACTTCCTCGAGGAGAACGGCGCCTATGAGGACATCGACTACGTGTCCTACGACGTGCTGGGCGACGTGGTGTGCGGCGGCTTCGCGATGCCGATCCGCGAGAACAAGGCGCAGGAGATCTACATCGTGATGTCCGGCGAGATGATGGCGATGTATGCCGCCAACAACATCTCGAAGGGCATTCTGAAGTATGCCAACTCCGGCGGCGTGCGCCTGGGCGGCCTGGTCTGCAACGAGCGCCAGACCGACAAGGAGCTGGAGCTTGCCGAGGCGCTGGCCAAGAAGCTCGGCACGCAGCTGATCTACTTCGTGCCGCGCGACAACATCGTGCAGCACGCCGAGCTGCGCCGCATGACCGTGCTGGAATACGCGCCGGACTCGGTCCAGGCCGGCCACTACCGCTCGCTGGCTCAGAAGATCCACAACAACGGCGGCAAGGGCATCATCCCGACGCCGATCACGATGGACGAGCTCGAGGACATGCTGATGGAGCACGGCATCATGAAGGCCGTGGACGAGAGCCAGATCGGCAAGTCCGCCGCCGAGCTCGCCGCAACGGCGTAACCGCCACCGGTGCTCCGGCCCTTCGTCTCCAAGGGCCGGAGCACCTCCGCAACCGATCATCGAGGAAAGCCAGATGAGCGTCATCGAGAAACAAAGCGTTGCCGAGATCAAGGCGCGCAACAAGGAACTGATCGCCGAGGTCCTGAAGGTTTATCCGGAAAAGACCGCCAAGCGCCGTGCCAAGCATCTCAACGTGCATGAGAACGGCAAGTCGGATTGCGGCGTCAAGTCGAACATCAAGTCGATCCCCGGCGTCATGACCATCCGCGGTTGCGCCTACGCCGGCTCGAAGGGCGTGGTGTGGGGACCTATCAAGGACATGATCCACATCAGCCACGGTCCGGTCGGCTGCGGCCAGTACTCCTGGGCGGCGCGCCGCAACTACTACATCGGCACGACCGGCATCGACACCTTCGTGACGATGCAGTTCACCTCCGACTTCCAGGAGAAGGACATCGTCTTCGGCGGCGACAAGAAGCTCGCCAAGATCATGGACGAGATCCAGGAGCTGTTCCCGCTGAACAACGGCATCACCGTGCAGTCGGAATGCCCGATCGGCCTGATCGGCGACGACATCGAGGCGGTCTCCAAGGTCAAGTCGAAAGAGTATGACGGCAAGACCATCGTCCCCGTGCGCTGCGAAGGCTTCCGCGGTGTGTCTCAGTCCCTGGGTCACCATATCGCCAACGACGCCATCCGGGACTGGGTGTTCGACAAGCTCCCGGCCGATGCCGCGCCGCGCTTCGAGCCGTCGGCCTACGACGTCGCGATCATCGGCGACTACAACATCGGCGGCGACGCCTGGTCGTCCCGCATCCTGCTCGAGGAGATGGGTCTGCGCGTGATCGCCCAGTGGTCGGGCGACGGCTCGCTGGCGGAGCTCGAGGCGACGCCGAAGGCGAAGCTCAACGTGCTGCACTGCTACCGCTCGATGAACTACATCTCGCGCCACATGGAAGAGAAGTACGGTATTCCGTGGTGCGAATACAACTTCTTCGGACCGAGCAAGATCGCCGAATCGCTGCGCAAGATCGCGAGCTATTTCGACGACAAGATCAAGGAGGGTGCCGAGCGTGTCATCGCCAAGTACCAGCCCCTGATGGACGCCGTCATCGCCAAGTACCGGCCGCGCCTCGAAGGCAAGACCGTGATGCTGTTCGTCGGCGGCCTGCGTCCGCGCCACGTGATCGGCGCCTACGAGGACCTCGGCATGGAGGTCGTCGGTACCGGCTATGAGTTCGGCCACAACGACGACTATCAGCGCACCGCCCAGCACTACGTCAAGGACGGCACGCTGATCTACGACGACGTGACCGGATACGAGTTCGAGAAGTTCGTCGAGAAGGTCCAGCCGGACCTGGTCGGCTCGGGCATCAAGGAAAAGTACGTGTTCCAGAAAATGGGCGTGCCGTTCCGCCAGATGCACTCCTGGGACTACTCGGGTCCGTACCATGGCTATGACGGCTTCGCGATCTTCGCCCGCGACATGGACATGGCCATCAACTCGCCGGTCTGGAAGATGGCCAAGGCACCCTGGAAGCAGGCGCCCAAGCCGTTGCTCCAGGCGGCCGAGTAACCACCACCACCCACGGCCTGGCTCTCCTTCGGCGGAGAGCCAGCGCTCCCTGATCGACACAGGAACATAAAGAGGGTTTTCCCATGACGCAGTCTGCCGAACATGTGCTCGATCACTTCGAGCTTTTCCGTGGTCCCGAATACCAGCAGATGCTGGCCAACAAGAAGAAGATGTTCGAGAATCCGCGCGACCCCGCCGAGGTCGAGCGCATCCGCGAATGGGCCAAGACGCCCGAATATCGCGAGAAGAATTTCGCCCGTGAGGCGCTGACCGTGAATCCGGCCAAGGCCTGCCAGCCGCTCGGCGCGGTGTTCGTTGCCGTCGGCTTCGAAAAGACGCTGCCGTTCGTGCACGGCTCGCAGGGCTGCGTGGCCTATTATCGCAGCCATCTGTCGCGCCACTTCAAGGAGCCGAGCTCCTGCGTGTCGTCGTCGATGACCGAGGACGCGGCTGTGTTCGGCGGGCTGAACAACATGATCGACGGTCTCGCCAACGCCTACAACATGTACAAGCCGTCGATGATCGCTGTCTCCACCACCTGCATGGCGGAAGTCATCGGCGACGACCTCAACGCCTTCATCAAGACCTCCAAGGAGAAGGGTTCGGTTCCGGCCGAATTCGACGTGCCTTTCGCCCATACGCCTGCCTTTGTCGGCAGCCATGTCACCGGCTACGACAACGCGATGAAGGGCATTCTCGAGCACTTCTGGGACGGCAAGGCCGGCACCGCGCCGAAGCTGGAGCGCGTTCCCAACGAGAAGATCAATTTCATCGGCGGTTTCGATGGCTACACCGTTGGCAACATCAAGGAAGTGAAGCACATCTTCGAGGCGATGGGGATCGAGTATACGATCCTCGGCGACAATTCGAACGTGTTCGACACGCCGACCGACGGCGAGTTCCGTATGTACGACGGCGGCACGACCCTGGAGGACGCGGCCAACGCCGTTCACGCCAAGGCGACGATCTCGATGCAGCACTTCTGCACCGAGAAGACCCTGCCGTTCATCAAGAACCACGGCCAGGAGGTCGTCTCCTTCAACCATCCGGTCGGTGTGACCGGCACCGACGCCTTCGTGATGGCGCTGTCGCGCATCAGCGGCAAGGAGATCCCGGAATCTCTCGCTCTCGAGCGTGGGCGCCTGGTCGACGCGATCGCCGACTCCAGCGCGCACATCCACGGCAAGAAGTTCGCGATCTACGGCGATCCAGACCTATGCCTCGGCTTGGCCGCGTTCCTGCTCGAGCTCGGGGCCGAGCCGACCCATGTGCTCGCCACCAACGGCAACAAAGACTGGGCCGAGAAGGTCCAGGCGGTGTTCGATAGCTCGCCGTTCGGCAAGAACTGCCACGTGTATCCCGGCAAGGATCTCTGGCACATGCGCTCGCTGCTGTTCACCGAGCCGGTCGATTTCCTGATCGGCAACACCTACGGCAAGTATCTGGAGCGCGACACCGGCACGCCGCTGATCCGCATCGGCTTCCCGATCTTCGATCGCCACCACAAGCACCGCTATCCGGTGTGGGGCTATCAGGGCGGCCTGAACGTGCTGGTCACGATCCTCGACAAGATCTTCGACGAGATCGACCGCAACACCAACGTGCCGGCCAAGTCGGACTACAGCTTCGACATCATCCGCTAAGTGACGGCGCGCGGCGGTCCCTCAAGGGCCGCCGCGCTTCGATCTGGACGACAAGGCTCATGGGGACGGCCGCAGAGGCCGGAGCCTCCTCGTCTCACCAAGACGCGCAGAAGGTCCGCCAACAGGAGAAGCCGATGAGCTCGCTGTCTGCCACGATCCAGAACGTCTTCAACGAGCCGGGTTGCGGCAAGAACGCCAACAAGTCCGAGGCCGAGCGCAAGAAGGGCTGCACCAAGCAGCTGCAGCCGGGCGGCGCGGCCGGTGGTTGCGCCTTCGACGGCGCCAAGGTCGCACTGCAGCCGCTGACGGACGTCGCGCATCTCGTGCACGGGCCGATCGCCTGCGAGGGGAATTCCTGGGACAATCGCGGTGCGGCCTCGTCGGGCGCGCAGATCTGGCGCACCGGCTTCACCACCGACATCAACGAGACCGACGTCGTGTTCGGCGGCGAGAAGCGCCTGTACAAGGCGATCAAGGAAATCATCGAGAAGTACGATCCGCCGGCGGTCTTCGTCTACCAGACCTGCGTGCCCGCCATGACCGGCGACGACATCAACGCGGTCTGCAAGGCGGCCTCCGCCAAGTTCGGCAAGCCGTGCATTCCCGTCAATGCACCGGGCTTTGTGGGCCCGAAGAACCTCGGCAACAAGCTCGCCGGCGAGGCGCTGCTCGACCACGTCATCGGCACCGTCGAGCCGGAGGTGACCACCCCCTACGACCTCAACATCATCGGCGAATACAATCTTTCCGGCGAGCTCTGGCAGGTGAAGCCGCTGTTCGACGAGCTCGGCATCCGTATCTCCGCCTGCATCTCCGGCGACGGCCGCTACAAGGATGTCGCCTCGTCACACCGCGCTCGCGCAGCGATGATGGTGTGCTCCAAGGCGATGATCAACGTCGCCCGCAAGATGGAGGAGCGCTACGGCATCCCGTTCTTCGAGGGCTCGTTCTACGGCATCCAGGACTCCTCGGATTCGCTGCGCGAAATCGCGCGTCTCCTGGTCGAGCGCGGCGCTCCGGCCGATCTGCTGGATCGTACCGAGGCGGTGATCGCCCGCGAGGAAGCCAAGGCCTGGGCGGCGATCGAGCCGTTCAAGCAACGGCTCACCGGCAAGAAGGTGCTCCTGATCACTGGCGGCGTGAAATCGTGGTCGGTGGTGGCGGCGCTGCAGGAGGCCGGCATGGAGCTGGTCGGCACCTCCGTGAAGAAGTCCACCAAGGAGGACAAGGAGCGCATCAAGGAGCTGATGGGCCAGGACGCGCACATGATCGACGATATGGCGCCGCGCGAGATGTACAAGATGCTCAAGGACGCCAAGGCCGACATCATGCTGTCGGGCGGCAAGTCGCAATTCGTGGCACTGAAGGCGGCGATGCCCTGGCTCGACATCAACCAGGAGCGCTCGCACGCCTATATGGGCTATATCGGCATGGTGAAGCTGGTCGCCGAGATCGACAAGGCGATCTACAACCCGATGTGGGAGCAACTGCGCAAGCGGGCGCCCTGGGAGACGGCCAGCAACAATTGGCAGGCCAGGGCGATCGCTCAGGCCAATGCCGAAGCTGCCGCGCTCGCGGCCGATCCAGTCGCAGCTGAAGCCGCGCGGCGTGCCAAGAAGATCTGCCACTGCAAGACGGTCGACCTCGGCACCATCGAGGATGCGATCAAGGCGCATGCCCTCACCGACGTCGCCGGTGTGCGCACGCACACCAACGCCTCTGGCGGCTGCGGCGCCTGTGCCGGTCGGGTCGAGGACATCCTGGCGGCGCAGAAGGCGCCGGCCGAGCTGCTGCAGGCGGCGGAGTAGGAGCGCTCATGGCCAAGGTCATCATCGGAAAGAAGGCCTGCGCGGTCAATCCGCTGAAGATGAGCCAGCCGATCGGCGGCTCGTTCGCCTTCCTCGGCCTGCGCGGCGCGATGCCGCTGCTGCACGGCTCGCAGGGCTGCACCTCGTTCGGCCTGACCTTGTTCGTGCGCCACTTCAAGGAAGCGGTGCCGATGCAGACGACCGCGATGAGCGAGGTCGCCACCGTGCTCGGCGGCTACGAGAATGTCGAGCAGGCGATCCTCAACATCCACAAGCGACAAAAGCCCGAGATCATCGGCATCTGTTCCACCGGGGTCACGGAGACCAAGGGCGACGACGTCGACGGCTACATCAGGCTGATCCGCGAGAAGCATCCGGAGCTGGCGAACTATCCGCTGGTCTATGTCTCCACGCCGGATTTCAAGGACGCGTTCCAGGATGGCTGGGACAAGACCGTCGCCAAGATGGTCGAGGTGCTCGTCGACAAGCCGACGTCGACAAGGCGCGATCCAGCGCGGGTCAACGTGCTGCCGGGCTGTCATCTGACGCCGGGGGACATCGAGGAGCTGCGTACCATCATCGAGGATTTCGGGCTGGAGCCGTCGTTCCTGCCGGATATCGGCGGCTCGCTCGACGGTCATATCCCCGACGAGTTCACACCGACGACGATCGGCGGCATCGGGCTGGAGGAGATCGCGGTCATGGGCAGCGCGTCCTGGACGATCGCGATCGGGGCCCAGATGAAGCGCGCGGCGGAGGCGATGCAGGCCAGGACCGGCGTTCCATACCGGTTGTTCGAACGTCTCTGCGGGCTGCTGCCGAACGACGAGTTCATGACGTTCCTGAGCGAGATCTCGGGACGCCCGGTGCCAGCGAAGTATCGCCGGCAGCGTGGCCAGCTCGCCGACGCGATGCTGGACGCGCATTTCCACATCGGCGGCCGCAGGCTCGCGATCGGCGCCGAGCCGGACCTGCTGTTCGACGTCGCCAGCATGCTGCACGACATGGGGGCCGAGATCTCGGTCGCCATCACCACGACGCAGTCGCCGGTGCTCGAGCGGATGCCGTGCGAGGAGGTGCTGATCGGCGATCTCGAGGATCTGGAGAATCTCGCGAAGCAGCGCGACTGCGGGCTGATGATGACGCATTCGCACGGCCGCCAGGCTGCCGCGCGGCTGAAGATCCCGTTCTACCGGATCGGCTTTCCGATGTTCGACCGGCTGGGCGCAGGGCATCTGCTGACGGTCGGCTATCGCGGCACCCGCGACCTGGTGTTTGCGCTGGCCAACCTGATCATCGCCGACCGCGAGGACAATCATCAGCCGACGCCGGATACCTGGATCGATCCCTGGAAGGATTTCCAGCAGGCATCGCCCGAATCCGCCGTCGTGGCGCCTTTGCATTGACGCTTGAGGAGAAAGGACCGACGACATGAAAGTCGCATTCGCTACCCAGGATCTGAAACGCGTCGATGCCCATTTCGGCTGGGCCAAGAACATCGCGATCTACGATCTCGATCCCGAGGGCTACCGCTTCGTCGAGAGCGTCGAGTTCGACGGCGATCTCAAGGAGGACGGCAACGAGGACAAGCTGGCGCCGAAGATCGAGGCGATCAAGGATTGCGCCATCCTCTATGTCGCCGCGATCGGAGGCTCCGGCGCAGCGCGCGTCGTCGCCAACAACATCCATCCGATGAAGGTCAATCAGCCCGAGGAGATCACCGATCTCCTGGGCAAGCTGCAGACCGTGCTGAAGGGGACGCCGCCGCCGTGGCTGCGCAAGGCGCTGGCGAAGGGCCAGGAACGCGCGCTCGATTTCGAGGAATGAGGAAACCACCATGTCCGATACCGCGGTAGCCGTCGAAACCGTCCCCGCCGAGCAGCGGCCCTTTGTCAAGGAGCTGATCAAGGTCTGGCGTGCCCAGGACACCCATGGGGCTTGGGAGGGCAAGAAGGATGTCGATCTGCTCGAGCCCTACATCCTAGACAAGGAGAAGCGGCGCGCTTTGCCGATCATCGGCGATCCCGATCCGGAGACGATCTGGCGGCTCGAGCTGTTCTTCAACGCGGTCGCGCTGTCGATCGAGAAGGCCACCGGCGTGATGATCTCGCCGATGCTGAAGATGAGTCACGAGGGCTTCGGCCGCATGGTGCTGATCGGCGGCCGGCTGATCGTGGTCAACAAGCAGCTGCGCGACGTACACCGCTTCGGCTTCGACAATCTCGGCAAGCTGGCCGACGAGGGCGACAAGTTCGTCAAGGCCGGCGTCGAGATGATCGAGAAGTTCAAGGATGTCGCGAATTACTGAACTGTGAGGATGAGAGATGAGCGACCTGGACACCCTGAAGGCCGAGATCAAGAAGCTGTCGGCGCGCGCTATGGATGCCAAGATGAACCTGCATGATCTGTCGGAGGAGCTGCCCATCAACTGGGACCAGATCCTGCCGACGGCGCAGAAGGCGCACGAGGCGTTCGCCGAGCTGGAGAAGAAGCGGGCCGAGCTGAAGAAGCTCGAGGCCGCGTGAGCCTGTACAAGGACCCGTCACCATGTCCAATTCAACCCGTGACGGCCGCGACTGGCGGCCGGACTACCTAGTCGCGATCGATGCGGCCAAGTGCATCGGCTGCGGGCGCTGCTACAAGGTCTGCGGCCGCGAGGTCATGACCCTGAAGGGCATCAACGACGAGGGCGAGTTCGTCGAGCTCGACGACGACGAGGATGACGAGGTCGAGAAGAAGATCATGGTCATGCACGACACCGGCGCCTGCATCGGCTGCGGCGCCTGCGCCCGGGTCTGCCCGACCAACTGCCAGACCCATTCGCCGGCGGCCTGAGACTGTCGAGCGTGCCGTCATGCTGCGGATGGAAGCAAAGTTCACAATCGGCCAGGTGACCCGGCATCGCGTCTACGACCTGCGCGGTGTCGTGTTCGACGTCGATCTGTCGTTCTCCGAGGAGGAGGGCTGGCGGGCGATCACGATGGATACGCGGCTCGATCGGGAGCAGCCGTTCTACTATCTGCTCGCCGAATGCGGCGACAGCAGCTACATCGCTTATGTGCCCGAACAGAACCTGGTCGCCGACGTCTCGGGCGAGCCGGTCAAGCATCCGGACATCGGCGAGCTGTTCGACGTCGATGACGGCGGCGGCTATCACTACCGTGGCCGGATTTTTCAGTAGCAGGGACGGATGCGCGCCACAGCGCCATTGCGAGCCGCCGCAGGCGACGAAGTAATCCAGAGTCCTCGCGCCGCCCTGGATCGCGTCGCTGCGCTCGCGATGACGGGCATTGGTCCGTAGGGTGGGCAAAGGCGCCTGGGCGGTCTCTCAATAGGGGATTCGGTCTCACGCGCCGTGCCCGCCGTCCATCTGCGCATCCGGAACGACAATGGTGGGCGCACCATCGGACGCCGCTTCGCGTCGCCCGACGGCTTTGCCACCCTACGAGTCTTTCCTGCCGCATCCATGGCGGCACAGTTCATCCATGCGTCATTCCGGGGCATCGCGCAGCGATCAGCCCGGAATCCATAGACACGAATGTTTCTTGTTTTCGCAGACAGGCGCCACGGACATCTCGCGCCTCATAGCCGGTCGTTGCTATGGATTCAGGGCTCGCACTGCGCGCGCCCCGGAATCACGGCGGAGGGAGGTGCGCACCACTCCGAATGTGGCGCCTACTCGATTCCCTGTTCCCTGGCCTTCCACATCGCGGCGATGCGGAAGCGTTCGTTGATTGCGGCGGGGTTGGCGAGAATCTCGGCCTGGGCGGCGGCAAACGCGCTCTCGACGATCGCGGCCTCGTCCTTCGTCAGCGTGATCCGGCCGGCCATGTGGGTGGCGTCGGGCGCGGCCTCCCAGATCTTGCGCCGGTTCGGATGCAGCTTCACCTCGACCAGCTCGAACGCCTCGAGCTCGCCTTCGAGGCAGATTGCCAGCCCGATCACCTCGACCTTGCGGCCGTCCTGCGTCGTCTTGACCAGGGTCTTTGCCATGCTCGTGCTCCCGTCATCCAAGTCCGCTTTGTCACGCCGCCGCCGGCGTGTCGTCGAGCTGGCTCCATTCCGCCCAGGCGCCGTCGTGGACGGCCGCGTTCGGAACACCGAGGCGATAGAGCGCCAGCGCCAGCATGCAAGACGTGATGCCCGAGGCGCAGGTGGTGACGATCGGCTTCGCCAGATCGACGCCAGCGGCGGCGAAGCGGGCGCCGAGCGCATCAGAGGCCAGCAGTTCGCCGGTGTCGGGGTCGACCAGATCCGCCCAGGGCAGATTGACGGCGCCGGGAATGTGGCCCTGGCGCTTGAACGTGAACACGTCCGCCTGGGTGCCGTCGAACTTGCCCGGCCCACGGGCGTCGACCAACTGCGCGCCGCCACTGTGCAGCAAGCTCTGCACGGCGTCCGAGGTTGCCACAAGCTCCGGCCTGAAGCTCGCGCTGAAGCTCGCCGGCACGGGGCGCACAGGCGTCATCTCCGCCGGCTTCTTCTCCTTGGTCCATTTGCCGAAGCCGCCGTCGAGCAGGGCGACGTTGTCGTGGCCGAAGACGCGGAACATCCACCACACACGGCCCGCGGCCGAGCCGCCATAGTGACGGTCATAGACGATGACCCGGTCGGCATTGCTGACGCCGAGCAGCCCGACCTTGTGGGCGAAATCCTCCGATGACGGCAGCATGTGCGGCAGCGGGCTCGACTTGTCGGCGATCTGGTCGATGTCGAAATGCACCGAGCCCGGCAGGTGCCGGCCGCGATATTGCGTACGGCCGTCCAGGTTGGTGCTCGGATGGTGCCAGGTGCAGTCGAGGATCTTGATAGCAGGGTCGGACAGATGTTGTGCCAGCCATTCCGAGCTGACCAGGGCGTCAGAGGTGTCCGTGTTCATGGATGCGCTCGCGATGTCGTTGATCCAACAGAGATGCCGATCCGATGATTGCACGTGGCGCGTCAGAGCGTCTTCGGCATCGGATAGCCCGGGCGCGGATGCGTGTCGTAGTATTCCGGACGCTCCGGCCAGCCGCCTTCGGCGATGATCTTGAAGGTCGCGACCGTGACCGGCGCGCCGGGCGAGCATGATATTTCGGTGAACTTGATCTCGCGCTCGCCTGGGCCGGCGGAGAAATCGGCGACAGTGGTGCCGTCCGCCTTGCGCGCCCGCGCGAAGCCAGGCGTGCCGACGGTGGCCGCCGGTACCGATGCCGCAACGAAGTTCGGCTGCTCGAGGCCGTCCGCCGCGGGGCCGAAGGCGGGCGAGCCGAACGTGAAGGTTGCGAGCACGCCGCTGCGGTCGACGGCCTTGTCTGCAGTGATCGGGCGTGCCACCGAGTAGACCGTCAGCGTGCCGCCAGCCAGCGCCGCCTTGATGTCGTCGAGCGAGCTCTCGACGAATTCCAGTGCCACGTTCATGTCGATCTCCTTACAAAGCCGCGTTTGCAGGAGAAATTTTCAAGTTCTGTGCCAGTCTCCCGCAGCGGCGAAGAAGGCGAGGCGAACAGGCGGAGTTGCGCGAATCTTGCAACGTGGTCCTTCACCGAGCCGACCGCCGCTCTCGCTGGGCCGAGAGCGGCAATGTCGGACATGCGCCAGACATCGATGAGGCCTGACATGACGACCGACGTCGCCTACGCCATCTGCAGCTTCAACGACATTCCGAGCCGCCGCGCCATGGGCTTTCAGCTCATGATCGTGGCCGAGGACGGCAGCCATCGTCCGTGGCCGATCTTCGTCATCCGCTGGGGCAAGCAGGTGTTCGGCTATCTGAACATGTGCCCGCACGACAAGGTCAATCTCGACTGGGAACGCAACCAGTTCCTGGACGGCAACGGCCTGCGCATCCTGTGCGGCAAGCACGGCTCGCTGTTCGAGATCGGCACCGGACTCTGCGTCGACGGCCCGTGCAAGGGCGAGAGCCTGACGCCGGTCGCGCTGAGTGTCCTCGACGGCGACATCTGCGTGACCGGCGTGACCCTGGTCGAGGATGACGAGGAGGCCGAAGAGACGGGTCTTCAGTGTGAAGAAGGCTGAGCTCTCACACGAAGTCCCGGCGCGAGCGCCGGGACTTCAGCTTGCGCGTGAAGGAACGAGAGTCAGACCGGCCGGTTCTCGTTACGGTTCTTCACCGGCTCCATCCTGGCCAGCGCATCTGCATAGGCGATGACTTCATAGCTCTCGCTGAACTTCTTGGCGGCATCGAGCACGTAGTCGAGCTTGCCGGCGGTATCGAGCTTCTTGATGTCGTTCTTGTCGATTCCGAGGAGATCCATCATCTCCTTCCAGACGGTGGATTCGTCGCAGGGCAGCACATAGAACGTGACGTCGCCCATTTTGATGCGGTACTTCGCCAGCAGATCGATGTTGTTGCAGAACATGAAGTAGCTGCCGTCCGGCCTCAGCAGGCCCTTGAGCACCTCGACCGCGGTCTCCAGATAAGCCAGCGAGTGGATGTAGCCGACGAGCACCGGAATCGTCGCCTCGCCGTCGTTGACGATCGTCAGCACCTGCTCGATCGAGAAGTCCGGCGGGCGCTTCTCGTCCGCAACCTGGGTCTGGAATTTCAGCGCGATGTCGCCGCGGAAGCCGAACCGCCCCGGCTTGGTGGTCGGCGCCTTGAGTACGGCGTTCAACAGCCGTCCTTCCTTGTCGAGCTGCGCGAGCGCGGTGGTCTCGATTGCAACCGTCTTCTCCAATGTCGTCATCAGCAATTCTCTCGCATGTCCTGGTCAGCCGTTCGCCGCACGGCGCGGTCGAAAGGGACGTGATGCAAATTGTCTGCCGGTGTGTGTTGCGGCTTGATTTGCTTGGTTCTTTTGCCTCTCGCGCCAGTCGATTGTCGGGTTTGCGCCCCGACATCGCGCCGCCGCCCGCGCGACAGGGCGTGAACAGCGCCTGTCGGAAACCCGACACGCGTCGGAAACGCCACAGCGACGGCATGAAAACATGAGGTCTTTCAGGCGATTGTTGCATGGCACGGGACTTGCCAATCCCATTCGCAACAGCCGAATGGGAAAGGGCGAGACGATGATGATCAACCTGACCGACAGCGCCATCAATGCGGTTCGCAACGCGATCACGACCTCCGACAAGCCGGTCGACGGCCTCAGGATCATGGTCGAAGCCGGCGGTTGCGCCGGGCTCAAGTACAACATGGGTCTCGTCAGCGGCAGCGAGCCGGAGGACACCGTGATCGAGCGCGAGGGCGTGCGCGTGCTCGTCGATCACAAGAGCCTCGAATATCTCGAGGGCACGACGATCGATTTCGTCATCGCGCTGGAGGGGTCCGGCTTCACCTTCGAGAATCCGAACGCGAAGTCGAGCTGCGGCTGCGGCAAGTCGTTCGCCTGATCTTTCGCTCGATCATTCAAAACGCGAGAAGTGAAACCATGCTGGTCGAATCCCAGGGCATCGTCGAAGCGCCGTCGCAGATGAGCGAGCGCGAGCGGATCATCCGGGCCGTGATCGAGGAGGTCCGTCCGAATCTCAAGCGCGACGGCGGCGATTGCGAACTCGTCGAGATCGACGGCAACAAGATCATGGTCAAGCTCGCCGGCGCCTGCATTTTTTGCAAGCTCGCCAGCGCGACGCTCGAAGGCATCCAGGCGCGCATGATCGAAAAGCTCGGCGAGTTCGTTCGCCTCGTTCCGGTGGCCGGCGCAGCCAAGGCGCGGCATTAAGGAGCGGTCTTGCGCCCGGTCTATCTCGACAACAACGCGACGACCCGCGCGGATCCCGAGGTCGTCGCCGCGATGTTGCCGTTCTTCACGGACCAGTTCGGCAATGCGTCGTCCTCGCATGCGTTCGGCAGCGAGGTCGCCGGGGCCGTGAGGCAGGCGCGCAAGAGCCTGCAGGCGCTGCTCGGCGCCGCTTTCGACCACGAGATCGTCTTCACCTCGGGCGGGACGGAATCCGACAATGCCGCGATCCTGTCGGCGCTCGACGCGCAGGAGGGCCGGAACGAGATCGTCGCGACGGCGGTGGAGCATCCCGCGATCCTGTCGCTCGTCGAATATCTGCGGGATCGGCGTGGCGCGACCGTGCATCTGGTCGGCGTCGATGCCGCCGGCCGCCTCGATCTGGAGGCTTACCGGCGCGCGCTTGGGCCGCGCACGGCGATCGCCTCGGTGATGTGGGCGAACAACGAGACCGGCACGCTGTTTCCGGTTTCCGAGCTGGCCAAGCTCGCGCATGAGGCCGGCGCGCTATTCCACACCGACGCCGTGCAGGCGGTCGGCAAGATCCCGATCGATCTGAAGAGCGCCGATATCGACCTGTTGTCGCTGTCCGGCCACAAGCTGCACGGTCCCAAGGGCATCGGTGCGCTGTATGTCAGAAAGGGCACGCCGTTCGTGCCGCTTCTGCGCGGCGGCCCGCAGGAGCGCCGGCGGCGTGGCGGCACCGAGAACGTGCCCGCGATCGTCGGGCTCGGCAAGGCGGCCGAGCTCGCTGGCCGACATCTTGCCGATGAGCAGGGCCGGGTGCGCAGTCTGCGCGACCGGCTGGAGCAGGACATCATCCAGAGCGTCGGCCATTGCGCCGTGCTCGGCGATCCGGACCATCGCCTGCCGAACACCTCCAACATGGCCTTCCAGCATCTGGAAGGCGAGCCGATCGTGATGCGCCTGAACCAGGCCGGCATCGCGGCTTCGCTCGGCTCCGCCTGCGCGTCCGGCTCGATGGAGCCGTCGCATGTGCTGCGCGCGATGAACGTTCCGGCCGATCTGCTGCGCGGCGCCGTCCGCTTTTCCTTGTCGCGGGACACGTCGACCGAGGACATCGAGCGCGTGCTGCAGGTTCTGCCCGATATCGTCGCCAGGTTGCGCGAGACCTCGCCGGCCTGGCTGCAGCATCATCCTCCGCAATCGGCGGACCCCCTTCGATCCACGGAGCTCACGCAATGAAAGTCATGATCCGCCGCTCGCCGGAAACGGGCCTGTCGATCTACGTCCCCAAAAAGGACCTCGAGGAGCCCATCGTCGAGTCCGAGCACGAGTCCTTGTGGGGCGGCTGGATCCGCATCGCCAATGGCTGGGTGCTGGAATTGCCGCAGATGGCCGCCGACACGCGGCTGCCGATCACGATCAATGCGCGCAAGCGCGGTGGCGAAGGGGACGAGTGATGAACGCGCCGCTTCCTCATATCGACATCGTCAAGCAGGCCGATGCCGAGGCCCTGCTCAAGGACGTTGTCGCCGGACTGAAGGCCGGCAAGGTCGTCCCGTTCCTCGGTCCCGCCGTGTCGGAGCAGTCCGGCGCCGACGTGCCGATGAATCCTGAAGCGCTGGCCGCGTTCTTCGGCACCAAGGTGGCGCTGCCGCGCCGCGCCAAGGGCAATGCGTGGGCTTCAGCCCAGCACATCGAGAGCACGCGCCACCGCTCGACGGTGACGGCGCTGATGGCTGAAGCCTTTGCCGCGCCGGTCGCGCCGACACCGCTGCAGCAGCATCTGGCGTCGCTGCCGCTGCCGATGATCGTCGACAGCTGGTATGACGGCGCCATGCGGACGGCGCTGGCTGGACGTACTGACTGGGGCGAGGTGCAGGGCATCACCCGTGCCGGCATCGGCGAGGACCGCTGGTATCGCTTCTATGACGCCGCGGGCGCCGAGAGCGATCGCGAGAAGGCTGCAAGCTGGACCACGCTGCTCTACAAGCCGCATGGCGGGATCACGCCGGCCAAGAACTTCCTGATCACCGATGCCGACTATGTCGAGGTGCTGACCGACATCGACATCCAGACGCCGATACCCGACACGGTCAAGGACCGGCGCACCGACCGCAGCTTCCTGTTCATCGGCTGCCGCTTCAACGACCAGCTGCTGCGCACCTATGGTCGCCAGGTGATCAAGCGCTCCGGCGCCGAGCATTACGTCCTGGTCGAGCCCGACTCATTGTCGAAGAACGAGCTGAAGTTCTTCATTGCCGAGCGGTTGACGCCGATCGCGATTCCGCTGGTCCGCGCCACCGAGATCATCATCGGCGGCTGAATACAACCAATCGATCGGATCATCGGACAGCGCGGTCGCATGCCGCGCTGTCTTGCTGTTCGGCTTGAGGCCTTGGCCGAGTCTGTAACGTTTCTAACATCCGCGCGATCGCGAGCCTCTCGCATGTTGGCAAGGCGACAGGCGCAATCATCTCACTAACACGTTGATAGTCCGGCGAAATGACCGCTTCCGCGGCGTGGCACGCGAGTTGCTGAACCATCGTCAAGGCGGTTTGCGGCTCGCCAGCAACGTAAGGAGCGGACATGGACGCGTCAGTGCAGCACGAACAGGCGACGATACCGGACGGCGACAAGCTGAGCTCGGTGATGCAGACCATCGCGGAACACAAGGGTTGCGGCACCTCGGGCGGCAGCGGCAAGGCGAGCTGCGGCTCGGGCGCAGGCGAGAACGACCTTCCGCCGGAGATCTGGGAGAAGGTGAAGAACCATCCCTGCTACAGCGAGGAGGCGCATCATCACTACGCGCGCATGCATGTCGCCGTCGCGCCCGCCTGCAACATCCAGTGCAACTACTGCAACCGCAAATATGACTGCGCCAACGAGTCGCGTCCGGGCGTGGTCAGCGAGAAGCTGTCGCCGGAGCAGGCCGCCAAGAAGGTGCTCGCCGTCGCCTCGACCATTCCGCAGATGACCGTGCTCGGGATCGCCGGTCCCGGCGATCCGCTCGCCAATCCGGAGAAGACGTTCAAGACCTTCGAGCTGATCGCCCGGACCGCCCCGGACATCAAGCTCTGCCTGTCGACCAACGGCCTCGCGCTGCCCGACCATGTCGACACCATCGCCGGATTCAACGTCGATCACGTCACGATCACGATCAACATGGTCGACCCTGAAATTGGCGCCAAGATCTATCCCTGGGTGTTCTGGAAGCACAAGCGCTACACCGGCGTCGAGGCGGCCAAGCTGCTCACCGATCGCCAGCTGCAGGGCCTGGAGATGCTCACCGAGCGCGGCATCCTCTGCAAGGTCAACTCGGTGATGATCCCGGGCGTCAACGACAAGCACCTCGTCGAGGTCAACAAGGCGGTGAAATCGCGCGGCGCGTTCCTGCACAACATCATGCCGCTGATCTCGTCGCCGGAGCACGGCACGGTGTTCGGCCTGACCGGCCAGCGCGGCCCGACGGCGCAGGAGCTGAAGGCGCTGCAGGACGAGTGCGAAGGCGAGATGAACATGATGCGGCATTGCCGCCAGTGCCGCGCCGACGCCGTGGGCCTGCTCGGCGAGGATCGCTCGGCCGAGTTCACCACCGACAAGATCATGGCGATGGAGGTGAACTACGACATCGACAGCCGCAAGGCCTATCAGGAGGCGGTCGAGAGCGAGCGCGTCGCCAAGGTCGTGGCGAAGCAGGAAGAGCTCGCCTCGCTCGCCGGCCAGTCGAGCGACATCAAGCTCTTGATCGCGGTCGCGACCAAGGGCTCGGGCCTGATCAACGAGCATTTCGGTCACGCCAAGGAGTTCCAGGTCTACGAGCTCTCCACGGCCGGTGCCAAGTTCGTTGGTCACCGCCGCGTCGACCTGTACTGCCAGGGCGGCTATGGCGACGAGGACAGCCTGGAGACCGTCATCCGCGCCATCAACGACTGCCATGCGGTGTTCGTGGCCAAGATCGGCGGCTGCCCGAAGAGCGACCTGCAGGCGGCGGGCATCGAGCCGGTCGACCAGTTCGCGCACGAGTTCATCGAGAAGTCCGCGATCGCCTGGTTCAAGAGCTATCTCGACAAGGTGAACAGCGGCGAGATCCAGCACGTCGTGCGCGGCGACGCCGAAATTCGCCAGGGCGCCCTGATCTCGGCGGCGTGACATCAGACCCCGGCGGCGCGATCCCGCCGCCGGGTCCCTTCGACAGGAGCCTTTGATGACCTTGAAGATCATTGCCTCGCAGTGCACGAGCTGCTCGGCCTGCGAACCCGAATGTCCGAACGTGGCGATCTCGGAGAAGAACGGCACCTTCGTGATCGATCCGAAGAAGTGCACCGAGTGCATCGGCCATTTCGACGAGCCGCAATGCGCGGCGGTCTGCCCGGTCGACAACACCTGCGTGATCGACAATTCGGTCCCGCGCTACCAGCCGCCGGCTTGAGGGAGACCGAGATGAACTTCACGCTCACGCCGGCCGCGCAGAAATTCATGCGCATGATGTTGCGGGCCGACGGCACTGCGGGTTCCGGCTTCCGGCTCGCCGTCTCTCCCGGCGGCTGCTCCGGGCTCGCCGCCGACATCAGCGTCCTCGCCGCACCCCAGCCCGGCGATGCGGTGGTCGAGCGGGACGGCCTCAGGCTGTTCCTGCCGGCAGAGAGCCGGCTGCTGCTGGACGGCGTCACCATCGACTTCGCGGATACCGCGACGCAGACCGGCCTCGTGTTTCACGATCCGAAACAGGTCTCGTGCTCGACCCATGCCTTGAAGGCGCTGGAGCACTAGGACAGCTCGCCATGCCCACCGATGCCCGGCCCAGCTCTCAGACTGCCATCGAGGACACGCTGCTCGCCGACGCGCTGCTCGGCGGCGGCCTGCCGGAGGAAGCCGAGTATCATCTGTGGCAGGCGGGCCAGAGCTATCATCTCGACGAGGTTGCGGAGACGCATCTGAAGGAGGCGGACGCGCTGGCGCCTGGGCATGCGGCGGTCCTGATCGGCTTCTACCGCTTCTATTTCTACAAGGGACGGCTCGCTGACGCGCTGCGGATCGCCAAGCGGTGCCTCGCCAAGGCGGCCGTCGAAAACCGCTTGCCACCGCACTGGCGCGACGTTCGCGCCGGTCATGCCGAGTTCGGCAGCTATGACAACATGCTGCCGCGCTTCTTCATGTTCACCTTGAAGGGATACGCCTATTTGCAGATGCGCCTCGGCAATCTCGTCGAGGGACGGCTTGCGGTGCAGAAGCTGCTCGAGCTCGATCCCAGCGACAAGATCGGCGCACGCGTCCTGCTCGAGGTGGTCGACCGGGTGGAGCTCGACGATGAATGACGACATCGACGAGGCCATCGACTGGCAGGGCAACGAGATCAGTTGCGCGGGCTGCGAACACGCGCCGCTCAACGCATCCGGCGGATGTCGCCTTCGGCACGCCTGCGTGCACGATCGCTACGCCCGTCGCATCGACCGCTTCTTCAATTGGAATCCGGCGCTCGCCAACGGCTACGTCAAGCATCCGCACTTCGAGGTTCGTGCGATCGCGGCGAAGCATGCCAGCCCGTTCTTCCTGCCGCCGCTGCTCGATGATCCCGAGGAGACGGTGCGCTGGAACGCCGCGCGGCGGCTGCCGAAGCGGCTGGTGCTGCGGCTGCGCCATGATCCGCATCGCGAGGTCCGCATTCGGATCGCGACCGTGCTCGATCCGGAAGACCTGATGCCGATGATGATGGACGACGACTATTACGTCCGCCTCGTCGTGGCGCGCCGCATCGTGCCGTCTGTGCTCGGCCGCATGATGGGGGACCCGGAGGCCGAGGTCCGCCGCGTCGTCGCGCGGCGCATCCCGAGCGACTGGCTGCTCGGCATGATCAGCGACCCCGATCCACGGGTACGGCTCGAGATCGCCGAGCGCCTCGTGCCTGATCTTCTCACCGCGATGCGCAACGACGCCGATTGGCGTGTGCGTCACGAGGTTGCGAGCCGGATCGCGCTCAGTGAGCTCGCCGAGCTGACGCGCGACGAGGATCCGCTGGTGCAGGAGATGGCGCGCGGCCGGCTCGACAATCGTTCCGGAGCTGCGATGGAGAAACCGGCATGAGCAACATCGTTCGTGACAGCGAGGTCGTGGAGCTGTCCGCGCCGCCGTATTTCGCGTTCGGCGAGAAGGTCAAGGCCAAGCGTACGATCCGCAACGACGGCACCTATGCAGGCAAGGAGATCGGCGAGATCCTCGCGAAGAAGGGCGAGGTCGGCTACGTCGTCTCGATCGGAACCTTCCTGCAGCAGTTCTACATCTACGGCGTCGAGTTTCTCGAGAGCGGAAACCGCGTCGGCATGAAGCGCAAGGAGCTCGAATCCACCGTTCCCCGCGGGGAGGCCGAGGACGAGCTGCCGCTGCCGGGAGCAACCAGATCATGATCGAGCCACGTCTGCCTAGATATCAATGGGGTCAACGCGTGAAGGCGCTGATCGATCTCGTCAACGACGGTTCGTTCCCGAACGCGCCGGCCGAGGCGAAGCTGGTCGGCGTCGGTGACATGGGCGAGATCGTCCAGGTCGGCACTCACACCGAGGCGAACATGCCGATCTATCTCGTCGAGTTCGGCGAGCAGCTCGTCGTGGGCTGTCTCGAAGAGGAGATCGTCCCGGTCTAGGGAGATGTTCTGCCATGATCGCAGCCGCGCTCGAGCCCAGCGTCGTCCTGCCTGCGCATCCCAACGAACTGGATCGCAAGCGGATCGAACGCGCGCTGAAGTCGCGCAAGCGCTATCGCTACGTCGAGCCGACGGTGTCGCCGGCGACTGAGGGCTATCACGTCCAGAGTCCGTGCTGCTCGCGCAACATCGACAAGGACGGCGGGGTGATCGACGTCGCGCTGCTGCGTCATGACGCCGCGAACGCAATGTGGAAGCTGTTCTGGAGAGATCACGGTCGGGGGATTTGGGAGCTGCACAGCGTGCACCGGCGGTTGACCGCGGCGGTTGACGAACTGAACGCCGATCCCGAGCGGATATTCTGGCAGTAGCAAAGAGGACGGGTGGCATGGCGCTTGCCGAGCAGGAACTGAATGAGATCGAGCAGGTCCTCACCGGACCAGATGCCGGCAGCGCGGCGTTCGGCGAACTGCGCCGTCGGTTTCCCAAGCTGGCGCTGACGCGGTGTGATGCCTCCGATGTGACCGAGGCGCCGTTCCGCAGCTATCCGGCGTTCGATCTGCATCTGCTCGACGCCAGCGAACATTGCGCTGGGGTCACCGACGATCCGGCGAAGGCCACCGGCCTGATCCTCGCCAGGCGGAGCTGATCATGATCAATCCCGTTCTGGTGCACGATGCGGATCGACAGGAGCAGGACGAGACCGAACTTACGCCGGTTGGCTCCGACTTCATCCCGCTGTCCGATCCCGACATCACGACGGCGGAGATCGCGGCGGTCGAGGCGACGCTTCGCTCGCCGCGGCTGTCCTGCGGTCCGCTGGTGGAGGAGTTCGAGGCAACGTTCGCCGCCTATCTCGGGCGCAAATATGCCATCGCCGTCCCGAGCGGAACGCTCGGTCTGCTGCTGATTCTGAAGGCGATGGGGATCGGGCCCGGCGACGAGGTGATCGCGTCGTCGTATTCGTTCCGCGAGATCGCGCATGCGATCAGCATCGCCGGCGCCAAGCCGGTGTTTGCCGATATCGACTACTATTCGGGCACGCTGGCCCCGAGCAAGATCGAGGCGCGCATCACGGAGCGCACCAAGGCGATCCTGGCCGGCAACACCAACGGCCACCCGGCCAAATGGTCTGAGCTGCAGGCGATCGCGAAAGCCCACGAACTGCCTGTCATCGAGGATTCGACCGAGGCTATCGGCTCGAGATACAAGGGGGCGCTGGTCGGCACATTCGGTACGGCCGCGGTGTTCGACTTCTCGCAGCCCTTCGCGCTGACCTGCGGCGAGGGCGGCATGGTCGTCACCGACGACGTCGACATCGCGGTGGCCGTGCGTCGGCACCGGTCGCACCGGCTCGACGAGCGCGCATCGGTCGTGGTCAGCAGCAGCGCGTCGCACCAGGCCGTGATGAGCGACGTGACCGCCGCGCTCGGGCTGGCGCAACTGAGGCGGATCGACGAAATCCTCGAGCGGCGCAAGCTGATCGAGCAGATCTATTACAGCGAGGTGCAGTCGTTCGAGGGCATCAAGGATCCCTATGTCGGTCCAGATGTCACCGAGGTGAACTGGTTCCTCTATCAGGTCCATCTCGGCACCCGGTTCTCGAAGTCGAGCCGGGACTCGATCGTCGAGGATCTCAGGGTCGAGCAGGTCGAGGCGGTGGCCTATTCGAATCCTCTGCATCTGCAGCGACACTATTTCGACATGGGCTATCGCCGTGGCGATTATCTCGTGACGGAGAAGGTGGCCGATCGTGTGGTGGCCCTGCCGTTCCACGTCCATCTCACCACGGACCAGATCGCCTTCATCGTTGCGACGATGAAGGACGCCTCGGTCAATGTCGGGGCGGGCGCCGCGATCTACTGACACCAGTTGAACTCAACCCAGCAAAGGAGACATTCAATGGCAACTCTAACGGTCATGCCCTCCGGCAAGACGATCGAGGTGGGCGAGGGCACCACCATTCTGGCAGCGCTGCTCGGCGCTGAGGTCGAGATCCAGCACAAATGCGAGGGCCAGGCAAAGTGCGGCTCCTGCCACATCTTCCTGCAGGAGGGACGCAAGGGCGTGTCGAAGGTGACGAAGCTCGAGAACGAGAAGCTCGACACCATCGTCGGCGTCGGCTCGAAGTCGCGCCTCGCCTGCCAGGCGACCATCCTTGGCACCGAGAACGTCAAGATCGAGCTGCTCGGCTTCGGTTCAGGCCTGTAAGAGGAGGATACCATGGACAATTTGACGCTGCATGTCCGCTTCGCCAATGACGGCACTGTCGCCGAGATCAGCGAACGCCCCGGGGACCTGACGCCACAGCAATGGTTCGACAAGTTGAGTGCTGCGATCGGCATGAAGGCCTATCAGACCTTTGCCGGAGGCCGCGGCGTGTTCAAGGTCGACCGTGACCAGATCGAGGCTCTGAAGACCGCAGCCGTCTCGTGACGGCGGCGGTGTGACCTTCGATGCGAGCGGCAGCATGAGCGCGGATGCGGGACAGGCGTGTCGATTCTTCGTCTCGTACACCGGCGTCAAGCTGCCGCTGCGGCTGGTGACTGCGATCGCGCCGGAGCAGCTCTCGAACCGGAACACGTTCATCCGCGGCTATTTCGATGCCGACGGCGTACTGACCGGGTTCGAAAAGATCGTCTACGGCGAGATCGAGCTCACGCACTGCTACAGCTACCATGCCAATGGGGCGCTGAGCCGGGCCGAGATCGTGATGCTCGACGAGGATCCGGTGACGCTGAATTTCGACGAAACCGGCGCGCCTGTGGCCGCGCACGACGCTGCGTGAGCGGGAGGGACCGTGACTGTCGCCAAGCTGATCGAGGCTCTTGCCAGCATGCCGAAGGACGCTATCGTGCTGATGGACAGTGGCGGCGGTTTGTCGCGTGTCGATGCGCTGGAGCTCGTGGACCAGCAGGGCCCGGGGGCGCCGGCTGAGGTCATCCTGCAGCCGAGCTTGGACGAGTAGAGACAGGAACGACCGATGGCGGATGCTGGGACTTCAGAGACCGGAACTTCAGAAGCGGGACCGGTCGTCACGCCCTATGAACGAATTGGCGGCGCCGTCGTGGTCGATCGTCTGGTCGAGTCGTTCTACCACCGGATGGATACTCTGCCCGAGGCGAGGGCCATCCGCGACATGCACGGCACCAATCTTGGGCCGATCAAGCACATCCTGAAGCGATACCTCTCGGAATGGCTCGGCGGCCCGAAGCTGTATTCACCTGAGAAGGGGCATCCGCGGCTGCGTCAGCGCCATATGGGCTTTCCCATCGGCAATGCCGAGCGCGACGCCTGGCTGCTCTGCATGCGCGGCGCGCTCGAGGAGACCGTCAGCGACGTCGAGGCCCGCCAGGATGTCGACGCCGCGATGACCAAGCTTGCCGACTGGATGCGCAACCAGGCCGGCAATCCGCACGACGCGCGGGCCGCGCGACCGTGAGCTGAGAGGTAAGCCGCGGTGCTCAAGAATGGGCCCTCTCTCCTTGTGGGAGAGGGCATCGCCGGCCTCTCCACATATTTGGTCGGGTGAGGGGGGCTCTCTGCGAGGTGGCGCCCGGCGAGAGAGACCCCTCACCCAACCGAGTCTGCGGCGCTGTCCTGCATGCCCTCTCCCACAAGGGGAGAGGGCGCTGTATCGCGCAGCGAGCTTGTAGGTGATCCGAAGGTTCTTGTAGTCCATCGGACCACAACTAGTACCCAACTAATACAACGGCACGCCGAAGAAATTCTCGTCGTCGCCGCCCCAGGCGCGGTGCAGCGCCAGCGCGTTCTGCCATTGGACCAGCTCGGTGCCGCTGGCGTTGCGGTGGGTGATCTTGCCGTCCGGATGCTCGGCGAGCAGAAAAGGCTTGCCGTTGCGGATGAAGCGGTTGAGATCCTTGGTGTCGTTGGGGCGCACCACGCAACGTGGCCGCTCGTCGATCAGGATGGTGGTCGGCAGCATCGCGACGCTCTCACTCCATCGGATTCTCAATCGGTCGGCGGTCCCATGTCGTCGTCGGCCTTCTTCTTCTTTTTCTTGTCGGTCTTGGCGAGCGCGTAGGCGCCGGCATTCTTCAGCGTGATCGGCGGCTGGCCGACGACGTATTGCGAGATCCACGCCAGTGTCCGCTCATGTGCCAGCGCGGCTGCAGATTCATCATAGGTCTCGCCGTTGCCGTCGAACGCATGCGCGGCATTCGGATAGGAGAATGCGCTGACCTCGGGATGATAGGCGCGGAACATGGTCACCTCCGCGAACGGCACGACGATGTCGGCCTCGCCGAAATGGAGCAGGGTCGGAATCTTGCGCTTGGCGCCGGCCGCATTGACGACACCTGTCGCGTAGTAGCTCACCGCGCAGGCCACGCCGGAGACGCGGTTGGCCGCGTCATAGGCCAGACCGCCGCCGGCGCCGAAGCCGACTACCGCCACCTTGCCGCAGTCCTTGACGCTGTCGACGGTCGACTGGACTTCGGCGAGCAGCGGCGTTGTCGGATCCGGCACGGACTTGGCCGGCTCGCCCTCCACCGTCGATTCGATCGCCGCAGGAGGTGACAGCTCCGGCGCAATCACGACATATCCGCTGGCCGCAAAGGCATCGGCGATCTTGCGTAGCCTGCCGGCAGCGTCAGCGCCGTCCGGCAGGACGACGATCGCCCCCTTCGGCGCGTCGGTGGGATCGGCACGAAACGCCTGAAAGGTATGGCCGTCGCTGGCGGTCAGCTTGATCGTGCTCTCCGTAGGCATGTGATGCTCCTGCTTCCGTTGCGCGGTTGGCGCGCGTTACAACAAACCCAGCTCCAGCGCGGTCTCTTCGGACATGCGCGACTTGTCCCAGGGCGGCTCGAACACGAGCGTGACTTTCACCGATGCGACGCCGTCGACGGCCTGCACGGCGTCCTCCACCATGCGAACGATCTCGCTCGCGACCGGGCAGCCGGGCGCCGTCAGGGTCATGTCGATCTCGACGGCGCCGCCGCCCTCGTGCGCGATCCGATAGACCAGCCCGAGATCGTAGACGTTCACCGGAATCTCCGGGTCATAGACCGTTCGCAACGCCGCAATCACGCTCTCGGCTGCACTCTGGGAGCCGGTCGCTACGGCGGTCTGCGCCGGGGAAGGAGGGGGCGGGGCGTGCATGGTCATCATGCGTTGGTTCCTCTCATGATCCTGGTTCGCACCGGGGGATGGTCGTTGCAATTCGAGTCATGTTTCGCTTCGCTCGTGCATGGCGTCGCCTCATTCCGGACCGAGCCCCTCGGCCAGCGCGGCGACGACCGGCCATCCGACGGCGCCGGTGGGATCGAGTCGCCGCAGCGCGGCGAGCATTTCGGCTGCACCCTCGGAATCAGTCTTGCGCAGATGGATAAAGGCGAGGGCCTTCAGCGTGTAGAGCGCGAAGCGGCCGGCGCCGTCCGGCAGCGGATCATGCGGCGTCCAATGCCGCCAATCACATGGCCAGCCGGCCTGGCGCGCCGCTTCGGCAAGGCCCAGCTCGGCGACCGCCTCTGCCTCGTCGAGATGGCCCTGATAGGTGTGAATCTTATACAGACAGAAGTAGGTCGGAAGCTGCTGCGGAGCGGCCGCCAGCGCCTGGCGAAACAGCCGATCCGCCTGCGCATGGTCGCGGCGATACGCCGCCACGCCCTGTTGCAACAAGGCATCGATCTCCTCAGGCAGATCGCCGAAGTTGATCGTGTCGGGTTCGCTGACGAGTTCGCGCATCTGCATTGACCTCGATCAAATCATTGCAAGACGCGGACCGTTTTCGCGCGGGGGCAGCAGCGCCGGAGCCGGCACGAGGCGGGCGGAAGAGCGGGCCGATGTTGGATTTTGAACGCCGCCTCTTCGCCGCGCCGTGGCCGATGTCGCAAAGACGACGCAATGCTTGGCGATTTGGCGTGGACACGTCGTCAGATGCCGGCGAGACGGCGATTGCGGCGAGCAGATGACTGGTTCGGAGCTTGCATGAGGCCTTCGTCAGTCCAGCGGGAGTGGCAGCGATGGCGATGGCAGCAACGGATATCGAGCGTCTGATCAAGGAGGCGTTCCCGGATGCCGTCGTCGTGATCGAGGATCTGGCAGGCGATGGCGACCATTATTCGGCGCGCGTCACCTCACAGGCTTTCGCCGGGAAGAGCCGGGTGCAGCAGCATCAGATGGTCTACTCGGCCCTCAAGGGCCAGATGGGTGGCGTGCTGCACGCGCTGGCGCTCGAAACGTCATTGCCGAAGTGATCGTTGCGGCCCGGCTGATCGGTCGCATTCAGGGAAAGGATCCAGTCCATGTCGACATCCGAACGCATTCAGAAGCTGATCGACGGCAGTGATGTCGTGCTGTTCATGAAGGGCGTGCCGGCCGCGCCGCAATGCGGCTTCTCCGCCGCGGTGGCGCAGATCCTGGCCAAGCTCGACGTGGCCTACGAGAGCGTCAACGTGCTCGCCGATCCCTTCATTCGCGAAGGCATCAAGGAGTTCTCCAACTGGCCGACCATTCCACAGCTCTACGTGAAGGGCGAGTTCGTGGGTGGCTGCGACATCGTGCGCGAGATGTTCCAGGCCGGTGAGCTCGCGACCCTGCTCGCCGACAAGGGCATCAAGGCGCCTGCGTCATGAGCGATGCCGATGTCGCCGAGGCGGATGACGCGTTCGAGATTCCGCAGCTCTACAAACACCACGCCTTCGTCTGCCTGACGCAGCGCCCGCCCGGACATCCGCGCGGCAGCTGCGGCGCGCTCGGCGTGCAGCCGCTGTGGGACCGGCTGACCAAGACCATCGAGGCGCAGCGGTTGACGGACATCGGCGTCACCGCTGCCGGCTGCTTCGGCTTCTGCAGCGCCGGACCGATGATGGTGGTCTATCCGGACGGCGTCTGGTATCGGCCGACCACCGCTGAGGATATCGACGAGATCGTCGAATCCCACTTCAAGCAGGGCAAGCGTGTCGATCGCCTGGTCATGGTGTTGAAACGCTGACGTGCTGACCGGAGCCGCTCAGCGCGGCTCCGGACAAGGTGTCGACGCCTCCGGACGCGTGCAGCCCTGGACGTCGTCCAGATCGTCGTACTGCTGAAGCAGCGAGATCACGGGTTCACGATCGAAGCCGGCGCAGCACTGGCCGCCGGCTTCGATCAATGGCCGGCGGATCAGCAGCGGATCCTCGAGCATCAGGTCGATGGCCGCGACGGCTTCGATCGTCTCTGGCTCGATCTCTCCTGATTTCACGCGCGGCGAGGCTGGATTGAACCAGGCCCAGACGGGAGTCCCGGCGAAATACGCGCGCAGCCGCTCGCCGGTCCAGGGCTCGGTCAAGAGATTCCTGGCGACGACATCGTGGCCGGCGCGCGTCAGCATCAGCTTCTGCCGGGCGTTGGTGCCGCAGCCCGGCTTCTCGTAGAAGACGACGGTCGTCACGTCAGGCGCCGCCGAGCTGGACGAGCTGCGCGCCGCCGGCGCGGCCGAGAATGGTGTCGACCTTCTTGCGCACCGACTCGATCGTGAGCGGCTTGACCACGGCGCCATGCGCGCCGGCCTTGAGACCCTCGATCGCGATCGCCTCGTCCGCCTTGGCGGTCACGATCAGAATCCGCACGCCCTTGAACTTCGCCAGGATCTCGCGGACGAGCTCGGGTCCGCGTTGCTTCAGGAAGGACACCCCGAGCAGCACCACGTTCGGCGCCAACCAGTCGACGCCCTTCTCATACGCCTCCTCGGGAGTCGCCAATTCATGTGTCTCGATCTCGTCGTGCAACATGAACTGCAGGGCCGCGCGCGTGATCTCGTCGTCGTCGATCACGAACACGCGCCGCTGGTCCACGGCCTTGGCCGTCTCCACTCCGATCTGCATTGCATCCTCCTCAACGTTGTCAGCGTCTGTGCCGCAGGGCTGCGGAGAGGACCTAGCAAATCTCGTTCCGGGCGCCGCGCGGCTGAAAAGTCGCCGCCGTTGTGTCGTTTCGGACAGCACCGCGCGTCGTCGCATCTTGCGAAGCATTCCGATGTCGGGTTTGCAACAACCCGCCATCGCGCACGGAATGCTCCGCATCTCCTTTAAATCATGACTGTTTTTGACGCCGTGCGCGTGCTGGCACAGCCGTTGCTAAACTGGGCCCAGGCAATGGTTGAGGGCTGAGTGCACGCCGACGCTTCGGACGAGCGATGCTCTCCTTCCCAACAACCCGTCTGCCGGTTCGGACACAGAGAGGACGCGGTCACGCCTCGCGAACAGCGCGGGCGCGACATAGGCAATCGGTTGATGGAGAGCAGAATGTCATCACTGCGACAAATCGCATTCTACGGCAAAGGCGGCATCGGCAAATCGACGACGTCGCAGAACACGCTCGCGGCGCTCGCCGAGATGGGTCATCGGATCCTGATCGTCGGCTGCGATCCCAAGGCGGATTCGACCCGTCTGATCCTGCACGCCAAGGCGCAGGACACCATTCTCAGCCTGGCCGCCGCCGCCGGCAGCGTCGAGGATCTCGAGATCGAGGAGGTCATGAAGGTCGGCTATCGCGACATCCGCTGCGTCGAGTCCGGCGGTCCGGAGCCGGGCGTCGGCTGCGCCGGCCGCGGCGTCATCACCTCGATCAACTTCCTGGAAGAGAACGGCGCCTATGAGGACATCGACTACGTGTCCTACGACGTGCTCGGCGACGTGGTCTGCGGCGGCTTCGCGATGCCGATCCGCGAGAACAAGGCGCAGGAGATCTACATCGTGATGTCCGGCGAGATGATGGCGATGTATGCCGCCAACAACATCTCCAAGGGCATTCTGAAGTATGCGAACTCCGGCGGCGTGCGCCTGGGCGGCCTGGTCTGCAACGAGCGCCAGACGGACAAGGAGCTGGAGCTGGCGGAAGCTCTCGCCAAGAAGCTCGGCACGCAGCTGATCTACTTCGTGCCGCGCGACAACATCGTGCAGCACGCCGAGCTGCGTCGCATGACCGTGCTGGAATACGCGCCGGACTCGGTCCAGGCCGGCCACTACCGCTCGCTGGCTCAGAAGATCCACAATAACGGCGGCAAGGGCATCATCCCGACGCCGATCACGATGGACGAGCTCGAGGACATGCTGATGGAGCACGGCATCATGAAGGCCGTGGACGAGAGCCAAATCGGAAAGACTGCCGCCGATCTCGCCGCAACGGCTTAAGCAGTCTTGGTACCGGCCTTCCTCCCGTCGGAAGGCCGGTACCTCATCGCATGTCCCGTCGACATGGCGGCAGGGGATCGCGCTATGACCATCGCAATCGTGGGCGTCTCGGAATCCGTTGCTGCCGGCCTGCAAAAGTCGCCGCGCAGCGGCTCGTTCGAAGAGGACAAGCGGCATCACGGCCGCGAGATCTACCGCCTGCTGACCGGCGTCGATCCCGAGGACGCGCTGATCGACAGCGACATCGGTTTCGACCGTCATGTGGTCGCGTCGATTCTCTCCGTCTCGGCGATGGAACACGGCGTATTGGCGGAGCGCGCCGGGCTTTCGACAGTCGAGCTGATCGCGCTGCTGGCGCAGTTGTTTCCGGCAGCCTCGATCGACTCCTCATGGCTGCCGTTCACCGGGGCCGTGGCCGCGCCGGACGACGACGAGATCACGATGGTGCGCGATCTGCTCGCCGCGCAGCGCTCCACGGACGGCGAGGTCGGCCGCTGGCTCGCGGCCATGGTGGCGCGTCGCGCGATGGAGCCCAACCATCTCTGGGAAGACCTGGGCCTGCGCGAGCGGTCCGAGCTGTCGCGGCTGCTGATGCGCCACTTCGCGCCGCTGGCGAGCCGCAACGCCAGAAACATGCGCTGGAAGCGCTTCTTCTACCGCATGCTGTGCGAGGACGATGGCTTCGTGATGTGCACGACGCCGGTCTGTACCCAGTGCAACGACTTCGAAGTTTGTTTTGGCGAGGAGAGCGGCGAGAGCCGGATGGCCGAACGGCGACGCGAGGTGGCGCTGCAGGAGGCGGCGGGCGCCGCGATGTGAGTTCGAGGACCGTGACGATGTTGTTGGACAGCCAGCTTGGATTCCCGTGCAACTCCGACGGCGGACGTTGTCCCCAGGCGGAGACTTGCGAAGCTGGCGAGATCCTGATGCGTCGATGCGAGGACGCGCTGCGTCGGGCCGGGTTGCGTCCTACCCAGCAGCGTCAGCAACTGAGCCGGATTCTGTTCGGCGGCGGCGACCGCCACATCACCGCCGACGCGCTCTATGCCGCTGCCGTTGCTTCGGGCATGAAGATCTCGCAGGCCACCATCTACAACACCCTCAACCAGTTCGTGGAGCTCGGACTGCTGCGGCAGATCGGCGTGGACGGCTCGAAATCATTCTTCGACACCAATACGACCGTGCATCCGCACTTCTTCTATGAGGACGAAGGCGAGCTCGTCGACGTGCCCGAACAGGTCGCGTTCGAGCAGTTGCCCGAGCCGCTGCCGGGCTACGGCATGGAGCGGATCGACATCGTCATCCACCTGCGCCGCAGGCGCCACGCCTGACGGCAGCCTTGGTCGCCGCGCGGTCCAGGCGCGGCGCTGGCATGTCTCTCCGCGTCGACGTTCGATGTCCGACGCTGTCACGAATCCGACAATCCGGGACGTTGGAAAAACAATCGGATATTCAATTGGTTGGCGTGGTGTCCGGCGGTGGCATGGCCGTTGCTGAGTGAATGGCAGGCCGCAACGGAGCGTCGTGCTTCTGGCGGCCACACACAGGTTGCGACGGAGCGAGTGAATGCCAGACGTCTCCGGACAGCGCGGGTCCAGGAATGCCCGAGATGCCGGCTCTGCCAACGGGAGCGCGGTCTCGGGGAGCCCGATGCCCCGGGTCATCCTCAACGATACCACGCTCCGCGACGGCGAGCAGGCGCCGGGCGTCGCCTTCGCTCTCGGAGAGAAGGTCGCGATCGCCCGTGCGCTGGCGCGAGCCGGCGTTCCCGAGATCGAGGCCGGCACGCCGGCAATGGGGGCCGACGAGATCGCTGCCATCAGGGCGATCGTCGAGGCCAGTCTGCCCGCGACCATCATCGGCTGGTGCCGGATGCGCGAGGCGGATGTCGATGCGGCGATCGCGGCCGGCGTCTCGATGGTGAATGTCTCCATCCCGACATCCGACGTGCAGATCGCCGCCAAGCTCGGCGGCAGCCGCAGTGCCGCGCTGGAACTGCTCAAGCGCGTGGTCGGCTATGCGCGGAGCCGCGGACTGGCCGTTGCCGTCGGCGGTGAGGATTCCTCGCGCGCCGATGTCGGCTTTCTCGCCGAGGTGATCGCGACCGCAAAGTCGGTCGGCGCCCGGCGCTTCCGCGTCGCCGATACGCTGAGCGTGCTCGATCCGGACGCGACGTCAGCTCTGGTCGGCGCCTTGCGCGCGACCACGGACCTGGAGATCGAGTTTCACGGCCATGACGATCTCGGTCTTGCCACCGCCAACACGCTGGCGGCGGTCAAGGCGGGCGCGACCCATGCATCGGTCACCGTGATCGGCCTCGGCGAGCGCGCCGGCAATGCTCCGCTGGAGGAGGTCGCGGTCGCGCTGCGGCAGCTCTACCGGCGCGAGACCGGCATCGTGCTGGCCGAACTCGATCACGTCGCCAATGTCGTGGCGGCCGCTGCGGCGCGCGCCATTCCACTCAACAAGGCCATCGTCGGCGAGCACGTCTTCACCCATGAATCCGGCATTCACGTCGATGGCCTGCTGAAGGATCAGCGCACCTACCAGGCGCTCGATCCGGTGCTGTTCGGCCGCTCCAACCGGATCGTGATCGGGAAGCATTCCGGGCTGTCGGCGATCACCTCGCTGCTGTCGGATCTGCGCCTGCCGGCGAGCGCCGACCAGGCTCGGCACATCCTGGCGCGCGTGCGCAGGCATGCCGTCGTTCACAAGGGGCCGGTGCCGAAAGAGGCCGTTGCGGCCATCTGGCGCGAAGTCTGCGATCACCCGCTGGCGAGCTTTGCCTGATCATGAGCGACATCGTCGATACCCCCATTGCAAAGCCGATCGTCGTCGAGGCGAGCCGGCCCTCGCTGGTCCGCCTGATCCGCGAGGACATTGGCTGTGTCCGCTCGCGCGATCCGGCGGCGCGCAGCGAAATCGAGACCCTGCTGACCTATCCCGGCATTCACGCGCTGATCTGGCATCGCCTGGCGCATCGGCTGTGGATTCGCGGCTGGCGTTTTCCGGCACGATTGTTGTCGTGGCTCGGACGCTTCCTGTCGAATGTCGACATTCATCCGGGCGCCGAGATCGGCCGCCGCTTCTTCATCGATCATGGGGCCTGCGTCGTGATCGGTGAAACCGCCGAGATCGGCGATGATGTCACGCTCTATCACGGCGTCACCCTGGGCGGCACGTCGTGGTCGCCAGGCAAGCGGCATCCGACGCTGGACAGCGGTGTCGTCGTCGGCGCCGGCGCCAAGATTCTCGGCCCGATCACGATCGGTCCGCGGACCCGCGTCGGTGCCAACTCCGTCGTCATCCAGAGCACGCCGCCTGACGTTACCGTGGTCGGGATCCCTGCCAAGGTGGTGCGGCCTGAATTCACCCATCGGCGGACCGTCGGACGCATCGATCTGGACCATCATCTGATGCCGGATCCGGTGGGTGAGGCCCTTTCCGTGATGCTGGACCGGATCGAGTTTCTCGAAGCGCAGCTCGCTCACATCAGGCAGAAGGTGCGCCAGGGACCGTCACCTCCGGCGCCGACCTCGTTGTGCGAGGTTGATCCGATTTCGAGTCAAGGAGCAAAGCAATGACTGTGGCAACGCCGAACGTTCTGGACCAACTGAAGCAGACCTCTGCTGCCGAGGAATTCTTCAAGCTGCTCGGTGTCGACTACGATCCCAAGGTCCTCAACGTCTGCAGGCTGCATATTCTCCGCCGGATGGGACAGTACCTCGTCAGCGAGGACTTCTCCGGCGTTTCCAATGAGGACGTCGCAGCCCGCTGCAAGTCGTACCTCGAGCAGGCCTATCAGGACTTCCTCGTCTCGACGCCGCTCGATCAGCGGGTGTTCAAGGTGCTCAAGGAGGCGGTGGCGCCGCCGAAGCCGGCTCCCAAGCCATTCGTGTCGCTGACGACGCTCAAGTAACGCATGAACTAACGATCGCTCCCAGAAGCGCCGCCAGCACCACTGGCGGCGCTTCTGCTTTCAGGCGAGCGGTGCGCTCTCAAAGTCCTGTCGCATTCCCGACGCGTGTTGCTTGCGACGTGTCGGACCTCGGCGGCGAGTTCTCAGAAGCAGTTCAGGTTCATGCGCCAAGGTGTTGAATCCGTGCCGATAATCATCACGGCCGAAACTGGTACGACAATTGCTGTCCTGATCGCAGGCCTACACACCCGGAGTGATCGCATGCATATCGTCGTCTGCATCAAGCAGGTTCCGGACTCCGCGCAGATCCGCGTTCATCCGGTGACCAACACCATCATGCGCCAGGGTGTGCCGACCATCATCAACCCCTACGACCTGTTCGCGCTCGAGGCGGCGCTGCAACTGCGCGACAAGTTCGGCGGCGAGGTGACGGTGCTGACGATGGGGCCGCCGTCCGCCGAAGACTCGCTGCGCCGGGCACTGACCTACGGGGCCGATCGCGCCGTGCTGCTGACCGATCGCTTCTTTGCCGGCGCCGATACGCTGGCGACCACCTATGCGCTGGCGACAGCCATTCGCAAGATCAGCGAGACCTTCGGAGCGCCGGACATCGTGTTCACCGGCAAGCAGACGATCGACGGCGACACCGCGCAGGTCGGCCCGGGCATCGCCAAGCGTCTGGGCCTGCTGCAACTGACCTATGTGGCGAAGATCAACGAGGTCGATCCCGTCGCGCGCACCATCGAAGCCGAGCGTCGCTCCGAGGGCGGCGTTCAGGTGCTGAAGACCAGGCTGCCGTGCCTGGTGACGATGCTGGAGGCGACCAACGAGATCCGCCGCGGCGCCATGGCCGATGCGCTCCGTGCGGCGCGCGCTCAGATCGTGACCTGGAGCGCCAAGGACGCCGGCGTCGAGGACATCTCGAAGTGCGGCCTGAAGGGCTCGCCGACCATCGTGAAGCGGGTCTTCGCGCCGTCGGCCCGGGCGGAGAAGGCGACCATGGTCGACTTCTCGAACCGCGCGCCGGCCGACGCGCTGATCGAGGAATTGTTCAAGCGGCAGCCGAAGCTCGAAGCCGAGCTGACGACGTCAGCACACGGCTTCTGATCCAGACGGCTTTTGACGGACCAAGGGACGACGATCATGAGCGAACCCACCAAAGCACCGCCCGCCGCAGCCGGTCGCGCCGCGACCAAGAAGGAGCTGCCCGAGCATTTCAAGGCCTACAAGCACGTCTGGGTGTTCATCGAGCAGGAGCGCGGCCAGGTTCACCCGGTGTCCTGGGAGCTGATGGGCGCCGGCCGCAAGCTCGCCGACAAGCTGAAGGTTGATCTGGCGGCCGTGGTGATCGGTCCTCCCGGAGAAGCCGTGCGGCACGCCGCCGCGGAGTCGTTCTGCTATGGCGCCGATCTCGCCTACATCGTCGCGGACGGCGTTCTCACCGACTATCGCAACGAAGCCTACACCAAGGCGCTGACCGACGTCGTCAACACCTTCAAGCCGGAGATCCTGCTGCTCGGCGCCACCACGCTCGGCCGCGACCTCGCGGGCTCCGTGGCGACGACGCTGCTCACGGGTCTGACCGCCGACTGCACCGAGCTCGACGTCGATGCCGACGGCTCGCTGGCCGCGACGCGGCCGACCTTCGGTGGTTCGCTGCTCTGCACGATCTACACGCTGAACTACCGGCCGCAGATGGCGACCGTCCGCCCGCGCGTGATGCCGATGCCGGACCGCGTCGAGAAGCCTGCGAGCCGCGTCATCGAGCACAAGCTCGGTCTCGTCGAGGAGGACATCGTCACCAAGGTGCTGTCCTTCATTCCGGATCGCGATTCCGCCAAGTCCAATCTCGCCTATGCCGACATCGTCGTGGCCGGCGGGCTCGGGCTTGGCTCGCCGGAGAACTTCCAGCTCGTCAAGGGGCTCGCGTCGGTGCTCGGCGCCGAATTCGGCTGCTCCCGGCCACTGGTGCAGAAGGGCTGGGTCACGTCCGATCGGCAGATCGGCCAGACCGGCAAGACCATCCGGCCCAAGCTGTATATTGCCGCAGGCATTTCCGGCGCGATTCAGCATCGGGTCGGTGTCGAGGGCGCCGATCTGATCGTCGCCATCAACACCGACAAGAACGCGCCGATCTTCGACTTCGCGCATGTCGGCATCGTCACCGACGCGATCCGGCTGCTGCCTGCGCTGACGGAGGCATTCCGTGCGCGTCTGTCGCCGCATTCGCGCGATCGCATCGCAAGCTAGGCACCAGAGAGGGAGCAGGGCAATGATCGAGGAACGTTTCGACGCGATCGTCGTGGGTGCCGGCATGGCCGGCAATGCGGCTGCGCTGACCATGGCTCAGCGCGGCATGAAAGTGCTGCAGCTCGAGCGCGGCGAGTATTCCGGCTCGAAGAACGTGCAGGGCGCGATCCTCTACGCCGACATGCTGGAGAAGCTGATTCCGGACTTCCGCGAGGAAGCGCCGCTCGAACGCCATCTGGTCGAGCAGCGATTCTGGATGCTCGACGACAAGTCGCATGTCGGCCTGCACTACAAGTCGGACGACTTCAACGAGGAGAAGCCGAACCGCTACACCATTATCCGTGCCCAGTTCGACAAGTGGTTCTCGTCCAAGGTCAAGGAAGCCGGCGCCACCGTGCTGTGCGAGACCACCGTCACCGAGCTGGCGCAGGACGCCTATGGCAAGGTGATCGGCGTCAGGACCGATCGACGCGATGGTGAGATCCATGCCGACGTCGTCGTGCTGGCGGAGGGCGTCAACGGCCTGCTCGGGAGCCGCGCCGGCCTGCGCGAGCGGCCGAAGCCGGAGAACGTCGCGCTCGCGGTCAAGGAGATGCACTTCCTGCCGCGCGAAACGATCGAGGCGCGCTTCAACCTGAAGGGCGACGAGGGCGCCGTCATCGAGGCCGTCGGTACGATTTCCCGCGGCATGACCGGCATGGGCTTCATCTACTCCAACAAGGAGTGCATTTCGCTCGGCATCGGCTGCCTCGTCTCCGACTTCCAGAAGACCGGCGAGACGCCCTACGGCCTGCTCGAGCGGTTCAAGCAGCATCCGTCGGTGGCGCCGCTGATCGAGGGCTCGGAAGTCAAGGAGTACTCGGCGCATCTCATTCCCGAAGGCGGCTACAACGCGATCCCGCAGCTCTGCGGCGATGGCTGGGTCGTGGTCGGCGATGCCGCCCAGCTCAACAACGCCGTTCACCGCGAGGGCTCCAATCTCGCGATGACCTCGGGGCGCATCGCGGCCGAGGCGATCTTCCAGGTGAAGTCGCGCCGTGATCCGATGACCAAGGAGAACCTCGCGCTCTACAAGAAGATGCTGGAGGACTCCTTCGTCATCAAGGATCTGAAGAAATACAAGGACATGCCGGCGCTGCTGCACAACCAGTCGCAGAACTTCTTCCTGACCTATCCGCAGCTCGTCTCCAAGGCGATGCAGAACTTCGTGCGCGTCGACGGCACGCCGAAGAAGGAGAAAGAGAGCAGCACCGTGCGCTCCTTCGTGAATGCAAGGTCATGGACCGGCCTGTTCGGCGACGCCTTCAGGTTTGCCCGGGCGTGGCGATGATTGGTGAATGAACGAAACAGCTTAAGCGAGGGAGATCAGACATGAGCACGGACGTCGCAGTCAGGGTCGAAGACAAGCTGTTCTACAATCGCTATCAGGTCGATCCCGGCCGGGCCCATATCAAGGTCCGTCCGCATACGACGCCGACGCCGCAGTTGAAGGCGCTTCTCAAGGCCTGCCCGGCACGCTGCTACGAGCTCAACGACAAGGGCCAGGTCGAGATCACGGTCGACGGCTGCATCGAATGCGGCACCTGCCGGGTCATCGGCGAGGCCAGCGGCGACATCGAGTGGAGCTATCCGCGCGGCGGCTACGGCGTGCTGTTCAAGTTCGGCTGATGCCCGTCGGATCGCGCAGGTCGACGAGGTGCCGCAAACCGGTGCCGGATCATCAATCCTATATTGTTCTTGATATAGGTCATTGAGTTCGGGCCCGCGTTCTGCTTACATCCTGGGGCAGCAACGAAGCTGCAATCGATGAGGAACAGCACGTGAAGCTGAGCGCACGAAACGTCTTGCCGGGACGGATCATCTCGGTTGAAAAGGGAGCGACCACCGCCCACGTCAAGGTGGAGCTCGCCCCGGGACTCACGGTCTTCTCGGCAATCACCAACGAGGCGGTGGAGGAGCTCGCGCTTGCCGTCGGCGACAGCGTCTCCGCCGTCATCAAGTCGTCGGATGTGATGATCGGCAAATAGGAACATGGCGCCGAATTGTTGCGCCGATCAGCCGGTCGATGCGTGGCGCGCGCGCAGGCCGAGCCACCAGGTTTCCATCGCCGAACGTGACGGCTGCAGCAGCGTGCCGAAGTCGCCCGCAAAGCTCCGCCAGTCGTCGATGCATTTCTGCGGCACGGCCGTCAGTACCGGAATGCCCGAGGTGATCGCGTCGGCCAGCTCGCCGCGCAACCCGCTTCCCGCAGCCTCCTGCTTGGAGAACTTGTTGATCACGATGAGGTCGGCATGGGCTGCGATCGCGCGGTGAACGGCCATGCCGGCTTCGGCAAGGCCCGCGGTGTCGAGCTTGCAGGCCGTCGATCCGGCGCCGAGGTCCTGGCAGATCGAGATCGTGTCGCCATTGCCGAGATCGATCACGTCCATTCCGCTTTTCTTGCCGACCTCGTCTCTCGTATTGCGCTGAACGATGCCGCCGACCCGGACGCCCCGTCGCAGCAGCTCCTGGGCAAAGGCGTCCAGCAAGGCATCGGCATCGTCGCCCGGTCCATAGAGAATCGCGGCGAGACGGGGCTGATTGAGCTCAACGGGGGCAGGAAGATCGTGCGGGATCATGCGGGGCCTGGCGATCGGAGACGGGCAGCGACCAGGGTTTATATAGAGGATGCAGCCTGTGGAGAAAGAGCAGATGTCGCGCGCGCCGACCATCGCTAAGCACAATGATCTCGAAGCGCTGCTCCGCGACGATGTCCCCTATGGCGACCTGACGACGGAGACGCTCGGGATCGGCGCCGAGCCGGGCCTGATGCACTTCGCTGCGCGCGGCCGCATGGTGCTGGCATTGGCCGAGGATGCGGCGGCGTTGATCGAGCTCACGGGCTGCCATGTCGAACTGTTCGCCGGCAGCGGAACGGTGCTGGAGGAGGGGGCTCCGATCCTCCGTGCAGACGGCGCGGCGGCAGGCCTGTTGCGGAGCTGGAAGGTGGCGCAGACGCTCATCGAGATCTGGTCCGGCGTCGCGACCGGGGCGGCTGCGATCGTCGGCGCGGCGCGGGCGATCAGGCCGGGCATTGCGGTCGCCTGCACGCGTAAGAACGTCCCCGGCACCAAGCCGTTCGCCGTCGCCGCGGTGAAGGCTGGCGGCGCGGTGATGCATCGGCTCGGCCTGTCGGAGACCGTGCTGGTCTTTCCGGAGCACCGGGCGTTTCTCGGCGATGCGTCGCTTGCCGACGTCGCGGAGCGGTTGCGGCGGAGCGCGCCGGAGAAGCGGATCGTGATCGAGGTCACCACGGTCGAGCAGGCGGTCGCCGCCGCCGTGGCCGGCTTCGACGTGATCCAGGCCGAGAAATTTCTGCCTGCCCAGATCGCTACGCTGGCGGAGCGGATCGCCATCAGCGCGGCGCTACAGCGTCGGCCGATCATTGCGGCCGCGGGGGGCGTGAATGCGCAGAACGCCGCCGCCTATGCTGCGGCGGGCGCGGACGTGCTGGTCACCTCGGCGCCCTACCTCGCACGTCCCTGCGACGTGCAGGTGCGGATCAGCCCTACCTCAGCCGCGGCTTGACCGCACGACCTGGCTACTGTGGGTGCCGCGGCGCAGCGCGCTTCTGGCGGTTGGCTCGCCATTCCATGAATTCACGGAACAACCGGGGATCGGCTGAAACGCCGCTCGCCTGCATATCGTTGACCTGTGCATTCGCCCCCAGCATCTGGGGAGGCGGCGTATTGCGATCGAGCCAGTCCTGTGCCGTCTTGAATCTTGTCCAGCCCGCGATCGGCGCCAGCGGCGCCACCTCCTGCCATTTCGGGTGGTATGGCGGCCGTTGCAGCGCCTGCATGTTGCTGAAGAAGGCTTCGACCAGCAGAGACAGCCGGCGGTGACGGTCGCTGCCGGCCGGCCAGTTGAACGACGCCAGCACGGCCTCGGCCGCGATCGTGTTCACCGGCGCCGAGGCGCCGACGAGGTTCGGATAGTCCTCGGCGGACAATTGCGCCGGCAGGTAGTCGTCGTGCAGAGCCTTGTCGTAGTCGACGGGCACCAGGTGCAGATTGGGATCGTTGACCTGGCTCAGCCATTGCACCGGCTTGCCCTCGACCGTGATGATCGCGTCGATGTCGCCCTTGCGCAGCATATCCAGCGCCAGCCGCGGTTCGATATAGAGCAGATGCGGCCTGATCCCGAGGCGCTCGAACACGTTGATCGAGGTGACGAAGGTGCCGCCGTCGGGCAGGTCGACGGCGATGGTCTTGCCGTCAAGCTCGCTCAGGCTGGTGATAGATCTCGGCGCCAGCACGTGCATCTCCTCGTTGAACAGCTTGGTGACATAGACCAGTTGCTCGCGGATGTTGTTGGCGAAGTCCTTGCGCTCGAGAAAGGCCAGGGTGTCCTTGCGGATGATGCCGGCGTCGACGCCGCGCAGCAGCAGGATGTCGGCGACCGATTGCACCGAGCCGCGGCCGATCACGGGAAGGATGCGCAGCTCCGTCCCCTTGTCGAGCGCCGATGCGAGGTCCGCACCCATGTTGGCATAGGTGCTGCCGAACGAGCCGGTCATCAGCGTGACGGTATTGGCATTCAGCTGGTTGGCCAGATCGCGCTTCGCCGTACCGTAACGGAAAATGGTCTTGAAGGAATCGCTGACACTGCCGGGATCGATACCGCTCCGCACCGGACCGAAGCGCTGCCACTTCCCGCCGGTGAACTGCATCATCTGCATCTGCTCCAGCGGCGCGTGATCATGGGGGCTGGTGTTGACGGTGATGCCGGGCGTCAGCATCGGCAATTTGAGGCTCTTCAGGGATGCCGCCTGCTTCATGATGTTGTCGCGCGACAGGTCGTCGCCGCAACTCCGCAACACCGCGACCATCGCGTTTGCCGCGAGGTAGCCGAAGGTCGCAAGACCATTGCTTCTCGGTACGTCCGGCAGATAGCGGTCCATGAAGGCGGACCATTCGCGGTAGGATGGATCGCCCGCCGCCGCGGCCTCCTCGCCCTCGTAGTAGTAGCCCGCGGACAGGATGCCTTCGGCATTCTGCAGGCCGGCCGGCTGCATCACGGCGGAGACCGATTCCGAGACTGTCGAGATGATGTGGTCCGGATGCCAGCCGAGCTCGGCCGCGCGGCGGATCGCCATCACGGCAAATTTGGGTGTGGTCACGTCGAAGAAGATGTCGGCGCCGGAGGCCTTCAGCGTGGCGATCTGCTGATTGACGTTGGCGTCCGTCACCTTGTAGCCGGCTTCCGCGACGATCGGAAGCTTGCCGCCCAGGCCGTCCTTCAATCCCTTGACGTAGTCCCTTCCGAAATCGTCGTCCTGATAGAGAATCGCGATCTTGCCGCGGCTGTGGGTCTCCAGCAGGTACTGGGCATAGACGTGCGCCTCGGCCTGGTAGCTTGGCTGAAAGCCCATGGTCCACGGAAAGTCGTGCGGCTGGTCCCATTGCGAGGAGCCGGATGCCACGAACAATTGCGGGACTTTGTTGGCGTTGAGATATGGGCGCACCGCCAGGTTGGGGGCCGTGCCCAGGCTCGCAAACATCAGCAGGACGTTGTCCTCCTCGACGAGCTTGCGCGTCATCTCCACCGTCCTCTGCGGCGCATAGCCGTCGTCGTAGGAAATGAAGTTGATGCGCCGGCCGTTGATGCCGCCCTCGGAATTGATCTTGTTGAAGTAGGCCGCGATCGTCTTGCCGATGACACCATAGGCGAGAGCCGGGCCGCTATAGGGCATGGTGTTGCCGATGCGAATCTCGTTGTCGGCGGCGACCGCTCGATGCCCGGCCAGCGCCAATGTTGCGGACAGAGCCAGGACGAGGCATGCGGCTGTTCGAGAGCGGCTGTTCGTTGCATCCCGTGGTTTGCGACGTCGGCTCCATCTAGCGGCCAAGCAGGCGCGAGCTGCAGCATGGATGCCCTGCATCACCAGTCCTCCCATCGATATGTGGTTCTCGAGCGCAGCAGATCGCGGCCGCCCGTCTCGCCGGGAGCGGTCCGGGTCGCGTCTCGAGCGCTCCGAGATTGATGCGTTAGCGTGCAGCCGAGATGCGTCGGCTGGCTTCCGGCGATCCTTGCTCCGCAGCCCTGAGATACCAGGCCCGCGCCTTGGCTGCGTCGGGAACGGCACCGAGCAACCGTGATTTCGTCAGTTCGGCCGGGTCGTAGGTGCGCGCGAGCAGGAGGGAAGCGTCCGCAATGCCGGCGTCGGAAAGCCGCGTCAGAATCAGCCGCGCGCTGGCGACGTCGCCCGCGGCGAGCAGGTCGCGTCCGCGCTTCATCAGCCCGTCGACCTCGTCTCGCGGCAGCGGAACGGTCGGGCGGGGCGAGGCCATCGGCAGCGCAGGGGAGGGAGGGGAGACCGCCGGCGCTGCGGCGGCCGGCGCTGGCGACGTCGGCGTCGAGGGCCATGGCCGCATCGCCAGTTCTGTACTGCTGGGAGCCGCGAGCGCGGCGACCGTCTGCGGGGGATCTTCCTGGGCAACCTTGGCTTCCGCGGGATCGATCTGGGCCAGGCTTTCCAGCACGGCGGTCGGCATGATCGGGCTCTTGCTGCCCGGTGTCGGCCCGCCATTCTCGAAGGAGACCATGTTGACCACCATCATGGCGATGGAGGCCGCGATGCCGACGGCGGCACCGATCTTGATGATGCTGCCCAGCCGGAACGATTTGTCCGGATCCTCCGGCGGCAGCGGCATCACGACGGGATCGAGCTTCGCGCTCCAGGCGCGATGCACCTCCTCATCGTCGAGGTCAAGGGCCGCCGGCCGCGCCGGCAGGGAGCTTGGCCGGGACACCAGATGATGCGGCAGGGGCACGCCGTCGGCAGGCGGATCGAACGTCGTCGGGCCGGCCTCCGTCTGGCGGCGGCGCGGCGCATATCTGCGGAGCTCTTCGCTCGCCCAGGGCGGCGCTGGCTTCGCCGGATCGTTCTGATCTGGAGCACTCATCACTAGCCTCCTGTCTCCGACGAACGGGTCGTGGGAGATAGCTTCAGGACGTCGGGCGCGCGCGGTCCAACCGAAGCGCACATGATGCGACATCGGGGACATTGCATCAACGCTTCCGTCGAGACCGACAGGTCCGGTTTCCTTCCGACATGCACGCCATTGTTTTCGCGCGCCCTGGTCACAATCGATGTTGCTTGGTCCCTAAGCTGATCAATGTTCTTGTCGGGAAGGGTGAGCAGGTAAGGCTATTTGATGGAAATTTCCCGGCGCGCCGCATCGGTGATTGCTCGCGATGCGCGAGACCGGGGGCGAGTTCTGCGCTTTGCAGAAAGATCGGGTGGAGTATCTGGATGCCGCAATCCTCTCGACTTTGCCGCGAGGTCAGGGGCTTAGCGGGCCGAGGAGTTGCAGGCGCGCCAGGAAATTCTGCAACTTAGGCGAGAGGTGGGGAAAAACAAATGCGGCCGGACAATGCCGGCCGCATTCACATATCCGATCGATTTTTACTCCGCCGCCAGCGCGACGGACACACAAGCGGCTTCGATCGCAACGGCAACCGACTGGATGATGGCGGCAAAGCGGACGGCGGTCTGGATCGTGGCCGCGGGCACGCCCGCATCCTGCAGGACCTTCTCATGCGAATCGATGCAGGTGCCGCAGCCGTTGATGGCGGACACCGCGAGCGACCACAGCTCGAAATCGGCCTTGTCGATGCCTGGGTTGGCGATGACGTTCATCCGCAGCCGGGCCGGCATCGTCGCGTACTCCTTGTTCGAGGCAAGGTGCACGAAGCGGTAGTAGACGTTGTTCATGGCCATGATCGCGGCGGCCGATTTCGCCGCCGCCAAAGCGGCGGGCGACAGCTGTGTGGCCGCAACCGATTCGAAGGCCGCAACGACGCTCGGATTGCGAGTCGCAATCGCGCAGGCGACGAACAGGCCATATTTGGCCTGCGGCGACAGCGTCTCGTCGGACGCCATGGATGACAGATTGAGCCTGACATCCTTGGCGAAGTCCGGGATCTGGTCCTTCAACTGCTCGATCGACATGATCAGGCGACCTTCAGGGTCTCGCCGCCGACTTCGCGATTGCACGGGCAGAGCTCGTCGGTCTGCAGCGCGTCGAGCACGCGCAGCGTATCCTTCGGAGCGCGGCCGACATTGAGGTTGGTCGCATAGACGTGCTGGATGGTGTTGTCGGGATCGACGATGAAGGTGTAGCGGTAGGCGACGCCATCCGGCGAACGAACGCCGAGGCCGTCGACCAATGCGCCCTTGGTGTCGGCGAACTGCCAGATCGGCAGCTTGTGCAGATCCTTGTGGTCGCGGCGCCAGGCGAGCTTGCAGAACTCGTTGTCGGTCGAGCCGCCGAGCACCACGGCATCGCGGTCCGCGAAGTCCTTCGCCAGGCGCGCGAACTCGGCAATCTCGGTCGGACAGACGAAAGTGAAATCCTTCGGATAGAAGAAGATGATCTTCCACTTTCCAGGGAAGCTGGTCTCGGTCAGGGTCTCGAAGGCGCTCTCGCCCTTCTCCTCCTGCAGATGAAAGCCGGGTTTCACGCCGACGATTTCAAACGATGGCAGCTTGCTTCCAATTCCGAGCATTTTGCACTCCAAGAAAATTATTGCACTGCAATAGCGAGGCGCATTGTGCATTGCAAGCGATATGCCATTCGTTTTTAGTATCAGGGGATTGTCGAAAATCCGGCACTCGGCGGCGCCATGCTGCAAATGCGAGGACGTGCGGCGGGGAGCTTGCAGATGCCGCCCGCTTGGGCGGTTTCGAACGTCGGCTTCGCGACATGGTGGTCCGACATTGAGCGGCGGCAGCCGGAGGGCACGCATCGTTGTCTCGGCAACAGGAGGTTGACGTCCCGCCTGGTCTGGGCGCCGCGCGACCTCGTATTGACGGTCGAGCCGGCGGCCGACGTGCAATTTCTTTGTGCGGCCCAAGTGGCAAAATTGACATTATCGCCTTTGTTGCGATGCACGTTTGACCACGGCGACTCCTGAAGCGGCAGCAAGGCGACAAGCCGTCGGCAGATCACGGCGCGGCACGGCGCAAGGTGTCGCACAGCGCACAGTGTTGTCAGCTTTTCAGCAAATCGCGTCTGTTATTTCGCCTTGCTGCACGACGACCCGACCATAGTCTCCTCTCAGATTTTCATTGGCCTGGGAGGAGTTCATCACCATGAGCGAAACTGTCTCGGCATCAAATGCTAGCGCGAGCCTGTCGATCGACCGACGACGATTTCTGGCGACCTCAGCCGCGCTCGCGGCAGGATGGGGAGCATCCTCGCTGCTCGGAGCCAGGAGCGCGACGGCGGCGGGCCTGAAGACGGTGCGCTTCAGCGAGGCCGTGCACAATCTCGGCTACATCAATCTCTACGTCGGCATGCACGCCGGGATATTCAAGAAGAACGGTCTGGACATGCAGGTGAGCGCCGCCGGCGGCGACACCCAGACCTTCGCCGCAGTGCTCGGCGGCTCGGCTGATTTTGCCATCGGCGACGCGACCATGGCACAGATCTCGCGCGAGAACGGCGGTCCTGGCGTGGTGGTCGGGACGGTGGTGCAGAGGGCGCACTATTTCGGCGTCTCCAAGACACTCGAGCCGATCACCGATCCCAAAGCGTTCAAGGGCCTCAAGATCGTGACCTCGCCCGAGCCGAACACCAACTACAGCGTGGCGAAGCGCCTTCTGGAGAAAGCGGGACTGAAGGTCGGCGTCGATGCGACCATCGTCCCCGTCAACCCCGGCACCGAAATCGCCGCGATGCTGGCGGGCCAGGCCGACATCGCGATCGCCTATCAGCCCAGCGTCGCCGCGGCGGAGGCGCAGGGCGCCAAGGTGGTGTTCGACTTCTCGAACTACATCGGTCCGTTCTGCAATACGGGGATCATGGTGCTGCCGACCACGATCCAGAAGGATCCCGAGATGGTGCAGGCGCTGGTGACCTCGTTCGAGGAAGCCTCGCGCAAGACCTACGCCGACCCCGCTTTCTCCAAGGAAGTCGCACGCAAGGAGTTCCCGGACCTGCCCGGCGAGGTCGTCGACAAGGCGATCGACGCCGAGCTGAAATATCTCATTCCGGCGCAGTCGGTGATGACCAAGACGGACCAGTGGGCGAATTTGATGGAGATGCAGGTCTATCTCGGCAACGCCAAGGGCACGGTGCCGTTCGACCAGATCATCGACAACTCCTTTGCGGAGAAGGCCATCGCCAGCCTCAAATGACCGAGGTGACCGGCATCATACCGGCAGTGCCGGGCGCCGTCGCAGCGTCCGCCCCACCGCTCGTGGTCGAGCACGTGGCCAAGAGCTACGAGCTCGACAGCGGCCGTGCGGTGCCGGTCATCGGCGATCTCAGCCTGACGTTGAGAGAGGGGGAGATCGTCAGCATCGTCGGGCCTTCCGGCTGCGGGAAGACGACGCTCCTGAACACGCTGTGCGGATTGTTGACGCCGGATGCCGGACACATTCGCTGGCATGGCCGCGAGGTCGCCGGCCAGCCGCAGAATGTCGGCTACATGTTGCAGAAGGATCTGCTGCTGCCGTGGCGGACGGCGCTCGGCAACACCATGCTGGGCCTCGAGATCCGTGGCGTTCCGGCCGCCGAAGCGGAGAATCGCTGCCGCGCCTTGCTCGACCAGCTCGGGCTGCACGGCTTTGCCGATCATTATCCGTCGACCTTGTCCGGCGGCATGCGCCAGCGGGTGGCGCTCGCGCGCACGCTCGTCAATGAGCCCGACGTGCTGCTGCTGGACGAGCCGTTCGCCGCACTGGATTTCCAGAGCAAGCTCCTGATCGAGAACGACACGATGGGACTGGTCAGGGAGGGGCGCCGCTCGCTGCTGCTGATCACCCACGACATCGAGGAGGCGGTGTCGCTTGCCGACCGGGTGATCGTGCTGTCGAAGCGGCCGACGCAGATCAAGGCGGTCTACGACATCGCGCTCGGCAGCGCGCGCCGCGACGTGATCTCGGTGCGGCAGACGCCGGGCTTCAGCGACTACGTCCGCAGCATCTGGGCCGATCTCGACGTGGTGCTGCAATGACCGCCGACATCGACGCTGCGCCGGTCCACTCGGCCGCGACGCCGGCCTCGAACGACCGGACCGTCCGCGCCCCGCCATCGGGTCGTCGATGGCTGCGCCTGCGCACCACGCTTGCCGTGCTCGTCACCCAGCTTCTCGTCCTGGCGGCCTTCCTCGCCTTCTGGGAATATGCGACCGGGCAGAACAAGGCCGCCGCCTTCATGTTCGGCTCGCCGTCCGCCATCCTCAAGTTTCTCTCGCAGATGGCCTATGACGGCAGCCTGTGGCGCGACAGCTCCGTCACCGGGCTGGAGACGCTGCTCGGCTTCTTCGTCGGCAACTGCATCGGCACATTGATCGGACTGTCGCTGTGGTATTCGCGCTTCGTCTCGCGCGTGGTCGAGCCGTTCGTGATTGCGCTCGGCTCGATTCCGATCATCGCGCTCGCGCCGATCATCATCATCTGGTTCGGCACCGGGCTGATCTCGAAGGTCGCGATGTCGACTTTGTCGGTCGTGATCGTCGCGCTGGTGACCTCGTACAAGGGTGCCACCGGCGTCGATCCCGACCAGATCAATTTGTTCCGCACTCTCGGCGCGTCCAAGTTCCAGATCTTCCGCAAGCTGGTGGTGCCGGCGTCGCTGACGGACATCTTCGCGGGGCTGAAGCTCACCGTCGGCTTTGCCCTGATCGGCGCGATCGTCGGCGAGTTCATGTCCTCCTCCGAAGGGCTGGGGCACGCCATCTTCAAGGCCGGGTCGCTCTACATCATTCCGAAGGTGTTCGCCGCGCTGGTTGCGACGATCGCGCTGGCGCTGGTTCTGACGTTTGCGGTCGGCAAGATCGAGCGGCTGCTGATGCCGTGGCGGCGGCAGCCGCGATGATGCAACGACGTTGGAGATAGCAGGAGTGATCATGTCAAAGCGCATCGGCAAGGCCGGCAACATCAAATACGCGCTGTCGGGCGACAATGAGTTCATCGCGACCGTCGATCCCGGTGAGATCTTCGTCGTCGAATGCGCGATCAATGTCAACGACGGAACCATCCGCGCGCTCGGCCAGCAACTGGTCGAGAGCGACGTGACGCTGCCCTACGTCAACGGTGCGACTGGCCCGATCGAGGTGCGCGGCGCCAAGCCTGGCGACATGTTGCGGCTCGACATCATTGACATGGAGCTCGACCGGCTCGGCTTCACCGCGCTGTGGCCGGGCATCGGCATGTTTCCGGACTGGGGCCGGCGCAAGGAGTTCGGCATCCAGACCCGCGTCGTCGCGGTCGAGGACGGCCACGTGCTGTGGAACGAGCATGTGAAGCTTCCGGTCCGGCCGATGATCGGCGTTGCCGGGGTCGCGCCGGTGCATGGCGCGGTGCTGACGGTGGACAACGGGCCGCATGGTGGCAATCTCGACGTTCAGGAGATCACCTCCGGCAACTCGGTGTTCTTCCGCGTCAACAAGGACGGCGCGCATCTTTTCCTCGGCGATTGCCACGCCATCCAGGGCGACGGCGAAGCCAACGGCATGGGCGCGATCGAGATCGCCGCGAACCTCACCGTGAAGGTGTCGTTGGACAAGGCGCCGGCGCGGCTGAACCATCCGCGAATCGAGACGCCGACGCACATCTGCACGCTGGGCTGCGCGCGCCCGCTCGAGGACGCGATGCGGATCGCGTTCGAGGAGATGATCAACTGGCTGGAGGACGATTGGAGGATTCCGGCGCCGGAGGCCTACATGCTGCTCGGCCAGGTCGCCGAGGCGCGCTGCACCCAGGTGGTCAATCCGAAATACACCTACATCTGCAAGGTCAACAAGGCTCTGCTCGCCGGCTATCACGGTTGAAAACCGAAACTGATTGAAAGGAGACGATCATGGATCTGGGATTGGCCGGCCAGAGCGTGCTGGTGACGGGCGGCAGCAAGGGTATTGGCCTTGCGATCGCGGAATTGTTCGCCGAGGAAGGCGCCGGTGTCGCGATCTGTGCGCGCGACGGCGACGCAGTCGGCAAGGTCGTGACGACACTTGCGTCGAAAGGCGTGAAGGCGTGGGGGCAGGGCGTCGACGTCGCCGATCCCGTGGCGCTGAAGGGCTGGGTCGACGGCGCGGCAAGGGAGCTGGGCGGAATCGATTGCGTGGTCTGCAACGTCAGTGCGCTCGCCGTGGGCGACTCTCCGGAGACCTGGGAGAAGTCCTTTCGCACCGACATGATGCATACGGTCAACGCGATCGCGGCAGCCATTCCTTACCTGGAGCAGTCGAAGTCGGCCTCGATCGTCATCATCTCCAGCGTGTCGGGCTTTGAAGTCGATTTCGCCGCCGGATCCTATGGCGCGATCAAGGGCGCGCTGATCCATTACGCCAAGGGCCTCGCGCATCAACTGGTCGGCAAAGGCATTCGCGTCAACGCGGTGTCGCCGGGCAACACCTATTTCGAGGGCGGCATCTGGCAGAACATCGAGAATGGATCGCCTGACCTGTTCAAGACCGCAATGGGCTTGAATCCGACGGGGCGCATGGGAACAGCCCAGGAGGTGGCCTACGGCGTCGTGATGCTCGCAAGCCCGCTCGCAAGCCGCATTTCGGGAACCAATCTGATCATCGATGGCGCCCTGACGAAGGCGGTGTAGGTCCGACGAGATTGCCGGTCGCGCTGTTCGACCGGCAGGCGCGGCCGCACCATGCGGCCATGCCGAACCGACGTCCCTAGATGCGCTGGACGGCCGTGAGCGGCCAGTCTCCGATGATGCCGAACCGCTGGCGGGCGTTGGGCTGGCGGAACAACACGATCCGGTCGATCCGGAGCTCTGTCAGCGACAGCGCCGCAAATCTCTGCTGCATCATCGTCAGGATCGGCCGGCGTCGTTCGTCCGACAGCCGGCAGGTCAGCGTCATGTGGAAGCGGAAATCCTCCATGACATAGGGATAGCCCCAGCGATCGAGATGATCGCGCTGTCGTGGTGTCAGCAGGTCCGGCTTGCGCCGTGCACGGTCCTCGGCGGTCATCGGCGCGCGAAACGGCTCGAACGTCCGGACACAATCGGCTGCGAGCTGTTGCATCGCCGGCGAGGGCTCGCCAGGGATCATCGCGACGAAGCCGCTGATCGAGTCCACGATGGGACGAATGATCGGAATGGCGCGCGGCCTTGCCGCGAACTCCGCACAGGCGTCGCGGAGCGAGGCTTCGCTCTGCGCATCGGCCAGTTCGAACGGCGCCTTCAAAGTGGCGTGGAAGCCATATTTGCGCGGGTCCGCGCTCAGCTCGGCCCAGTCGGGAACCGCGCGAACGACTTCTTCCGGAAAGCTCGGCTCGTCGCCGCTCCAGGCGTCGTAACCCAGCAGGCTCGCGCCGAATCCGGCCAAGCCCGTCGTCGCCGCCGGGGCGTAGTAGATCGCGTAGCGGGGCGCATCGACCATGATCTGCTACTCCGCCGCGATGGTGCGCACGGGCACTGCGTTCAGCCGATGGGTCTCGGCCAGATAGACCAGCCGGCCGGACGCGATGACGGCGACGACGCGGGGGCGCAACGGCACGCGGTCATCGACCAGAATGACGTCGGCGCGGCGGCCTTCGGCCAGCGTCCCGCGGTCCGCCAGTCCGGCCGCGCGTGCGGGGCCGCCCGAGATCAGATCCCAGGCGCGTGCCAGCGGCAGAACGCCGTCGGCCGCGAGCCGATACGCCGCCAGCAGCGGCGCTGGATAGTAGTAGTCGGAGGCCAGCACCGAGCAGAGGCCCTTGGCGATCATGTCGCTGGCTCGCGTCCACCCGGTATGGCTGCCGCCCCGAACGACGTTGGGCGCGCCGAAGACGATCGCGTCTCCGCCCTGAGCGGCCTCGCGCGCAGTCTCCTCATTGACCGGAAATTCCGCGATGGTCACGCCCTGGCTGCGAAACGCCTTGCGCATGGCCGGGCTGTCGTCGTCGTGCGACAGCATGCGGACGCCAGCCTTGCGTGCGATGTCGGCCAGCCGCGCGATCGAGGCTGGAACGGCATCCGCGCGAGAGGCGATGCGCGCGACCAGCCGGTCGAACTCCGCGCCGGGCAGGCCGGTGCGGTCGACCATGCGCTGGCGCTTGTGCGGCGTGTCCAGGCTCGCGACCGTCGAGTCCATGTGATCGTTGAAGGCGAACAGGTCGACGCGCCGATCGGCGAGCCACTGGCCGATTTCCTCCTCGTCGTCGAGATTGAAGGTCTCGTGGCGCAGATGAAAGCGCGTGTCGGCCGCGAGCTGCGGGCGCAGCGCTTCGATCGATTCGAGCAGCCGCCGCGCATTGTCGGCGCTGCGCAGGCCCGGCTCCCATGACCAGGTCGTTGCGTGGAAGACCGTGGTGATGCCATTGCTGACGGCCTGGCGGTCGCTGTCGATCAGCGCGACGTCGGTCGGGAAATCGACCCCGGCGCGCGGCATCATCTGGCGCTCGAACGCATCGCCGTGGATGTCGACGATGCCGGGGAGCACGGTGAGCCCCTCCGCATCGAGTTCGAGACCCGACCGGCACCCCGGTGTCCCGATGCCGGCGATGACGTCGCCGGATATGATCAAGGAGGTGTCCACGAGCTCGGTGTCGACGAGGCAGCGGCCCCGCGAGATTGAGATATCGGTCATGGGGCGGCACTCTGCCGTACCGGGACGCGGGCGTCGAGAGCGGCCTCGTATTTATCCAGGAACGCGGTGATCTCGAGCTTGCGGAAATCGGGCAGCGCCGCGCGCAGCGCCTCGTGCTTCCAATCCCACCACGCCAGATCGAGCAGCCGCTGCTCGACCTCGCGCGGAAACCGGCGCTTGACCGGGCGCGCCGGATTGCCGGCGACGATCGTATAGGCCGGAACGTCCTTGGTGACGATGGCGCCAGCCGCCACGACCGCGCCGGTGCCGATGTTGCGGCCCGGCAGCACGATCGCGCCATGGCCGATCCAGACGTCGTGTCCGATCCGGACATGATGCTCTCGCCGCCAGGCGAAGAACTCGGCATCGTCGGGCTCGCCTGGAAAATAGGCGCTGGCGCGATAGGTGAAATGGGCCTGCGTCGCCCGCTGCATCGGGTGGTTGCCCGGGTTGATCCGGGTCATCGCCGCGATCGAGCAGAACTTGCCGACCGTCGTGTAGGTGATCTGGGAATCGTTGACCACGTAGGAGTAGTCGCCCATCGTCACCTCCTGCAGGATGGTGCGGGCGCCTATCTCGCAATAGGCGCCGAGCGTCACGTCCTGGAGCTTGGCCGAAGGGTCAACGGTAGGTTCAATCGAAAGCAGCTTGCCGGCCATCTCGCGTCCTGTCTCTACGCCTGTGAAGGTGTTGGGTCTCCCCTATGACAGAGGCGTGACATCTACATGACTACCGACCGGCATGTGGACGGATGTGGCGCCGCAGTGTTGCTGTCACATAACTGTAGAATCCAGACGTTAGCGATAGGCCAAAGCGAGGCGTCTGGAGAATTCAATGCTGGTGGTGGATGGCCTGACGTGCCGTTTTGGCATGAAAGCCGCGGTCGACAATGCGTCCTTCTCTGTTGCACCCGGCAGCTTCGTCGGCGTGATCGGGCGTTCCGGCGCGGGCAAGTCGACCCTGCTGCGGTCCATCAATCGCCTGAGTCCTGTGAGCGGCGGCCGCATTCTCTTCAAGGATCTCGATGTGACGGCGCTGCGCGGCCGCGACCTGCGGCAGTGGCGCGCGCGCTCGGCGATGATCTTCCAGCAGTTCAATCTGGTGGGCCGATTGGACGTGCTCACGAACGTCCTGATGGGGCGACTCGCCGAAATCCCGTCGTGGCGCTCTCTGGCGCAGCTCTGGCCGGCGGCGGATGTTGCCATGGCGCTGTCCGCGCTCGAGCAGTTCGACATGGCCTCCCTCGCCGCGCAGCGCGCCGATCAGCTTTCGGGCGGGCAGCAGCAGCGCGTTGCGATCGCGCGCGCGCTGGTCCAGAATCCGGAAATCATCTTGGCCGATGAGCCGATCGCCTCGCTCGATCCGCGCAACACCAAGATCGTCATGGACGCGCTGCTGCGCATCAACAAGCATTTCGGTATCACCGTGATCTGCAATCTGCACTCGCTCGATCTGGCGCGCAGCTATTGCGACCGATTGATCGGAATGGCGAATGGTCGGGTCGTGTTCGACGATCTGCCGGCGGCGCTCACCGGCCAGATCGCGCGCGAGCTGTACGATCTGGAGGCCGACGAGGTGATGCCGCCGGCAATGCCCAAAGCTCCCGAATCCGTTCCGGCTGTCGGCAAAGTTGCCGTCGCCTGATTGCCTGCGTGCTGCGGGCGCATCTGTCGTGTCAATCCTGACATCGTCCCCTGAAACTTGAAGGACGTTCCATGATCAATCGTCGTCTCATTCTGGCCGGTTTGGCCGCTCTGTCGTTCGCTTCGTCCGCCTCGGCCGAGGACTGGCGAACCAAATATCCGGAGATCACCTTTGCCGCGATCCCGGCCGAAAACGGCTCGGGTGTCGTCGAGCGTTACACGCCGTTCGTGAACTATCTTTCCAAGGAGCTCGGCGTCAAGGTGACGCTGCGCGTCGCCAATGACTACGCCGCGGTCATCGAGGGCCAGCGCGCCGGCAACATTCACATCGGCTATTATGGTCCGGCCTCCTTCGCCCGCGCGCGCGTGACGGGCGTCAAGACGGACGCTTTCGTGATCGACGTCAACTCGGACGGCTCGAAGGGCTATTATTCAGTGTTCTACGTGCTCGCCAAGAGCCCGTACCAGAAGCTCGAGGATCTGAAGGGCAAGAATCTCGGCCTGGTGGACCCGAACTCGACCTCTGGCAACAACATGCCGCGCTTCAAGATGAGCCAGATGGGCATCGACCCCGACACCTATTTCTCCCAGGTCATCTTTACGGGCAGCCACGAGAACGCCGTGCTTGCCCTGGCGCAGGGAACCGTCGACGTCGCCGCAAACTGGTGGAACAACGGAGATGACTCCAACCTGACCCGCATGCTCACCAAGAACATGGTGAAGTCGGCCGACGGCACGCCGCTGAAGAAGGAAGATTTCCGCATCATCGGCAAGTCGGACATGATCATCAACTCGCCCTACGCCTATCTCAGCGACCTGCCCACCGACATGAAGGCCGCAATCAAGCAGGCCTTCCTCGACGCGGCGAAGAAGGATCCGGAAGCCTTCGCCAAGCTGTCCGACGGCAAGAACAAGCCGTGGGAGGCGATCTCGACGGAGGACTACAACAAGACTGTCGAGCTGATCAAATTCGTTGACTCTCTCCGCAAGAAGGGCTCGTAAGCGTTGCACCGGGCCGGCGGGGGACCGCGTCATCGAAGCCCCGCCGGCCTATTTGCGCTTTGCACCGACAAACATGTCGTCAGCCGTCGCCATCCTGCCTGAACAGCAGCTCGAACCTTTGCAGCGCGCCTACCGCAAAGCGGTGGCGCGCAAGCGTCTGCGTGCCGTCGTCGTGCTGGTTGCGTCCGGCCTCGTGCTGTTCGTTTCAGCCATCGGTTCGGAGGTCAACCTCCGAACGCTCGTCACCTATCTCGGCAACTTCCTCAGCTATTTCGACCGGCTCTTCACGCTCGACGACGGACACCGCGTGTGGACCAACCTGCCGGAATGGCTCTGGGGCCTGCGCAAATGGACGCGGCTTCTCGGTGAGACGATCCTGATCAGCTATGTCGGAACCATGCTCGGCGCCGTCCTGGCGTTTGCATTGAATTTCCTCGCGGCCGAGAACACCTCTCCTGCATCCTGGCTGCGCTTCGCGGTCCGGCGCCTGCTCGAGTTTGCCCGCACGGTGCCGGGCATCGTGTTCGCTCTGATTTTTGTCATGGCCTTCGGATTGGGGCCAATGGCCGGCGTATTCGCCATCGCGATCCACTCCTGCGGTGCGCTCGGCAAGCTGTTTTCGGAGGTCGTCGAAAACGTCGACATGAAGCCGGTCGAGGGAGTCCGCGCGACCGGTGCCGGCTGGCTGTCCTGCATGCGCTTTGCCGTCCTGCCACAGGTCGTCGCAGGCTACACGAGCTACACGTTGCTGCGGTTCGAGATCAACGTCCGCGAGGCGTCGGTGATGGGCTTCGTCGGTGCGGGTGGCATCGGCCAGGAGCTTGTCGTCGCGATCCGCAAGTTCTACTATTCCGACGTCAGCGCGATCCTCGTTCTGATCATCTTGACGGTGTTTGTCATCGACATTGGCACGGGGCTGCTGCGCAGCCGTCTCTTCGGCAGCGAAGGCCGGGCATGATGCGAAAGCTGGACGAGATCGATACCGCCGCGCTGCGATCGCGATACCCAGGCGTGTTCGAGCGGCCAGCGTCCGCCCGTCTGGCGACGCCGCTGGTGGCGGTTGCCGCGATGGGGATCTTCGTGTTCGGCCTCGTCGAGCTCGGCTTCTCGCCGACGAGGCTGTTGACGGGCATCAGTCAACTCGGTTGGATCACCCTGATGATGCTGCCGCCGGATCCCGGCGCGTCGCTTCCGACCTATCTGAAATCGATGGGAGAGACGCTGTCGATTGCCATGCTCGGCACGATGCTCGCGGCCGTGCTCGCGCTGCCCGTCAGCCTGCTCGCGGCGCGCAATATCGTCCCGTCCGCAATCTTCCGCTTTCCGGTACGGCGGCTGTTCGACAGCATCCGCGGCGTCGATACGCTGATCTGGGCGCTGGTCTGGATCAACGTCGTTGGACTCGGTCCATTCGCCGGTGTGCTCGCGATTGCCGTGTCCGACTTCGGCGCGTTGGGCAAGCTGTTCTCGGAGGCGATCGAGGGGGCCGACCGGCGCCAGGTCGAGGGCGTTCGTGCAGCCGGCGGCAGCGCGCTGCATGAGATCCGCTTCGGCCTCCTGCCGCAGGTTCTTCCCGTGATTGCCGGCCAGGTGCTCTACTTCATCGAATCCAACACGCGCTCGGCGACGATCATCGGCATCGTCGGCGCCGGCGGGATCGGGCTGCAACTCGCCGAGCAGATCCGCGTGCTGGAATGGCAGAAGGTGTCGTTCCTGATCCTGATGATCCTTGTGGCGGTGGCTGCGATCGACTGGATCTCGGGCAAGCTGCGCTTTGCGATCATCGGCCGCCGCGCCATCGCTTGAAGGGCGTGGCATCCGAAGGTTGCGATCGTTTGCCTACGAGCGATCAGGGTGCGGCGTCCGCTGTGTGTGCTGCACCCGGTGTCGCAAATCCTTCATGTGCCGCCTTTAGGGGAAGCTCCGGAACTGGCCGTGATGCCAGGAATACGGAGTCTATCTTCATGAAGCTCACCCGCCTCGTTCTCGCGCTGCTCGCGCTGTGCGTCGCCGCATCGTGGCAGCCGGCCAAGGCTGCGGACGTCATCTGCTACAACTGCCCGCCGGAATGGGCCGACTGGGCCTCGATGCTCAAGGCGATCAAGACCGATCTCGGCTACGACATTCCGCACGACAACAAGAACTCCGGCCAGGCGCTGGCGCAGATCCTTGCCGAGAAGAGCAACCCAGTCGGCGACATCGGCTATTTCGGAGTCACCTTCGGAATGAAGGCGAAGACGCAGGACGCGCTCGAGGCCTACAAGCCGGCGAACTGGGATCAGGTCCCCGCCGGCTTGAAGGATGCGGATGGCTACTGGACCACGATCCACTCCGGTACGCTCGGCCTGTTCGTGAACAAGGATGCGCTTGGCGGCAAGCCGGTCCCGGCCTGCTGGAAGGATCTGCTCAAGCCGGACTACAAGGGCTTGGTCGGCTATCTCGACCCGAGCTCGGCTGCCGTCGGCTATGTCGGCGCCGTCGCCGTCAATCTCGCGCTCGGCGGTTCGCAAGCGAATTTCGAACCTGCCGTCACGTTCTTCAAGGACCTGCGCAAGAACGATCCGATTGTGCCAAAGCAGACGTCCTACGCGCGTGTCGTCTCGGGCGAGATCCCGATCCTGTTCGACTACGATTTCAACGCCTACCGCGCGAAATATACCGAGAAGGGCAATTTCGAGTTCGTGATTCCCTGCGAAGGCTCGGTGGTCTTCCCCTACGTCGTCGGCCTGGTGAAGAACGCACCCGACAAGGACAAGGCGAAGAAGGTGATCGACTATCTGCTCTCCGACAAGGGCCAGGCGATCTGGACCAATGCCTATCTGCGCCCGGCGCGACCGATCGAGCTGCCGGACGCGGTGAAGAACAAGTTCCTGCCGGACAGCGACTACGCCCGCGCCAAGAGCGTGAACTGGGGCGATATGGAAGCCGCGCAAAAGGGCTTCGTCGATCGCTATCTGTCCGAAGTCCGCTGAAGGAGCACCGCGCCTCCGCCGGAGAGGATCCGGCGGAGGCGCACTTGATCACATGTCGCACAGTTCATTCGTCCGGCTCTGCCTGCTGCCATTGGCAGCCGTCACCGCGGCCTTCTTCCTGCTTCCGATGGCGAGGCTGCTCGTCACCGGCGCCGAGGGACCGCACGGTCTGGCCGAATATCTCGCGATCATCCTCGAGCCGCGCTACCGCACGACACTTCTCAACACGCTGGCGCTGGCGGCGGCCACCACGATCGCGACCCTGGTCATCGCGACGATCGCCGGCCTGTTCCTGCAGCGTCACCGGTTTCCCGGCCGCGCGCTCCTGGTCGCGATCCTGACGTTTCCGCTCGCGTTCCCGGGCGTCGTGGTCGGCTTCATGATCATCCTTTTGGCTGGCCGCCAGGGGCTGATCGGCGAGATCTCGTCCCGGCTCACCGGCGACAAGCTCGTATTCGCCTATTCGATCTACGGGCTGTTCCTCGGCTATCTCTATTTCTCGATTCCGCGGGTGATCCTCACGATCATGGCTGCCGCGCAGAAATTGGATCCGGGCCTGGAGGAGGCCGCGCGCTCGCTCGGCGCCGGCCCCTGGGCCGTGCTGCGCGACGTGATCCTGCCGGCCTTGACGCCGGCGCTGATCGCGTCCGGCGCGATCGCGTTCGCGACGGCGATGGGCGCGTTCGGAACGGCATTCACCTTGGCCACGAACATCGACGTGTTGCCGATGCTGATCTACACGGAGTTCACGCTGGCCGGAAACCTTGCCACCTCGGCGGCGCTCTCGGTCGGGCTTGGCCTGATGACCTGGCTGATGCTGGCACTGGCGCGCTCCTTCGCCGGCAGCTCCGTGGCAGCGGCAGGGTAGGCACGTGCGCGACGGAGCCATCTTCATCCTTCAACTGCTGTTCACATTGCTGGTCGCTGCCTTCCTGGCCGTGCCGGCCGGCCTTTCGATCGTGGCGGGTGTGACCGTCAACTACTTCCGCGGCATTCAGTCCGGCGTGACCTTGCAGTGGGTGGCCCAGGTCTGGGAGCTCTACGCGGGCACGATCATGGCGTCGATCCTGATCGCGCTGGGTACGCTGGCGGTCACGCTCGTGGTCGGTGTTCCCGCGGCCTACGCGCTGTACGTTCGCGGCGGACGGCTGGCGCGGCTGGTCGAGGAGATCATCACCTTGCCGCTCGCGATTCCCGGGCTCGCCATCGCGCTGGCGCTGTTGCTCACCTATGGCGGGGCCGGAAGCTTCCGTCGCTCGTGGCTGTTCATCCTCGTCGGCCATGTGATCTTCACGATGCCGTTCATGGTGCGGTCCGTCATGGCGGTGTTCTCGACGATCGACGTGACATCGCTCGACGAAGGCGCCGCATCGGTCGGAGCCGCGCCATGGCGCCGCTTCATCGACGTCATCGTTCCCAACGCCGCGCCCGGCATCCTGGCGGGCAGCCTCATGGTGGTGACACTATCTCTTGGAGAGTTCAACCTGACCTGGATGTTGCATACGCCGTTGACCAAGACACTGCCGGTCGGTCTCGCCGACAGCTACGCATCGATGCGGCTCGAGGTCGCATCCGCCTACACGCTGATCTTCTTCGTCATGATCATCCCGCTGCTGGTGGCCATGCAATGGGTCGGCGAGAGAGGAAGCCTGCGGTGAGCACGATGACCCGGCATGGAGCCGCCCTCAAGGTGGAGAATTGCGGCAAGACCTTTGCCGACGGGACGTGCGCGCTCGCGCGCGCCACGCTCGACATCGCGCAGAGCGAGACGCTGGTGCTGCTGGGGCCGTCCGGTTGCGGCAAGACCACGCTGCTGCGGATCGTGGCCGGGCTCGAAACGCCCGATGCGGGCGGGCGCGTGCTGTTCGACGGCAGGGATCTGACGCGACAGCCGATCGAGAAGCGCAATGTCGGCATGGTGTTCCAGTCCTACGCGCTGTTCCCCAACATGACGGTCGCGAACAATATCGGCTACGGGCTCAAGATCCGCCGCGTGGCCAAGCCGGAGCGCGCCGCGCGCGTCGCCGAGCTGGTCGCGCTGACCAATCTGGGCGGTCTTGAAGACCGGCGCATCGATCAGCTCTCGGGCGGTCAGCGTCAGCGCGTCGCGCTGGCGCGCGCAGTCGCCATCCGCCCGAGCGTGCTGCTGCTCGACGAGCCGCTCACCGCACTCGATGCCGCCTTGCGGGAGCGCCTGCGCGGCGAGCTCAACGGCCTGTTGCGCACGCTCGGCATCACGGCGATCTACGTCACGCATGATCAGGCTGAAGCCATGGAGCTCGGCGACCGCATCGTCGTGATGCGCAAGGGCGCGATCGCCCAGATCGGGACGCCGCAAGAGGTCTATTTTGCGCCGGCCGATCGTTTCGTCGCGGAGTTCGTCGGCGCGGCCAACATCATCGAGGCGCCGCTCGACGGCGGCCAGCTCGTTCTGCCGGGAGGCCGGCAGCCGATCGCGGATCCCGGTCCACGCAACCTGGCGGTGGCGATGGTTCGGCCGGAAACGATCGCGATCGTCGACGCCGCGGTATCGAGTCTGACCGGCGTCGTCGACAGCGTCCGCTTTGCCGGCGACCGGCAGCGGATCGTTGTCCGCGATGCCGCCTCGATCGCACTGACCGTGGACGCGCCGAATACGATCAGGGTCGCTGCGGGCGAGCGGATCGGCCTGCGGATTGCGCCCGGGTCCATTCGTCTGCTGCCGGAGAAGGGTTGATCAGCCGATGACCAAGAGCCCCGTCACCATTGCCCAGATCTCCGACCTGCACATCAAGGCGCCCGGCCGGCTCGCCTACCGCCGCGTCGATACGGCGCGTGCGCTGGCCCGTTGCATCATGGAGCTCAACCGGTTCGCGCCGAAGCTCGATCTGGTGGTGATCTCGGGCGATCTCGCCGATACGCCGTCGCCGGCCGAGTACGATCATCTGAAAGATCTTCTTGCCGGCCTCGAGATTCCATTCGCCGCCGTACCAGGCAATCACGATTCCCGCGAACTGATGCGCGCGGCGTTTCCCGGCGCTGCTCATGAGCAGTCGGCGCCACTGAACCAGCATGTGGAACTGGCCGGTCTCGATCTGCTTCTGCTCGATTCCAGCGTGCCCGGCCATCCGCATGGCGAATTGGACGAGGCGAGTCTACAATGGCTCGATGCCAGGCTGTCCACCTCCAGCGAAAGGCCGGCCCTGCTGTTCCTGCACCACCCGCCATTCACCACCGGCATCTGGCACATGGACCGGCAGAACCTGCGCAATGCCGACGATCTCGCGGCGATCCTCGCGCGCCATCCGCGGGTGCAACTGATCGGATGCGGTCACGTTCATCGCGCGACGCTGACCCGGTTTGCGGGCATTCCCTGCACGATCTGTCCAGCGCCGAACCATGCCGTCGCGCTCGATCTGGCCGAGCTGCGCCCGCCATCCTTCCGGGTCGAGCCGCCGGCCTTTCACCTTCATGCCTGGTTTCCAGGACCGGGCTTCGGAACGGTCGTCACCCATCAGGTGCCGATCGGCGATTTCGACGGGCCGCATCCGTTCTTCAATCAGGACGGCTCGCTCATCGACTGAGCGCGCACGGGGGAGTAGCGGACGTCTGGTCTAGCTCTCCACCTCGAACGTCACGCGCTCCGCGGCGAAACGCGAGCGCTTGCTGACGAGCGGCGTCCCGTCGGCATCGACATCGGTGCTGTCGACCACCAGCACCGGACGGCCAAGCGCGAGGTCGAGCCGCGCGGCGTCGCTCGCGTCGGCGATCGCCGCCGTGATTCTGGTCGCGCCGCGGCGATAGTCGCGAATGCCGTAATGGGCGAGCAAGGCGGTCATCGAGCGCACCGACGCGAAGATGTGGCCGGCCTCGGGGAAACGCTCGGCCGACAGCCAGGATGTGCTCACGCAGATCGGCGTCTTGTCGGCGAGACGCAGCGCCTCGATCCGCACCAATGGTGCGCCCGTCTTCAATCGCAGCTCGCGCGCGAGCTCGCGCGTCGCGGGCTCTTCGGACGCTGCGATCAGCTGTCCACGCGGCTCGCGCCCGCCGGCCCCCACGATCTCGGAGAACCTGGTGCGCGATCTCAGAGGATATGACAGACGAGGCGCTTCGACATAGGTGCCGCTGCCGCGCTCGGCGCGCACGAGGCCGCGCTCCGCCAAGGTCGCGAGCGCGCGACGCACCGTATGACGGTTGACGCGATAGGTTTCGGCGATTTCGGTCTCGCCGGGCAGGCGCGTTCCGGCCGCGAAGCGGCCGTCGGCGATGTCGCGCTCGATGCCGTCGGCCACCCGCCGCCACAGCGCCACGCCCGAGTCGGCGCCTTGCATGCTCATCCACGGCTCTCCGCTGTCCGGCCTGAAATCACGCCCATGTCATCAAACAGTCATGGCGCTTCGCTACGAAGTTGTCTATTAACATAGACAACTTCGAGACGGCAAGATCGGGATGACGATGGACGGCGAGACCACGATGCAGGACCGGCGCAGGGCGGCTATGCGGGTATTGGCGCATGCCTCGCATGCGGACATCCGCGCCAGGCTGAATGACCTCGCGGTGCCTGAGTATCGCGATCTTCGTCCGGCGGAGAATGGCCTGGTGATGCTGCGGGGACGGATCGGCGGCGACGGTGCGCCGTTCAATGTCGGCGAGGCGACGGTGTCGCGCGCCGCGGTGCGGCTCGAGAGCGGCGAGGTCGGGTTTGGCTATGTGCTGGGACGTGACGCCGACAAGGCGCGCCTGATCGCGCTGTGTGACGCGATGATCCAGTCATCAAGCCATGTGCGATCGATCGAGACGCAGGTGGTCGCACCGTTGCAGGCGCAGATGCGTGCATCGCGGGCCGACCGCGCGGAGCAGGCTGCGGCCACGCGTGTCGATTTCTATACGATGGTGCGAGGAGAAGGCTGATGGGTGCCGCCGCTTCCGATCTGCAGCCCGGCTTCGCCGACAATGTGCTGTCCGCGCAATCCACCTTCCGTATCGTCATGGAGGCCATGGCGCGTCCGGGAAGCGTGCGACAGGTCGAGGGCCATGTCGGCCGGCCGTCGTCGTTGATGCCTGGTGCCGCCGCGATCGCGTTGACCCTGTTCGATCACGATACGCCGATCTGGCTTGATGCTTCGCTCGCCGGCACGTCCGAGGTCGGCGCCTGGCTCAAGTTTCACACGGGGGCGCCGATCGTCGCCGACGCGGCGCTCGCCTGCTTTGCGGTCGCGGCGGATCCGGAAACGCTTCCCGATCTGACTTCATTCGCGCTCGGCAGTGCCGAATATCCCGATCGCTCGACGACGCTGGTCCTGCAGGTGCCGAGCTTGTCCAGAGGTCCGGCGTTCGAGCTGCGTGGTCCGGGCATCGACGGGACGACATCGTTCCGTGCGACGGTCGCGCCGACTGACCTGTTCGAGCGGCTGTCGATCAATGAGAGGCTGTTTCCGCGTGGTGTCGACGTCGTGCTGGTCGATGGCTCGTCCATCGTCGCCATCCCGCGAACGACCCGGCTCGTTTCCGCAGGAGAGTGAGGCATGTATGTTGCCGTCAAGGGTGGCGAGCGCGCCATCGAGAACGCGCACCGGCTGCTGGCGCATGAGCGCCGGGGTGATCGCGATGTGCCGGAGCTGTCGCTGGCGCAGGTCTCCGAGCAGTTGGGGCTCGCCGTCGATCGCGTGATGAGCGAAGGCTCGCTGTACGATCGCGAGCTCGCGGCGCTGGCGATCAAGCAGGCGCGCGGTGATCTGATCGAGGCGATCTTTCTGGTGCGCGCCTTTCGCGCGACGCTGCCGCGCTTCGGCGCGAGCGAGCCGGTCGATACCGGCGCAATGCGGGTGCAGCGGCGTGTCTCGTCGACCTTCAAGGACATTCCCGGCGGCCAGGTGCTCGGGCCGACCTTCGACTATACGCATCGGCTGCTCGATCCGCAGTTGGCGGCCGGCGTCGAGCCGGAGCTGCCGGCCCGTGCCGAGGCGCCGAATGCGCCGACGCCGCGTGTCACCGATATTCTCGGTCAGGACGGACTGATCGAGCCGTCGCCGCAAGCCGAGGTTGGCGCGCCGGTCGGCGATCTCACCCGTGATCCCCTGAGCTTTCCCGCCGACCGCGATCTGCGGCTGCAGAACCTGGCCCGTGGCGATGAGGGCTTTCTGCTCGCGCTCGGCTACTCGACCCAGCGCGGCTATGGCCGCAACCATCCCTTCGCCGGCGAAATCCGCTTCGGGGACGTCGAGGTCGAGTTCGTGGCCGAGGAGGTCGGCTTCGCGGTGCCGCTCGGATCGGTCGAGCTGACCGAATGTCAGATGGTGAACCAGTTCAAGGGCTCGGCGACCGAGCCGCCGTGCTTCACCCGCGGTTATGGCCTCGCCTTCGGGCAGAGCGAGCGCAAGACGATGTCGATGGCCCTGGTCGACCGTGCCCTGCGGGCGCGCGAGCTCGGCGAGGACATGGTTGCACCGGCGCAGGATGAGGAGTTCGTGATGTCGCACTCCGACAATGTGCAGGCGACCGGGTTCGTCGAGCATCTGAAGCTGCCGCATTATGTCGACTTCCAGTCCGAGCTCGGCCTGCTGCGCAAGCTGCGCCGGGAGTTCGCCGAGGCCAATGCCGCTCCCGAATTGAAGGAAGCTGCGGAATGAACGCACCGACCTACAACTTCGCCTATCTCGACGAGCAGACCAAGCGGATGATCCGCCGCGCCATCCTGAAGGCGATCGCGATTCCCGGCTATCAGGTGCCGTTCGCGAGCCGCGAGATGCCGATGCCCTATGGCTGGGGCACCGGCGGCGTGCAGGTCACTGCGGCCATTCTCGGTCCCTGCGACGTGCTCAAGGTCATCGACCAGGGCTCGGACGATACGACCAATGCGATCTCGATCCGCAAGTTCTTCGCCAAGACCGCGGGTGTCGCCACCACGACCTCGACGGAAGCGGCGAGCGTCATCCAGACCCGGCATCGCATTCCCGAGGCGCCGCTTCACGAGGGGCAGGTGCTGGTCTATCAGGTGCCGATCCCCGAGCCGCTGCGCTTTCTCGAGCCGCGCGAGACCGAGACCCGCCGCATGCATGCGCTGGCCGAGTATGGCCTGATGCACGTCAAGCTCTATGAGGACATCGCGCGCTTCGGTCACATCGCGACCTCCTACGCCTATCCGGTCAAGGTCAATGCGCGCTACGTGATGGATCCGTCGCCGACGCCGAAGTTCGACAATCCCAAGATGGACAATTGCCCGGCGCTGCAATTGTTCGGCGCGGGACGCGAGAAGCGAATCTATGCCATTCCGCCGTATACGTCGGTCGTCTCGCTGGATTTCGAGGACCATCCGTTCACGCGTTACAAGTTCGACGCGCCCTGCGCGCTGTGCGGCGCGGAGGAGTCCTATCTGGACGAGATCGTGACCGACGACAAGGGCAGCCGCATGTTCGTCTGCTCCGACACCGACTATTGCGAGGGCCGCCAGGCATCCGGACATTGTGGCGCGCAGAGCGTCCCCCCGCACAAGGAGAGCGCCCATGGCTGAGATGATCAGCGCATCCGATCAGCCGCTGCTCGTCGCGGAAGGGCTTGCGAAGAGCTACGGCCGCCTGGCAGCCTGCCGCGATGTCTCCTTCGTGCTCTATCCCGGCGAGGTGCTCGCCATCGTCGGCGAGTCCGGCTCGGGCAAATCGACACTCTTGCAGATGCTGTCGGCGCAAATGGCGCCGACGTTGGGCCGCGTGTCCTACCGCATGCGCGACGGCGTGCTGCGCGATCTTGCCGGGCTTGGCGAGGCGGAGCGCCGCTTTCTGTTCCGAACCGATTGGGGCTATGTCCATCAGGACCCGGCGCAGGGCCTGCGCATGGCGGTCTCCGCCGGCGCCAACGTCGGTGAGCGGCTGATGGCGGTCGGCTGGAACAACTATGGCCGGATCAGGCAGACGGCTTCGTCCTGGCTCGATCGCGTGGAGATCGATGTCGCCCGCATCGACGATGCGCCGCGGACCTATTCCGGCGGCATGCGGCAGCGGCTGCAGATCGCGCGCAATCTGGTGACCGAGCCCCGGCTGGTGTTCATGGATGAGCCGACCGGGGGCCTCGACGTCTCAGTGCAGGCGCGCCTGCTCGATCTGATGCGCAGCCTCGTCAACGAGCTCGGCCTCGCGGCCATCGTCGTGACCCACGATCTCGCGGTGGCGCGGCTGCTGTCGCATCGTGTGATGGTCATGAAGGAGGGGCGGGTGATCGAGACCGGCCTCACCGACCAGGTGCTCGACGATCCGCGCGAGCCGTACACACAGCTCCTCGTGTCCTCGATCCTGCCGCCATGATGCAAGAGCCCAATGCGATGACCGTGATGATCGATGTCGAGAATGCAGAGAAGACCTTCACCATGCATCTGCAGGGCGGCATCTCGCTGCCCGTGGTGCGCGGCGTGTCGTTCCAGGTCAGGTGCGGCGAATGCGTCGTGTTGTCGGGACCGTCGGGCGCTGGCAAGTCGTCGATCCTGAAGATGATCTTCGGCAATTACCGCTGCGATGGCGGACGCATCGGCGTCCGGCACGTGGGCGCGATGACCGATCTCGCCGGCGCCGAGCCGCGCCTGGTCCTGAATGCGAGGCGGCAGACCATCGGCTATGTCAGCCAATTCCTGCGCGCGGTGCCGCGGGTCCCTGCACTCGATGTCGTAGCCGAGCCGCTGCTCGCGGCCGGCGTGCCGCGCGAAGACGCCCGGGTGCGGGCAGGCGCGCTGCTGCGGCGATTGAACATTCCCGAGCGGCTGTGGTCGCTGCCGCCATCGACCTTCTCGGGCGGCGAGCAGCAGCGGGTCAATATCGCCCGCGGCTTCATCTCCGACCTTCCGGTGCTGCTGCTCGACGAGCCAACCGCGTCGCTCGACGCGGCCAACCGTGCGGTCGTGGTCGACCTGATCGCGGCAAAGAAGAAGGATGGAGTGGCCATGCTCGCGATCGTCCATGATGACGAGATCCGCGCGCAGATTGCGGATCGCACGGTCGACGTCACGACATTCGCCGCGGCGGCATAGAGGTAGACATTGCAGATGAGCGCGAACATGTCCGATATCGTGATAGGCAATGCCAGGCTGGTCCTCGCCGACCGCGTCGTCGAGCAGGGCTGGGTGGCGATCGCCGGAGGCCGGATCGCGGAATTGGGCGAAGGGGCTGCGCCGGCCGGCAGCCTGGATGCCGGCGGCGACCTGCTGATGCCCGGACTGGTCGAACTGCATACCGATCACCTCGAAGCGCATTTCGTGCCGCGCCCGAAGGTCTATTGGAACCCCGTCGCTGCGGTCATTTCCTATGACGGGCAGCTTGCGACCGCGGGCATCACGACGGTGCTGGATTCGCTGCGCGTGTGGAGCGAGGAAGGCGCCGAGGGCGTCGACGGTCAAGCCAATGTGCTCGCGGAGGCGATCGCGACGGCGCGCGACGGCGGCCTGCTGCGGTCCGATCACTTCCTGCATCTGCGCTGCGAAGTGCCGATGCCGACCGTGGTCGAGGAGGCGCGGCAACTGGCGGGGCGTCCGGATGTGCGGCTGATGTCGCTGATGGATCATACGCCCGGGCAGCGCCAGTTTCGCGACGAAGGCAAGCTGCGCGACTACTATCGCGGCAAGAGCGGCGGCAAGACCGATGCCGAGCTCGACGTGATGTTCGCGCGCCGCTTCGCCTATCAGCAGGCCTACGCGGCGCCGAACATGCGCGACATCATTGCGCTGGCAAAGACCCATGACGTGCCGCTGGCCAGCCACGATGACACGACGGAGGAGAACGTCGCCGACGCAATCAAGGACGGCATCGCGGTCGCGGAGTTTCCGACCACGATGGAGGCCGCGCGGGGCCTTCACCAGGCGGGCATCAGTATCCTGATGGGCGCGCCGAACGTCGTGCGCGGCGGATCTCACTCCGGCAATATCGCAGCCGTGGACCTCGCGCGCGAGGGCCTGCTCGACATTCTGTCGTCGGACTATGTGCCGTCGAGTCTGCTGATGGGCGCGCTGCAATTGCCGCAGCGGGTGCCGTCCATTGATCTTGCCGCCGCCGTCCGCACCGTCACCAAGGCGCCTGCGGACGCCGTCGGCCTGCATGATCGCGGCGAGATCGCCGTGGGCAAGCGTGCGGACCTGATCCGGGTTCATGTCGCGGGCCAGTTGTCGGTCGTGCGCAGCGTCTGGCGGGAAGGATTGCGGGTGGCATGAGCGGAATCGAGCCTGCGTCAGCGACGACATCCGGGAAGCTTGGTCCGGGACGCCTGATCCTGGTGGTCGGGCCGAGCGGCGCGGGCAAGGACACCTTGCTCAACGTGGCGCGTCGCGAATGCGCCGGCGATGACCGGGTCGTCTTTCCGCGGCGGATCGTCACGCGCGAAGCCTCGGCCTTCGAGGACAATCTCGAGATGAGCGTGTCCGCCTTTCGTCAGGCGCTTAGTGCTGGAGAGTTCGCGCTGCATTGGGAGGCCCATGGTCATGACTACGGCGTGCCGCGCGCGATCAAGGATGACATCCTGGCCGGCCGCACCGTCGTCGTGAACGTCTCGCGAACGATCATTCCCGCCGCGCGCCGGGATTATGCCAACGTCATCGTCGTCGCCATCACCGCGCCCGCGGATGTTCTCGCCGAACGGCTCGGCAAGCGGCACCGTCCGAGTGACGGCGACATCGGCGAGCGTCTCCACCGCGCGGTGACCGAAGACGCCGTAGCGGATGTCACGATCGTCAATGTCGGAGACCCCGAGCCGCACGGTCACCGGCTGGCGGACATCATCAAGCGGCCGATTGACGCAGAACCGATCGGATCAAACGGAGGCAGCGGCCATGTCGATCGTCACCACGATTGAACAGCTCGAGGCGATCTATGGCGAGACGGGGCTGACCTCGACGGCGAAGGTGGCCGATCGCGTGACGCCGCACTACCGGATCATGATCGAGCAGTCGCCGTTCGTGGCGCTCGCGACATGTGGTCCCGAAGGTCTCGATTGCTCGCCGCGCGGCGATCTCCCCGGATTCATCCGCATCCACGACGACAAGACGCTGATGATGCCGGACCGCCGCGGCAACAATCGCGTGGATTCCTTGCGCAACATCGTGCGCGACCCGCGGATCGCTCTGCTGTTCCTGATTCCGGGATCAGGCAACACGCTGCGTGTGAACGGGCATGGTCATCTGTCGACGGCCCCCGATCTGTTGGAGTCGTTCCGGATGGAAGGCAAGCTGCCGCGCTCCGTCCTCATCATGACGGTGGAAGAGATCTACTTCCAATGTGCCCGCGCGATCGTTCGTGCCGATCTCTGGAACCCGGATAGGCGTGTCGATCCGCAGCAACTGCCGACGCCGGGGCAGATTCTCGCGGCGATGACGGCCAACGACATCGACGGCGCGGCGTACGATCGCGAGTGGCCCGAGCGCGCGCGGAAATCCATGTGGTGAGTTCGGCGCGCGGCGCTTCGAAGGGCGGGCCGCGCTCCGAAACATCAGGCTGCGACATCGAGCAGGCGTGAGGATCCCCTGACGAGCACCTTGCGGCCGGCCATCGTGAGTGTCGCCGCGCCATTGTCCATAGAGACGAGTCCAAATGCGGTGAGCTCGTCGACAATCATGCCGTTCAGCCTGCGGCGTTCACGCGCGGGAATGCGAAGCGCCTTCAGCGTCTCCCATTGGTCCGGCGTGAGCTCGTGTTCGAATTCCGCGTTCATGCTGCCTCGAATGTTGGCGTCCCGCACCCGTCTTAGAAAGCCCGCGTGACGAAGATGCGACCTTCATGCATCCGTACTGATACGGTCCACGTCATTACGCTCGAACCCGTCCGCGATTAATTCAAATTTGAATGATCGCAAATGTGGTGCTGCATTGCAGCTCGCCGTGTTGGTAGCGGTGAACGATCGTCCGTCGTTAACAAATAGTTAAGGCATGGGGGCAGCGCACAATGGTAACGCCGCTGTCACATCGGTGTGTCACACGGCGCCATCGTCCTGCTCGAATCGGCCGGCGCAGGCTTGAAGCGAAAACACGTTGAATGGCTGACCTGATCGACGTTCCGCCGCTACCGTCGAACCGCAGAATCTGGTGGCGCAGCCTGGGCGGACTGGCCTTGAGCCTGTCGATCGCGGCTGTGGCGGTGTACGTTCTCACACGCGCCGTCAAGAAGCTCGACTTTGCCCATGTCCTGTCGATCGTCGAGGCCACCGACCGTCATCTGATCGCGGCGGCTCTGGCATTCGTCCTCCTCTCCTACGCCAGCCTCACGCTCTACGACCTGTTCGCATTGCGGACGATCGGCCGCCGCGACATTCCCTATCGCGCGGCCGCGCTTGGCAGCTTCACGAGCTATCCGATCGCGCACGGCATCGGCGCGGTCGCGTTGATCTCGCCGCTGGTTCGATACCGGATCTACGCGCCGTACCGGCTCGGGGCGATCGACATCGCCAATATCAGCTTCCTGACCGGGCTTACCTTCTGGCTCGGCAATCTCACCGCCCTCGGCCTGAGCTTGATGATCGATCCGGACGCCTTCGGCTGGGTGGAGTATTGGCCGCCGGCGCTCAACCGGGTCGTTGCGGCCGCGCTGCTCTGCGCCGTCACCGCCTTCGTGGTGTGGAGCTGGCCGGGGCGGCGAAGCAGACGATGGCCGGTGCGGCTGCCGTCCGGGCCTGCCGTGCTGCTGCAGATCGCGGTCGGGCTGTTCGAGCTCAGCACCGCGGCGCTGGCAATGTATGTGCTCATGCCGGCCGAGCTCGGCATCGACCTCGCGCGGCTGATGGCGGTCTTCATCGCCGCGACCTTGCTTGGATTCGCCAGCCATGCCCCGGCCGGCATCGGCCTGTTCGATGCAACGATCCTGCTGGGTCTGGGCGGCGTTGATCAGGAGCGGCTGCTCGCGGCGCTGCTGATCTTCCGTGCGCTCTATCACCTGCTGCCGTTCGTGATCGCCCTCATCGTCTTCGGCAGCGTCGAGCTGTCACGATCCTGCCGGAGGCCGTCGACGGTGTCAGATCGGCGAGTTCAGCTTCAGCCCGATCATGCCGGTGATGATCAGCGTGAGGCAGAACAGTCGCGTCGGATCCGCCGGCTCGCTGTAGAGGACCATGCCGGCGAGGATGCTCCCGGCCGCGCCGATCCCGGTCCATACCGCATAGGCGGTGCCAAACGGCAGTGAGCGCAGCGCAAGCGACATCATCACGAAGCTGAGCAGGATCGCGGTCACGGTCGCGACGCTGGGCCAGAAGCGTGTCAAGCCGTCGGAATGCTTCAGGCCGAGCGCCCAGATGATCTCGAGCATTCCAGCCGCAAACAGAGCAAGCCAGCCGTTCATGACGGCCGTGCGTCCAAGCGCGCGACAACGCCCGCGGCTCCGAAGCCTGCTTCGCGAAGCCGCGGATCGCTTGCACCGATCAGTCCGGCCATCTGGTCGTCTCCGCGCCGGTCGAACCTGATCTCCATCTGCATGGTTTGCGCGACGCGCTGATGACATTGCGGGCGCCCATGCAGCCATCGGCGCGCGGCTTTCTATCTCTCCTCCATCATCGTGAACACGAAGCCCGTCATCGTCGCGCCGACGGCAAATGACAGCGTCAACACACCGACGAAGATCACGAACGTCACGTGCGGATCGACACTGTGGGCGATCAGGGTCGCGATGCCGAACGCATCCAGTTGGGTCAGCCCGAAGGCGAAGCCGAGCCCCATGGCGATGCCCATCAAGGTGTGGCAGGCCAGCTCGATCAGGATGGCCGGATTGACTACTGCGCTGCGTCGCTTGGGCGGCATGGGCTCGGACTCCACGCTATGGCCGATGAACGCTGGAACGGTGATCGTTGTTCCTGTGCCGGCTGGCAAAGCCGATTGCCAAACCCAGCCGACTGCGGCTACGGAAGACCGAGGTTCGGTCGCGGAGAAGCACAGGCTCGAACGGCCCGCAAGGGGCCGGCGCGCGACCGGGCGGCGCGGCGTCGCGCAATCCGAACAGGGAGGATGACAACCCATGACGAACGCCATTCGTTTCCACAAGACCGGCGGTCCCGAGGTTCTCGCCTGGGAGCAGATCGAGGTCGGCAAGCCCGGCCCCGGCGAGGCGCGCATTCGCCACACGGCGGTCGGGCTCAACTTCATCGACATCTACAATCGCTCCGGGCTCTATCCGGTCCAGCTTCCGAGCGGGCTGGGCAGCGAGGGCGCCGGTGTGATCGAGGAACTGGGCGAAGGGGTGACGGACCTGAAGGTGGGTGACCGCGTCGCCTACGGCTCGTCCCCGCTCGGCGCCTATTCCGAGGCGCGGCTGATGCCGGCCGCGCTGCTGTTGAAGCTGCCCGACGAGATCGACGACAAGACCGCCGCCGCGATGATGCTCAAGGGCCTGACCGCCCAGTACCTGATCCGGCAGACCTACCGCGTGAAGGCGGGCGAAACCATCCTGCTGCATGCCGCGGCCGGCGGCGTGGGCCTCATCCTCAGCCAATGGGCCAAGCATCTCGGCGTTCACGTCATCGGCACCGTATCCAGCGACGACAAGGCGCAACTCGCCAAGGCCCACGGCTGCGAGCACACCATCATCTATACGCGGGAGGACTTCGTCGCACGCGTCGGCGAGATCACCGGCGGCAAGAAGGTGCCGGTGGTCTATGATTCCGTCGGCAAGGACACGTTCCTCAAGTCGCTCGATTGCCTCGCGCCGCTCGGCTACGCCGTGCTGTTCGGCCAGTCCTCCGGCACGGTCGATCCGCTCAATCTCGGGCTGCTCGCCCAGAAGGGATCGCTGTTCGTGACCCGGCCGACGCTGTTCACCTACGCCGCCAGGCGCGAGAGCCTGGTCGCGATGGCCAACGAGCTGTTCGACGTGGTCAAATCGGGCGCGGTGAAGATCGAGGTCAACCAGACCTATCCGCTCAAGGAGGCGGCCCGGGCCCACGCCGATCTCGCGGCACGCAAGACGACCGGTTCGACCGTCTTTCTGGTCTGATCTGGCGCAGCCGGATCAAACCTGCTCGTGCTTGCGCAGGTCGTGGAGGTGATCGAACCGGACGGCCTGCAGGTCGGCGTCCCGCCCATCGATCTCGGGCAGGGCGGCTTCGGACATGATGTCGGCGGTGACGTCGGCAACCGATCGGTCGACGATCTCGTGGATGAAGCTGACGTTCGAATATTCGCCCGACGCGATGCGCGCCACGACGTCGCGCCGGGTCATCTCAGGATCGACCACGGCCTCGCGTCCGCGCCGGCCGTAGTCGATCATCACGACGAAATACTGCATGGAGCGCCGGTTCGCCTTCGGCTGACTGTGATGCTCCATTATTTCTTTAAATCAGAATTTTGTCAAGGATGATTCGGTCCAACCTCGCCTCACCGACTCCATCCCAGCCTGCGCGGCCATCACCAAACCGGCATCAGCCGCGGAAATAGTCCAGGCGATGTAGCGTGGCGTCCGGAAGCATGTTCCCGCACGCCATGAAGACCGCGTCATCGCCCGTTACTGCACGTTGAACGTCGCGCCGGGACATTCGGTGGTCACGCTGATCGGGATCGCCTGCGCCGCCGCCGCGGTCGGCTTCGGCTTCGCAACCACCTTCCAGCGGCCGGGCTTGTTCAGCCAATATCTGTGCCTCGATGTCGCAATGCGGCGCTCGGTATAGGTCGTGCCCTTCCAGATCAAGGGGCCCTTCGGCTTCGGTGCCGCGACCTCATGCCATGGTCCGAACTCGCCGAAGTCCATGAACCACAGATGCCATTCGAGCTTCTGATATTCATGGTGGGACGCGACCACCTCGACGATGGGGCGGCCGTTCAGCCACGACACCTCGTCCTCGAGCGGCTTGATCTGCTGGCAACGGGTATGCAACGGCTCCTGAACGCGAAGCAGATCGTCTCGCTGGCTTTGCGTGAGCATCGCCGAGGTGACGGGCAGTCCCACGTTCGGATCATCGGCCGGATATGAGCAGATCGGCACCGTTGGCGGCCCCTGGCCCGTCCAGGGATTGTTGCTGCAGTAGACTCGCCTCGTCACCGACGAAATGCCGGTGGTCGCCGTTTCCTCCGCCTTTCCGGTTTCCCGGTCCCAGACACCGCTGAACGTCGTCTTTTGATTCGGCGGACAGGCCACGGTCTTGTGGGCCGTCCACCAGTGCGAAACCTCGAATTCATAGTACGAGTAGCGCGGCTCCGGATACAGCACGGCTCTGACGCTGGTCAGCGCGTGGTGCGCTTCGCACGCCGTTCCATAGGTATCCAGCCAGCACACGAGGTGGAAGTTTTCGTTCGGCCAGCATCCCGCACGCGCCGACGACGTGAAGCCGAGTGCGGCGATCACCAAGCTAAAGGCAAGAAGATATCTCCGCATGGCGTTTCCCATGATGGCGTTTCCCCATGTCCTGCCTGTGCAGCCACAGGTTGATGGTGAGTTTGCTCCGGCGCGGCGCCTGGTCCTTGATCGGGATCAATCCGCTTGCGCGACGTCGTCGACCTCGGCCGGACATCGGCGATGACGCGACGGCGCAGCAGGTCCGGCTCGCTGGCGGGCGCGTGTATCGTCGGGGCGGGCCACCGCTTGGAGCCGAGATAGCGCAAGACCAGCCTGTCCCACCAGTCGCTCTGCGTCGTATCGAGGATTGCAGCGTTCAGGCGCTTTCGAATTGGGCTGCCTTCCGCGAGAGATGGCGAGGAGCTGCGGGTCGAGGACTGATCCGGGCGCCAGGCGCGGCTGGTGGCAAGGCGTCACGCCCGTCGGGCGAATCAGGGGCGATGCGCCCGCACGATGGTCCGTTTCATGGCCTTCGATCGCCTGCAGACGACGTGTGCGGAAACGCTTGTTTTGGGCGAGGCTTCAACGCATTGCCCCGATCCGGCCCGCCGGGCCGAAAAATTCTTCTTTCTCTTTTTCAGAATTCGTGATTGTCTAGGCGCATCCCGCCTCATGGAGAGGGCGTATCGCGGTCGTCACGACACGTGGAGGCGGGGAGTGATGGGCGGGCCGGTTTGCAGCGTGGTCATTCGCGCGGACGAACAACATCGGCCCGCACGGTCAAGTCGCGTGGTCCTGATACTCCGATGCCAGTATCAAGCCTGCGCTGGCGCCAATGGCGCGGCGCGGGTGACGGTGACCAGACAGCCCGGCGCACCGGGGAGAACGCGAAGCAGCCGTGAAAACCATCGCGCAGGGAGGGCCGGATCGTTCCGGCTGGACCTGTGGTACCTGCCGCCTGCATTTTTTGAGCAGGCGGGCCACGGGCCTCAGTCGAGGTCCGGCCTTCCCTGCACCCTCTCGTTTGAAGAGGGTGAAATCGATGCATCACTCGGACGCCTGGGGCGCCGCGAGGCTATGGACGCACATCCCCATATGTCGCTCAGAATTGTTGATCACGACGGCGCCACAGGCGCGGTGCCCACCCTCCCCTGGAGGGAGGGGATGCAGGGGGAGCGCCTCGGCGTCCCCCGCATCCGGCCTCGAGGCTTACTTGTTTGCCGCGCGGGCGCGCGACTTGGCGGCCGCCTTGGCGCGGATCCGCGAGATCTGGCCGCGCGGCAGGGTGACGAAGATCTCGCCGATCCAGTCCAGCTTGACCCCGACGATCGGCTTGGCGTTGAAGCTCTTCAGATTGACCACGGACGGCGATTTGCCCCGTTCGATCGTCTTCAGGTAACGCTCGCCGGACTTGAGGCGCACCACCGCCTCCTCGCCGTAGAAGCTCGACAGCGGGTGGCGCTGCTCGCGGTAGACCACGATCACATCGCCGTTCTCGTATTTCGGCAGCATCGAATCGCCCGTTACCTCGAAGGCGATGGTCTCCTCGGAGATCGGGAAGGGCAGGGCGACCTCGCCGAGGCCCTCGACGGGCACCTGCTCGTAATCGGGCTCGATCACCGAGCCGGCGCCGACCCGGCCCATGATGGGGACGGAATTGAGCTCGAGATACTCCGTAATGAGCGGAATCTCGGCCGCCTTGATCAGGCGCTGGCCGCCGAGGATCTCGGAGACCGCGCCCGGCCGCACGCCCATGGCGCGGGCCAACCCTCCTTTCGTCTTTCCTGGCTTCTCGAGTGCACGCTCGATCATGGCAACGTCCAACATGGCTTTGACCTCTTTTGCGAATCTCGGAAGACATTATATGTTTCGAATAATCAGAACTCAAGCTTGACTTTTTCTTCGGAATATCGGAAGATTTGGCCGTCGGGTGAGCCGGCGGGTCCGGCGGCCCCGACCCAGAAGGAAGAGGCGAGAATGCAATCCACAGATTGGCCAGACCAGCATTCCAAGATGCTGTGCGAGCTTCATGCCCAGGGGCGGTCCTATGCCGAGATCGCGCGCGCGCTCAATGCGCAGTTCGGAACCGCCTATACCCGGAACGCGACGCTTGGCCGCGGCAAGCGGATCGGGCTGGCCGCGCCGGGCGGGCCGAAAGCCGCGCGATCCACGCCCCGGCCGATGTCCGCGGCGTCCCGAACCGGACGGCGGAGCCCGGACGCGGCGGCCCGGCCGATGCCATCCGCGGCGAAACCCGCGGCGGCCGTCAAGCTGCGTTGCGTCGGCATCAGCCCGCGCCTGCTGTCCCTCGACCAGCTCGAGCGCAACGATTGCCGCTACCCCTATGGCGGCGACCGGGACGACGATCCCATCACTTTTTGCGGTCATCCGCGCCAGCCCGGCTCCTGCTACTGCACGCCGCATTACCATCTCACGCGGCTTCCGCCCGAGGAAACCGCTTCGCGTCCCGCCGGCCGTTTGATCCTGCGGCTGGTCGCGGCCGCGTAGAGCGCGGCAAGCCCGACCCGAACCGACCCCATTCATTTTCCGGAGACGAGACATGGCGCGCCCCCGACGCAGCAAGCCCCATCGCATGTCCAAGACCCACGACCGCAGAGCTCACGACCTGCCGCGAAATGCAGACGTGATTCCCGTAGAGATCGACGACCCGCTGGCGCTTGAGCCCGGCGAAAAGATCGTCGCGTTGCGATCGGTCCGCAGCGACCCGCTCGGCCGGCTGCACGCGCACAAGCAGCTCGATGACGCCCAATACCGGGCCGGACGGGCGTTCCAGAACGATTGGGAGCGGGCCGAGCGAGGCCCGCAGGCGATCGATCCCTCGCGCGAGCACGTTGACGGCGCCCGCGGGCGCGAGCCGGTCACCGAAGGCCAGAGGCGGGCGGTGCTGCGGCTCAACCGCGCCGAGCGCGAGCTCGGCGCCGACGGCGCGGCGATTACCCATGACATCCTGGTGCACGGCCTGACCATGGAGCAGGTCGGACACAAGCGGGGGCTCGCCAGCCAGCGCTGGAACGACTATTTCGCCCGCCGCTTCAAGGAGTGCCTGGACCGGCTGGCCGTGGTCTACGGGTTTTCCACCGACAGGGTCCCCAGGACATGCGATGGGGCCGTGCAATCGGGCCATCGGGGCGAGAGCTAACGGCTGGCCCGACCGGCCTCGTTCCGTCGTCGACGGTACGAGCGCCGGTCGGACAATCGTTTCGTTCAGGGATGGGGCGCCACGACATAAGTGGTGCTGTAGGGCTCGACGCGCAGCGAGGCATGCGACAGCAGAGCAATCTTGGCCGAAGGTGCCATCTGCAGCTCGCCGTTCGGGCCGCGATGAACGTTGTACTGCCAGGCTGCGAGGTCGCCTTTCTGCGCCAATGCGCGCGCAACGGCGCTGGCATCGTTCCCGCCGATCGTAGCCAGCTCTTCGCTATTGAGACCGATGACGATCTCATCCTTGACGGTCACCACCTTGAACAGCGAGGTCGCGCTGTCGCCGGCGCTCGCCATCGAAGCGGTGAGCGCCAGCGTGGCGACGGCGCTGAAGAATGGGCGTGTCAGTCTGGAAGGCATGAGGACTCCTGTTGCCGACGGCATGATGGACGGCGTCGGTGTGCAGCCATTGGTTCCCGACGGGCGGCCATCGGTTCGCAGAAATCGATGCGGCGGTGGGCTGAACCAGGGGGCGTGACGTCGCGTCTAAGCACGATTGCGGGATGCGTACGTGCCGCCGGACGGCTGGTTCGTCCTGAGTTGACACAGGTCAAGCTGCACGCCCGGCCATGTTGTATTCGGGAACGAGTGAAGTGAAGGGTGATGCCATGTTCAGCGGGAAATATCGATCTCCTTCGGCCGGTGGAAAAATCGCGATTGCGGCCGTCGCGGCCATCGCCGTGGTGGCAAGCGCGCCGGCGCCGGCCCATGCGCGGGTGGCGGGTCCGGCCAACAAGCCGGCGGTCGCGACGGCGACAGCCGGCGATTTGACCGATCTCAGCGCTCGCCGGCGCTACCGCCGCGTCTACAGGGGCAATCCAGCCGCCGGCTTGGCCATCATGGGTGCAATGATCGGCACCTTCGGCGCAATCGCCGCGCATCAGAACGACGACTATTATTACTATGGGCCCGGCTATTATCCCGGCCCCGGCTATTACGGGCCGCCGCGGGTGTACTACGCACCGCGGCCCTACTATGTTCGCCCGTATTACGGTCACCCGTATTACGGCCCGCGCGGTTACTATTATCCGTACTGAGGTGACGCGGCGCTCCGTCGACGTTGCGGCGTTGGCTCAGAAGCCACCGGCGCTGAAACGGAGCGGCTGCACGACATCATACGCCGCCTTGCTGATCGGGACCGCGTAGTCGACGGTAAGCGGTCCGAACGGTGATGCCCAGGTCATGCCGACGCCGACCGAGGACCGCAGCACGTTCCTGTTCGCCACCTGGACATTCTGGGTCGGGCCGCGATAGCCGAACACGGTCCCGGCGTCGACGAAGGCCGATGCACGCAGGCCGTATTCCTGCGGCAATCCGGGAATGTTGCCCTGCAGCTCCGCCGTTGTCGCCCAGAACAGGCTGCCGCCCACATTGTCCATCGTCGATCCCGGCGTCAGATCGCGCGGTCCGAAGCCGCCCGGCGCGAAGCCGCGCACCATGGTAGGACCGCCGAAGAAGCTGTTGAGCAGCGGCGCCTGCTGGCCGCCCCATCCGGTGATATAGCCGCCCTGCGCGCGCACCATGCCGGTCAGGTCGCTGTTGATCGATCGATAATAGCGGACGTCGCCTGTGGTCCGTAAGAAGCGAACGTCGCCTCCGAGGCCGGCGAGATCCTGCGTCAACTGTGAGCGGATGCCGCTGGTCGGCACCTTGTTGTTGTCGAGGGTGCTGTAGGTGACGGTATTGCCGAGCGAGGACACCGTCTGCCGCCCGGCTGCGACCGCTTGGCGAACCGGCAGGGACACCGCCGCTGGCGAGATCCCCGGTGCGAGCACCACCCTCTGGTCATAGAGCGAATAGCGCCACAGCATGGCCGTCTGCTCGCTGACCGGCATGCCCAGGGTGAGGGCGCCGCCATAGGTGTTGCTGCCGAACGATTGGAACGTGCTGACCATGCTCTGTCGCGCGAACAGCTCCATGCCAGGTGTCGTTCGACCGAGGGCGTAGGGCGAGGTGAACGACAGGCTGGCGCCTCGCGCGAACTGGCCGTAGGTGAAAGTGGCCTGCGCAGTGTTGCCGGTGCCGAGCACGTTGCGGTCACCGATCTTGACCTCGGCGAGCAATCCGTCCGTGGACGAATAGCCGCCCGAGACGTTGAAGTCGCCGGTCGCCTGATCGATGGCCTCGACGTCCAGCACCACGCGATCGCTGGCCGAGCCAGGCCGCGTCGAGATCTTGACGGTCTTGAAGTAGTTGAGGTTGCGCAGGCGACGTTCGGCGCGGTCGATCAACGTCCTGTTGTAGGCGTCGCCCTCGCTGACGTCGAACTCGCGTCGAATCACGTCGTCATGCGTGCGCGTGTTGCCGTGGATCTCGATGCGCTCGACATAACTGCGCCGTCCCTGCTCGATCTGGAAGGTGACGTCGGCCAGCCGATCCTGCGCATGGCGATTGATCCTGGGCTCGACCTGCGCAAACGGAAGGCCGAGCTTGCCAAGCTCGGCCGTCAGGACCTCGGAGGTCTTGTCGATCTTGCTCTGGTCGAACGTGTCGCCCTGCTGCGCCAGCACCAGCGGACGCAGGCGCTCGCACGTCAGCCCCTGCACGTTACAGGAGATGTCGACCACCGCAAGCCTATAGAGGACGCCTTCCTCGATCGCAAAGGTGAGGTTGTAGCCGCCATTTGCCGCGTCATAGTCGACGCTCACGTTCGTGACCTCGGCATCGGCGTAGCCGTGGTTACGATAGTATTGCCGCAGCAGTTCGCGGTCCTCGTTGACGCGATCGGCGTCGTAGACATTGCCGCCGGTCACGAAGCTCAGCACGTTGGTGGCCGAGGTCTTGATCACCGCGTGCAATTGCCGTGCGCCGTAGGCCCGGTTGCCCGTGAAGCTGATCGCCCTGACCGGCGTCTTCCTGCCTTCGGTGATCGTGAAGACGAGATCGACGCGGTCGTTGCCGCGATCGATGATCTCCGGGACCACGCGGACGTCGTCGCGTCCCGCACGATGATACGCCTGGATGATGCGGGCGACGTCGCCCTGGACAGTTGCGCGCTGGAGGCCGGCTCGCGGCTTTGATAGCACCGCGCCCGTGAGCTCCGCATCCTTCACCTTCTTGTTACCTTCGAAGGCGACGCGATCGAGCACTTTTGCTTCCCAGACGCGGACCACGGTCCGTCCATCGGCGCGGCTGATCTTCACGTCGTCGAACAGTCCGCTCCCAACCAGCGCCTTCAAGCCGGCGTCGAGCGCGGCGGCGTCGTATCGCCCGTTGACGTCAGCGTGAAAATAGGATCGCACGGTGTCGGCATCGACGCGCCGATTGCCCTGTACTGCAAGGGCTTCGCCCGCTACGGCCGGCGGCGCAGACGTCAGCACCGACAGTGTCGCAACGATCAATGCGACGTGTCGCGATCTGCTGTCTCCGCGGTGACGGCTGTTCCGGGCGGTCAACATGCACGCATCTGCCTGCTCGTCATGCCCAGATGCAAGAGCCGGTGGACGGCCAAATCATGTCGAGGCCGTGGAGACTTGGCGGTCTGCGATCACGCCTGCGAAGGGTGACCGGCAGGGAACCGAGCACGGCCGCAGATTCGACGCAGAGTCGATTCAAACGGCGTGCAGCATCGTCCTCATCCGTACGCGCCAGCAGATGCTGATGCGGCGAACGTTTGTCGGGAGCAGACCATGCGCGCGATCGCCTTGGCCCTCATCGCTTGCACTTTCGTTCAATCAGCTCTTGCTGCTGCGGTCGTCCCGGAGATCGACCCACGCGCGTCGCTCGGTGTCGTCCAGAACTGGATCTACAACTATCGCACCAAACCCGACTACGCCCATGTGCCGGCGGCGGTCCGGGTGCTATTCCATTCACAGACGTTCAAGGAGCCGGAGAACGCGGGCATTTATCTCGGCTTCATCGCGGGGGCGATCGGCTCCAATCCCGCCAAGGCCGAACAACTCGTCAACAGCTTCTTTCCCGTGCCTCCCGAGGAGGAGTGGGTGGTCGTGCGAGCCATTGCTTATTCAGGTCTGCCTGACTGGCGCAATCTCATGCGCAGGGTGGCGCCGAAGATGCCGGGCCGCCGCGTGATGATCGACGGCTATCTCAGCGGCGCACAGCCGACCTTGATGGACATCCCATTGGAGGAAACGAAGCCTGGCGTGATGGACAAGCTGCGTGGCGCATTGACGCAGAATCCGTTCAAGAAGGAGGAACGCAAGCTCGACACGCGGCTCAGCTACGCGACCCACCAGGATCTGCTCGACATCCTCTGGGGCTATTACTTCGCAACCGGCTCGCGCGTACCGATCCAGCGTATCGTCCAGATGCTGCCTTGGTCGAAGAGCCGCGACACGGTCGACAAGCTGACGATCGGCAGCATGGCGCGCTATACGCTTGCCAGCTACTCGGTGCGCGATGCCAGCCTGCGCGACTATCTCCGGGAGGAACTGGCGCGGCAGTCGGGACCGGTCAAGGAGCCGCTCAGGGAGGTGGTCGAGGCCGCCGATACGGTGCAGCTCGGCGCCGTCCGCAAGGATGCCGTCGCCGCCGTCGAGGAGCTGAAGACCAAGGGCTCGGATGCCCGGCGCAACATGGATTTCTGGGGACAGCTCGGCGTCGGCGCCCTTGCGCTCGGTTGTGTCTCGGCGGCAGCGCTGGGGCAGGTCGCCGTCGGCATCCCGTGCGTGATCGGCGGTTCGGCCTCCCAGGGCCTGCTCTCGTTCTGGGAGAAGCAGCAATAGGCCCTCGGTGGTGCAGCGGCGGCGTGCGTTGGAGGCCGAGGAAAGGGAGAGCCGGTCGAGTCGATCGGCGGGGCGTCTGGCACTCAGGGGGCTCTTGATGCCGAAGCGGCCCGATCGCGCGCCCGATGTGCACACTCAAGAGTTGTTCGGCTTTTCGTATCCTCTACGAAAAGTAGAAAAAGCAGTCGGCGCGCAGTCACTGCTGGCACGCCTATGAAAAAATCAGGACAGGCTGGCTTTCACTGCGGCCGGATAAACCGGCTCGCGGTGAACCTCCGCGCCAGATTCGTCGACGACGACGATGGACAGCCTGCGGTCGGTGATGCGCGGGTCGTGCCGGAGGCGCCGGGCCAAATCCCGGCTGTGCTCGATCGCCCCTGCACTCGTCGCAAATTCCAGGCCGGTCCGGTCTCTGGTCGGAATGCCATCCTTCATATCGAAATAATAAGTGCGCATGGTCTTCCTGCAGCCGCTGTGTCGCGGGAGTGGGCACGGATCCCGGACAGGATCCGCAACCCATTCTTCCCCCAAGCAAACTATAGAAGACCTCTAATGTGGAGGACAAGCTTACCGCTTCCGTAATCCCCCCGCCTCGTTCGGTAAACGACCGTTTCCACTGGTATCGTCAGCCAGAAACTGCCAGAAGGCTCAAATTGTGACGCCGAAATCAACCAACCGGTCAGTTCGGCTTGCTGCAAGAGTTGTTCGCTGGCATACTTTCAACCTCTTCGGGTTCCGCACGGTCGATTTCCAGGCGGGCCATCCTGAGGATCAGGGTCGCAGTCGTCAGACCAAGACTTTCAGCCTCGATTGCTGCAGTATCTACCTTGCGTGCAAGGCCTTCACGTTTGCTAAGGACTGGCATTACTGTTTCCTGCCAAAGGTGCGAGATGAAGAATTCAACATTCATCGCGGAGCTGCACACGAAGCTCGGAGCCCCATCGAGCGAAGCCGTGGAAAGCCTTCGTCTGCTGAAGGCATTCCTGAAGCTGGCTCCGGGCCAGCGCATCGAGGTGATCGAGATGGTTGAGCGGTTGACCGCGGAGTCCCTTTCGGAGACCGATCGCCCTCTGTCCTGAGCTCATCCCTCCCGATTGCATGCAATGGTTGCGGGCGGTCGCGTCGCGATCGCGTAGATTGCATCATCCAGCGCTTCCGATTCGTGCAGCGTCCCGGCCGGCAGCAGAATCTTGTCGCCGGCCGTGCAGATGCGCTCGCCGCCTTCCCAACGAAACGTGAGCCGTCCCCGGATCACGACGAGGATTTCGTCGACCGGGTGGGTATGAAAGGCGTGAACCTTGCCGGCCGCATCGTGCTGCAGCTCGATGCAGCCCTGCGTCGGCAACAGCGCCAGGATGTCGGGATCGATCGCAAAGCTGGTCTTCGTTCCAGCGATGATCTGGGTCATGCGGCCTGCTCCTTGTCTGCGATGGACGATGGCTTGGTCTGCGCCAGCTTGTGGAAGGGACAGGCCGGCGGCGGCTGGTTGTCGTCGTAGAGGAAATACTGCTTGAACTCCCGGCCCTCCGGATTGCCGTAGCGTCCGAGCTGGGGCGACGGCGCCGTCGTGTCGAACGGGACCAGCCGTTTGCGCACCTCGCCGAAGGCCTTGGCGGCGGCCTCATCGGTGCCGAGCATCCGTTCGAACACCCAGCGCGGTTGGAAGGTCAGCATGAATGCGCTCGAGCGACGGCTTTGCCGCATCACATGCGCGGGTGTGCTGCAGACCACGAAGATCGGCTCTCCGGCAAACGAGAACTCCCACATCGGATGATCGACGGTCTCGGGAATTTCGGCCGGCCACGGCTGGCTGTCGACGCGGGCCAACTGATCGAGGATCTTCCAGAACTTCTTGTAGTAGGAGTCGATGGTCTGAACCGGGCGCGGGCGGGTGAACAGGACCAGCGAGGTGTTGGGCCCGTGCGAGCGGCTCTCGGAGACGAACAAGGCGAGCTGCTGGCCGAGCACATCGATGTCGATGGGGTCGAGAAACAGATAGCGAAGCTGATCGTGACGATAGCCCGCGACGCCGTATACGCACGGAAAGGGTCTTGCTTCGCTGCTCATCTGAGCCTCGAATTCCGAAAACAGGACGCTCTGCCAGCTTCCGGCCTGATGGCCGGATCGGACTTCGTCCCTTCTCAAATACAAACGCGACATACTGACCCTCTCTGTTTTTTATGCTTAAGTACGAAGTATCAATTTGCGCCTCATCATCAGCGGCCCAAGCAGTCCAGGAAGCGACATCAGGAGAAGAATCTCGATCAGGGCTGCGTAGCCGGAATCGCTGGCAGCACTGCGCAGGCTTGATCCGATGTCGGGGTTGAGGCCGCTCGCACTCACCATGGCAAAGGCGATCACCGGCTGAGCCAGTCCGGCAAAAATGCCGGCGGCCGTCGTATTGATCGATGCGCCGACGCCGATGCGCTCCGCCGTGTAGAGATGCTTGGTGCTTTTCAGGATCAGCGGCACGGTGCCCCCGGCCACCAGGCCGAGCAGGGCGAACACCGCGCCGACATAGAAGAAGCCGAAGCTGTGCGCCAGTGCCGGCAACAGCATCACGACGAGCAGCATGCGCAGGAAGGTGATGGAGATCAGAGCTGCATTGAGCGACTGCATCCGGTCCGCGGCATGGCCGAGAAAGATTGATCCGATGGCGTTGCCGACCATGAAGGCGAGCAGGGGGCCGCCGGCCGCCGAGGGCGAGATGCCGAAATAATGCGCGACCATCGGGATGCCCCATACGCCGGCGAGCGTGGTCACGACCGCGAAATGCGCGGCGAAGCTCATGGCGCAGCCCCATGTCGCGGCCGATCCGAGCGCATGCCAGCTCGTGACCAGGACGCTCTTCAGCGTCCTGCTGGTGTAGTTCGCCGGTGCGGATTTCAGGGTCGCGGACGCGCAGGCGAAGTTCACGACGCCGACGCAGGCGATGAAGAGAAAACAGGCGCGCCAGCCGAAGCCGCTGACCGCAGCAGCGAGCGGAGTCGTGGCGAGGACGCCGCCGACATAGCCCGATACCTGGGAGACGCCGGACATCAGGCCGAAACGCTGGTCGGAAAAGCTCTGCGCGACGAGCTTCAGCAGCGCCGTAAACACCAGCGCGTCGCCGCAGGCCACGACCACGCGCGCGATGAAGACGTCGAGCAGGGTGGGCGACAAGGCGAAGGCGGCGCTGCCGAGCACGGATGCCGTCATGCTGCACAGCACGACGCGCTTCACACCGTAGCGGTCGACCAGAACGCCCGCGGGGATTTGCATCAATGTGTAGCCCCAGAAATAGCTGGAGGCGAGCATCGCGACGCCGGAGGCGTCGGTGCCGAAGTCCCGCATGAAGTCGAGGCCGACGGTCTGCGGCGACATCCGCTGCAGGAAGGCGATGGCGTAGGCGAACGCGACCGTTCCCCACGCGACATAGGCGCGATCGAAGAACCGGAGCGGAGAGGACGCGACCGCCTGTTGTCCAAGCGCCGCCATCACACCCTCGCGTAGCCGACGGAGAACAGGGCGTCGGCGGAATCCGGGATGATCCGCGACATCGCGGTCTCAACCAGCGAGGCCCTGCCGTGATAGTCCTGCCTGATGTGCTGGATGTGTCCATAGGCGCCACGCATGATCATGTGGGGCACCTCGAGCGCTTTGCCCGGATAGATCGTCGCACACATCTCGACGCAGGCGGCCTGCAGCTCGGCATCCGCGGACTCGTCGAGCAGCGACGGCGCGACTCTCTCGCAAATCTTGGCGTTGGCCGCCCACACGATCGGGTTGCGCGTTCGCCATCCGTACAGAATTTCCTCGCCGGGCGTGGCCGACCCAGGATGCTTGAGGATCTGCGACGTAAAGAACCCATACAGGCCACGGCCCTGATGTGCGGGTAGTACTTCGGTCCCACTGCGGTAGATGGCCAGCCGCTGCGCGATCGTCATCACGCGATAGACCGAGAACGCGACCAGTCCGATGTGATCGTAGACCAGAACGAGGCTGTATTTGCTGTCGAATGGCGACGAGGTCGCGGTCCAGTGGGGTTCGATTGCTTTCCAGTTAATGGCAATGATCGAATTCATCGCATCCATGATCGGCTGCCGATCAGGCTGCTGGATCTCCGACGCATCGGAGAAGCTGTAGACGGTGTAGTCGTCCCAGGGCGAGGCGACCGTCTTGTATCGGCCGTCCAGGTTGCGCGACATCGCGTGAACTCCAGCACTGCAAGGTCGAGCTATACAGGCGGGGCTCCGATGGCTTAAAGGACAATATGCCCTCGAATTCTGCCAACTCTCCCCGGCGTGCTGCGGTGCGTCGAGATGGTGCCGAAAGGCGGCTGGCGATCTTCGCCTTTCCTGGAGTGACACTGCTCGACGTCTCCGGCCCGGCACAGGTGTTTGCCGAGCTCAGCGAGATCGAGCTGCCGGCGCCGGGCTATGTGCTGAGCTACGTGTCCAAGGAAGGCGGGCTTGTGCCGACCGATGTCGGCCTGATGATCGACACTGCGCCACTCTCATCCCTGAAGCCTGAGGAGGTCGATACGCTGCTGATTCCGGGGGGGCCCGGCATCTGGAAGCTGCGGCAGGACGAGACGGTGATGCAGTGGATCGGCCAGGTGCTTCCCGGCGCCCGCCGCATCGCGTCCGTCTGCCTCGGCGCCTTTGCGCTGGCCTGGGTCGGAGCGCTGGAGGGCAGGCGGGCCGCGACACATTGGCGCTATTGTCCGCGCCTGCAGGACAGCTTTCCGAACGTGAAGGTCGAGCCCGACGCCATCTTTGTGCAGGACGGCCGGGTCTGGTCATCCGCAGGCGTGAGCGCCGGCATCGATCTCGCGCTGGCGATGATCGAGGAGGATTTCGGTCATACGATCGCACTCGACGTGGCGCGACGGCTCGTCGTCTTTCTGAAACGTCCTGGCGGCCAGAGTCAGTTTTCGACCGTGCTGGCGGCGCAAGCGTCCGACGTCGAGGGTCGGTTCAGTGCGCTGCATGCCTGGATCATCGAGAACATCGCCAGCGATCTGCGGGTCGAGGCGCTGGCCGCGCGAGCCGGCATGACGCCGCGTACCTTTGCCCGCACCTATGCCAGCCGTACCGGGATGACACCGGCACAGGGAGTCGAGGCGCTCAGGGTCGAGACGGCGCGCCTCCTGCTCGAAAGCCGCCAGGTCGAAAACGTGGTCGAAATCGCCAAACGGGCTGGCTTTGGCGACGACGAGCGCATGCGGCGGGCGTTCCTGCGGCATCTCGGTGTGTCGCCGTCGGAGTATCGGCGTCGCTTTTCGGGCTGATCGGCGCTTGCCGCGACCGCGGCTGACACTTTTCGCCGGAGTCGAGGCCGCTCCCTTTGCCTTCAAGTTAATCCCGTCGCTCGCGTTGCGGCCAGAGCGGCCATGAAGTGTGCGATCGCTCTAAGGCTTCCGTAAAATGCCACGGGTAAAACGCTGAAAATTCGATGCAGATCCGCCCCTGCAGAGCAGTGGGGAAAGGCCAATGACCAACATCGTTCCCTTTCGCACGAGAGTACTCTTGCCTCACGCCGCCTTTGCAAGGGCGCAAGCGAAGGCCGCGGTTGTGGTGGCCGGGGCCGTCCACACGGAAAACGTGCGAGCCGGTGCATTCGGCGTCAGGGAAGATGTGAGAAGAACTGTCCTCCTCCTCGATCTTGCCCTGCAGCATGCGCGAGAACTCTCAGGCTTCGTTTCGGACGAGCGCGCGCGGCTGACCTATGATCGTCATCTCGCTTCGATCGAGCACGCGCTGCAGATCGCGCGCCGACGTCTGGCCGCGCTCTGACAGGCGCTTGCCGCCTTCTTCCCGCATCCATTTGCACGGCGACGCAGGGAGTCGGATGTGGTAGTTGGATCTGTCGTGGAGGACGCAACGATGACCCAAACCAAACTCGAAGTGCCCGCTGAACTGCGGGACCTGGCCGAAAAGACCATCTCGCAGGCGGAAAAGGCGTTCGAGATGTTCTTCGACGCAGCCGGCAAATCGATCGGCACGGTTCCGGGCCCTGCCGCGGACATGTCCAAGCAGGCGCTCACTCTCACCGAGCAGAACATCAAGACGGCTTTCGAGCACGCGCGAAAGCTCGTTCACGCCACCGAGCTCGAGGAGGCGATGCGGATCCAGTCCGAGTTCCTGCGCAGCCAGTTCACCAACGCCGGTGAACACATGAAGACGATCACGGCGAGCATCATGTCCGCCGCGAGCAAGGTGACCGAGCCCAAGAGCTGAACCGCGAGCCTTGCCGTCGCAGGAGCGACGGTCTGCATGGACGGAGCTCGGCGGCAGCGCTGCCGCCGAATGGGCGCGGGCGGACGGACCAGACGGGCGAAGGAGCCCAGCCCTATTTTCGCAGGCTGCCGATATAGGCGGCGATGTCGGCTGCCTCCAGCCGGTTGAGCGGAAAGCTTGGCATCTTCGGATGCGGGTCGAGCAGGAAAAACGCGATCTTCTCTGGCGTGAAATCCGTCTTCTTAGCAATCTGGGCGAAGGAGGGAACGTCCGCGCTGGCCTGCTTCTGCGTCCCTTCGATGAGGTGGCATGAGGCGCACCAGCGACGGGCCAGATCTCCGCCGTGATCCGGATCGGCGGCCCAGGCCGGTGTCGAAGCCGCAGCCGCGATCGCGATCGCGATAACTCTCATCACCGAGGCGTGCATCAAGAAACTCCTGATCTTTGTCTGTTGGGTGGTGGCGCACCTCGCCCAAGTGGCGGCGAGCGGCTCATGAAGGAATGTTTCGCCCCTGGAGAGGGGCGATCTTGGCCGTTCCGCCGCGCAGGCACGCGGCGCGTCGATGAATCTCGACGTCAATTACAGCACGATTTGGGAAAGTGGGACAGGTCGATCCGGCTGACGATCGCCTTCAGGAGCGCGGTCGCACGGCGCAGCCAAGACATATCGGTCGGGCGAGACACGTCGGGCGAGGCGGTGATCGTCAACTCTTCCGCAACGTAGGACATGTCGAGCCCTCCCTGTCGCTCAGCATCTTTCCGCTCAGCCTGTTGACGAGGTGCGTACCGCCACATGCGGGGCATGCGGCCGCCTCATAGGCGTCGAACTGGTCGGCAAGAGCCGGTGTGGCCAAGCCGATCTGAACGTTCGATCCCGTCTGGGAGCAGCGAAAAACGAGAGTTTCCATAGTCTGAACATGACAAATGCCGGCATCGATGCCTTGATCTGTCTCAACAGACGATGAGCCGACCGGCGCTCGCCGGACTGCCAGGGAACAGAATGTCAGGTCAGGCTATGCGATACAGCCTTCGCCCTGTCGATCCGTTCGGCGACGTTCACCGTGGACACGGAACCCGTCTGGGCCGCACGGAGGGCCGCATCGATCTTCGACTTCACGCGCCGCGCCGCGAGCGCGGCGAGTCTGGTCTGGGTGCGTCCGGTCTTGATCTGATCGCCAAACTCGTACCGCCATTCCCAAATGTCCGGTTCAGCAGTCGCCACGACCGTATATTGGACACCTCGGTGGATCACGGAACCCCCCTGTCAACACTTCCACTCAAAGTCAACGTCTAACCAATCTACAATCAATCCGGGCAAATACGGGACTGGAACAATTGCCAGCTCCGCGGTTGGTGAGATGGTTAACACCACCATGCCGACAATGTTCCGCAGGTACCCGGCTTCCGTGCACACTTTTCCAGTGCGGATATCGGCCGTGCACAATCCGCTGAAATCGCGCGGGGCAACCTGAAGACGAAGACGGGGGGCGCGTTCGAGGGCCCGGAATCTGCCGGAAGGGCGGGCGCGTGTTTCGGATTCGAGTTCCGATCGATGACCGGCAGGAGATATTAAGGCACGACATGCCGGAGTCGATGTTGGTCCGCCATCCCGAGACGAGGTCCATCTTGTTTGCCGATGATCAAGAGCTGGCGAAGACAGATAGCGTGGCAGCCGGCAACGGGAACGGCAACGGACGGCGTGACCTCCGGGTCGACGCGTGCCGGGGTCTCGCCCTCTGGTTCATCTTCATCGATCATGTTCCAGACAACTCGCTGGCGTGGCTGACGCTGCGCAATTACGGTTTCAGCGACACCTCCGAGGTGTTCGTCTTCATCTCCGGCTACACCTGCATGCTGGCCTATGGCGGAGCGCTGCGGGACCAGGGCTGGGCGACCACGGTGGTGCGGGCGTTGCGGCGTGCCTGGGAGATCTATGCGGCGTTCCTGGTCCTGCTGCTCGCCTATGCGGCGCTGGTCTGGGTGATCGGCGGCGGCACGCGCTTCGTCGACGAGACCAACACCGGCTTCTTCTTCCGCGAGCCCGGGCCCACGCTGGTGCATGTGGCGCTGCTGCAATTCGCGCCGGTCAACACCGACATCCTGCTGACGTTCGCAATCCTGCACTTCTGCTTTCCCGTCATCCTGTGGCTGATGATGACCAGCGCGACGCTGACGCTGGTGCTTTCATTCCTGCTCTACATGATGGTTCAGCTGTTCAGCTGGCAGGTGCCGGCGTGGCCGAGCGGCGAGCTGTATTTCAATCCGTTCGCCTGGCAGTTCCTGTTCGTGATCGGCGCCTGGTACAGCTATGCCGGCACCACGCGGCTGCGCCGGCTCCTCGACTCGCCGATGCTGCTGGTCGTGGCGATCGGCTATCTCGTCTTCAGTCTGCTGATGGCGCTCAGCTGGGAGTTCAAGAGTCTCGAGAGCCTGATCCCGTCCGGCATCAGCGGTCTGATCTATCCGATCTACAAGAGCCACCTTGCGCCGGTGCGGCTGTTGCATTTCCTGGCGCTTGCCTTCGTGGTGTCACGGCTGGCGCCGCCGCAATGGAAGGGGCCGATCCGTCCGCTGACGACGGCCATGATCAGGTGCGGTGAGAGCTCGCTCTCGATCTATTGCGTGGGTGTGCTGCTGGCCTTTCTCGGCCAGGTCGTGCTGACCGATGTGGCGAGCGGGTTCGCGATGCAAATTTTGATCAGTGTCGCGGGGATCGCGATCATGATCATGGTCGCCACGCTCCTGACCTGGGAGTCGCAGCTCGACCGGCGTGGACCGCGGCTGTTCTGAGCGCCACCCTTCAGCGCCGGCGCGCGACCGCGACCCCGAACAGGAAGGCGACGAACAGGCTCGCGAGCGGCGCCTCGCGGGTGATCGCGCTGACGGTCGACAGAGCGGTCCCCGGCCGCCGCGCGTCCCTTGCCGCTTCGCTGAGCCGGTCGACGGCCGCACTCAAGGTGCCGACCATCTCCCCGAGTGTGCGCGACATGTCGGTCGCGGTGTCGAGCGCGCGTTCGGCGACGCCCGGCTGTGGAGGAGTTTCGAACGTTTCGCTGCTCACTTTGGTCGCCTTCCTGCCGCGGCTCGTCGGATTGGCCCCCCGTGCCGACGCGATTCGGCCGAGGGCGGATGTGACGTTCCTGAAAATGCCGTCTGATGCGATTGGTTCCCGTGGACCGAGACGCATCACCGGCGAAGCACGCGGTGCAAAATCGCGCTACGCTGGGCGGCCGGCCGTCGATGAAAGGATTCCGTCTTGGCTTCTCCAGACCTTACAGCGCCACATCGCATTGCCGTCCTTGGTGCGCCGATCGATCTCGGCGCGTCGGTCCGCGGCACGCTGATGGGGCCGGCTGCGCTGCGCACCGCAGGTCTCATCAACGTGCTTGAAAGCCTAGGGCTCGACGTTACCGACTACGGCGATGTCGGCATCGTCGACATGACGGAGTCTGCAGACGAGCCGCCGGCGAGGGCCAAGCACTATCGCCAGATCCAGCGCTGGTCGCGGGTGCTGGCGCGCCGCAGCCATGACCTGGCCCGGACCGGCGCCATTCCGGTGTTTCTCGGCGGCGACCATTCGCTATCGATGGGGTCGGTGAACGGGGTCGCGCGCCATTGCCGCGAGATCGGGCGGGAGCTGTTCGTGCTGTGGCTCGACGCACATGCCGACTACAACACGCCGGACACCACGATCACGGCGAACATGCACGGCATGTCCGCCGCGTTCTTGTGCGGCGAGCCGGGTCTCGACGGCCTGCTCGGCGACGAGGCACGCGCGTCCATCCCCCCGGATCAGCTGGAGCTGTTCGGCATCCGCTCGATCGACAGGGCGGAAAAGGAGCTGCTGCGTCTCCGGCGTATCAGCATCGCCGACATGCGCGCCATCGACGAATTCGGCGTCGGCGTGCTGATGCGCCGGATCCTCGACAGGGTTCGTGCGCGGAACGGCGTCCTGCATGTGAGCTTCGATGTCGACTTCCTCGATCCCGAGGTGGCCCCCGGCGTCGGCACGACCGTACCTGGCGGCGCGACCTATCGCGAGGCGCATCTCATCATGGAGATGCTGCACGATTCCGGCCTGGTCCGTTCGGTCGACATCGTCGAGCTCAACCCGTTCCTCGACGAGCGCGGCAAGACTGCGCGCGTCGCGGTCGAACTGATCGCGAGCCTGTTCGGTCAGCAGATCACGGACCGGCCGACGCCGACCAATGCGATCGTTCCGGATCAATAGAGCGGATGCCTCCTCGCTCGACCTCGGTGAGCCCGAGGCATCCGCGATCTCGGGCTCAGTAGCGGGCGTCGTACATCTTCGACTCGACGAAACCGAGCAGATCGTTCGGCGCAGGGCCCGTGGCGAGCCCGTTCTGATAGGCAACGCCGGCCACCGCGGCGCCGATATGGGCAGACACCTCGCGGATGCGCGGCAGCGCCGGGTAGAGGCTGCCCTGCTCGAGATCGGCGCCGGTGACGCAGTTCGCCAGGGTATGCGCGGCGGCCATGAACATCTCGTCGGTCACCAGCCGCGCGCCGCTGGCGATGGCGCCGAGGCCGACGCCGGGGAAGATGTAGGAGTTGTTGCCCTGACGCGGCACGAAGGTCTTGCCGTCGAGCTTGACTGGATCGTAGGGGCTGCCGCAGGCGAACAGCGCGCGGCCCTGGGTATAGCGATAGGCCGACTCCGCCGAGCATTCCGCCTTCGAGGTCGGGTTGGAGAGCGCAAAGATGATGGGGCGCTCGTTCAGCTCGGCCATGGCCTGCAGCACTTCCGGCGTGAAGGCGCCGCCGACGGCCGCCACGCCGATGATCGCGGTCGGCTTCAGCGTCCTGATCGCGGTCAGGAAGTCCGCGATCGGCGCCTGGTCGTGCGCATAGCGCAGCTTGTGGCCGTGCAGGTTCTCCCGCCCCTTGATGACGAGGCCGCGCGAGTCCGTCAGCCAGTTGCGCCGCAGCGACTCTGCTTCGGACAGGCCCTCGGCCATCATGGCGGAGACGACGAGATCCGCGATGCCGGTGGCCGCCTCGCCGGCGCCGAGGAACAGCACCGTCTGATCGCGGAGCTTGCCGCCGGTGATGCGCAGCGCCGAAAACAAGCCGGCGAGCGCCACCGCCGCGGTGCCCTGGATGTCGTCGTTGAAGACGCAGGCGTCGTCGCGATATTTGTGCAGCAGCTTGAACGCGGCGTGGTTGGCGAAATCCTCGAACTGGATCAGCACGCCCGGGAAGGCGGCGCGGGCCGCGGTCATGAACTCGTCGACGAAGGCGTCATAGGCTTCGCCCGTGAGGCGCTTCTGGCGCAGCCCGATGTAGTAGGGGTCGGCCAGAAGCTCTTCGTTGTTGGTGCCGACATCGAGCATGACGGGCAGGCACTCTTCCGGATGGATGCCGGCGCAGGCCGAGTACAGCGACAGCTTGCCGACCGGAATGCCCATGCCGTTGGCGCCGAGATCGCCGAGACCCAGGATGCGCTCGCCGTCGGTGACGACGATCAGCCTGGCGCGATACGGCCAGTTGGCGAGGATCTCCGCGATCCGGCCGCGGTCGTTGGCCGAGATGAACAGGCCGCGCGGACGCTGGAAGATCAGACCGTATTTCTGGCAGGCAAGGCCGACGGTCGGCGTGTAGATCAGCGGCTGGATCTCGTCGATGTTGTCGCAGACCACCCGGAAGAACAGCGCTTCGTTGCGGTCATGCAGCGCGTTCAGTGCCACATACTTCTCGAGGTCGCTGGACAGGCTGCGAAGATTGACCAGGATCCGCTCGGCCTGGGCCGGCATCGACATGACCCCGGCGGGCAGGAAGCCGCGCAGGCCGAGCGCATCGCGCTCCTGCTCGGTGAAGCCGGTGCCCTTGTTGAGCAGCGGATCGCGCAGCAGCGCGAGTCCGCGCGGAGAATAGGGGGGGAGCGTCGATGCGCTCATGCGTTGCGGCTGGGTCAAGGCAGTCTCCGAGGTCCTTTGTTCGAGCACCGCCATACCGGCGCGCGCCCGGCGTTGATCGGCATCAATCGCGGCGGGATGGCGGGAACGGACTGTTAACACAGTTTACGTTCCGCGTTGCACCAATGACGTTGTGCAACTGCGTTGCAGCCGACGCAGAGGGACATGCGATGGCCGCTAGGCGCGGCCCGTGACGAATGACCACAGCAGCGCCAGCACGGCGATGGCCATGATGCCTGTCCCCATCCATCCCAGGGCGATCAGCCAGGACCGTCCGCGGAAGCGGCCCATCAGCCCGGCATTGGACACGATCACCATCATCATCGCCATGATCGGCACGGCGGCGATGCCGTTGAGCACGGCGCTCCACACCAGCATGTGGATCGGGTCGATGCCGGTGAAGCCGAGCCCGAAGCCGATGATCGTGGCGGCAGCAATGATGCTGTAGAAGCCGACCGCCTCGTCCGGCTTGGCCTCCAGGGTCGCGTGCCAGCCGAAGATCTCGGCGACGGCGTATGCGGCCGAGCCCGCCAGCACCGGGATCGCCAGCATGCCGGTCCCGATGATGCCGAGCGCGAACAACAGGAAGGTGAAGTCGCCCGCGAGCGGGCGCAGGGCTTCGGCCGCCTGCGTCGCCGAGTCGATTTTGGTGATGCCATGCGCGTGCAGCACCGTGGCGGTCGTCACGATGATGAAGAACGCGATCGCGTTGGAGAAGATCATGCCGATCGTGGTGTCGATCCTGATCCGGCGGAGGTCGGGGTGGTCCTTCTTCGACAGCTCGCGCAAGGGACGGTCGACCTTGCCCTGGTTCATCTCCTCGACCTCCTGCGAGGCCTGCCAGAAGAACAGGTAGGGGCTGATGGTGGTGCCGAGCACAGCCACCACCGTCAGCAGATAGTCGGCCTCCGTCGAGAGGCTGGGCCAAACCGCCGCGAGCAGCGCCGTGCTCCAGGGCACTTTGACCATCAAGGCGGTCGCGACGTAGGCGAACAGGCTGAGGGTCAGCACCTTGATGAAAGGTGCGTAGCGGCGGTAGGGCAGGAATACCTGGAGCAGCGTCGACCCGGCGGCGAAGATGAGCGCGTGCTCATGATTGAGACCGCCGATCACCAGCGACAGCGACTCCGCCATCGCCGCGATATCGGCTGCGATGTTGAAGGTGTTGGCGCCGACCAGCAGCGCGACGAGGCCGAAGACGATCCCGCGTGGCGCAAGCGCGGTGATGTTGGCCGCCAGCCCTTTGCCGGTGACACGGCCGATGCGCGCGCTCACCAGCTGGATCGCGATCATGAAAGGCGCTGTCAGAAAGACCGTCCACAACAGCCCATAACCGAACTGCGCGCCGGCCTGGGAGTACGTTGCTATTCCCGACGGGTCGTCGTCAGCGGCACCGGTCACGAGACCTGGACCCAACAGCCGGAATACGCTCCAGGGCGACCGTCTCGGTGTGTTCGGTTCAGATGCAACGGTCGTGGCCATGGCAGCACTCCCCCGGCGGTGTATGTCTCGAAGTCGCACGCCCCCTTTTTGTTCCCGGCTCCGGAACCGGAGGAGAGTACCTGCGTTCCAGATCACGTCGGATTTCGACCAGGGGGAGCGCGTGCCGGACGAGCGGCAAACAGGGCATGATCAGGAGCTCGGCATGGCCGAGCGCGAGAGGCTTTTTTCCGGAGGCAGTGAGCTGGCCGGACTGATGTTGCGGTTCGATTGGGAGAGCACCTCGATCGGACCGCCGGAGCATTGGCCGCAGAGCCTGAAGACGGCCGTCAGGATCATGCTGACATCCCAACAGCCGATCTGGATCGGTTGGGGAAGGGAGCTGATCTATCTCTACAACGATGCTTACAAGACCATCATCGGCGGCAAACATCCGTGGGCACTCGGCCGACCGATCTCTGCAGTCTGGCACGAGATCTGGGAGGACATCGGTCCGTTGCTGGCCAAGGCCGGCGGCGGTGACCAGGGCACCTATGTCGAGGCGCAACTCCTGATCATGGAGCGCAACGGCTTTCCCGAGGAGACCTACTACACGTTCTCCTACAGTCCCATTCCGGACGACGATGGATCACCTGGAGGAATCTTCTGCGCCAACACCGATGACACTCAGCGCGTGATCAGCGAGCGCCAGCTCTCGTTGCTGCGCGAACTCGCAAATGCCGGGGCCGGGGCCCGCAGCATCGATCAGGCCTGCGCAAGCTGCGCGGACGCGTTGGCGCGGGAGGCGCGCGACCTTCCGTTCGCGATGATCTACATGACCGACCCGGACGGCGAGGCGGCGCGACTGCAGGCCTTGACCGGCATCGACCGCGATCATCCCGCTGCTCAGCCGAGGCTGAGAATTCAGCCGGAAGGAACGTGGCCTCTGGCCGAAGCGCTGAAGCTGCAGGATGCGGTGCTGGTTCGTGACCTTCCGCGGCGGTTCGGTCTCAGCTTTCCGACCGGCGGATGGCGTCAGCCGCCACAGCACGCCGTTGTGCTTCCGCTGCCCGCGTCGGGGGAAGCCGGACGGGGCGGCTTCCTCGTCGCAGGTCTCAATCCGTTCCGCCTCTACGACGAGAGCTATGCCCGCTTCCTGAACCTCGTCGCGGGGCAGATTGCAGCGGCCGTCAGCAACGGCGGGGCCTATCAGGCAGAGCGGCGCCGGGCGGAAGCGCTGGCCGAAATCGACCGCGCCAAGACGACGTTCTTTTCCAACATCAGCCACGAGTTTCGTACGCCACTGACGCTGATGTTGAGCCCGCTGGAAGAGCTGCTCGGCCGCGCCGAGGCCCAACTCACCCCCGAGGCGCGATCCGCCCTCAGCCTGATCCACCGCAACGGCATTCGTCTGCTGAAGCTCGTGAACACGCTGCTCGACTTTTCGCGCATCGAGGCCGGCCGCATGACCGCGCATTTCGAGCCGATCGATCTTGCGGGTTTCACTGCCGAGCTCGTGTCCAACTTCCGCTCGGCGACGGATCCTGCCGGCCTGCGTCTCACCATCGACCGCACGCCCCTGTCCGAGCCGGTGTATGTCGACCGCGACTTGTGGGAGAAGATCGTTCTCAATCTGGTGTCGAATGCGTTCAAGTTCACCCTCGAAGGTGAAATCGCGGTGTCGATCGGCTTGTCCACTGACGGCAATCATGCCGAGCTCGAGGTTCGCGACACCGGCACCGGCATCCCGCCCAGTGAGCTGCCGCATTTGTTCGAACGGTTTCGTCGCATCGAAGGTGCGCGCGGCCGATCCTTCGAGGGCAGCGGCATCGGTCTCGCTCTCGTTCAGGAACTGGTGAGGCTTCATGGCGGGGAGATCGCCGTAGACAGCGAACTCGGCCGCGGCTCGGTTTTCACCGTGCGAATTCCGCTAGGCTCGGCGCATCTGCCGGCGGGCCAGATCGGACCTTCCCGTGTCCTGGCCGTTACCAACGTGCGTGCCGAAGCCTACATCGAGGAGGCGCTCGGATGGCTGAACGGCGGTGGGCGGTTCGAGCTTCCTCACCCGTCGTCATCCGATGACCTCGGAGTTCGCTCCGCGACGGCATCGGCCCGTGATCGCGTGGTGCTCGCGGACGACAATCCTGATATGCGCGACTACGTCCGCCGTTTGCTCGGCGAGGATTATGACGTGGAGGCGGTCAGCGATGGCATCGCGGCCCTCGAGGCCGTCCGACGGCGCCGCCCCGATCTGGTGCTGACCGACGTTATGATGCCGGGGCTCGACGGCTTCGGCCTGCTGAGAGTGCTGCGTGGCGATGCGCAGCTTCGCGACATTCCTGTGGTCATGCTGTCGGCGCGCGCCGGCGAGGAGGCCAAGGTGGAGGGACTTGATGCCGGGGCGAGCGACTATCTCACCAAGCCGTTCAGCGCGCGCGAGCTGCTGGCGCGGGTGCGCGCCAACATCGATCTGTCGCGGGTGCGGCACGAGGCCGAGATCACGCTGCGTGAGCTGAACGAGCGTCTGGAGACGCAGGTCTCCGAGCGTACCGCGGAGCTGCAGGTCAAGGAGGCGCGGCTGCGGACGATCTTCGAGGCGAGCTACACGTTCCAAGCGCTGCTCTCGTCCGATGGGACGCTTCTGGACGCCAATGCGACCTCGCTCGAAGCGATCGCTGCGCCGCTGCACGAGGTCGCAGGGCTGCCATTCTGGGAGACGCCGTGGTTTGCGGGTACGCCCGGCATGCCCGAGGTGATCAGATCCCTGGTTGACGCCGTCGCTCGCGGCGACGGGGCCCGCCAGGAGTTGCAGCTCGAACTGCCGGTCGGCGGCTCACGCTGGTTCGACTTCCAGATGCGGCCGGTGCGGGATGAGACCGGACAGGTGGCCGCCATCGTGCCCGAGGCGGTCGAGCTGACCGAACGGCGCAAGGCGGAGGAGGCGTTCCGCCAGGCCCAGAAGATGGAGGCGATCGGCCAGCTCACCGGCGGCGTCGCGCACGACTTCAACAATCTGCTGACCGTGATCCGGTCGTCGGCCGACCTGTTGCGCCGGCGCCAGCTGTCCCCGGAGCGCATGCGGCGCTACGTGGATGCGATCTCGGACACGGCGGATCGCGCCGCCAAGCTCACCGGACAGTTGCTCGCCTTCGCGCGGCGGACGCCGATGGAGCGCCGCGTCTTCGATGCCGCTGTTCATATCGAGCGGATCGAGGAGATGCTGCAGACCGTGCTCGGCGCACCGGCTGTGATCGAGCTCGATCTCGCTTTGCGCCCGCTTCCGGTCGACGTCGACATCAATCAGTTCGAGACGGCGCTCGTGAACCTCGTCGCCAATGCGCGCGATGCGATGGAGGGGCGGGGCGTCCTGAGCATTCGCGGCGAGATCGTCCGGGAGGGCGGTCAGTCCGGGCAGTCGTCGTTCGTCTCCATTGCGGTCAGCGACACCGGATCCGGCATTCCTCCAGATCAGATCGACCGGATCTTCGAGCCGTTTTTCACCACCAAGGGCGTTGGGCGCGGTACCGGCCTCGGTCTGTCCCAGGTGTACGGCTTCGTTCATCAGTCCGGCGGACGGGTGCTGGTCGACAGCGAGCTCGGCAAGGGCACGACGCTGACATTGTTGCTTCCGCTGACGGACAAACCACTGGGACCGCGCGAGCGGAGCGAGCAGGATGCCGAACAGCTCGCTGCGCGCTGGAGCGTGCTGGTCGTCGAGGACAACCCGGAGATCGGCGAATTTTCCACGCAATTGCTCGAGGACCTCGGCTACCGGACGGTGCTTGCGCGCAGCGGAACGGATGCACTGCGGATGATCGACGAGAATCCCGAGAGCTTCGATCTCGTGCTCAGCGACGTCGTGATGCCCGGCATGGACGGGGTGACGCTCGGCCAGGAAATCCGCCGGCGGTTGCCGATGATCCCGATCGTGCTCAACAGCGGTTACAGTCATGTCCTCGCTGACGGTGACCGCCACGGTTTCAGCCTGATCCAGAAGCCTTACTCGGTCGACGAGCTGTCGCGCGTGCTGCGCCATGTCATGGCCACGCGAGCGGCAGGCGCGAAGCCGGCGCCGTCGGCATGAGACGCGCGGCAGCTTTCCCCTGACTCCGGTCGGCTTCGCGCGATCAGCACTTGAAGGATCGCGCTTGACCGGCGTATTTTCGGTGCTGGGGGAAGTCTCATGGCACACGAGGAATGGCGGCTGCGCGGCGGTCGGACGCAGCGGCGGATATCTGCTCTTGTCGCGGGCGCGGCACTGGTCATGAGCGGCAGTGCCCTTGCCAAGGACGATGAGGCGGATGAGCCGGCGGGTCTTGCCGACGTCTATATCGATTTCCGCACGAACTACGCCTATCTGCCCGGCGCTGCGTTGTCGACGGGCCTCGGCGACACCTCGCTGTTCGGAACGCTGTCCCAGCTCGCAACCTTGCGCAAGCTGCTCGACCGGCCAACCTTGCCGGGGCGCCCGCAGCTCTCGGTTCCGACCAACCAGGGCGTCGGCGTCGACGTTCCGCTCACGGCGGATCTCGGCGACGCGCTCTCGCTCTATGGCGGCTTCACCGGCAGCGCGTCCTACAACGGCCTGTCCGGTTGGTCTGACGTCGCGGTGACGAGTTGGTTCCTCGGCTTCCAGGCCGATGTCTATCAGCAGAACGGTGGCGCATTCCCGACCTTGACGCTGCAGTCGACGCTGACGCGGTCGGTGCCGGACTCGCCGTTGGCGACAACGTCGTTCAATACGGTGGTCGAGGCGAAATACGCGCTCGACCCCGACGAGATGCGCGGCTGGCTGGCGGGCATCCAATATGCTCACACGGAGATCGACACCGTTCTGGCGCGGATCGGCGACACCACCGCCGGCTATGTCGGCGGCTTCTATCAGTGGGACAACAACTGGAAGGTCTCCGCGCGGGTCGGGCTGCAGTCGTTCGGCGGTGCGCAGCTGCTCGCCCTCGCGCCGATCGCGGCCTACACGCAGCCACTGGTCAGGCTCGATCTCGATCGCATGGATGACGACGACAATCGCCTGTTCGGCATCACGGCGCAGATCGCATGGGCGCCGAAGCCGGTCTATCAGCTGACCGTGCGAACGCCGCTCTACGCGATCAAGAACTGATCGTCGACGCTGCTATCGCATGCTGACGAACTTGCCCCAGAGGCCCGCGAGCAGCGCACCCGTCATCATGTAGTGCGGCTTATCGCAGAACAGGCTGCCGTAGCTGCAGACGTCGGCACCGACCGATCCGAGCTGATGCTGCGCGGCCGCGTAGAACAGCGCGGACAAGGCGGCCAGAACGACTGCGACGACATACATCAAGAAACCTCCTTCCGGCTCAGCCCGACGAGCTGCGAAATGAACTGACGATCGGCGCGCATTTGGGCGCTTGACACGTCGGGCAAATCAGGCGCATTTTGCCAACGTCGAAAAAATCATAGAGCCCGCGCCGATCAGTCGGCAGCGGGCTTTTTATGTTTCAGGAAAGGAATTCGCGCGGTGGTTATCGAAATCGGAAAACCCGATCGCCGCATTTCGATCAAATTTGACACGTCGGGCAAATCACTGACAAAATGTCAGCATCGAAATTTCCGAAATTGCGGTGGCCGCAGCCCGCCAACAGCGGTGGGCTCCTGTTCGGGGATGCTGGCGCGACTGCTTCCGGATCACCTCATTTTGCCGTTCGGCAGCGTGTGCTCTCATAGTCATCCGGATGTTGACCGTCCCGCGCGAACGGGGTGGTCGCGGGCACGATGATCGTCGTCGTGCCCGCAGCGGTCCCTCACGCGAGGGATAAGGTTCGCGCCCGAAGCGATCGCGTTGGCCGCGATCCGCCGCGCCTTTCTGTTTTCAACCGATCGGGACAGGACGATGACCGTCTATCTGATTTCGCTCGCCCTGGTAGGGCTCGTCGCGATCGCCGCCGGCGATGCGCTGTCGTGACCACGTTCCAAATCCACTTTGCAAGATTCCGGAAGCGACCATGTCGAAGACGATCACTGAAATCCGCTCGATGGCGCGCAGCCACACCAAGACGGCGATCAACACGCTGGTCGGTGTGATGCGCTCGCCCAAGGCGACCCATGCGGCCCGCGTGTCGGCCGCCAATGCCATCCTCGATCGCGGCTGGGGCAAAGCGCCTCAAGCGCTACAGAACGGCGAGGACGGTGCACTGGAGCTGATCCACCGCATCGAGCGGGTCATCGTGCATCCGGATGAGCACGATGAGGAGCAGGTGGATGAGTGATGGCAATTGCTGCGGAACGGAGCGCGGGCACCGAGCATCTTATCGCCCAAAGAGCTTCTCAAGAAAATGGTCATCGCGACATGAGCGCGGCTGTCTAGGGAGCGCCTTTACCGAACATGCTGTCTGAGCGGCGTGGGTCTTGGCGACAACTTGATCTGATCCCTGCACTGTCGCGAGCGCGATGATCCACCGCGCCGAACTGCAGACCGACTGCTGCGAGGCCTACCATTGTCCACCCTCAAGATTCCCACCGCGAAAGTGTTCGAGCCGCTGCTCGCGCCGGCCCGCTACAAGGGCGCGTTCGGCGGGCGCGGCTCAGGCAAGTCGCACTTCTTCGGCGAACTGCTGGTCGAGACCTGCCAGGCCGAGCGGGGTACGCTCGCGGTCTGCATCCGCGAGGCGCAGCGGACGCTGGCGCAATCCTCGAAGCGGCTGATCGAGGGCAAGATCGCAACGCTGGGCCTCGGCCAGGGCTTCCGGCCGTTCAGCGATCGCATCGCGACGCCGGGCGATGGGCTCATCATCTTTCGCGGGATGCAGGATCACACGGCGGAGTCGATCAAGTCGCTGGAGGGATTCCGCATCGCCTGGATCGACGAGGCACAGACCCTGAGCGCGCGCTCGCTGTCGCTGCTGCGGCCGACGATCCGCGCGCCGCGCTCGGAGCTGTGGGCGAGCTGGAATCCGCGCCGCAAGTCGGATGCCGTCGACGACTTCCTGCGCAGCCGCAAGCCGGATGGGGCGGTCGTGGTCAAGGCGAATTGGCGCGACAACCCGTGGCTTCCGGCGGTGCTGGAGGAAGAGCGGCGGCTCGACCTTGCGCTCTATCCGGATCGCTACGAGCACATTTGGGAGGGCGACTACGTGCGCGCGTTCGAAGGAGCCTATTTCGCCGATCTGCTGGCGCAAGCGAAGCGCGACGGGCGGATCGGCAGGGTGGCGGCGGATCCGCTGCTGCCGTTGCGCGCCTTCGTGGATATCGGGGGCGCCGGCGCCACGGCCGACGCCTTCACGATCTGGATCGCGCAGTGGGTCGGCAACGAAATTCGCGTGCTCGACTATTATGAGGCGGTCGGCCAGGTCCTCGCCTTCCACGTCAATTGGCTCCGCACGCGCGGCTATCAGAACGCGATCCTCTATCTTCCGCATGATGGCCTCGCGACCAACGCCGTGACCGGCAAGCGCTATGCCGACCATCTGCGCGACGCCGGCTTCGCTGTCGAACCGCCGCTCAAGAACCAGGGCACGGGTGCGGCGATGATGCGGATCGAGGCACTGCGACGACTCGGTCCGCAGCTCTGGTTCAACGAGGCAGCGACCGAAGCCGGGCGCGAGGCGCTCGGCTTCTATCACGAGCGCCGGGACGAGACACGCAATGTCGGGCTCGGCCCCGAGCACGACTGGTCGTCGCATGCCGCCGATGCGCTCGGACTGATGGCGGTCTGCTACGAAGCTCCGGGGCGAGCCGCAAGCTTCAACCGTCCCATTCGATATCAGGATGCGGGGTGGCGGTAACGGCGCCGAGAGCTGGCGTAGGGGTTGGAAAGCCGGTGGTCCACGACGTCCTGCGTGCCGCACTCTTCGCGATCGTCATTGACAATCGTGAATCGTCGGCGTTCTTTATTTGTTCCTGACACGCCCGCTGACTCCGAACTTCGTGAAGGCCGACATGCAGCTTCTGTTCAAGCTTCTAAAGTATGGCTCCGTAACGCTCATTCTCGCCGCTTGGTTTCCGCTTCAGTTTTCAGTTGTTTCGAACCTTCCGCAGCTTGCGCTGGCGGTCGTCGTGACTGGCTATCTGATTGCGATCCTTCTGCTTGCCCTGGCGGCCGTGTCAGGAAGGTTTGGCGTGAAGCTGACAGCTCGGCTGAATTGGTGGTTTGTACTGTTCGCACCTGCGGCACTTGCGCCGCCTGTCCACCTCTATCTGGTGCTCGAAACCTATTGGTACGACATCTACTACCGCTGCGACGAGTGCGGATGGGTGCAGTTCTTGGCTCTTTTTATGAAGGCGCGGGAGAGCCTCCTCGTGTCCCATCTACTCCAGATCCTTACTGTGGCCGCAGCGCTCTATGCCATCCTCCTCGTTTCAAGCCTCTTCATCAAAGTCATGCATGGACGTTTCCAGGGGAATTGAATGACGACCTATTTGCGAACTGCGGAAGATAGAAAGCGGGCGCTCCTGGATGATGTGCCGGATACCAAGTTCGAATTCGAAAGCCAGAAGTTCTCCGACATTCCGAAGGATAAGCGACCTGCCATAAATAATATTTTGCAGAACCATCGGTGGGGTGCTCAGCAAGTCAAGACGTACAATAAGTTGATCGAGGAGGCAGCCGGGCGCCATGGGGTAAACCCCGATCTCGTAAGAGCCGTGATCTACACGGAGGTCTCGAGAGGCGGCGAATACGGTTATCCGGGCGAGGCTGTAGGCCGGGCGGTGAGATCGCTGTTCCAACTCGATCATGACGTGATTGCTCGCACGATTCTGCCAGGCAACATCGATTCCAGTTGGCAGAAGCTCATTCCCGGATCTGACGTTCACTCCCCGCGAGACAACATCGAGCTCACCGCGAAGCTGCTGGCAGGGATCGCAAAGCGGCTGGACGATCCCAGCGTCGAAAACATCTACTCGCTCTACAACGGCCTGTCACACGATCGAACGTATGTGAACAAGCAGATCAAGTCGACGCCTTACTATGCCAAGCGTGCGTTCGAGGATAAGGCCTGGGAGAAAGACGAGTGGTCCGCGCCTGATCTGGCCGATGGTCCCGCGGGGGACGTACCGGTGACTCCGGACAACCGGGTCGGTCCCGTCGGATCGCGTGCGCCGTCGGCTGCTCATGATGCTCCCGCCTGGTTCGACGACCGCTTCGGCCGATGGTCCCCTGCGACCAGCGATGCCGCGGCGTCACAATCACCGCTCCTGCGTGAGCTCGCGCGACGCGGGACTGCGGAGGCGGCTGGCGCTCAGCCGCTTCAGCCAGGGTCCCCACCGCCGTCTCTGCTGTTTCCTGGAGGGGCAGGAGAGCCGCCGAACCCGGCCGACCTCGCCGCGAGTGGAGGCGGCCCCTATCCGGTCAAGTCTCCCATCCGCATCCTGCGCTCCCGCCGCGCAGATCAGATGCTGCCAACAGCAAGCCTCGGACCGTCCGGGACTGCTCCCAATCAATTGCCCGTCGGGGATCAAGCGCCATCGTTCGACGATCGTTTCGGAAGCTGGGCGTCGACCGGCAATGTGACCGCGCCGCTCTCGCCCTACCAGCCGTTCTTGCCGTTGCCGGAGTCGGCAGGCTCGGGCGGTGTGCTCACCCGGAATGCAATGCCGGATTATCCGTTCGAGATTCCGGCGTTTGGAGAGGCATCGCCTGGTTTGGAGGATTGGGCCGGGACTCGGCGTCGGCGCTCGCCATGGGGCCCGTCGCGCTGATTTGCGGCGCGTCTGCGAGCAGGCCTCGCGGCGATCGCGTCTGGCGCCTTCCCGTTGATGCCGCTCTCCAGTGCCCGGCACCAGTCGGCCCATCTCATCGCTCACATCATGTCAACGATACGGTTCTGACCATGCCGAAAATGTCGAACGCCGACCTCAAGACGATGCTCGCCGCCGAGAAGGCGGATGCACTGGCCGCCATCTCCGCCGCACGGCTGGCGGAAGAGCGCGCCGATGCGATGGACTATTATCTCGGCAACATGCGCAAGGACATGCCTGCGCAGGAGGGGCGCTCGCGGGTGGTCTCGACCGATGTCGCCGATACGGTAGAAGGACTGATGCCGCATTTGATGGACATCTTCGCCGGATCCGACGAGGTTGTGCGGTTCGAGCCCGTCGGTCCGGAGGACGAGGCCGCCGCGGCGCAGGAGACCGATTACGTCAATCACGTCTTCATGCAGCAGAACCCCGGCTTCATGATCCTGTATTCCTTCATCAAGGATGCTCTCCTCTCGAAGGTCGGTGTCGTCAAGGTGTGGTGGGAGGAACGCGAGGAGGAGAGCCGCGAGACGTATTACGATCTCAGCGAGGACCAATTCGCGCTGCTGGCGCAGTCGGTCATGGACTCCGACGGGGCGATGAGGATCGTTGCGCATAGCGTGCGCGGGGGAGAAGACGGCCTACACCAGTCTTCAGGAAGAGCGCCGTCGGCGACCGGCTTGATGGTGTCGGGTGGAGCCTCGGTGCCAGGCGCCGACGCGCATCGGCTCGCGTGAGCTGAGTAGATGCGATCATGACAGGAAGCCGATCGTCATCCACGGCGCACTTCCTCTGCAGTTTCAGGACGATGGGATATCGCTATCCATTCTTGGCCCACGCATTCGAGCCGACGGCTCCAGCAGAAATCCGAGCCGAGGGCGACAGAGCTATGGGCTTGCCCTGCGCAGCCTGCCTGTTCTTCTGAGATTCTTTGCCGCCGGCAATCCGGTGTTTGGCCGTCTTGTGCTGCTCTCCTTCGGCTGGGCGGCGTATCGCGCGGTCGCGGAGTGAAGGACCGATGACGACTTGGTCCTGACGGCTGGTATCGCGGGAAAGGGCCGAACGCGGTCGATAGCCCTGCCTTCAGCCGATGTCTCCCGTTCGCTTCAGAGGCGGCCGCCTGCAGTTTTCCGACACGATGCTCAGCCCAGCGCGCCGAGCACCAAGATCAACAGAAGCCCGATGGCCGACCACGCCCATATCGCACGCTCGTTCCATATTGCGGTCTTCAGACGGTCACGACCGGGCTCCGTCAGTTTCGTCGGGTCCATTGCCGAGAAACGAAATCTCAGCAACCACCATCGTCTGTAATAACTCGGCATCATGTACTTCATGTCTGAAGCGTCTGGAGCAATGTGGTTGTGGATGATGCGAAGATCATTCAGCCATCGCGCCGACAGCGTCAGGCGGACGATCGTCCAGATCAGAAGGATGCCGATTGCCGTGTAGGACATGTTCGCAAGGGGAAACAGAATTATAGATCACAGTCGATGTTCATTCCGCTTGATGAGGATAATTTAGTGTCGGTCAACGAGAAAGGCAACCTTCGCCCGGATGGCATCTCTCTCGAGCTGCCGTTCATCGGTTGGGGAGGTGCATATTATTGGAATCCGGGCGCGCCAGCTGCGCCGAGTGTCACCTTGACGAGAGGCGTCGGCATGGGCGGAGGAGGGGCTCACCTCATTCATCTCAGAAGGGGCATGACCTCCGAAGATACTCTAGGATACGGCGCTTCGGTCAACATGCCGTCCTTGAATGTCAACGCCACGATTCCGGACACATACGGCATCCCTGAACCTTGGAACGCAAAAGTTTCGTCGATCGGGGCGGGCGTCGCCATTCCGGGGTTCGGTGCGAACTATACGGTCGCGCCGGCACGGATCGCAGAATTCATCAAGAAGTACATTTTGGGTGTAAGGTCGGAAAAGCCACCTTCAGCATCCATGCCGACTTTTCAGAGCGGGCGGATAAGAACGGAGCCCGCCTCCGAACCACCCGTGCCTTATGCCGGCTCCTCGTTGAACAGAAACGACTTCGGTTCGAGAATCGCTCCCTGGGCGTCCGGGTACCCTGGCGGTCGTGACGAACCGTCAGCTGGGACAGTTTCGCGCAACGAGGCCGATCGAGCGTTTTCCGCCGGAGCTTCGGCCATTCCCTACATCCGAGACGCGGCTCGTGCCTCTGCTGCAGGCTTTCCCGGCGTAGGCGAATCTCCCTCAAGAGGCGGCACCGTCGCGAGCGGGCAGGCCGGTACTCCCGTTGGCGGTCTGCTCGGGATGATTCAGGACTACCTCCTGACCGAAGCGTCACGGGGCGAAAGCCGTTAGGCGCCGGCTCGATTTGTCCATTCTCCAGCATCAACGAGTCCATGACCATGACCATGCCTCTGCCGCCGGCGCCGCTGCAACCGGTGCCGGAACCGATCACGCACGACGTCACCATCGTCACCACGCGAAAATTCGCCCATGCGCGGGTGATGGGCGTGCCGCCCGAGGAGTTCGGGATCGAGCGCGGCGCGCGCTCGATCCGTGACTGCAACTACTGCTTCCACGAGATCGTCACCAAAACGGAGGCTCAGCTGATTGCCGAAGGGTTCGACCCTGCGCAGATCAAGTCGCTCGGCGACTACACCGGGACGACGCAGGTCGAAACGCTTGCGCGCGATACGGTCGACGAGCATTCACGGGCATCGTCGAGCGCATCGAATTCGGGCACCAGGCTCGTGCGCATCACCGAGCACTATGTCCGGATCGACTATGAAGGCGACGGCAGGCCGTGCCTGTACCAGATCATCACCGGTGGCGACCAAGGCGAGATCCTGCGCAAGGATGGACAGGACTGCATCACGCCGTTCGACGCGATCCCGTTCGCCGCGACCACGCCGGTGCCGATGACGCACCGCTTCTTCGGGCGTTCGATCGCCGATCTGGTGATGCCGCTGCAGCGCGAAAAGACGGCGTTGAAGCGCGGCGCGCTGGACAATCTCTATCTGCACAACAATCCCCGCGTCGAGGTGGCCGAGGCGAACGCCGGCCCCAACACGCTGGACGATCTCCTGGTCTCGCGTCCAGGCGGTGTGGTTCGCACCAAGACGGCGGGCGGGCTGAACTGGCAGGTGGTGCCTGACATCACCAGCTCGATCTATCCGATGCTGCAATATATCGATGCCGAGCTTGAGAGCCGCTCGGGGCTCTCGAAGCAGGCGCAGGGCATCGACGCCAACGCGCTGCAGAACCAGTCGGCGACGGCAGTTGCGCAAGTATTCTCCGCCTCGCAGATGCGCATCAAGCTGATCGCGCGGATCATGGCGGAGGGCGTGCGAGACATGTTCGGCCTGCTGCATGGCACGATCCGCAAGCACGGTCAGCAGCGCCAGACCGTACGGCTGCGTAATGCCTGGGTCCAAATCGATCCGCGCAGCTGGAAGACGCGCGACGACATGACGATCGAGGTCGGGCTCGGCTCTGGCGGCAAGGCGCAGCAGTTCGCGCAGACCATGGCGATTGCCAACGTCCAGAAGGAGCTGGCGATGGCCGGCAAGATCAACCTGGTCGGCGATCGCGAGCTCTACAACACGGCGGCCGAGCTGACGCGGATCATGGGGCACAAGAATCCCGGTCGGTTCTTCAATGATCCGGCCGCGGTCGACCCGCAGACCGGCCGGCCGCTGCATCCGCCGCCGGCGCCGCTGCAGCCGCCACCCGATCCGAAGCTGCTCGCGGCGCAGGCGCGTCTGCAGACCGAGCAGGCGATCGCCGCGCACAAGGCGGAGCTGGCGCAGCAGCAGGCGCACAACGACATGGTCCATCAGCAGGTGAAGATGCAGGCGGAGATCGAGCTGGCCAAGATCAAGGCCGGGCTGGATGCCAAGATCGCGCTGCTCGATGCGCACCTCAAGTCGATCGAGGCGGCGCAGAAGCGCGAACAAGTGCGTGCGGCTCACGAGCTGAAGATTGCCGAAGCGGCCGTGGGCCTTGCAACTGCAGCTCATGCCAATCGCGCGTCTGATGAGCAGAAGGAGCGGCACGATGACTGACGAGAGCATCCTGCAACAGACGGCGGCGCGGGGGACTCGCGCCAAGGCGCTGCTCGACGACGAACTGCTCGCCGGCGCCTTCGACGTGCTGGAGGCGAGCTACAGCGCGGCCTGGCGGCAGACCCAGATCGACGACGTCGCCGGCCGCGAAAAGCTGTTCCTCGCCATCAACATCGTCGGCAAAGTGCGCGACCATCTCGGCGCGATCATCGCCAACGGCAAGCTGGCGGAGGCGGAGCTGAGGGAGCTCGCGCGGACGGCGGAGCGCAGGAAACGGTTCGGCGTGCTGTAGGGTGGTTTGACGGAGAACAATCAAAAGCTGTATTGACATGTTCTTTGTTTGTTCTAAGCTTCGCGAAAGTTCTCGGTCCGATTTTTTGGAGAATTTTGCCGGCACACGACGCGCGGAATCGTGCGTATCGATCGCGCTGGTGGGCGAACGTTCTCGCTACCGTATCCGGAATTTGAGAGTGCCAACGACAACCTCTCCTTCAGCAAATACGGCTGTTACCTCATACTTCAAGGAACGTGGCTGGGAGGGAGGTTTCCGGAAACACGCACCTTTTGGCCGTTCAGGCTCCAGAATGCAAACGATGAGAAGCGACAATGCCACGATACGAGTACCGAGGTTGTGGGCTGCGCTGGAGCGCGGCTGGACGACAGGAGAGAGGACGGCGACCGTTCAGAGGGCCACGGATGGTCAGCAAATTGCTTCGGTGGGCCGGCTCCATTTTTCTCCTTCTGTATGCGACCGGACTGGCCGCCCATGACGCGAAACCGAATCCCGAGGCCTATCATCGCGCCGTTGAATATTGTCGCGGTGACGTCCCGCAACCGACGGCGATCAGTCCTGACCGAACGATCGTCTGCTTCAGCGCGAAGACCGGCCTCGATGTCGACGTGTCTACGGTGAACCAGATCGCTGATAACGGGCTATTCGTGTTGAGCGGCTATGGTGGCAAGCGCGACACTGCGATGAGCGTCTCCGATCTACTGCGCAGCCGCAACGCAACCGTGGTGGTGTTCGACGTCTGCGCCTACCATTGTGCGGAGTATTACTTCGTGGCGTCGGCGAGAACCTACGTCGTGAAGAATACGATCGTGGTATGGCAGCACTTCTTATCGGATTGCCAGGTCACGTTTCGTGAGCCGCATGATTCCAGCGTTCCGAAATTGTGGCGTGCGGAGTGTCCGAACGGAAAGGAATGGCGTCTCTCTTTTGCGAGCGATGCTCCGGTGCTCAGACAATTTTATCAGGACAGGGTCGTCGATCGGTATCATTTCGAGCCGCTGCCGGACAGCGAATATGTCCGAAAGCGCTTGAAGCGGCTCTACGATCAGACAGGACGTTTTCCAGAGATCGGATGGATGTTGAGTCCGACCTCGCTCAAGCGTCTGTTCAAGGCGGATATCACTTATGAGGCCTATCCTCAGTCGCAAGAGGAGGCGACGGCATTGGCCAACCAGTTCGGCGCGCGCGACGTGATCTATGATCCATGATCGGCAAGCTCGCCGGATTGTCATCAACATCAAGGCTCTTTTGAAGGTAGGAAAATGAGAGACAAGGCTTCATTGCATTCCGTGCCGATTGTCCCTGATCCGAATTTCGCTGGTGATCCTCCGGGATACGCCGACCGTTGGACCGTTCCGAGTTTCGAGGATCTCTATCGAAACCGCCGGCCCGTCTATGTGCCGCCGCCAGCGCCGAAATGGATCGAGAAATCGCCGTGGTTCTATCGTCGTAACGAGGCGCCGCTCCGGCCGGAGTCGCCTTCCCCGGTCTCTCAAGGTGTCTCCAGCCGATCGTTCCAGATGATGGCGCCTGCTCTGGCAGCAAAGCTGCAGCCAACTGATGGACTGGCGGCTAAGGGCGGGAGCGGACAGATGGACGCGATGGCCGCGCGCGCTGCGGGCCCGGCCGTGCTGTTCGGCCTCGGCACGTCGAGCCAGCCGCAGGTTTCTGGCGCCCAGATCGGAAGTGGGGGTCTGCTCGACCTGCTGACCAGGCTCATGGCTGCCAATCCTGGTGATCGATCCTCCTCAAGGTGAATTCAGGAAGGATGCCGAATGCCATTCGGCTCATGGACCTTTGCGACTGCTCGCTGGTTAGTCGTTCTGGCGATGGTTCTGATCATCGTCCCACCAGGAAAGGCTGATCCGCTTCAAAGCGAGGCCAATTGGGATCTCGAGCACCTTGCTGTCGAGTATTGCCGGGGGCCGCTGCAGCGTCCGATTGCCTCCGGACCTGACCGGCGTATCGTTTGTTTCGACGGCTGGATCGATGACGGCATGGATCTTTCCACCATACACGATCTCCAATATGGTGGTCTATTCGTGGTCAGAAGTTTCGGAGGACAGGCTGCGACGGCTATGACCCTGTCTCGCCTGCTACGAGACCGCCATGCAGCGGTCGTCGTCTACGATTATTGTATGGCCGCGTGCGCAAGCTTTCTGCTGATCTCGTCGGACCAGGCCTATGTGACGAGTGGCTCCATCGTTGCGTGGCGCGTCGTAGATGACCTGCGGACGGATTGTGTATCGGTTGGCGACGCTGAAGATGGGCGCGGCAAGAGATTGCGGCGGATATCCTGTCCGGATACGTCTTCCGAGCAGGAACAAAAGAGTAGAGCCGCCATTCGTGCGGAGCAGGCGTTCTACGCAGAGAGAGCGGTGAAGCCCCAGTTCGAGGGTCCGCCGGACAGTCCCTATACGAGGCGGATGGTCAAGAACCTCTACGATCAGTTCGGAATCTATTCGAGGGTCGCGTGGACGCTCAATCCACGGTACGACGTCTTCTTCAAGACGAAGATCATCTATGAGGCCTACCCCGCCAGTCAAGACGATGTCGATGCGCTCGCCGCGCGGCACCGCCTCGGGAAAGTCATCTATGATCCATGAGAGATTGAAGTGGTTACCAACCAAATGTCCATGAGCAGAAATAATGCGCGGGGATAGTCCTGCGGACAAGCATTGGTGCCATCGGGTGCCTTTGCGGGGGCTCGATGTTTAATTCACGTTCATCTCATGATCCATTGACACGTCGGGCAAATCACCTTCATAAAGGCAACATCAAAAGACTTACATGAAGCCCGCGCCGGAGACCCCGCCGCGGGCTTTTTCGTGAGCCGCGGACATTCCCGGCTTCGAAGGACTGTGCCGTGCTGTCGAGCTTCACCGCGTTAGACGCGGTGAGTGCGCGACAGGCGGTTCTGCCGACCCCGCTCGCGGCGGGCGCCACGGCATCGACGTCTCGCGCGAGCCGAACCGGGAGCGATCTCTCGCGCCATCGCGCCGGCGGGACCTGAACGACTTCGACCATTCTCGGAACTGCGCAGCGTCGACCGGCGAAAAGTGCGCTCGTGACCACCGCAACGGCGGTGCGATCGGGGGGGACGCCGTGCGCTGCACGAACCATCAACAAGGATCATCGATGACCACACCCACGTCCACTTTTGTCACCTATCAGGCGGTCGGCAATCGCGAAGATCTCAGCGACATGATCTATCGCATCGATCCGGTCGATACCCCGTTCATGAGCGGCGTCGACAAGGAAAAGGCGACCGCCGTCAACCACGAATGGCAGACCCAGGCGCTGGCGCCGGCCGACGGCACCAATGCCCAGCTCGAAGGCGACGATCCCAACACCAACGTGACCACGCCGACCGTTCGCCTCGGCAACCAATGCCAGATTTCCTACAAGGTCGCGCGCGTCTCCGGCACTCAGCAGGCCGTCGACCATGCCGGCCGCGACAACGAGCTCGCCTACCAGGAGATGCTGAAGGGCCTCGAGCTCAAGCGCGATCTCGAGACGATTCTTTGCGGCACCAACCAGGCCAAGCTGATCGGCAACACGACGACGCCGCGCAAGACGGCTTCGATCCTGTCATGGATCGTCTCCAACACGTCGAAGGGCAGCGCCGGCGGCGCGGCCGATCCGGCCACGGCCGACGGCTCGGGCACCCGCACCGACGGCACCCAGATCGCCTTCACCGAGGCGCGGCTGAAGACGGTGCTGTCGTCGATCTGGATCAACGGCGGCAAGCCGGGCACGATCCTGACCGGCGCGTTCAACAAGCAGGTGTTCTCGACCTTCACCGGCCGCTCGACGGCGATCGAAGAGGCGAAATCGAAGAAGATCGTCGCCTCGGTCGATGCCTACGAATCCGATTTCGGCAAGCTCAAGGTGGTCGCCAGCCGCTTCCAGCGGCCGCGTGACGTGCTCGTGCTCGAGATGGACAAGTGGGCCGTGGCCTATCTCAACGGTCGAAACATGATCTCGATCCCGCTGGCCAAGACCGGCGATTCCGATCGGCGCCAGATCCTCGCCGAATACGCGCTGGTCGCGCGCAACGAGAAGGCCAGCGGCGGCATCTTCGACAACACCACCGCATAGTCCGATCTTTCATCACCCTGACCTGCAGGCGGCTCTCGGGCCGCCTGTTTCTTTTGGAGGTTCATTCATGCCGCTTCCCGGCAATCGTCCCCTGAACACGGCCGATCTGACGGCCTACACGCCTTCCTGCGGCGCCAGTCCCGTCGCCGCCTATGTCCGTGCGCCCTTCCGCGGCAGGCTGCTCAAAGTCGCCGGCATCCTCGGCGGCGCCATCACCACGGCCGACGGCACTGTCACCGTGACGGTGAACGGGGCGCCGGTCGCAAGCTTCGCTGTCCCGCAGTCAGGCTCCGCGGCGGGGCAGCTGTTCTCGGTGGTGCCGGCGTCGCCGGTCTACCTCAACGAAGACGATGTCATCGCCCTGTCGCCCTCCGGCGCGTCGGGAACATCAGTGCCGATGCATTTTTCGCTTGCAGTCAGGGGAGCCTGAGATGTCGTTCTTTCCCAAACAGCCATCATCCCGGATCGGCGGCACGCAGACCATCGCCTACGACGGCAGCGTCGGGGCCACCAACAAGTTCGGTCCGGGCACGTTCCAGCTTCGCCTGGCCGCGAGCTCGGCCTGCTGCTACCGGATCGGTGACGGCGCCCAGACTGCGACCGTGTCCGACGTCTTTCTCCCGGCCAACACGGTCGAATACGTCACCGTGACGCCCGGGCAGAACATCGCGGCCATCAAGGCGGCCAGCAACGGCCTAGTCACGGCGACGGCCGGCACGCTGTGGATCACGGAGCTGTCGTGATGGATGGGCTGACCATTCGCCCGCATCTCGATCGCGACGGCTCCGGCCTCGTGATCGAGCATCTCCAGGATGTCGCGCCCATCCTGGACTGGAACAGCGAAGCGCGCCGCGACGAGCAGCACAGCGACTGGGGCCGCCACGTCGCGCGCATTCCGAACGTCATCTACGTCAAATGGCTGAACGAGGAATATGCCAGGGGCAACACCCGGCTTCGCCTGTTCACGCCCGAGTTCGACGCGATCGTGCAGACGAAGCTGAATGATCCGGATTGGGCCTATCTGCGCACCGACAAGCCTGCGCTGCAGAGTGGATGGAGGGCGGAGCCGTCATGCCGCTGATCTCGAACTATTCCTCGTTGCAGTCCGCAGTGACCGAATACCTGGCGCGCGACCAGGATACGACCTTGGTGGCGCGGATCCCGAGCTTCATCCAGCTCGCCGAGGCCAAGTTCAACCGGCAGCTGTTCGTGCGGCAGATGGAGCAGCGGGCCATTGCGGTCGTCGATCTCGGCGCGAGCGAGCCGGAGTTCATCGCGCTGCCGACCGACTTCCAGTCGATGCGGCGGATACGACTGACCAGCGTGCGCGGCCAGCCTGCGCTGGAGTTCAGGTCCGGTGTGCAACTCGACGAGTATCGCTTTCGCGTCTCGGACGTCACTGGCCAGCCGCGCTACTTCTCCGTCTTCGGCGATCAGATCGAGCTCGCGCCGCGGCCTGACGCTGCCTACACGATCGAGATGGTCTACCGACGGACCATTCCGCCGCTGGCATCGAACGATTCGAACTGGCTGCTCACGCTGGCACCCGATCTCTATCTCTACGGCGCTCTCCTGGAGTCGGCGCCGTATCTCAAGGAGGACGGACGGATTCAGACCTGGGGGCTCGGCTTCACCAGCGCGCTCGCCGATCTCAATGCCCTTGGCCTGACGTCGACCTTCAACGCCGGTCCGATGGCGATGCGGCTCTCGGGCCAGGTCGTCTGAGACGCCGTCCAACACAGAGGATCACATGGCTGCCTTCAACAAGTTCAATTGCTTCGTCCAGGATGTCGCGCACGCCCTGCACGACATGCTCACCGGGACATCGCATGTCTACAGGATCTATCTCACCAGCACGGCGCCGGTCGCGACCAATACGGTCTACAACACGCCGGCCGACCTGGCGACCGGGAACGGCTACACGGCAGGCGGCGTCTCGATCGGTGCGATCACCGGCGGACAGACCTCTGGCACCTTCCGCTTCATCGGCGGCAGCGATCCGTCGTGGACCGCGGCCGGCGGTTCGATCGGGCCCTTTCAATACGCCGTGCTCTACAACGCGACATCGGCGACCAAGCCACTGATCGGCTGGTGGGACTACGGCACCTCGGTCACGCTTACCAACGGCAATACGTTCACGGTCGACCTCGACCAGGTGAACGGCATCCTGACGATCACCTGACATGGCAGCTTTTCTCGACATCTGCAGGTTCCTGCCCACCGCCGGCGGCACGACGGACTGGACCTATGCCGCGGCCGTCCAGGGCTATCAGAGCCCGGCCGCGGCCGGCGCGGTCAATGGCCGGCTCTACAAATACAGGGCCGAGAGTGCCGACCTGACGCAATGGGAGATCGGCGAGGGCGCCTACGCCTCGTCGACCGGCACCTTGGCTCGGACGACGATTCTGTTCACCTCGGCCGGAACGACGGCGAAGATCAGTTTTTCGGCTGCGCCACAAGTCGCGATCGTCGCGCTGAAGGAAGATCTCATCTCGATCGAGGAGGCGAACGCCTTCACCAGCACACAGCAGGCGCAGGCGCGGAGCAATATCGCCGCGGCTGCAGGTCCCGGCAACTGGACGCGCTCCGTCCTGACGTCAGGATCTGGCACCTACACTCTTAAAGCCGGATGCAAGGCGCTGCTGGTCCGCATGGTCGGCGGCGGGGGCGGTGGGGGCGGCGGCGGCACGACGGGAGCGACATTTGGTGGCGTCGGCGGTGACACGACGTTCGGCTCGTCGTTCCTGACCGCCTCAGGAGGAGCAAACGGCGGCCCGTACGGCAACGCTTACGCGAGTGGTGGTGGCGCGGCGGGCGGTGACCTCAATATCCGAGGTAGTCACAGCACGCCGACCGATGGTGCGGGCGGCTCAACAGGCGCGGTGCTTCAAGGCAGGAATGGCGCCAACTCTGCATTCGGCGGCTGTGGAGCAGGCGGATGGATCGGCTCCGCGGGAAGTGCGGCGGCGACAAATAGCGGCAGCGGCGGCGGAGGAGGCGGAGGCACCGACGGAGGTTCTGGCGGGCGCGGTGCTGCCGGGGGCGGCGCCGGAGGATACGTGGAGAAGTACATTGCTGCTCCGGCCGCGACATACGCGTATTCGGTCGGCGCAGCGGGCGGCGGCGGTTCTCCGGGTTCGAACGGCACAACTGGCGGCGCTGGTGGCTCCGGCATCATCATCATCGACGAGTACTACTGATGTCACTGCTCGGATTCGACGCCATCGGCAGGCTGGCGATCGCGCAACTCCCGCGCGGCTCCGCAACGAATACGATCTTCGTTGCGAGTCCGGCCGCCGTCACGCTTGCAGGCCGCGCAGCCAGCTTCCAGTCTGCACTCACTCAGATTACCGCGGCGCTCGTCTATGCCGGTGGCTCGGCGGGGGCGCGCATCGGTCTTCTCGGCGCGCAGAACGGCTGGCTGACGGCGGGCACCGCGGTCCTGTATTCGTTCGGTGCTTTCGCCGCACGCGGCGATTTCGTCGCGGCGGGAAATTCCATCACGACGGCCGGCACGATGCAGGCCGCGGGGCGGGCTCATACCGTCAGCGGCCAATCATCGGCCTTCCTTGGCGCAATGACTGGTCAGAAGACCTCATATCAGCTCGTCGGATACGACGTCGGCTACGGGCGCGGCTTCGAGGCCTGGTATCCTCTCGGCGTGGGGACGATCGATTGGAGCAGCAGCACCGATCCTGAGCAGGCCTGGTTGCCGGCGCCAGCTGTGGCCGACCATTGGCTCGGTGTTTCGGCATCGTCGATCTCGTGGAATGCGTTGTCTCCTTCGGCGCCGCCCTGGACGGGCGAATGATGTCCTCGTCGTGGTCATCATCTGTTCAAGCCTGATGCGCGCAGCCGTTTGAAGGCCCAGGTACCATCTGCGTTACCGATCTTTTCTGTTTCCTCTTGACCGCGGCGGATTTTCGCCGGCGGCAATCGATGATTGGAGGTGACATGCCTCTTCTTGCCTTTGGCGAATATCGGCCCGACGTGAGCGACTATGAAGGTCAGGCCACCCGGAACATTCAGAACGTCGTTCCTCGCGGCGATGGCTATGGCCCCTTTCCGTCCTTCTCGGCCTACACGTCGGCTCTGCCGGAGCCGTGCCGCGGTGCGTTCTACGCTCTGAAATCGGACGGCACCGTCGTGACCTTCGTCGCGACATCGACGAAGCTCTACCGCCTCAACAATACGGACTTCACCTGGCTCGATGTCTCGAAGGGCGGCACCAGCTATGCGCAGCTGTCCGCGGCAGCGCAGTGGCAGTTCGCACAGACCGGCAATCTCGTGTTCGCCACCCAGGCGAATGCGCTGCTGCAGGTGTTCGATCTGACATCGTCGACCGCCTTCGATAACGCCTTGGGCGCGCCGCCGCAGGCCGCCTATATCAGCGTCGTCGGACGCTTCCTGGTGCTCTCCGGCCTGCTGTCGACGCCCTATCGCATCCAATGGTCGGGTCTCAACAACTTCAATTCGGCGACGTCATGGGACGGCCTGACGGCTGGGTCCGATCATCAGGACTTTCCCGACGGCGGCATCGTCCGCGGCGTTGCCGGCGGGGAAGCGGGCATCATCTTCCAGGACCAGGCGATCCGGCGCATGTCCTACGTGCCGGGATCGCCGATCATCTTTCAGATCGATCGCATCACCCAGGACAAGGGTCTCTACGCGCCGTATTCGATCATCCGTGCCGGCGAGCGGATCTTCTTCTATGCCGGTCAGGGCTTTCACAAGATCGAGCCCGGCGGCCTGCCGCAGCCGATCGGCCGCGAGAAGGTCGACCGCACTTTCCTTGCCGATCTCGACAAGGGCAATCTGCAATTGCTGATCGGGGCGGCCGATCCGCGCTCGACGCGGGTGTTCTGGTCCTACAGGTCGATTTCCGGCGCGGTCGGCACCTATGACAAGCTGCTGGGCTATGATTTCCTGCTCGACCGCTTCTTTTCGATCGCGGCAACCGGCGAATATCTGCTCGGCATGTCGCAGACCGGCCTCACGCTCGAGAATCTCGACAGCATCTCGTCGTCGATCGACGCAATGACCCTGAGCCTCGACGCCTACGCGACGGCCGTCCAGCCCGAGATCGCGCAGTTTTCGGCAAATCATGTGCTCGGCTTCTTCCGGGGCAACAATCTCGAGGCGACAATGGAGAGCGCAGAGCAGGGCACCGACGACAATCGGATCATGATCCGCGGCTTCCGGCCGGTCACCGACGCGACTTCGCTGTTCGGATCGGTCTCCTCGCGCGACAAGCCGTCGGCGGCTGCTGTCGCGGGGGCAGAGGTCTCGGTCAACACGCGGACGGGGCGCTGCGACCTGCGCAAGGACACACGCTATGCCCGCTTCAAGATCAGGATTCCGGCCGACGCGTCATGGAGCTTTTGTGCGGGCGTGGTGCCGGACCTCACCGTGAGCGGCACGCTATGACGGCCTACGTCCCCGGCATCACCGAGACCGATCTCAAGAAGATCATCTTGGCGCTGCAGCAGCTCGCCGCCGGGCGCTCCAACGCCGTCGGCAGCGTCACCCTGGCGGCGGGCACGACGGCGACAGTGGTCGCCGACAAGAACTGTGCAGCCGGTTCGACCCCGATCCTGACGCCGGCGACCGCCAGCGCGGCGGCCGAGCTCGGCAACGGGACGATCTATGTGAGCGCGGTCGCCAACGGCTCGTTCACGCTCACCCACGCCAGCAGTGCAGTCACGACGCGGACGTTTCTCTATGCGCTGCTCGGCTGAGCTCGCTTGCGTCGATCCCGACCAGGTCGGACTGATCTGGCCGCGGGTGGCGCAGCGGCTGCAGTGCGCCATCTCGCGCACGGGCCTGTCGGCCTTCGCTGACGTCGAGCGTGACATTCGCCAGGGCCGCGCGCTGCTGTGGCTGGCGCTAAGCAGGGACGAGGGCGAGGTCGCGATCGATGCGGTGGCGACGACCCGGATCGAACAGACCGACGCAGGGAAGGTGTGCGTGATCGTCGCCTGCGAAGGCCGGCGTCGGCATCGCTGGCTGCCGCTGATCGGCGGCATCGAGGCTTACGCGAAGGCAGAAGGCTGCCAACGCGTCCGCATCTTCGGGCGCAAAGGCTGGCAGCGCGTGCTCGAGGGCTACGCGCAGACACACGTGATCATGGAAAAGGAGACGAGGTGATGCCGAGATTTGACGACAGCGAGTTCGATCCGCAGACCTATGGCAGCTGGGGCGAGGGTCTGCTCAAGGCGTTCCAGGGTTTGATGCCGTCGCAGCCGGCAGTACCGGAGCAAGGCAACGCCGCAGGGCCCGGCTTCGATATCAGATCTGAGGTAAATCCGCAGGCTGCGCTGATCGACCGGATGCGCGGCCTGCAGCAGGAGCAGGGCGGCTACTCAGGTCAGCAGCAGCGGCTGGGTTGGGCAAGGGGGCTAAACGCGCCATCTGGAGCCACAGGTGCGAGCGCGCCTCCGTCGTTTGACTCGACAGCGCGGAAAGGTATTGCGGGCCCGCAAGTCTCCAAGCCAGTTGCCGCGGGTGATAGCCATCTTGCGCCGTCAGCATTGACGGAAAGATTCGTCGGAGCTGAAAGCAGTGGAAACCCAAATGCTAAAAACCCGCGATCCTCTGCTACGGGACTTGGACAGTTCATTGATGGCACTTGGCTTGAGCTGATGGCTCGCTATCACCCGGAGATCAGGGGAACCCGGGAGGAACTTCTAGCGCTCCGCAACAACCCCGACCTTTCCCGCGAGATGACGGAAGCGTACCTGCACGAGAACGGCAGGCAACTTCAGAGGTGGGGACTGGCGACGACGCCCGGAAATTTGTATCTCGCGCATTTTGCCGGCGCAGGTGGTGCCAGATCTGTTCTTACGGCTGATCCTGCAACACCGTTGGATCAGTTACTCAAGCCAAGCGCGATGAAGGCGAATCCGTTCTTAGCAGGAAAGACCGCCGGCTATCTCAGAGACTGGGCCGAAAAGCGGGTAAGTGGCCGCCATGCGGGCGGTACTTCTGCTCCGCAGCCTACGAACACCAGTCCGGTCGATCAGGAATCAGAAAGATCCTCGGCGCAGCCTCCTCAAGATGGCCGCAGCGTTCGCACTCTCGTGTCGCGACCGGCTTATTGGTGAAATGGAAGTCTTCAACCATCCCGGCATTTGCTCGAGATGCGTTAGCTGCTGATCCGATCAACAGCCAGGCAATTGATTCTCAGAAAAGAAGGCTCCTCGCCAATGGGCGGACAATCATCCAGCACGCAGACCCAGCAATCCCAGACGCAGCCGTGGCAGCCGGCGCAGCCGATGTTGCAGAACATCCTGTCTCAGGTCGGCAATGGCCTGAACAATACCGGGCTGACCAGCGCCGAGACTGGCGCGCTCGATACGCTCAAGCAGAACGCGGCGCAGGGTAATCCCTATGCCGGCAGCATCGGGGCCTATGCGCAGTCGCTGCTCAATGGCGGCAACGCGCTGGCGCAGGCGCCGGCGGCCCAGGCCAATCTGCAGACGTTGCAGGGGCAGCTGACGCCTTACGCCAATGGCAGCATGATCGGTAACAATCCTGCGCTCGCGGCGCAACTGGCGCAGATCCAGAACGATGTCGGCACGTCCATCAACGGCCAGTTTGCAGCTGCCGGGCGCGACTTCAGCGGCGCCAACCAGATGGCGTATGGCCGCGGCGTGGCGGCGGCGGAAGCGCCTGTGATCGCGGCCCAGTACAATCAGGACGTCCAGAACCAGCTGAGCGCGGCCAACGCGCTGTACGGCGCCGGCAACACGACGGCCAACATGCTCGGCGGCATGCAGCAGCAATCCCTCGCCAACCAGGGGCAGGGCGTGACGGCGTCACAGGCCGCGCTCGATGCGCAGAACTATGGCGCAAATGCCACCTTGGCGGAGGAGGCGCAGCGCCGCGGAATTCCGGTGCAGGCGCTGGGGCTCCTGGCACAGATCGGAACGCCGATCGCTCAGCTCGGTCAGCAGACCAACGGCACCATGACCGGAACACAGGAGATGTCCGGTGCCGATCAGTTTGCGAAGATCGCCGGCGGAATCGGCAGCCTGCTCCAGCCGTTCAGCGGCGCCTTTGGCAAGAAGTAGCTCGGTGCAGCATCTCGAGGGAGCGGTAGTGAATGTCAGATGAATCAGAGCACCTCCTGACGGGGGCGGCATTCGAACTGGAGAATGCCGGCTATCGGCCGATGCCGGATCCGGAGGAGCGGCCGGAGCGCGAGGCGCTCGACGGCGACGTTGCGTCGCTGCGCGACGCTGCCGAGCAGCGCACCAATCTACGCCCGCCAGTGATGGTCCGGGAGTATGTCGACGAAGCCGGCAACGTGGTCGATCGCGGCGAGTCGGTCACGCTCGATCGCGCGGCGCGTGATCACGCGCGCGTCCGGGCCGCTGAGGCGGGTGAGGCATCTCGCGGGACGTCGGATTCCGATCCGGGCGACCGCTTGGGTTGGCCGGCAAATGGTGAGCCCGACGGTTTCGAGCCGGATTCGGACGCTGCCGAGTCTGCTGCCGAGACCGATCCGGCGCAACATGATGCCTCGTCGCGACTTGCGCCTGACTTGGAGAAGGTGTTGCAGCATCCGCAGGTGCTGCAGGCGATCGAGGAGAAGATCGGCGAAGCCGAGCAGGCCCGCCAATCCTACCAGGAAGGTCTGGCGTCTGCCGTCCAGATTGCGCAAGCGAGCTTTCTCAGCCAGTTTCCCGAATTCGCCGGCATGCCTGCCGGGCAGGTCCCCGCCGCGCTCGAACGGATGTCGCGCGAGGATCCGGCAAGGTTTGGACGCATCCAGGCAGCCGTCGCGATGTCGGATCAGTTGCTGGCACAGCAGGCCGAGGCGCAACGCCAGCACGCCGAAGCGGCTCAACGGAGCTTCCAGTCCTTTGCGCACGACCAGGACGGCCGGCTCGAGGACATGCTGAAGAGCGAGCCGCGCGCTATACGCCAGGCCGTTGCCGCGGAGATCATGGCGTCGGCAAAGGAGAGCGGGATCTCGGCGTCGGAGCTCAACCGGCTGTTCCAGACCGAGCCGCTGATGCGCCACGCCACCTTTCAGCGGATGATGTACGACGCGGCGCGATATCGACTGATGATGCGGGCAAAGGATGCCGCGGTGACGAAGGCTGTCCCGCCCGTGGTGCGGCCGGGTGTCTCAGTCTCGTCAGGGGAGCGGGGACGGACGGATCTGCGGGCGCTCAACGCCCGCCTGACATCGTCGGGGGATCTCAAGGACGCGGTCGCTCTCTACCAGGCCCGCAGATCCGGCAGGCCGTGAGACCACCGATGGCAAACCCCGTTCTGGCTGCGCTTGCCGAGGCGCGCAGGCAGCGCGCTCCGCTGTTTGCACGCTGGTGTGAGCGGGAGCGCGAGACGTTCTGCCCGGCCTCGCCGGCGGCGGTCGCCCGCTTTGCCAGAGCACACGCCGGCATCGGTGTCGAGCCGCTCTGGGAGGCGATTCTCGACATCTCCAGAGCTCATGTCTCATTGGGACTGGCTGATCCCACGGCGGGAGCGCCGGTCGCGATCGTCATCGACGGCATCGCCAACCTCTCGCCCCCGCAATCCTGGCCAGGTCCCTGGAAGGAGCGCTTCAAGGCCTTGCCCCACGACCTGAAGCGTTTCATCGCGGACCACGAGACGAGACGCGAGAAGAGCTTGAGACGCACGCAGCACGCGCTCGCGCATACGAACAAGATGCTCGTACGGCTCCGATCGGCGGAGCGTACGATGAAGGAGGATCAGACCGGTGAAGCAGAATCGCAGCAATCCGACCATCGAAGACAGGATTCAGGAGCTTCGGGGTGAGATCGAGCGCGTCGTGCAGACTCGTGTGGACGCGATCGCAAGAGAAAGTCCCGGAGTGCCCAAAGGGGTGATCCGCAATCTGCTGATCGCCAGGGCGCCGTCCTGTGCCTGCGAGCAATATCTGACGCTACGGCGAGAGACCTAGCCATGGATGCGTGATCGATCATCGGGCACGTGCCGCGATCCCCGCATCGAACAGCCACAAACCGGCCCCTGCAGCCCGCGCGGCTGCCATTTCTATGTGAGAAGCAGAATGACACTCTATCGATGGTCGCAGACCGCATCGGCGGATGCCACGGCCGATCCAACGATCAACTGGTCCGAAGGACAAGTGCCGTCGAGCATCAACGACTCCGCTCGGGCCATGATGGCGGCGACCGCAAAATATCGCGACGACATCGCGGGCGCGATCGCAACGAGCGGCACGAGCACCGCCTACGCCGTAACGAGCAACCAGCAATTCGATTCGCTGCCGCATCTCAACGGACAGATCATCGCGTTCACGCCGCACGTCACCAATGGTGGGACGTCCACTCTAAATGTAGACGGCCTTGGTGCGAAAGCACTGAGAACCGCCCCGAATATCGAGCTGCCGGCCGGCACAATTGTCCAAGGCACCCCATATGTGGCCGCTTACAACAACAGCGATGGCGCCTTTTACCTGCATGGGTTTTTCGGCAATCCTTACAATGTTCCGATCGGAGCGAGTCTTGAGTTCTGGGGCTCGACCGCGCCGAACAGCTCGTTTGTTTTCCCGTATGGGCAATCGATCAGCCGCACAACTTATTCCGTCCTATTTGCACTTATGGGAACAGCGTTTGGAACGGGGGACGGATCGACCACGTTTAATCTTCCCGATTTACGGGGGCGCGTGACCGCGTGCGTGGACAACATGGGCGGAGCGACCGCCAATCGTCTCGTAAGTGGCGGGCTTGCCAGCGTGCGCCACAGCATCGGCGGGTTTGGCGGTGAAGATGCGCACGTCCTCGTTATTGGTGAGATGCCAAGCCACGCTCATGGCGTGAGCGATCCCGGTCATAGTCACACCGTGCAGAGTTACGCGCCCGGTGGAAATGTGAACGCTGTTGCAGGCAATTTCGCAAGTCTGGCCACCCTGAACACAAGTTCTGCGCTTACCGGAATTAGTATTCAGAATTCAGGTGGTGGAGCGGCACACAACGTCATGCAGCCAACGATTTTGTGCAATCGTATCCTGAGGGTGATTTAGTCGTACGCCAGACGATGCCTGCCCGCTTCTGGCATATAAAAGAAACTATTGGCCCAAATATCGGCGCACTGACAATTCGCGAGAACGAACGCAGTCGCGGCGAGCTCGACAGTCTATAGAGCATAAAATCGTGCTCAATAGCGACTGGCGTGCTTCCGAAAGCGTTGGTCCACCATTGTTTGAGATCAGCCGGCGAGTGGTAGAAAACGTCCGTTTCGAGCTGGTTCAGCATAAAATCAGCCCACGCACGGGCTGATTTACCTTCGCGATAATAGCCGAACCCCAACCGATGGCAGATCTCTAGATACGCCTTGGCGAGGTGTCGATGCATTCGATGCACGAAATAAACACCAACATGCCCCTCGAACCACGCCGCCCTCGACGGAAATAGAGCGATAAATACCCCACCTGGTTTCAGGACGCGTGCGATCTCCGCTAGGGCGGCTGGCGGATCAGACACGTGTTCAAAAACTTGGTTCGAAATCACCACGTCGAAAAATGCATCCTCGAACTGAATACGCGTCCCATCAAGCGGCTGAAAATGGCTGGGGCGTTCCGAAGCGGGAGCAGTACGGTCGACTCCGAAAAACTCGTACCCCATTGAACGGCCAAAGGTCACCACCTCTCCCCGACCACAGCCGTAGTCCAAGACTTTCGGGTTAGCAGTTCCGGAGGCCGAGACGGCACGATCAAACACATAACGATAGTTCGGGTTCATGGAGCTCATCTCAAGGCTGTATCGCGTTCAGAGAGACAATCACGCGGCCCGTTTAATCGCAAGATTATCCAACCATATTTTTCGGACCTCAGAATGCCCGATATCAGAACGCTAATCACGACGAACGCCAAAAAATGGCAAGTGGCAAGGTTCACCCGCAACATGGATGCCGCAGCCCAACGTCTCATTGCGGCCAAGCCTCGCTATCAGGCCGTTACCAAGCGGACCGGTGTCCCCTGGCCGATCATCGCCGTTATCCACGAGCGCGAATCGTCGCAGAGCTGGTCCCGGTCGCTGGCGCAGGGGGATCCCTGGGACCGGGTGTCGGTCCATGTGCCTGCGGGACGAGGACCGTTCGCCTCGTGGGAGGACGCTGCGGTTGACGCGCTCGTCAATTGCGCGCCGCATGCGGCGCGGTGGCAGGACTGGTCGATTGGCGGCGCCTTGACGCTTCTCGAGCAGTATAATGGGCTCGGTTATGCACGCCGGGGCGTGCCGTCACCCTATGTCTGGGCCGGAACCGATCAATATCGTGCCGGCAAGTATGTCCGCGACGGCGTCTACGATCCCCAGGCCGTCGACCGGCAGCCGGGTTGCGCCGGGATGCTCAAGGCCATGATGGAGATCGATGCGACCATCAGCTTCCCGCCCGGTCTTGTGGGGGCGGAACGGCCACCCGACAAGGGGCCTCCGACGTCGGCTTCCGCATCAATCAGACATCCGGCAAAGGGCTCCATTGGGGCCCTTTTTGCTGCTCTGGTGAAACGCATTCTCGGCGATCGCTGACCGGCGCAATCCTCGTGCTCCACGTCGGTGTACCGACGGACGGGCGGGCCTCGGACAAAATTCAACTATTGCAGGGCGCCGAGCGCGGCTCGCGCAGGGCCGGCGGCGTCGTCTCCGCATTTTTTTCGGAAAGGATTCATCATGTGGACGAAAATCAAGGCCGCGTGTCGTCATTCGCTGACGATCGCCTGGGGTTACGCGCTGGCGGTCATCGGGTTTCTGCTGTCGATCGCCGACAACGTCAGTGACGCGCTCGGAGACCCGAGCCTGAAAGATCAGATCAGTGCCGCCATCGGCGATACCCGTGCCGTCGGCCGGATTTTTCTCGCGATCTCGCTGATCACGATTCTGGCACGGCTGCGCTCGCTCAAGAGGGCGTCGTGACATGTGGATGAGCATTCTGGGATTCCTGGGCGGGCCGGTGATCAAGGGGCTGATCGATGCCTACCAGGCGAAGCTGAGGGCAGGCAACGCGGATGCCAAGATCGCGGCAGACCTGGCGGCGACGGAGATCGCCGCGCAGGTCTCCGAAAGCGACGCGCAGCTCCGGCTGCGTGCGGCCGAAATCGGCTGCTGGTACGAGCCGGACAAGCTCATCGGCTACTGCGTCTCGATCTACTTTGCCAAGCTGCTGGTGTGGGACAAGGTGCTCGGGCTCGGCTCGACGGATCCGCTCGCGGGCTTCGCGTCGACGACCGCGAATCTCGTCATCTCCTTCTATTTTGCCAAGCGCGGCTTCGAAAATGTAGCGAGGATCATCAGGCGATGAACATCACCCATGACGAAATCACGGCCGTCGTCGCCGAGACCCTGGCCAAGCAGAGTCAGCTTCAGCGCGACGAGATCGATGCCGTCGTGATGAGGGCGATCGCGACCATTCTCACCTCGTTCGGCATCGAGGAGGAGGATCGGAAGGAGCTGAGAGCCGATTTCCAGCACCTGCGGCGCTGGCGCAAGAGCGTGGAGCAGGCTCAGAGCTACACGTTCAAGGCCGTCATCACGGTCATCGCGACAGGTCTGATCGGCGCGATCTGGCTCGGCATCAAAGTCGTGCTCGGAAGGTAATGCCGTGCCAGCCAGGACCTTACGGCGAGACCGCCGCTTCCGCATCAGGGAGGTCGACGCTTGCGAGCCTGACGTTCTCGACACCTTGAAGGAGCTCCATGCGCGCACATTCCTCGATTGCGCGCCTCTGCCTGATTTCGAGAGCGGACAATGGTGGATATCGACCGAGCTCGGACGGCCCGTTGCCTTCGCCGGAATGACGCCGTCATCCCTCGGCAAAGGCATCGCCTACCTTTCGAGGGTTGGTGTTCTCCAAGAGCGGTGTGGTTACGGCCTGCAGCGGCGGCTGATGCGTGCGATCGAGCTGCGCGCGCGCCGCTCGGGACTGGATTGCATCGTTTCGGACACGACCTGCAACATCGTTTCCGCGAACAATTTCATTCGGTGCGGATATGTGTTGTTCCAACCGGGCCGGCCCTGGGCCTGGGGGAACTCGCTTTATTGGCGCAAGATGATCCGGCGGTGAGCTGTCGACCGACGCCTTATGCAGATTGCATTGCGCTGCAGCAGAACTAGCCCGGCTCGACAGCTCCGAGCCAGGCTTTTTTTGCGGCTGCCGTTGAGCTAACCATGCGTTGTCGGGATGTTGGAGACAAGCTGCGCCCGGCAGTGAATGGAAGATCGCTTCAGACGATCAAAGCAACGGGAAGGACTCTGGGATGCCGGCCGAGGTCACCCTGCCAGAGCGTGCGCCACGGTCGCCTGACGCGCCGACCGCGCTGGCTGGTCTGCTGGTGATCGACTTCACACGTGTCGTCGCAGGGCCCGCGTGCACACAGACGCTGGCCGATTTCGGCGCCGAGGTGATCAAGATCGAGCAGCCGCTCACGGGGGACGATACCCGGGCATACGAGCACGCCGAGCTCGGCGGAGAGAGCGCTGCGTTCCTCAGCCTCAATCGCAACAAGCGCGGCATGGTGTTGGATCTCACGATCCCGCAGGCCAGAGACGTCGCGCGTGCGCTGATCGCCAAGGCCGACATCGTCGTGGAGAATTTCTCGTCGTCCGTCATGGAGAAGTTCGGGCTGGACTATCAGGCATTGTCCAGCACCAATCCCGGGCTGATCTATTGCTCGATCTCGGCTTACGGACGCTCCGGTCCATTCGCGTGGCGATCAGGGTTCGATCCGATCACCCAGGCCGAAAGCGGGTTCATGTCCCTCAACGGTTTCGCCGACGGTCCGCCGGTGCGGACCGGTCCTCCGATCGTTGATCTGGCCACCGGCATGTCCGCCTGCAATGCCATCCTGTTGGCACTTGCCGCCCGGCAGCGGCTCGGTCGCGGGCAGCACGTCGAGGTGGCGCTGTTCGACATCGCGTTGGCGATGACAGGCTTCTCCGGAATGGCGTATTTGATGAATGGCGTGAACCCCACGCGAACGGGAAATTCGCCGAACGACTCTCCGACGGTCGGCGTCTTTGAAGCGTCAGATGGCCCGCTCTACATCGCATGTGCCAACGATCGGCTCTACCGCCGGCTGTCGACTGAGGTGCTTGGTCGTCCGGATCTCCTGAGCGATCCTCGCTTTGCCACGCGAAGGGCGCGATGGGTCAACCGTGCGCAACTGCGCGGCCTCATCGCCGACATCCTTGCCACGGAACGGATGGATGTCTGGATATCCCGGATGAACCAGGCTGGAGTTCCGGTTGGACGCGTTCGAACGGTCGAGCAGGCGTTCAACGCGGCCGAGGTCCGGATGCGCGACCGCACCTGTCGTATTCCGCACCCGACAGCAGGCTCGATACCCAACGTCGAGCCTGCAATCACCATGAAGCTCACACCAACCGTCGAGCCGACGGCGGCGCCGCGGCTCGGTGAGCATACGGCCGCAATCCTGCGCCACAGGCTTGGGTACACCGAGCAGGAGATCGAAGCCCTGCGTCGGGTAGGGACGTTCGGACGCAATAATCCGGGAGCCTGAGGGCATCGTCACTGTTGCCGGACACGGAGGAGCGGCAGCGTCCTCAGCAGCCATCAGCCGGCTTTGGCCATTTCATCGTCTTCCGGTGAGTTCAGATACATGCCCGACATGGTGTCGACCCAGCACAGATGATCATGCACCTTCTTGACGCCAGAGATGTTCTCGGTGGCAACGATTGCCGCCTGCCGCGACCGCTCCTCGGTAATGACGCCGCTCAGATGAACGATGCCGTCCTTAACGATGACGGACAATCCGAACGGGCACCAGTCGTTCTTCTCGAGGGCGTCGATCACACGGTTGCGGATGTGATCGTCGTCGGCCGTTGGATCCGGAACCTGCCGCCCGAGCGCGGCGACCGCTTGCAGCAGGTTCGCCCGTGACACGATGCCGATCACTCGGTCTCCCTTGACCACGGGCAACCGCTTCACGTGGTTCTTTTCCATCAGTTCCACGATCTCAGCCAGCGCGGCGTCCTCGGTGATCGTCAAGGGAGACTTGGTCATCACCTCTGACACTTTGCGACCATGCTCGTGGACGAAGTCGGCCGCCGACTTTCCGGGCCCGAGAATGAATCGCAGCCAGCGGCCGCGCTTTCGCCCGGTGCCGATCTCCGTTCGGCGGATGAAATCGCCTTCCGAGACGACGCCCACCAGCTTTCCGCCGGGATCGACCACTGGAAGGCCGCTGACGTGCCGTTGAAGCATGATATTTGCCGCATCCACGATGGAAGTGTCAGGGGTGACGGTGATGACGGGGCGGGTCATGATCTGATGGGCGCGCATGGCGAACTCCAATGTCAAAAGCTAAGAAAAAGTAACCCGCTGCCACGGTCTTGAATTGACGCAGGTCAAAGCAGGTGCCGCCGCCGTCATTGACGCAGCTCAAGGTCTTGGCTTTGAATTGCAGCTATACGGCCTTCTGATCCAGCGAGAGGAGAGGTGCCCATGTCCGAGTTCTCCGGGACCAAGATCCTGGCCGACGAAACGGCCGAACTGTCCGAACGTGTCGCTCTCTCCAACAAGCACGCACTTGAGCTGCTCGTTGGCTCCCAGCAGATCATCATGGAGGAGATTCTGTTTGCCAGCAACGAAGTGCTGGATCGCGCGCGTACGGAGACGCATCTGCTGGCCGAGTTCGTGTCGAAGCTGGCCGGCGTGCATTCCGTGACGGGAATCCAGGCGATGGTTCAGGAATGTGGACGGCATCAGATTGATTTCGTCAGGCGTGATTGCGATCGACTTTTCAAACACGGGCAGCGCCTGATTGATGCCAGCGTGAATCTTATGGGGCAACGGTGGCGAAACTGAAGAGTGCGGGTGTGTCGCGTCCCGAACGGGAACGCGAAGGAACGACCGACAACGACCGAAGCAGTGCCGTTGTCTCTGCAGGGACCTCTTTGAAGCCGGCTGCTGCGCTCGCCGCATCCGACGCAAAGCTGCTCTCCCGCGAAGCCGACGCGAGCTCCGGGGAGCTTCGGCGCGAGGATCACGAGCTGGACAAGGCCTTCAGCGCGATGCTGGCTCGGCTCACCGGCGGAATTTCCCCGGCCGCTCTATCAATGGCGTATCTGGATTGGGCTTGTCATCTGGCCGCAGCACCTCAGCGCCAGATCGAAATCGTTCGAGATGCCTGGTACGGCGCAAAGCAGGTCGCTGAACGGTCCCTGCATTTTGCAGACCCGAATCGTGGTCCTTGGGACCTGATCAAACCGCAGGCGAACGATCATCGCTTTTCCACGCCGCAATGGGCGACGTACCCGTTCAACTTGTTCGCCCAGGCGTTCCTGCTCGGGGAAGATTGGTGGCACAAGGCGACGACCGGCATTCGTGGTGTCGACCCCGCCAACGAAGCCGTCGTCGACTTTTCAATTCGTCAACTGCTCGACATCTTCGCACCATCGAACTTTGCCGCGACCAACCCGGAAGTCTTGGAAAAGACGTTTCAAAGCGGTGGCGAGAACCTGATCTTCGGCTGGCAGAACTGGCTCGCCGATATCATGCAGGTAATGCAGCCCGGAAAGATATCGAGCAATGGTGAGTTCGTCGCCGGCAAGACCGTCGCGACCGCACCGGGCAAGGTTGTGCTTCGCAATCAGTTGATTGAGCTGATTCAATACCTGCCGACGACCGAGAAGGTGCGACCAGAGCCGGTCCTGATCGTACCGGCTTGGATCATGAAATATTACATCCTGGATCTATCGCCGCACAATTCGCTGGTCCGATACCTGACCGACCAAGGCTTTACGGTTTTCATGATCTCCTGGCGAAACCCCGGCGCGGAAGACCGGGATCTTGCGTTTGACGACTACCGCTCGCTGGGCGTCATGGCGGCCCTGGAGATGATCGGAACGATCATTCCGAATACGCCGGTTCATGCCGCAGGCTATTGTCTCGGCGGAACGCTTCTTTCGATCACGGCGGCGGCCATGGCACGGGACGGTGACCAGCGTCTGAAGACGATCACGCTGTTTGCGGCGCAGACCGATTTCACCGAAGCGGGAGAGCTGACGCTCTTCATCAATGAAAGCCAGGTCGCCTTTCTCGAAGACATGATGTGGGAGCGTGGATATCTCGACACCACGCAGATGGCGGGCGCATTTCAATTGCTGCGCTCCAACGATCTGATCTGGTCGCGTGTCTCGCGCGACTATCTTCTCGGTGAGCGCGCGAATCCGAGCGACTTGATGGCATGGAACGCAGATGCGACGCGGCTGCCGTATCGGATGCACTCCGAGTATCTGCGCAAGCTGTTCCTGAACAACGATCTCGCCGAGGGGCGATATCGGGTCGAGGGGAAACCCGTTTCGCTCTCGGACATCCACACGCCGATGTTCGTGGTCGGGACCCTGCGTGATCACGTTGCGCCCTGGAAGTCGACGTACAAGGTCCACTACGAAGTTGATGCCGACGTCACTTTCGTGCTTGCGAGCGGCGGCCACAATGCCGGCATCGTGGCGCCGCCGGGCGAGCAGGGGCGCTCCCATCAGATGCGGACCAAGGCAGCCGACGCGCCATATCTCGGGCCGGACGAGTGGCAGAGCACCTCGCCAAAACTGGAGGGGTCATGGTGGCCGGCGTGGACGGCGTGGCTTGGACAGCAGTCGGGTGCACCGGGCGCGCCGCCGCAACTCGGGGCAGATCGTTCAAATGATCTCGGAGACGCGCCGGGCGACTACGTGCACACGTAGTCGCCGCTTGTGGCGGTCAGGCAGCGTTATTCCACCGGACTCAGGTGCCGATCCGGAGCAATGATCGGCTTCGTTCCAGTGTCGTCTCGGCCGTGCCCGACGCATCCACCCGGAGCCAATCCAGGGCGCCGATGTCGTAGCGTTCCTGATCTTCGGCAATTCCAACCGTTGCATCGGACGCATCGTCGACTCGATGGTGGATCCGCTCCTGCCGGCTGCGCAAATCTGCGACGAGGAAGAGGCCGGCAAAGGGCACCTTCAGCCGGTTCGCGAGATCATGGATCGCCTGTCGTTCATCCGAACGTGCAAACACGGCGTCGACGATCACCGTGAAGCCTTGTGAGAGCACGCGGCCGGCCTGCGTCGTCAACTCTCGATAGACCCGTGCACTCGATGCCGGCGTATAGGCCGCAGCTGGGAGGCGTTCGGTTTCCTTCACGCCGGATAGTTGCTTGCGCAGCACGTCGCTGCGCAACACGATTGCTCCCGGTGGAGGAGCCAAGAGGGGAGCCAGAGCCCGGGCGAGCGCAGATTTTCCCGTTCCCGATAATCCGCCGACGGCGACCACCCTCGGCTCCGCCGGCCGAATGAGGCTGCGCGCAAGTTGGAAGTAGCTCTCTGCGATCCCGATGGTCGCAGAGCGGTCTGCCTCCGAGTGTTCGGCATCACTGCGGTCGAGCCTTGCAAGAAAGACTTGCGCACGGATAGCGGCCCGGATCGCCATGAACAGAGGCAGAGCAGCCAATCCACCGGTCTGGTCGGGCGCAGCGATCGAGAGGTAGCGATTCAAGAGATGGTTGGCGGCGATCGACTGCCCGAAGTGCAAGAGGTCCATCAATGGAAACGCGAGATCGTAGAGGACGTCGATCGTGGCTATCCGGTCGTCGAACTCGATGGCGTCAAACAGCACCGGCTTGTCGTCGATGAGAACGATATTTGCGAGATGGAGGTCGCCGTGGCAGCGCTTCACGTGCCCCTCTTTTGCGCGTTGCTCGAGCAGGGGACAGAGCCGTGTGAAGGCCGAGTGGCAAAGAGCGCGGAGTTCTTCGATTTGCGTAGCGTCAAATAGTGGGACGTTTCGAAGGCTGGCGACGAACGCGTCGATCCAGACTGGAAGCGACTGCGTCCACGCGTTGGACGGCATCCGGGTGGCCACGGCATGCGACGCCGCGATCGTCTCCGCCAGACGTTCGCCCAAGCCGATCTCCAATTGCTGGTGGCGAGCGAGGTGATCGAGTGTCCGGCTGTCATCGAAGCGACGCATCTCGACGGCATATTCGACCGGAGTGCCGGATCCATCGACTTCGAATGATCCGTCTGGCGCCTTGGTGATGGCGACGACACGCCGATAGATGTCTGGAGCAAACGGGTGATTCATCTCCATTTCCTTCGCGCACGCTGCCTTGCGCCGATCGAGCGTCGAATAGTCCAGAAATGGCAGCCGAACGGCGCGCTTGATCTTCAGAGCGCGGTCGCCGATCAGAAACACTGAAGCCGCGTGCGTGTCGATCCGGCGGACACCTGGATGTCGGGTGGTATTGCCCAAGAAGGAGAAGACCAGTTCCTGATCGGATGGTGATGCCATGGGCGGGGTTACCACATTCACTTCAAAAGTCCGGGATAAGCACCGCCGCGCCGACGACGTCACCCCGCCTCAGGCGGGCCAGAACGTCATTTGCGTCGGACAGCGGATAGGGCGTCGTATGGGTCCGTATCTGAGCCTGCTGCGCGACCTGCAGGAAATCGAGACCGTCCTGTCGCGTCAGGTTGGCGACGGACACCACTTGGCGTTCTCCCCAGAGAAGGGAATAGGGAAACGTCGGAATGTCGCTCATATGGATACCTGCGCAGACCACCCGGCCACCCTTCCGAACAGCCCGCAGAGCGGCCGGAACAAGCTCGCCAGCTGGCGCGTAGATGATGGCCGCGTCCAGAGCAACATCGGGACGCTGGCCCGCCGCTCCGGCCCATGTGGCGCCAAGTTGGCGAGCCAGATCCTGCGCAGCCTCGTCGTGCTCGCGGGTGAACGCATAGATCTGACGCCCCTGCCAGCGGGCCACCTGGGCAACGATGTGACCCGCCGCGCCGAATCCGTAGATGCCAAGCCTCTCGGCTTCCCCTGCCATGACCAGGGATCGCCAGCCGATCAGGCCGGCGCACAACAGTGGTGCGGTGGCGATGTCATCCTCCAGACCATCGAGCGGGAATGCATAATTTGCGTCGACGACGGTGTGGGTCGCATAGCCGCCATCGCGCGTATAGCCGGTAAACGTCGGCTGGTCGCAGAGATTTTCCATACCACGTGCGCAGAACGCGCAATGGCCGCATGTATGCCCCAGCCATGGAATTCCGACGCGTTCGCCGAGCCTGTGCGTCGTCACACCAGGACCAATCTGATCGACATGACCGACGATCTCGTGTCCGGGGATGAGCGGATACCGGATGTCGGGAAGCTCACCGTCGTACACATGCAGGTCAGTGCGACACACGCCGCATGCCCTAATCTTGACGCGGATCTCACCGGGACCAGGATCGGGGTCCGCGAGTGTCTCGGGCTGCAGAGGCGCTCCAGGCTTTCGCAGAACCATCGCTCGCATCGGAGAGCCTCCCGGACGAATTTGCAGGGTAATAAGATAATCAGCCCGGCAATCGTTTGATGCTCATCAAGGACTTGGTCCGAATACTGCGGCCTACCGAGCGGAACCGGCAGGCGCAGTCAGGGAACGCAGCGGGGTTGCATCCGTCACCATGCTGGGATGATAAGTCGCGCTAGACCGGCTGCGGATTGAAACTAAGATCAGTCTCCGGGATTCACCCGCCTTTCACCGACTGATGTTGGACGTGCAAATGTCGACCTACCGAATGCGGAACCTGCTTTTGCCACGCTCCATCGCTCTGATCGGAGGAAGTCCGCGACCGAACTCGGTAGGGAAGGCCATCCTCGACAATATCGTCAAGGCGCGGTTCGAGGGCAAGCTTGGCCTGGTCAATTCTCGCTATCGGGAAATATCCAATATCGCAGCCGTTGGCAGCCTCGCCGAACTGGCGTTTGTGCCGGAACTGGTGGTGATCACGACGCCCCCCCCTTCGATCCCGGATCTCATTCATCGCGCAGGCGCGTTGGGGACGGCAGGGGCTTTGATCATTACCTCGGGTCTCGGGCACGGAGAGGGGTCGCTCGCCGACCAGGCCGAGAAGGCGGCGCAGAAATACGGCATGCGTCTCATCGGGCCGAACTGTCTCGGAATCATGATGCCTACCATCAAGCTCAATGCGAGCTTTTCGGCACACATGCCGGTTGCAGGAAGCTTGGCGCTCATTTCCCAGTCCGGCGCTATCGCGGCGGGGATGGTAGATTGGGCTGCTCAGCGCGGTGTTGGGTTTTCTGGAATCGTCTCGATCGGCGATCAGTTGGACGTCGATCTCGCAGATCTTCTGGACCACTTCGCGTTGGACGGTGGGACCCGCGCGATCCTGCTCTACATCGAAGCCGTCAAGGACGCGCGAAAGTTCATGTCCGCGGCGCGAGGGGCGGCAAGGGTCAAGCCGGTTGTGGTCGTAAAGTCGGGCCGCGGTGCCGTCGGTGCGCAAGCTGCGGCGACACATACGGGCGCGCTGGCGGGAGCCGATGCCGTCTATGATGCGGCTTTTCGCCGGGCCGGCGTTCTGCGGGTCTCCGATCTGCGCGAGTTGTTCGACTGCGCCGAAACGCTGGGGCGGGTGGAGTCGCCCATGGGCAAGAGGCTCGCCATTCTCACGAACGGCGGCGGGATCGGCGTGCTCGCCGTGGATCGACTGGTCGAGCTCGGAGGCGTGCCTGCCGCACTTTCGCCGGTCGTACACGACAAACTTGACGCCATCCTGCCGCCGACCTGGTCCGGATCCAACCCGGTCGACATCGTCGGCGATGCCGATGCCGCACGCTACACGCTCGCGCTCGAAGCGCTGCTCGCCGATCAAGCCAACGATGCAATTCTCGTCATGAATGTTCAGACCGCGATTGCATCCGCGAGCGCCATCGCCACGGCTGTCACCGAGTTCGTCAGTACCTATCGAAAGCAGCACCGGCGCTGGGCAAAGCCGGTTCTGGCGGCATGGGTCGGCGCGGAGCAGCCGGTCATCGAGACCTTGAGCGGGGCAGGAATTCCGAACTATCCAACCGAGGATGATGCCGTTCGCGGCTTCATGCATCTCGTTCGTCATCGGGAGGTGGTCGAATCGCTTGCCGCTGTCCCGCCGGCCATGCCGAGCTCTTTTGCGCCCGACGTCGACGCAGCCCGCGGAATTATAGCGACAGCCCTCGCCGACGGGCGGACCTGGCTCGATCCGGTCGAGATCAGTCGCCTGCTGGAGGCTTACGATATTGCGATGGTGCCGACGTTCGCTGCGTCCTCGGTCGACGAGGCGGTCGGGTATGCGGAACAGTTGTTCGCTCAAGGCACAACTGTCGTTCTCAAGATTCTGTCGAGAGATATCATTCACAAATCCGACGTCGGCGGTGTCGTGCTCAATCTCACCACGGCCGAGGCCGTGCGTAACGCGGCGAACGAGATCATGGCCCGCGCGAAGGCCCTTCGGCCCGACGCACGGATTTCCGGCGTGATCGTGCAAGCCATGATCGTCCGCGCCAAGGCGCGGGAGCTGATCATGGGCATTGCCGACGATCCGATCTTCGGAACCGTGATCGTGTTCGGCAGGGGCGGTACCGCCGTCGAGATCATCAACGACAAGGCGCTCGGTCTGCCTCCGCTCGATCTCCATCTGGCGCGAAACCTCATCGAGCGGACGCGCGTCTCACGATTGCTGCGCGCTTATCGTGATGTCCCCGCGGTCAAGCCCGATGCAGTCGCACTGGTGCTGGTCAAGCTTGCGCAGCTTGCAGCAGACGTTCCCGAGATTCGCGAACTCGATATCAATCCGCTGCTCGCCGACGAGAGCGGCGTCATGGCCGTCGATGCGCGCGTCGCCGTCGGCAGGGTTCCGCCGAAATTCAAAGGCTCTGGTCCGTCGAATTTCGCCGTTCGGCCCTATCCGAGCCAATGGGAACGGCATCTCCAGGTCAAGGACGGCTGGCGGATCCGTGCGCGGCCGATCCGACCCGAGGATGAGCCAACCATTCATGAGTTCCTCAAGCATGTCACTCCGGAAGACCTGCGTCTTCGATTCTTTGCCCCCATGAAGGAGTTCACGCACGAGTTCATCGCGCGCCTGACGCAGCTCGACTATGCGCGCGCGATGGCTTTTGTGGCGCTCGATGAAGCGACAAACGAACTGGTCGGCGTCGTGAGGATTCACTCCGACTCGGTTTACGAGAGCGGGGAGTACGCAATCCTGTTGCGGTCGGATCTCAAGGGACGCGGACTCGGCTGGGCATTGATGCAGCTGATCATCGAATATGCCAAGTCGGAGGGCCTGAAGATGATCTCCGGTGACGTCCTGCAGGAGAATGTCGTCATGCTGGAGATGTGTAGGAACCTCGGTTTCGAGGTCAGAACCGATCCAACCGAGCGCGACCTTTGCAATGTCAAACTCAGGCTCTAAGCTTAGGTGTTTGGTGTCCTCTCACCGGATACATCGGTTCAGGTCGGATGGTGGTCGTCATTGGACGGTGGCCTCGCCGCCTCGCCTTCGGAGGCGCCATGCGAGCGGAGAGTTCTGATGATCATCGTCGCAATGGGAACGATGAGCAGCGGAATGAGGCTGTTGAGCGGATGGTTGACCACGCTCGATATCCGGGACTGCAAAGCTCGTGCTTCCAACTGCAGCGAGTCCATCGCCGAGGAGTGAATCTCGTTGGCTAGTTCGAGTTCCCGGCCGGACGGTGCACGGGATGCGATGATCAGGAGGATCGCCGCAATCGCGATATTGCAGGCTCCGAGTGCTGCGGCTGCCACGACTGCAGAGGTGATCTGGACCAACGCAAGGTAGGCCGCCAGCTCGAACATCAGGAGGCCAAAGACGGCGATCAGCGCCGCAAAGGCCCGGAGGCCGAGTCCGACGAGCAGATGCCGGAGCCTGATGTCGGCAATGACCCGGTCCGTCCGCCAGAGAAGGCGCAAATGTTTAACGACATTTTCGGTATCCACTTAAGTTCTCCGCAGCAGGAGGCCAACCGCGAGCCCGAAGGCGAAGGCCGAAGCTGTCGCCGCGATCGGACGATCCCTGATCATCCGCTCCACCTGAACGTCGGTCTCACTTAGACGCATGTCTAGCCCCTCGATCGCTGCAGCGAGCATTCCGGCAGCTGGTTGCGCGTCCGGGTTGTCACGCGGCGCACCCGCGCCCCGCAACAGCTGGCTTAGCTCGCGCGTCAGGCTCTCCAACTCGGTCCGGAGCGTCGTCGGGTCGATGGCCATGTTTTGTCCTCGGGTCAAAATCACTGTAGAACGTAGCTCGGCACGATGCTTGATTTCGCTCAACCCGTTGCGCTGACGGGATTGACGCAGATCAAGCGAGGCAGATCGGCGCGATTTAGGAACGGGTGTGCCTCGGCACGCCGACTGAGGGAGACATCCAATTGCGTGCTCATCCGGGACTGACCGCCGCGACGACGGAGGATGTGCTCGAGCTTCGTCCGAGCGGATCATGGGTGTCCCTGAACGTGGCAGAGCTCGAGAGCTTGACCGGCTCTGTCGGCAACAGCATCAACAGCGCGACTGCGGTGAAGCTTGATCTTGGAGCCGTCAGCGAAATCGATACCGTGGGTGCTTGGTTGCTTGAGAAGCTCGGCCGCCGGGCTACTGTTGGCGGTCGGCGGGTCGAGACGACCGGGGTGGCAGAAAACTACATCGGCCTCGTCGAGGAGGTCCGGCAGGTCAATCGACGAGCCGTCGCGCCGGCACCGAGACTGAACCCGATCCTTGCCAAACTCACCGACCTCGGTCGTTCGAGTCTGGGGGCCGCCCAGGATATCAAGGTGTTTCTGGACATGTTGGCCGCGCTGTTCTTTGCGCTGCTGCGGACGCTGCGCCGGCCGCGATCTCTGCGCGTGACCTCCCTCGTCTATCAGATGTACCGCATCGGATGGCAGGCCATTCCAATCGTGGTGTTGATCACCTTCCTGATCGGCGCCATCATTGCCCAGCAGGGGATCTTCCATTTTCGACGTTTCGGTGCCGAGTCTTACGTCGTCGACATGGTCGGAATTCTGGTCCTGCGCGAGCTTGGCGTTCTGATCGTCGCGATCATGGTGGCAGGACGGTCGGGAAGCGCCTACACGGCCGAGCTTGGATCGATGAAGATGCGCGAGGAGATCGATGCGCTGGTGACGATGGGACTTGATCCTGTCGAGGTGCTGATCCTGCCCCGTATCCTTGCGTTGATCTTGACCTTGCCAATTCTCGCCTTCATTGGCTCGATGGCTGGCCTGTATGGAGGAGGGCTGGTGGCCCAGCTCTATGGCGGCATGGGACCAGCAATCTTCATCGCCCGGCTACACGATGCCATCTCGGTGACGCACTTCGAAGTGGGAATATTGAAGGCGCCGTTCATGGCCTTGGTGATCGGCATTGTCGCCTGCAGTGAGGGACTTCGTGTGAAAGGTAGTGCCGAATCGCTGGGGCAACAGACTACGACATCCGTGGTGAAGTCCATTTTCCTGGTCATCGTGCTCGATGGTCTTTTCGCCGTGTTCTTTGCGTCCATTGGAATGTAGCAATGGATGATCTTGGCGTGTCCAGCGCGATCCGCGTGACCGATCTCGTTGTCGGGTTCGGCCGGCAGCTCGTTCTGAACGATCTTTCGCTCGACGTTCGTCGCGGTGAGATTCTCGGGTTGGTTGGCGCGTCAGGCGGCGGAAAATCCGTCCTGATGCGGACGATCATCGGGCTCATTCCTCGGCGCAGCGGGTCCATCGAGGTCATGGGGACAACCCTTGGGAGCGCCGAGGAGCGGACGACGCAGGCTGCAGCGAAGCGCTGGGGAATTCTGTTCCAGCAGGGAGCTCTGTTCTCGTCACTGACGGTCAAGCAGAACGTTCAGTTTCCGCTGCGCGAGAGCCTGCAGATGTCGCAGGAGTTGATGGATGAGATCGCGATAGCCAAGCTCGAAATGGTCGGCCTTCGCGCAGAGGACGGTGATAAATTCCCAGCCGAGCTATCCGGTGGCATGACGAAGCGCGCCGCGCTGGCGCGCGCCCTCGCTCTCGATCCGGCGATCGTATTTCTTGACGAGCCGACCTCCGGCCTCGATCCGATTTCCGCCGGCGACTTCGATGCCCTGATCAAGACGCTCCAGCTGACGTTGGGATTGACGGTGTTTATGGTGACCCATGACCTCGCCAGCCTCAACACGGTCTGCGACCGTGTCGCTGCGTTGGCCGATGGCAGGATCGTGGCGATTGGTCCTATGAGCGACCTCCTCCGATCAGAACATCCATGGGTCAAAGCCTATTTTCACGGCAAGCGATCCCAGATGCTGCAACCAAAAGCGAGTTGAAAGATGGAAACCCGTGCACCCTTCGCTGTCATCGGCGGCTTCGTGCTGGCGGCCATCGTCGCAATCTTTGGCTTCGTTTACTGGCTCAACAACACCGGAGGACTCGGTCCTCGCACGACCTATCACGTGCAGTTCGAGGGCTCGGTGCCCGGCCTGCTGGTCGGGGCTGCCGTTCTGTTCAATGGAATCCGGGTCGGCGAGGTGACCGAGCTCGGTCTGGCGGCGAACGATCCGCGTCGGGTCAACGCAACGATTTCCGTGGCGTCGACGACTCCCGTGCGCGCCGACACCAAAGTAGGGTTGGAATTTCAGGGGCTGACAGGAGTGCCGGTGATTGCGCTGGAGGGTGGCGCGTCGGCAGGAGCGGCGAGTGCCGTATCGACCTTGATTGCAGAACCGGGCGCCGGACAAAGCATGACGCAGGCCGCCCGGGACGCCCTGCGGCGTGTCGATGCAGTTCTTGCGGAGAATGCAGGGCCGCTCAAAGATACGATCGCCAACCTCAAGACATTCTCAGACGGCCTTGCGCGGAATACCGGCAAGCTCGATGGAATCGTCTCGGGTCTGGAGAAAATGACGGGAGGCGGTGCTCCAGCACAGAAAGTCACCTATGATCTGAGCGCGCCGCGAGAACTGGGGCCGGTCAACAAGACCATCAAGGGGCAGCTTGCGATACCTGAGCCCACGGCCGTGGCGATGCTGCAGACTCAGCGCATGCTATTCACGCCAACAAAGGATTACCCGGGGTTCGGTGATTTCCTGTGGGCTGACAGCATCCCCAAGTTGTTGCAATCACGTCTGATCGATGCCTTCGAGAATTACGATGTGGCCCACGCTCCGCTGCGGACATCCGATCTGGGCCAGCCGGATTTTCAGCTGCTGATTGATGTCCGCCGTTTCCGGATCAATGCCGATACCGCCGCGGTGGAGATCGGCCTGTCGGCTCGCCTCGTCGACAAGAACGGCAAGGCCATCGCGTCTCGGCTGTTTGACGAAAACCAGTCCGTTGCCCGGCTTGATCCTGCTGATGCCGTGTCCGCCTTCGACGAGGCCTTCGGCCGGATTGCCAAATCGATTTTGACCTGGACGGTACAGGCGCTCTGAATCGACGGGGCTATTCCAAGCTCTTCAAATACGAGAGCAGATCGTGGATCTGCGGCGGCGCGAGCTGAAATTGGGGCATGGCCGGGTGACCAGTCATGATCCCCTCCGCGAGCGCTTCGCCCAACGATTCGATCGGGTAGCGGAGATGCAGGCTGCGGAACGGAGGGGCCGGTTCGAAGGGGCTCTCTCCCGTTCGACCGATGGCGTGACATCGTGCGCAGTGGGCCTTCGCGAAAGCCTGTCCGCGTTGCTCTGCTGTCGACGCTGCGTATGACGGTGTCGCCAACATCGTGGCGGCGAGAAGGTGGCACAGAACAAGCCGCTGCATTCACGATATCCATTGGTGTTGGGAGTGGCGGCCACGATAGGGCCCGGATTGTTGGTTCGTTTGATTTGAATCAATCGGAACTTCGAGCGTCCGTTAGAATGCAACCATTCGCTTTGCGCTTGGCCCACCGGAGCCCTCGTATGAAGACGTCTCTTGTTGCAATCGATTTCCACGGGCAGGCCTGTGCCGATTGTGCCGTGCGGGGATTCAGTGTCTGTGCGTCGCTTGACCAGTTTGAGATGCGCGAATTCGAGCACCTCAGCCGCCGAGCCCATTTTGCGACCTGCGAGACGGTTTTCGCGCAAGAAGATACGTCGTCCTGCTTCTACAATTTATTGGATGGGGTCATGAGGCTCTACAAGCTTCTCCCCGACGGACGCAGGCAGATCGTCGGATTTGCGCTGCCCGGCGACTTCGTCGGCATGACGACGGAGGAACGGCACGGATTTTCGGCTGACGCGATCGGTCCCGTCACCGTCTGCCAGTTCGCGAAGGGACCGTTCGGACGCTTTGCCGAGGACAAGCCGAATCTGCTGCGCCGGATGAACGAACTGGCCGTGCAGGAGCTGAATCAGGCGCGTGATCACATGGTACTTCTCGGACGCCGATCAGCCGAGGAGAAGGTCGCGACATTCCTCGTTGGCTGGAGGGATCGGCTGGTGGAGCTTCGGGGGGCCTCTAACATGGTACCGTTGCCGATGAGTCGGCAGGATATCGCCGACTATCTCGGGCTCACCATCGAGACCGTCAGTCGAACGTTCACGAAGCTCGAACGGGAGGGCATCATCGCGATCCTGCCCGGGGGCGTCTCGCTTCGGGACTCGGCGCGAGCTGAAGCAATGGCTGCTGCCTGACATCGCGGGCGAAATCCGCATTGCATTGATCTGGATCAAGGACTGTCGCGCAGCCGATAGGGAACTGTGTCTCAAACTCGAACAGGGGGAGAGAGACATGCCGCTGGACGCTATGATGGTCAGCTTTGCAGTTGTGGGGGTTTTTGTCGGGTTCGCTGCGGTCCTGCTTTGGGCTGATTCACAGACAAGGCATCGGGTGTGAGGTACAGGCTGCCCTTGGGCTGCGGCATCTTGCGCTCAGAAGAGTAGCGCTGCCAGTCCGACGGGGCGGCTGGACGACTCTCACGCGTTGCACAACGTATGCAGGGCCCGTCCCGGCGGCGTAAACGCCTCCGGCGTCGATTGGCACATGGCTTCGCCGTTGAGCGTTCGCCGCATTTTCCTGGACAATCCGCCGATCTGCCGTATTCCGAGATGCAATGAAATCGAGGATCGGTGGTCGCAAGTCCGAGGGATCGTTTTTGCTGGTGGCTGTAGGCGTGTCCATAGTCCCCTGACATCCGCGGGGCCTTGGCCACCAGCTTTGGACATTTCCCTTGGGCGGCGGTATTCGGACGCCTGGGAGATGCGGTGTGACTGAGGAAAAGCGGGCGAGCGTCCGACCTACCAATAACGGCAAACTGTCGGTGCTGCGTCAGCATCCGATTTTTCGTGAGCTCGAGGCTGATGCGGTCGATCAGCTCTGCCGCTACGCCAAGCCGACATCGCTCAAGCGCGGTGCAACCATCTTCTCAAAAGGCGATCCTGGCTCGAGCTTATATGCCGTGATCAGTGGCACCGTCAAAATCAGTGTCTCGTCGCCCGACGGCCGCAATGCCATCCTGAACCTGATCAGCGCGGGTGAGATATTCGGCGAGGTCGCGGTGCTCGACGGACGAGAACGCACAGCCGATGCAACGGCCAACACGAATTGCGAGATACTGGTCATCGATCGGCGCGAATTCCTGCCGTTCGTGAAGAGCCAGCCGGTGCTGGCAATGAAATTCATCGAGCTGCTTTGCGATCGGCTGCGCTGGACCAGCGACCAGGTCGAGCAGGTCATCCTCCAGGATCTTCCTCGCCGCCTTGCCAGTGCACTGCTCGGCCTGACCGACAAGCGCAAGCTGGATGCCGCGAGCCGCACCATTGCCATCACTCAGCAGGAGATCAGCGAAATGGTCGGCATGACGCGGGAGAGCATCAACAAGCAATTGCGTGCGTGGGCCGCGCGGGACTGGGTCCGCCTCGAGCACGGGGCGATCGTTCTTCTGAACCCCGAGCCGCTACGCGGATTGGCAGAGACCGGTCAAGACGAGGACGAGTAGGGGCCGAGAGGCATTTTCCGGCGTCCTGCTGAACCGATGATGGCCGCATCCGGCCAGCGATCGATCGTGATCTTGATCGCATCCTTGGCTGGAACCTGCCGGCTGTGGGGATGGTCTTCGCGATAGGCGAACACGGTACAGAGCAGGATCCGCGAGAAGCCGAGCAGCAGTCCCGGGAATATACCCGCCATGAGCAGCACGCTGATCGAGAACGCCCCACCGGTCGCGAGCGAGTACAGGACGGCGTTGTGGCTTGGTGGCGCCAGTACAACAGGACGGCCATCGGTTCGGGCCAGAAGATCGCGCTGTTCAGGACGTAGCGCGTGAAGACCGCCCAAAGGATGAGGGCTAAGATCAGCACGAGCGCCGTCACGCCCACGATGACGCAGGCGAGATGCAGCGCATCCATCGCCGGCGATGGAGTCCGGCCATCGTAAGCCTCCCGATCGTCCGAACCGAGCGCGCGGTCTACGCGATGTCCTGAATGCGCTTGATCATTTCTTGGTGCTTCGGACCGTATTTGTCCCAGACCGGCTTTACGGCCTTCTGGAACGGCGCCTTGTCGGCGATTTCGACGATTTCGGAGCCGGCGGCCCTGGCCTTCTCCGTCGCTTCCCGCTCGTAGACCTTCCAGAGTTCGCGTTCCTCCATCTGTGCTTCGCGTGCGAACTTCTTGATCAAGGTCTGGTCGTCGGTCGACAGGTTCGCCCAGGCGCGCTTCGAGAACGCGAGGACTTCTGGAATGACGAGATGCTGGGTGAGCGAATAGTACTTCGCGGCCGTGTAGTGATTGCTGAAGACGTAGCTCGGTAGATTGTTCTCGGCCCCGTCGATCACGCCGGTCTGCAGCGCGCTGAAGACCTGATCGTACCCCATCGCGACGCCGTTGCCGCCGAGCGCGTTCATCATGTCGATGAAGATGGGATTGCCGATCACGCGAATCTTCAGCCCCTTGACGTCCTCCACCGTCCTGATGGGCTTCTTGGTATTGTAGATGCTGCGCGCACCCGAATTCATCCAGCAGAGTGCGACGAGATTTGCGCTGGCATTGGCGCTGACGCGGTCCAGAAGGTCCTGACCGATCGGACCGTCCATCATCTTTTCCGAATGTTCGATGCTCTTGAACAGGAAGGGCATGTTGACGACGTTGACGTCATCGACGATCGGGCCGAGCGCGCCGGCGCTGACTCGCAGCATCTGGATCGCCCCGATCTGGGTCTGCTCGATGGTCTCTTTCTCGCCGCCGAGCTGAGCGGACGGATACATCTGTATCGACAGCCTGCCGCTGGTGGCCGCCGCAAGCTTCTTGCCGAGGTTTTCTGTTGCTGCAACCGTCGGATACCCCGGCGGCTGAACGTCGGATGCCTTGAACACCGCCTTCGATTGCGCAAGGGCGGCCGAGATCGGCGGCAGCGTTGCAACGCCCGCAAAGCCCACGCTCAGTCTGATGAAATCGCGTCTTTTCATGGCGTCTCTCCGCCGAAGTGATCGTGTCGCCGCAAGGTTCGATGCGATCATCTCGCTAGCTTGGTTGATCGAAATACTCTGGATTCTTGGTCTGAATTTCAGAGATGTCGTCGAGCAGGCGTTCCAGATGACTCGCCATGGCAGCCCGGGCACGATCCGGATCGCGCCGTTCGATGGCCTGAAGGATTGGTTCGTGCTCTGCGATCACTTCGGCCATCCGTCCGATCTGCGGCAAGGTCAGGCGGCGATAGCGGTCGACGTGAACCTTGACCTGAACGATCAGCTTCCAGATACCGGGATAGCCGGCGACCTCGGCGATGCCAGCGTGAAACATCTCGTCGGCCTGGTGGAAGGCTTCGCGATCCTTTGCGGCGCAGGCCTCGCGCTGACGTTCGAGGGTCGCATGCAGGTTGAGCAACTGGCTCGATGTTGCATGCTCGGCCGCCATCCGTGCGGTGGTCTCTTCGAGAGACTTTCGGATGATGATGGTCTCGGGGAGTGCTGCGACCGGAATGCGCGAGACGAAGATGCCGGACTGCGGAAAGATCTCGACCAGCCCTTCGTCCGAGAGCTTCAGAATGGCCTCGCGGACCGGTGTCCTGCTGACGCCATAGGCCGTCGCGATCTGCGCTTCCGAAATCGGTTCGCCCGGCAGGCGCACGAGCGACACGAGTTCCGACCTGAGATCGGTGTAGATGCGTGACGCTGCTGTCGCGCCGCGGGGTCGACCATTGCGGCGCATGCGGGCCACCACGGGCCGTGGCGCTGCGGCCAATTTCCTCGGGGGGCGACCGGACATTTTCGTTTCCTCAACTGATATATTAATATATGAAACTCGCTTTGCAATCGAAATTGCCGTCAGCTGAGGGCTCGTGATGGTGCGCTGCGATGTAGACCGTCGCAGGCAGCAAACACGAGCACGCAACAAAGCCTATCGTCTTTTCTTGCCGTCTTCATCTCGCCCCTAACGGCGGATCAGCCGTCGTCGGCGGCGACTTGTCCACGTCCAGAACCAGATCTGCGGTGATGCAGACACGTACGAATCTTGTTCATGCGAATGCCTCGCGAATGCTCTCGGCGGATGCATTCTTTGATGCTACCAATCGGGCATGAACCAGCAGACCCGCGTCGATATCCGCCATTCCACCTGCCCGCACGATTGTCCGTCCGCCTGCGCGCTCGACGTCGAAGTGCTCGATCGGAAGACGATCGGCCGCGTTCGCGGCTCGAAACGGCAGACCTATACGGCTGGCGTGGTTTGCGCCAAGGTCGCGAGATATGCCGAGCGGATTCATCATCCTGAAAGGCTGATGCATCCGATGCGTCGCGTCGGTCCGAAAGGATCAGGGCATTTTGCACGCATCTCTTGGGACGAGGCATTGGACGAGATCGCGGAGCGGTTTCTCCAGGCGGAGCGGGATTTTGGCGCTCAGTCGGTATGGCCGTATTATTACGCGGGCACGATGGGTCTCGTGATGCGCGACGGCCTCAATCGTCTCACCCATGTGAAGAAGTATTCGCGATTCTACTCGACGATCTGCGCCAATGTCGCGCGTATCGGCTTTGCCATCGGCACCGGGAAGATCGCCGGCGTCGATCCGCGGGAAATGGCGCTCTCGGACCTGGTCGTGATCTGGGGCACGAACCCGGTGAACACGCAGGTCAATGTCATGACTCATGCCGCGCGCGCCCGAAAAGAGCGGGGCGCCAAGATCGCCGCGATCGATGTCTACGACAATGAGACGATGAAGCAGGCCGACATCAAGATCATCCTGCGCCCAGGCACCGACGGCGCCTTTGCCTGCGGCGTGATGCACGTGCTGTTTCGCGACGGCTTTGCCGACCGCGCCTATATGGAGAAGTACACGGACTGCCCTGCGGAACTCGAAGCGCATCTGCAGACGCGGACGCCGCAATGGGCATCGCAAATCTCTGGCGTTCCCGTGGCCGAGATCGAGGCGTTCGCCCGTCTGGTCGGAGAGACGAAGCGCACCTTCTTCCGGCTGGGTTACGGCTTCACCCGTAGCAGGAACGGTGCCACGCAGATGCATGCGGCATCCTGCATTCCCGCGGTGACGGGCGCCTGGCAGTACGAAGGAGGCGGGGCCTTCTTCAACAACGCCGCGCTTTGGCACTTCGATGAGTCGATCATCGAGGGCCATGACGCCGTGGATCATTCCACCCGCTTCCTCGATCAGTCCCAGATCGGGCGCATCCTGACGGGAGACGCGGTGGCCCTCTGTGGAGGCCCGCCAGTCAAGGCGATGCTGATCCAGAACACCAACCCGATGACGGTGGCGCCCGAGCAGGAGCTGGTTCGCAACGGATTTGCGCGCGAAGACCTTTTCGTCGCCGTCCACGAGCAGTTCATGACCGAGACGGCGCAGATGGCGGACATCGTGCTGCCCGCCACGATGTTCATGGAGCATGACGATCTCTATTACGGCGGCGGCCATCAGCACATCTCGGTCGGACCGAAGCTGATTGATCCACCGGGTGAGTGCCGCTCCAACCACGAGGTGCTGCAAGGCCTGGCGCGGCGGCTGCGGGCTGTGCATCCGGGCTTCGAGATGTCGCCGCGCGAGCTGATCGATGCGACGTTGAAGAAGAGCGGCCATGGCGATATCGCCGGGCTCGAGGCCGATGTCTGGCGTGACCTTCAGCCGGACTTCCGCACGTCGCACTATCTCGACGGCTTCGCGCACAGGGACGGCAAATTCCACTTCAAGGCCGACTGGGCTCATCCGCCATTCGGACGCGTCATGGGCAATCCGGAGCGCATGCCGTCATTGCCCGACCATTGGGCGGTGACCGAAGAGGTCGATCAGCAGCATCCGTTCCGGCTTGCAACCAGTCCCGCACGCTCGTTCCTCAACACCTCCTTCAACGAGACGCCATCGTCGCAGGCGCGGGAAGGGGCCCCCTCCGTCATGATCCATCCGCTGGATGCAGCCCCGCTCGGCATCGTCGACGGCGACATCGTCGCGCTCGGCAATGAGCGCGGACAGACCTCGCTTGCGGCCCGGCTGTTCGACGGAGTCCGGCGCGGAGTGTTGATCGCCGAATCGATCCATCCCAATCGCGCCCATGTCGGGGGACGCGGCATCAACGTGCTCACCGCCGCCGACACCGTCGCCCCGATCGGGGGCGCGGCCTTCCACGACAACAAGGTCTGGCTGCGCAAATCGGCAGGCTGACCCACTGGGGCAAGCCGAGTTATCGAAAATCCCTTCTGATTCGAGGGCCCTAATTGCCCCTCACGCCGAGGGGCGGGCGCCTCGCAGGATCATTTTACCCTTCTTTGACGTTTTACATTCTCTTCTTGAGCGTCGTTCAAAAGTGCGATATATATTTTGAGCGTTGCTCAAAATATGGAGAAGTCTCATGCAGGTTCTCGACTCTCGCGCTCCCCATTTTTTTTCGACCAATGCGCCGACAGGACTGAACGGTCTCGCGCGGTTCGCGTCTCACCTTTTGACGGCGCGCGTCGAGCGGATCGCAAATGCTTGTGATGTTGCCGGTCTGCTGGCTGCGCGGCGAACGAGGCGGCTGGCGGGACAACGTCTGTTTCGTGCCGCCGGGCGCGAAGGGCACCGGCTGCGCCGTGGCGGCCTGTTCGGCTGCTTCCACTACCTGAGCGAACTGACCTGACCTCGTCTCAAATCCCGATCTGATGCGCAACGAAGCGGTCACCATGTCCTCGCGTCCCACCCCCTCCGTCCCGTTGCCATCGGTCTGGATAAGCCTTTTGCACACGACCTTCGCGCTATTTTCCGTCCTGGTCGGCGACCAACAACAGAACGCCTAACCGCATGACCGCGTCTAACGGGATGCATCGCCGGCTCCGCCTCATTTCATCACCAGCCTTCAAGACTCTTGCGATCCTTGCGGCCAAGCCGCTGCAGCACACCAGGAATCGATCATGATCAAGCAGTTGATGTCGTCGCGCCGTTTTGCCCCGCTGTTCTGGGCTCAATTCTCCTCGGCGCTGAACGACAACGTCCTGAAGAATGCGCTGGTCATCATGCTGCTCTATGGCGCCGTGGCAACGCATGGCGACGCGCTTGTGACCGTGGCGGGCGCCGTCTTCATCTTTCCGTTCTTCATCCTGTCCGGGCTCGGCGGCGAGCTGGCGGATCGATATGTTAAGGGAATCGTGGCGCGCCGGCTCAAATTCGCGGAGATCTTCGCCGCAACCTTTGCGGCGCTGGGCTTCTTTCTGCATTCGATCCCGCTGCTGTTCGTCGCCCTCGGCATGTTCGGTGTCATTGCCGCGCTGTTCGGTCCCGTGAAATACGCCATGCTGCCCGATCAACTGACGGTCGGTGAGCTCGCCACCGGCAACGCGCTGGTCGAAGGCGCGACCTTCATGGCCATCCTGATCGGCACCATCGCCGGCGGCCAGCTCGTCTCCGGCTCGTCGCACATGGGATGGGTCGCTCTCGCCGTCATCGGCCTCGCGGTGATCTCCTGGGCGTCGGCCTCGCGCATTCCGCATACGTCGCCGTCGGCCCCCGATCTGCGCATCACGGCCAATCCCTGGACCTTGACCTCGCACCTTCTCAAGTCGCTGTACGCCGCGCCGCGGCTGTGGGACGGCATGGTGATCGTGTCCTGGTTCTGGCTGGTCGGCGCCGTCGTGCTGTCGCTGCTGCCGGCGCTGGTCAAGGATGTCGTCGGCGGCACCGAGGGCGTGGTCACTCTGTGCCTCGCCATCTTCGCGATTGGCATTGCCATCGGCTCGCTGTTCGCAGCGCATCTCAGCCACGTCAGGCCGAATCTCGCGCTGGTGCCGATCGGCGCCATCCTCATGGGCGTGCTCGGCCTCGATCTGTCCTGGGCGATCGGGACGACCGAGGCCGCAAAGGGCCTCACGCCGCTCGCCTTCGTCGGCTCTTGGGCGGGCGCGCGCATGCTGATCGATTTCGCCGTTTTCGCCTTTGGCGGCGGCCTGTTCGTGGTTCCGGCGTTCGCCGCCGTGCAGGCCTGGTCGGAGCCGACCGAGCGCGCCCGGGTGATCGCTGCCGGCAACGTGCTGCAGGCCGCCTTCATGGTGGTCGGCTCGCTGGGCGTGGCCGGTCTGCAGGCCGCAGGCGTCTCGATCGCCTGGATATTCTTCGGTCTGGCTTTGGCGAGCTTCGGCGCCGTTTGGTTCGTGTTCAACAAATGGGGCAGGGAGGGCGTGCGCGACTTCGGCGCGATGCTGTTCCGCGCGCTGTTCCGCACCGAAGTGCGCGGCCTGGAGAACCTGCCACCGGCCGGCACCCGCATGCTGATCGCGCCCAACCATGTCAGCCTGATCGACGGTCCGCTGCTCCACGCGGTGCTGCCGATCGATGCCACCTTTGCCGTCGACACCGGGATATCTAAGGCCTGGTGGGCGAAGGTCTTTCTGAAACTTGTGAGGCACATCACGATCGACCCGACCAAGCCGCTCGGTGCTCGCGATCTGATCAAGCTGGTCGCCAGCCAGGAGCCGGTGGTGATCTTCCCCGAGGGCCGCATCACTGTGTCGGGCTCGCTGATGAAGGTCTATGACGGCACCGCGATGATCGCCGACAAGGCCGACGCCATCGTGGTGCCCGTTCGCATCGAGGGCGCGCAGCGCTCGCATCTCAGCTATCTCAAGGATGGCCAGATCAAGCGCTCGTGGTTTCCCAAGGTGACGGTGACGATCCTGCCGCCGGTGAAGCTCACCATCGATGCGGCTCTCAAGGGCAAGACCCGCCGCAATGCGGCCGGCGCGGCGCTGCAGGACGTGATGATCGACGCCATGGTCAAGAACGCCATGCTGGATCGGACGCTGTTCGAGGCGCTCGCCCATGCCCATCGCGACCACGACACCGGCAAGGTGATGATCGAGGATCCGCTCGGCACCAAGCTGACCTATCGCAAGCTGCTGCTCGGCTCGCAGGTGCTCAGCCGCAAGCTCGAGCAGGGCACGATGGTGGGCGAGAACATCGGCCTGTTGCTGCCGAACTCCGCCGGCGTCGCCGTGGTGTTCATGGCGCTGCAGTCGATCGGCCGCGTGCCGGCAATGCTGAATTTCTCCGCCGGCCCGGTGAATGTGCTGGCGGCAATGAAGGCGGCGCAGGTCACGACCGTTCTGACGTCGCGGGCCTTCATCGAGAAGGGCAAGCTCGACAAGCTGATCGCGGCGATCGAAGGACAGGCCCGCCTGGTCTATCTCGAGGACGTCAAGGCCTCCGTCAGCCTGGCCGACAAGATCAAGGGGATGATCGACGGCACCAAGCCGCGCGTCGCCCGCAATGCCGACCATCCGGCGGTGATTCTGTTCACGTCCGGCTCCGAAGGCACCCCGAAGGGCGTCGTCCTGTCCCATCGCAACATTCTCGCGAATGCCGCGCAGGCATTGGCGAGGGTCGATGCCAACGCTAACGATCTTGTGTTCAATGTTTTGCCGGTCTTTCACTCCTTCGGCCTCACTGGCGGCATGATGATGCCCATGTTGGCGGGCATCCCGATCTACATGTACCCGTCGCCGCTGCATTACCGGATCGTGCCCGAACTGATCTACCAGACCGGCGCCACGATCTTGTTCGGCACCGACACCTTCCTGACCGGCTACGCGCGCTCCGCTCATGCCTACGATTTCCGCACCCTGCGGCTGGTCATTGCCGGCGCCGAGCCGGTCAAGGATCGGACACGGCAGATCTACATGGAGCGTTATGGCATCCGCGTTCTCGAAGGCTATGGCGTCACCGAGACCGCGCCGGTGCTGGCGATGAACACGCCGATGGCCAACCGTGTCGGCACCGTCGGCCGCCTGTCGCCGCTGATGGAGTATCGGCTCGACAAGGTGCCGGGCATCGAGGAGGGCGGACGGCTTTCGGTCCGCGGCCCCAACGTCATGCTCGGCTATGTCAGGGCCGAAAATCCCGGCGTGCTCGAGGCACTGCCGGAGGGCTGGCACGACACCGGCGACATCGTCACCATCGACGCGCAGGGCTTCATCACGATCAAGGGCCGCGCCAAGCGCTTTGCCAAGATCGCCGGCGAGATGGTGTCGCTGACGGTGGTCGAGCAGATCGCCGCGGCTTTGTGGCCGCAGGCAGCCTCGGTCGCGGTGTCGATCCCCGACCAGCGCAAGGGCGAGCGCATCGTGCTGATCACGACGCAGAAGGATGCCGAACGCTCCGCGATACAGCGTCAGGCCAAGGCGCAAGGCGCGCCGGAGCTTGCGGTGCCGGCCGTCGTGATGGTGGTCGACAAGATCCCGCTGCTCGGCTCGGGCAAGACCGACTATGTCGGCGCCAAGGCGCTTGCCGAGGCGAGTGCGGCAACCGCTACGACGGAGCGCGAGCCGGAGGAGCGGGAAGTCGCGTGATCGCATCGCTGCGCCGGCGTTCTCAGCACAGTGGCCCCCGCGACGCGGGGGTTGTGCTGCTGCATGGCATCGCCGGCCGGTCATTGATGCTGCGTCCGCTGGAAAAGCGGTTGCAGCGCGCAGGTTTTGCGACGCTGAACCTCGACTATGAGAGCCGCAAGAAGCCGCTCGAGTTTCTTGCTGACGACATCCGCCCGGCGATCGCCGATTTCGCCGCCGGGATCGACGGTCCGGTCCATTTCGTCACCCACTCGATGGGCGGGCTGCTGGCACGGGTCGCGATCGCGAAGCATCGGCCGGCGCGGCTCGGCCGTGTCGTCATGCTGGGAACGCCCAATGGCGGCAGCGAGCTCGCCGACCGGCTGCAGAACGTCGGGCTGTATCGCGCCTATTTCGGGCCGGCAGGCCTGCAACTGGTGACCACGAAAGACGTCACGCTCGCCTCCTTGCCGGCCGCCGACTACGAGATCGGCGTGATCGCCGGCAACCGTTTCCTCGACCCGATCGCCGGGCTGTTCCTGCTGCCATGGCCGAACGACGGCCGCGTCTCGGTCGAGAGCTGCAAGCTCGTCGGGATGACGGACTACACGACCGTCAAGGCCTCGCACGTGGGACTGCTGGTGCATCCGACGTCGTTCCGGCAGACCATCGCGTTCCTGCGTACCGGCCAGTTCGAGCCTGCGCGTCCGCTGCTGCGCGGCGTCATCGATGAGATCGGCCGCCGCGCGGCCTCCTGACGCAAGTTTTCCTTGCTCCTCGCGGCTATCCCGCGACAATCTCGCATCCGACAGCAAGCGACAGGCAAGGCGATGACCGACGACAGCGTGATTCTCGACAAGCGCGGGCAGGCCCTCTGGATCACCATCAATCGTCCGGAGAAGCGCAACGCGCTGAATGGCGACGTCATCGCCGGCATCTCGCGCGGCTATCGCCAGGCGCATGACGATCCCGGGGTGCGCGTGATCGTGCTGACGGGGGCGGGCGACAAGGCGTTCTGCGCGGGCGCCGACCTGCAGAACTCCGGCGCGGCGTTCGCGATGGATTTCTCCCGTCCCAATGTCGACTATGCCGATCTGCTCAGGCTGTCGCAGAATGCCACCAAGCCGGCGATCGCGCGGGTCGGCGGCGTCTGCATGGCCGGCGGCATGGGCCTGCTGTGCATGACCGACATGGCGGTCGCGGCCGATCACGTCCTCTTCGGCCTTCCGGAGGTGAAGGTCGGCGTGTTCCCGATGCAGGTCCTGAGCCTCTTGCAGAGCATCGCGCCGCCGCGTCTCGTCAACGAATGGGCGCTCACGGGCGAGCCGTTCGACGCCAAGGTCGCGCAGGCCGCCGGGCTGCTCAACCACGTCGTTCCCGCCGCCGAGCTCGACGGCAAGATCGACTGGCTGATCGGCCGCCTCGTCGACAAGTCGCCGACCGCCATCCGCCGCGGCAAATACGCCATGCGCGCCATCGCCTCGATGTCGTTCGACGAGTCCATCGCCTATCTCGAAAGCCAGATCGCGCTGCTCGCGATGACCGAGGACGCCAAGGAAGGCCTGAAGGCATTTGCCGAGAAGCGCAAGCCGGTGTGGCCGGGGAAATGATTTCGCTCGTATGATGAGGTCGTCATTCCGGGGCGCGCGTAGGGCGATCCCGGAATCCATACTCCCGATGGCGGTTATGGATTCCGTGCCCACGCCTTGCAGGCGCGGTCCGGAATAACGCTGGTGGAGACGTGCGCGCGTTCTCAACATCGTCGCCATCGTCGAGCAACAGAATATATTCGTCAGCAATCTCGCGGCGCCGTGCGCCCGAGTCCCGTTCTGGTCTCAGCACTCAGAGATGAAGAGGGCGCAGGGCAGGTGAATCGGCTTATACGTGATCTCTCTGGTGCCCCGGGCTTTCGGGTCACCGTCACGTGCGTGCGGCCTGCCGTCTTTGAGGAGCACTTGTTCCTCGGCTAGCGTGCAACTCTACGCCCGCCACGGGGACCCCACTCCCGGCGCTCGTTTCTGCACAGGCCAAGCGCTCTGAGCGGCATCAATCGGATCATGGGTGACGAGATCAAGGATCTCGTTGTTGGCGAAGCCGATCGCCATGGGGCGCACCACGTCTGCCACCACGCCTAGATCGTAGAATTCGGTTACCGCCCCGTCGATCCGAAACCAGTTTTCGCAGACACCGGTATCGAGATTGATCAATTGGATTCCGCACCACGGTTCGGAATCGGTTTCGGCTAACCGGCGATCCAGTGCGAGACCCTCGAACCGCTCATAGCGAGGTTTCGACAAGCCAACGAAGGCATGGTTGCCGAAAAACGCGAGCCCGCGCACGAAGCCGGGACAGAAGGCCAAAACCTGGAACGTCGCGCCGGCTGCTGAATGCGCGATCCACCCGATCTCCCCTGTGCCCGAGTTAAGCACCCACAATCTCCCGCGATAGAGTCGGGGGGAATGAGGCATCGAGAGACCGCCGATCACTATCTCGTTGGAGTGCACGTCGACGACGATGCCGCCATCGGAGCGACGGTCGCGCCAGCCATCGACGGTATCCGATTTGCTGATCGCGGTAACGTAGCGAGGGGTGCCGTCTTCGATGGCAAGTCCGTTCAGGTGACATCGGTCCTCCTTGACGATCTTCGAAATGAATGAAGGCTTCCACAGCGGCGTGAAGCTGTGCCGTTCCGATATTGAAGCAAGACAATTGTAAAGCGTGTTGACGAAGACGATGCGGCCATCGCTCAGCACCCCGACGTCGTGAACATCGAGCTCGCCGGTGGTGAATATCTGGCGCGGGACATAACAGGCATCGTGCAGATCGTTGATCCGCTGGCCGGGCGCAAGCACGTTCCTGAATTTCAGGATTTGGAACATCGTGGCGAGCAGAATCGTGTCTCTGTCCACGACGCAGAGTCCCATAGCCTTGTGAAAGAGGCGCTCGTGGACCAAGAGCCCGCCATCGACGTTCTGACCGAGGAAATAGAGTTTGCCGGATTGATAGGACGAACCCACGATAGCGATGCGCTGAGAACCAAGAAACTCGGGCAGTCCGGGGGACATGGAGTACCGAAGCGCCTCCCCGCCGGCTTGGCCGACCTGTTCCGCGGGAAGGCGCAGGCCAGTTTGATCGGCGGGCAAAATCTCGTTTGATTCGAATGTCGGCACATCGTCACGACAGCACATGGATGCTTCCCCAAACGGCGGTGGACCCGACAAGAGGCCGCACCTCTTCAGCGCGGCCCAGGAGAGCGCCTCGAAAGACGGGATCGACCTACGACTTTGTGATCGAAGTGCGGCATCTCCTGGTTGTCGAGTGATTTTTGACATATAAAGGTTGAATTTCCCAGCCCAAGGAGGGGGCGCTTGTCCGACAGGTCTCTATGCCGGCAGCTGGTGCTGTCGTCTTCGATGCTGGTGGGTGCTGTTTCCGGCTATAGCCGCCGGGCCTACTCTGCTTGCGCCAATGTGGGCGGTTCCAATTGGGAATGCTCGGGGGCCAGCACCGCCCAGACGATTTCGGGCGCCAACGCGCACGTGACTGCGCTATCAGGATTCCGTATTACGACCGTTTCCGCGAATGCCCTCACGATCACCGGCGCTGGCGACCTTTCATACACCGATACGAACTCCTCTCCGTTTACCGCGAGCGCCGGTAACGGACTCAATATGACGACAACGGCCAGCGTTCCGGGCAGCATCACGGTCAATACCAACGGCGACATCACCGCCCTCAACTACGGCATTCGGGGCCGCAACCAGGGCACCGGCGCGCTCAATATCACGACCAATGGCGACGTCGTCAGCACGGGCACAACCGCGGTATCGCGGGGAATCGTGGCGATCAATTTCGGCACTGATCTGACCGTGACAACCGGCGCGGGCTCCAACGTTAGTGGCGCGCGCTATGGAATTCTGAGCCGCAACTACGGCACTGGATCGACGACCGTAACCGTCAATGGTGACGTCACGGCCGCCGGCACGACCGGCAGCGATGTCGCCCTTCTCGCGAGAGGGAACGCGGATGTCACGGTGACCACGACCGCCGGAACCGCCGTGAGCGGCCAGGAGAGTGGCATATTTGCGCGGAGCGATGGCAATGGCGCCGTAGAGATTACCGTCGCTGGCGACGTCACAGGAACCAATACGACGGGCATATATGCCAGAAGCGGAACGAGCGGATCGATTGCGATTGCGATCGGTGCCGGAAGCCACGTGACCTCGAATGGTACGGGGGCGGCTGGTTTCGCCATTGATACATCGAGCCTCGTCGTAAGCCCCACGACTCTCACTGTGGCCGGCACGCTAAACGGCGGTGCAGGCGGCGCGGTGCGATTTCATGGTTCGGCGAACCGGCTTGAGCTTCATCCAACCGCTGTGATCAACGGCAACGTCTTCGGCGGCGGCAGCGACACCCTTGCACTAGGCGGCACGGGTACAGCGAGCTTCAACGTCGCAACTGTCGGTGCAGGCCTGCAATACCAGGGCTTCGGGACGTTTCTCAAGGAAGGCAGCAGCCACTGGACGCTTACGGGCACCACTCCGCTCATCTCCAGCTTTGCCGTGAATGGCGGCCTGCTCGAGGTCGACGGAAGCATGCCAAACACCTCGATCACGGTGAACAGCGGCGCACTGCAACTCGGGAATGGCGGCAGCGGCGGTTCGATCGGCGGCAACGTCAACGACAATGGCATCTTCGCGATCAATCGTTCCGACAGCTACACGTTCGGTGGCATCATTTCCGGCACCGGGACATTCCAACAGCTTGGCTCCGGCACGACCATCTTCTCTGGCGCGAACACTTATACCGGCGGCACCACCGTCAGCGCCGGCACGCTGCAACTCGGGAATGGCGGCACCAGCGGCTCGATCGTCGGCGACGTGATCAACAATGGAATCTTGGCCTTCAATCATTCCGACAATTACACCTTCGGTGGAACGATCTCGGGCTCTGGTACCCTCGAGCAGAACGGCAGTGGCACGCTCGTCCTGAGCGGGGACAGCAGCTATACCGGCCCGACGTTCGTCAACGGCGGGATACTGGACGTCACGGGGACGCTTGCATCGACCGTGTTCGTCAACTCCGGGGCCCGGCTCACGGGCAATGGCACGATCGGGGGGCTCGGTGTTGCGAGCAGCGGAGTCGTTGCGCCAGGCAATTCGATCGGGACGCTTAATGTCTCCGGCGACCTATCCTTCGCCCCTGGCTCCGCCTACGAAGTCGAGACCAACACGACCGGGGCCGCAGACCGGATCGTGGCGACCGGCACGGCGAGACTCAATGGCAATGTTGTTGTCCTGCCGCAAAGCGGTGCCTATGGCTTCCGTACGACCTACAATATTCTCAATGCTACCGATGGCGTCATTGGTGCCTTCTCTGGGGTGAGCAGCAACTCTGCGTTCCTGTTTCCCAGCCTGACTTATGATGCCCACAACGTGTTCCTCTCGCTGACCCAGTCGACCTTCTTTCCGAGCGTCGCGCGAACGGCAAACCAGCTGGCCGTAGCCACCGCTCTCCAGCAAAGCTCGCCGGACAGCCGGCTTTTCGGTAGCGTGATCTTCCAGACGGCGGCCGGCGCGCAGCAGGCGTTCGACGCGCTATCGGGCGAACTTCATGCCAGCGCACGCACGTCCATCGTTGAAGACGGTCATTACGCCCGGGACGCCATCCTCGGTCGCTTGCGTCAAACGTCGTTTGAGGACCGTTTTGGGGCCTTTGCGAGTTTTGGCTCCGAAGGTCCGGCCGTGATCTACGGTGATGCCGATCGATCCTCGCCGAAGCACCTGGCCTATGCCGATACGGGCAGGCACATTTTCCGCGCCGGCAGCATTCCTTTGTCCGCCGACGCATCCGCGCCGCGGGATATTGCCTGGTGGGCTCAGGGAGTGGGGGCTTGGGGCGCGGTTCATAGTGACGGGAATGCTGCTGGTATGAGCAGACGCCTGAGCGGCTTCTTCAGCGGAGTAGACGGGCGGCTGGGCGACAACTGGCGGGCAGGCGTCGCACTCGGCTACACCAATTCGAGGATGAGCATCGATGCCCGTGCGAGCTCGGCCGATATCGATAGCGCATTTTTCGGCGTCTATACAGGATTGGGCGTGGGTGCCTGGAACGTCCGCTCGGGAGCCCTTCTGAGTGTCATCACGATTGGGAGCGCTCGCTCGATCAGCTATCCTGGTTTTCTCGAACGGGCGACCGGGCGTTATGGCGCGTTCAGCTCACAATTGTTTGGTGAGATTGGGTATGAGCTGAACCTCGCAAATGCTGTTGTGGAGCCATTCACAGGTTGGTCCTGGATCCATCTCCATACCAACGGCTTCGATGAGGTCGGTGACGTTGCCGCACTTTCCGCCGCAGCGCGCGAGGAGGACGTGGGGTATACCGCGATCGGGGCGCGCGCGTCGGCGGTGATTGCATTGTCGGGCGGAATGGCGCTCAAACCTTCAGCATCGCTCGCTTGGCAACACGGGTTCGGCCAGCTTAGTCCGGAAGACTACCTGCTTTTCAGAAGCACGGGCGCTCGATTCGACATCGCCGGGGTGCCGCTCGCCCGCGATGCCGCCCTGGTGCAAACCGCGCTTGATCTGCGCACAGGCGCCAATACTGTCATAGGATTGTCCTATCGCGGCAATCTTTCGACCAGCACCCAGGATCACTCGGTCGAGGGGCACATCAAAATTCAATTCTAGCTCTATCCGGCAAAAGATATTCGGAACGATGCACGAGGCGATTCGGCATCTTATCGAGACGTGCCTACGATTTGCCCGCGACTGCGCAGCACACTTTCGAGCGTTGCCTGGTTTTGTCCTTGCCGCAGATGAACAATGAGCTTGGATGATCTTCGTTAGCGACTGAAACCTTACAGCAGAATTGGCTACGCAGGTTGCTCCGAGCTTCGCACGGCGTCATGATTGATAGATGCTGCGGCATTCGGATCGAGGAGAACATGACGCCATCGGCCGGACATCCCAACGCTGACGGCCTGCGCATCCGGCCGATGCGCCCGGACGAGATTTCGCTCGCCATCGATTGGGCGGCGGCCGAGGGCTGGAATCCCGGCCGGTCGGATGCGGCCTGTTTCGCCGTGGTCGATCCCGGCGGCTTTCTGATTGCCGAGCGTGAGGGCGTGCCGGTCGCAACCGTGTCCTGCGTGAACTACGACGACCGCTTCGCCTTTCTCGGCTTCTACATCGTCCGTTCCGAGCTGCGCGGGCACGGCTACGGCTTGCGGCTCTGGCAGGCGGCGATGGCCCATGCGGGTTCGCGGGTCGTCGGGCTCGACGGCGTGGTCGCGCAGCAGGACAACTACCGGAAATCCGGCTTCAGCTATGCGTATGCCAATATCCGCTACGGCGGGCGACCCGTAGCCCTGCCGCAGTCGGTGGAGCGATCAGGTGTCGTCACTCTGGGCGATGTGTCGTTCGCCGATATCGAAGCGTCAGACGCGACCGTGTTTCCTGCCCCGCGCCGTGCATTCCTGCGGGCCTGGATCGACACGCCCGGTCATGTCGGCCGGGCGCTGATCCGCGACGATACGCTAGCCGCCTGGGGTGTGATCCGTCCGTGCCGCATCGGCTACAAGATCGGTCCGCTGGTTGCCGAGAGGCGCGATGATGCCGAGGCCGTAATCGCGGCTCTGTTGAGCACGGCCGGCGAAGCCGAGGTGTTCCTCGACGTGCCCGCAATCAATTCCGCGGCGGTGGCGCTCGCCGAGAGCCTCGGCCTCAAGCCGGTGTTCGAGACCGCGCGGATGTACACCGGGCCGATCCCGCCGCCACGGATCGAGCGGGTGTTCGGCGTCACCACCTTCGAGCTCGGTTAGCCCAGCGGCCGCGCGAAGCTCAGTTCATGACCGTCGGGATCGGTGAGGTGGAAATAGCGCTCACCCCATTCGGCGTCGCGCGGCTCGGTCGAGGGCGTGAAGCCAGCGCCGAGCGCCTTCGCGTAGACGGCGTCGACGTCGGCGACATGGAAGATGATGCGGCCCCACCAGCTCCATTGCTTGTCCTTGGGCATGGCGATCAGGTTGAGAAAGCCGAAGCCGACCCTGAAACTCGTGAACGGCGTGTGGGCGCCGCCATGAGCGATGTTGTCGAAGCCGAGCGCGCGATAGAAGGCGACGGCACGCGCCATGTCGTGGGTGGCGATGGTGATCGCGCTGATGCTCTCGATGGTCATGAAGGCGCTCCGAGCCCTAGTGGAAGCCGCGTTGCAGGAAAGCGTATCCTGCCGGTGTCAGGCAAGGGCAGCGTCGCGGCTCATCGCCAGCGCCGCCGGCTCATTGCCGCTCCCAACGCAATAAAGACCGCGGCGCCGAGCGCGACCGTCATCGCGCGCGCGACATCACCGGGCACCAGCAGGGTCTGCTGGGCCGCGCCGCGGCTGAACGAACCGCGGGTGCGGTGCAGGCGCGTCACCGGGTGATCGAGATTGTCGGTGCGGTCGGGCACCAGCGGCACATCGGTCTGTTGCCCGGCGATCGCCTTGGCTGCGAGGTAGCGGTCGAGCAAAGCCGGCGCGACGGCGTTACCGAGGATCGTGAGCAGTGTCGGCCAGCCGATCCAATATTCGCGGAAGCCGCCGTCGGCAACGCGATAGACGGCGTCCGCGATCACCTCGGGCTCCACCGGCCGGCCCATCGGGCGTGGCGTATGCGCAAGGTGCGCGCGGGCCCAGTCGAATTGCGGTGTGTTCACCGCGGGCAGATCGACGATGCTGAGCGTGATGCCCGAGCGCTCGTGCATCAGCTCGGCACGCAGCGAGTCGGTGAAGCCCCGGATCGCATGTTTGGCGCCGCAATAGGCCGCCTGCAGCGGAATGCCGCGATAGGCGAGCGCCGAACCGATCTGAATGATGCGGCCTTCGCTGCGCCGGCGCATCGAGCGCAGCGCCGCCATCGTGCCGTGCACGAAGCCGAGATAGGTGACCTCGGTGACGCGGCGGAATTCTTCCGGCGTGATGTCCGCTACGGTCGAGAACACCGTCTCCATGGCGTCATTGATCCAGATGTCGACCGGACCCAGGCGCTGCTCGAGCCGCTCGGCCGCGTCGAACAGGGCCTGCGCATCGGCGACATCGACGGCCTCGTATTCGGCATGGGCAAACCGCGCCTGCAGCTCGCGCTGGACGTCGCGCAGCGCTTCCTCGTCGCGCGCGATCAGGCCGATGCGATCGCCGGCCTCGCCGAAACGCTTCGCGATGGCACGGCCGACGCCTGCGGAGGCGCCAGTGATGATGATGGTGCGAGTTCGTCTGCGAGGCATGTCCGGTTTCTCCACGCGCCCCTTGGTACAAACGTGCGGCGGCCGGCAATGTTTCGGGCCGGTCAAGCCGGCCGAATGAATTCTCCGTCAGCTTTTGACGGCGCCGGGGAGTTCGACGCGCGATCCACCGAGCTCCGAGAGGGCACGCCAGTCCCCTCGAGATCGTTGGAACGGTAGAATTCGCAGAGCTTTGCTGTGCGACCGAGCTCAGCCCGCATTGGCCTTGAGGCCGGCGGCTTCGATGCCGGCGACCGCGCAGATCTCGTCATTGTCGGAGGTATCGCCGGAGACGCCGACGGCGCCGACGAGCGTGGTGCCGTCCATGATCAGCACGCCGCCGGGCACCGGGACCATGCGGCCCTGGGCCAGCGTGTTCACGGCGTCGATGAAATAGGCCTGCTCCTGCGCGCGCTGGAACAGGGCGCGGGAGCCGAGGCCGAGCGCGAGCGCCCCATAAGCCTTGCCGTGCGCGACCTCGGCCCGCATCAGGCTGGTGCCGTCCTGCGCGGCGGCCGCTTTCAGGCAGCCGCGGGCGTCGAGCACCATCACGGCGAGCGGCTTGAGCTTCTTTTCAAGGCCTTTGGCGAGGGTGGCATCGAGGATCTTGCGGGCGGTGTCGAGAGAGAGGTCGGCCATGTCTGTGAGTCCCTGTGTCATTAACTCAAACGAAGCTGCGTAGGGTGGGCAAAGCGTAGCGTGCCCACCATCTTGCGAAGCGGAAGGTCCGCGGTGGGCACGCTTCGCTTTTGCCCACCCTACGGACTACGTAGATGCTCGCCCTCGCTCCAGGCTCATCGCCAGGAGCTGCGCGGCGTGAACGGCGCCACGATTGGCGCCGTCCTGGATCTGGTGGCGGCAGGAGGTGCCGTCGGCGACGATGAACGTTGCAGCGTCGGCCTTGCGCACGGCTGGTAGCAGCGACGCTTCCGCCATTTGCAGCGAGACCTCGTAGGTCTCCGCGCCATAACCGAAGGCGCCGGCCATGCCGCAGCAGGAGGATTCGATGGTCTCGACCTCGAGCTCCGGAATCAGCCGCAGCACCTGCTCGACAGGCTTGAAGGCGGCGAAGGATTTCTGATGGCAATGGCCGTGCAGCAGCGCCTTGCCGGGCAGGGGGGCGAGCGGCAGCGCGAGCCGGCCGCTCTCGGCCTCGCGCGCCAGAAACTCCTCCAGCAGCAGCGCATGTGCGCTGATCGTTTTCGCGGTCGCGTCGTTGCGCAGCGACAGCAGTTCGTCGCGCAGCGTCAGCAGACAGCTTGGCTCGAGGCCAATGATCGGCACGCCGCGTGAGGCGAACGGCGCGTAGGTCTCGACCAGGCGCTGCAGCTCGGACTTGGCCTCGTCGACGAGGCCGGCGGAGAGGAAGGTGCGGCCGCAGCACAGGGCGCGGCCACCATCGGCCGGCTTGGGCACGTAGACGCGATAGCCGCCGGCGATCAGCACGCGCAGCGCTGCGTCGAGATTTTCGCGCTCATAGACGCGGTTGAAGGTATCGCCGAACAGCACGACCTCGCAGCCGTTCTCCGGGCCGAACGCCTCGGCTACGGCGCGGAAGGTGTCGCTGCGGAACGCCGGCAGCTCGCGCCTGGCGCTGATGCCGGCCACGCGCTCCATCAGCGCACGCAACGGCGCGACGTGATTGCGCAGGTTCACCAGTGGCGCGAAGCGGGCGGCGACATCGGCGTAGCGCGGCAGATAGGCGACGAGCCGGTCGCGCAGCGTGAGGCCATGCGTCTTCGCCCGTGCCGCCAGCACCTCGATCTTCATCTTGGCCATGTCAACGCCGGTCGGGCACTCGCGGCGGCAGGCCTTGCAGGAGACGCAGAGCTTCAAGGTCTCCATCATCTCGTCGGACGACAGCGCGCCGGGACCGAGCTGGCCGGAGATCGCGAGCCGCAAGGTATTGGCGCGGCCGCGCGTGACATCCTTCTCGTCGCGGGTGGCGCGATAGGACGGGCACATCACGCCGCCGTCGAGCTTGCGGCAGGCGCCGTTGTTGTTGCACATCTCGACCGCGCCCTGGAAGCCGCCGGCGGCACCCGGATAGGCCGACCAGTCGAGCACCGGCTTGATGTCGTCGACGATGCGGTAGTCCGGCGGATAGCGGAACAGCGAGCGGTCGTCCATCCGGGGTGGATCGACGATGCGGCCAGGATTGAGCACGTTCGCCGGATCGAAGCGCTGCTTGACCTTCTTGAAGTCGGCGACGATGCGGCTGCCGAACATCTGCTCGTGGAATTCCGAGCGCACGATGCCATCGCCATGCTCGCCGGAATGCGAGCCCTTGTACTCGCGCACCATGGCGAAAGCTTCCTCGGCGATGGCGCGCATCGCCTTGACGTCCTTCTCCAGCTTCAGGTTCAGCACCGGGCGCACATGCAGGCAGCCCTCGGAGGCGTGCGCGTACATCGTGCCGCGCGTGCCGTGCCTGGCGAACACCTCGTTGAGCCGCGCGGTGTAGTCGGCGAGGTGGGGCAGCGGCACGGCGCAGTCCTCGACGAACGACACCGGCTTGCCGGCCTCCTTCATCGACATCATCACGTTGAGGCCGGCGGCGCGGAAGTCGGCGACGGCGGTCTGCAGCGCAGGGTCGGAGATCTCGACCACGCCGCCCCATTTGCTGATCTCGTTGCTCCAGGAGAAGCCGAGGTCGCCCATCAGCTCGGAGAGCTGCTTCAGCTTGGCGAGGTTGTCGTCGGCAGTCTCCTCGGCGAACTCGACCACCAGGATCGCGTCGGGATCGCCCCGCACGGCTGCCGCGATCACCGGCTGGAACATCGCGATGTCGCGGCCCAGCCCGATCATGGTGCGGTCGACCAGCTCGACCGCGATCGGCTTCAGCTTGACCAGGTGCTGGGCCGCATCCATCGCCTGATAGAAGCTGCCGAAATGGCAGACTCCGAGCACTTTGGTGCGGATCAGCGGCCACAGCTTGAGCTCGATCCGGGTGGAGAAGGCGAGCGTGCCTTCCGAGCCGACCAGCAGGTGGGCCATGTTGTTGGCAGCGTTGCGCGGCGTCAGCGCGTCGAGATTGTAGCCGCCGACGCGGCGCTGCACCTTGGGAAACTTGTCGGCGATCTCGGCCGCCTCGCGCTCGCCCAGCGCCAGCATGTCGCGAAACAGCGCGCGGGCGCCGTCGGGCGCGCTGACGTCACCAAGGTCGCGCGGCACCTCGCCGAAATGCGCCAGCGTGCCGTCGGCCAGCGCGGCGTCGATCGCGATGGTGTTGTCGCGCATGGTGCCGTAGCGCAGCGAGCGGCCGCCGCAGGAATTGTTGCCGGCCATGCCGCCGATCGTGGCGCGCGACGCCGTGGAGACGTCGACCGGAAACCACAGGCCGTGCTTCCTGAGCTGGCGGTTGAGATCGTCGAGCACGATGCCCGGCTCGACCACGCAGGTCCGGGCCTCGACATCGAGCGAGACGATGCGGTTCAGGTGCTTGGAAAAATCGACGACGATCCCCTCGTTGACAGTCTGGCCGCATTGCGAGGTGCCGCCGCCGCGGGGCGTGACGATGCGGCCGTCGTCGCGGGCGATGGCGAGCGCAAGCAGCGCCTCGTCCATCGTGCGCGGCACGACCACGCCCGCCGGGATGACCTGGTAGAACGAGGCGTCGGTGGCGTAGCGGCCGCGGTTGAAGCGGTCGAAGAAGACGTTGCCCGTGATCTCGGCGCGGAGCTTCTGTTCGAGCCTGGACGGACCGGCTTTGGCGTTCGGCATGGTGATCCCTGGTCGGGCCCGGCTGTCGTCCGGCGGGCGCTGTTCCGCCCGGTGTCATTCATTTCCGCAAATGCGTCAATCTGATTGCATGCAAATTTGCGCAATCCCGGGCGTTATTCGACCTTGTCCGGCTTGGCTCCCGCCAGCGGCGGCTGGCTCTCTGCGAAGTAGGCGATCGCAGCCGCGCCCTTGTTGCGCAGATGCTGGAACAGGATGTCCGACAGCTCGCTTCCGGCGCGGCGGCGCAGCGCATCGAGGATCAGCTCATGCTCGCGCATGGCCTCGCTCCAGCGCTCGCGCTTGCGGGCGAAATTGGCGGAGAAGCGCACCCGGCGGATGCGGCCCGCCAAGCTCTCATAGGTCGCATGAAGGGTGGCATTGGCGGCGGCGTCGACGATCGCGCGGTGGATCAACTGGTTCATGCGGAAATAGCCCTGCATGTCCTGCCGCATGTAGAACCCGTACATATCGTGATGATATTGCTCGATTTCCGTGATCGCTTCATCCGAAATCTTCTCGCAGGCGAGGCGCCCGGCGAGGCCTTCCAGGCCTCCCATCAGGTCGAACAATTCATGGATGTCGGCGGCGCTGAGAGGGCGCACCCGGGCGCCGCGATTGGGCAGCAGTTCGACCAGCCCTTCGGCTGCGAGCACCTTCAGCGCTTCGCGCAAGGGCGTGCGGGACACCCCCAGCATTTCGCAAAGCTGGCGCTCGGACAGGCGTCCGCCGTCGGCGACATGGCCCTCGACGATGTAGTCGCGCAGCCGTGCCAGGATCTCGTCATGCAGCGAGGTCTCGTCCCGCGCGGGCACGGATCGACCGCTTGGCCCAGCCAAGGGTGGCGTCTCGATATCGGGAATCGTGGAATTCATCTTACCCATTGTAGCGGTAGTTACAGATGTGGTCGACCTCGTCCGTGAATGCGTTTAAGCTCTTGCACATTAAGAAATTGAATGCAATCATGGGTGCCAGAATGCCGTCGTCTCCCTGGAGTTCTACCGTGACCCGTCCCCAAGGCCGTCATTTCCTGCATATTCCGGGCCCAAGTCCGGTGCCCGAGCGGGTGCTGCGGGCCATGGACATGCCGGTGATCGATCACCGCAGCGCCGAGTTCGCCGAGCTGGGGAGGGCCGTGCTCAGCGGCTCGCAGACAATCTTCAAGACCACGAGCCCGGTGATCATCTACCCCTCCTCGGGCACCGGCGCCTGGGAGGCTGCCATCGTCAACACGTTGTCGCCGGGCGACAGGGTGCTGATGGTCGAGACCGGCCACTTCGCCACGCTGTGGCGGCAGATGGCGGCGCGGTGGGGCATCGAGGTCGACTTCATTCCTGGCGACTGGCGCCGTGGCGTCGATCCCGCTGTCATCGAGGAGAAGCTGGTCGCCGATGCCGGCCATCGGCTCAAGGCGGTGATGGTCGTGCACAACGAGACCTCGACCGGCGCGACCAGCCGGGTCGGTGAGGTGCGCGCCGCCATGGACCGCGCCAAGCATCCGGCGCTGCTGATGGTCGACACCATCTCGGGTCTCGCCTCGGCCGACTTCCGCTTCGACGAGTGGAAGGTCGATGTCGCCGTATCCTGCTCGCAGAAGGGCTTCATGCTGCCGCCGGGGCTCGGCTTCAACGCCATCTCGGACAAGGCGCGCCTCGTTGCCAAGGACAACAAGATGCCACGCTCGTTCTGGGACTGGGAGGACATGCTGAAGCTGAACGCGAACGGCTTCTTCCCCTATACCCCGGCGACGAACCTGCTCTATGGCCTGCGCGAAGCGATTGCCCTGCTGCTCGAGGAGGGGCTCGATCAGGTGTTCGCGCGCCACCAGCGCCTTGCGGCCGCGACCCGCGCCGCGGTCGAGCATTGGGGCCTCGAGGTGCTGTGCCAGGAGCCAAAGGATTTTTCGCCGGTGCTGACCGCCGTGCTCATGCCGCCGGGCCATGACGCCGATCAGTTCCGCCAGGTCGTGCTCGATAAGTACAACATGTCGCTCGGCTCGGGCCTGTCCAAGGTCGCGGGCAAGGTGTTCCGCATCGGCCATCTCGGCGAGTGCAACGCGCTGACCCTGATGGCTGCGCTGAGCGGTGTCGAGATGGGGCTGCGCGCGGCCGGCGTGCCGCATCGCGCCGGCGGTGTCGATGCCGCGATGGCCCTGCTCGACGAGCCATCGCAGGGCAATGCGCCGAGTCATCTTGCGGCGGTGACATGAGGCCAAATCGCGTGCCGCAAGCCGGGGTGCCCCGCTATGCCGCACTGCACAGAAGAAGGGGATTTGTGTGCATCTGAGGGATGTCAGCCCGGAGCGATCGGTGCTTGCGTCTTCTTTATTGACGCCAGCGGTCTGGCGGGAGAAAAGCGCGGCGAGCGCGTGGCATGCCACGTCCGCGCACCAACCAAATGACCGGGGATGGACGCCAATGACTGTGCACACGGGACGGCATTTTCTTCAGATTCCGGGGCCGACCAACGTACCCGACCGCGTGCTGCGCGCGATGGACATGCCGACCTTGGACCATCGCGGTCCTGAGTTCGCCGAGCTCGGCTTCGGGGTGCTGGCGGCCAGCCAGCGCATCTTCCGCACCAAGCAGCCGGTGATCATCTATCCGTCGTCGGGAACCGGCGCGTGGGAAGCCGCGATCGTCAACACGCTCGCGCCCGGCGACAAGGTGCTGATGGTTGAGACCGGCCAGTTCGCTGTGCTGTGGCGGGGCATCGCCGACAAGTTCAAGCTCGACGTCGACTTCATCCCCGGCGACTGGCGTCATGGCGCCGACATCGCGGCGATCGAGCAGCGTCTGGTCGACGACAAGGCGCACAAGATCAAGGCCGTTTGCGTCGTGCACAATGAGACCTCGACCGGCTGCCTGACGCCGCCGCTCGAGGTGCGCAAGGCGCTCGACCGGTCCGGCCACCCGGCGTTGCTGATGGTCGACACCATCTCCGGCCTCGGCTCGATGGAGTATGAGCACGACGCGTGGGGCATCGACGTCTCCGTCGCGGGCTCGCAGAAGGGCCTGATGCTGCCGCCGGGCCTCGGCTTCAACGCCATCTCGGAGAAGGCGCTGGCCGCCGCCAAGGCCAATCCCGGCATGCGCTCCTACTGGGACTGGCAGGAGATCATCACCTTCAACAAGCTCGGCACCTTTCCCTATACGCCGGCCTGCAATCTGCTGATGGGCCTCAACGAGGCGCTGAAGATGCTGGAGGAGGAGGGCCACGAGAATGTGTTCGCCCGCCACCGCCGCCACAGCCTTGCGACGCGCGCCGCTGTGAAGGCGTGGGGCCTCGACACGCAATGCGCCGATCCGCAGGCGCATTCGCCGGCGCTGACCGGCGTCGTCATGCCCGACGGCCATGATGCCGATCAGTTCCGCAAGACGGTGCTGGAAAACTTCGACATGTCGCTCGGCACCGGCCTCAACAAGATCAAGGGCAAGGTCTTCCGCATCGGCCATATCGGTCATTTCAACGACCTGATGCTGATGGGCACGCTCTCCGGCGTCGAGATGGGCCTGGCGCTCGCCAACGTGCCGCATCGTGCCGGGGGCGTGCTTGCGGCGATGGATGTTCTCAAGGCGCGCGAGGCCGCGCCGATTCCGAAGGTGGCCTGATGACCGCACCTGTGACCGGCTCCGACGATCTCATCTATGCCGTCGACGACGGCATCGCCAAGATCACCTTCAACCGGCCGCAGGCGCGCAACGCGATGACGTTCGCGATGTACGACCAGATGGCCTCGATCTGCGAGGCCATCAATGGCGATCGGTCGATCAAGGCGCTGATCCTGACCGGGGCCGGCGACAAGGCCTTCGCTTCCGGCACCGACATCTCACAGTTCCGCGCCTTCAAGACCGCGCAGGATGCGCTCGACTATGAGGCGCGGATCGACCGCGTGCTCGGCACGCTGGAACTGTGCCGTGTGCCGGTGATTGCGGCGATCGCGGGCGCCTGCACCGGCGGCGGCGCCGGCATCGCCGCCTGCTGCGACATCCGTATCGGCACCGAGACCACGCGCATCGGTTTTCCGATCGCGCGTACGCTCGGCAACTGCCTGTCGATGTCGAACATTTCGCGCGTGGTCTCGCTGATTGGGCCTGCGCGCACCAAGGATCTCATCTTCAAGGCGCGGCTGGTCGAGGCGCCCGAGGCGCTGGCGCTCGATCTGCTCAACGAGATCGTGCCCGACGTCGAGACGCTGCAGACACGCGCGCTGGAGACCGCGAAGCTCATCGCCTCGCACGCGCCGATCACCCTCGAGGTGACCAAGGAGGCGGTGCGCCGCATCCGCCGGACCCTGTCGCGGGACGAGGGCGAGGATTTGATCCTGCGCGCCTATATGAGTGAGGATTTCCGCGAGGGCATGGAGGCGTTCCTCAACAAGCGGACGCCGAACTGGAAAGGCAAGTAGTCCGATGCCGTGCTTGCGACCTTATGCCGAGGAACATGAGGCCGCATCGTGCTTGTGTTCTTGAACTGACCACAATAAGCCAGCAGTATCCTGGTAGGATGCAAGCTGGCGTTTCGAACGGGGAAGAAAACACGTGCGCAAACTGATCAAGATCGCGGCCGCGACGGCGGCCATTTTCACAAGCGCTCCGGCCTTTGCCGGCTGGGAGCCGACCAAGCCGGTCGAGATCGTCGTCGCCGCGGGCGCCGGCGGTGCATCCGACCAGATGGCGCGGATGATGCAGGCTGCCATTCAGAAGAACAATCTTCTGAAGCAGCCGGTTGTCGTGTCGCTGAAGGGCGGCGCGTCGGGCGCCGAAGCCCTGATGTACATGAAGTCCAGCGACGGCGATCCGAACAAGATCCTGATCGCCTATTCGCTGATCTACATGCTGCCGCTGTCGGCCAAGCTGCCGTTCGACTGGCACGAGCTGTCGCCGGTTGCGGTGATCGCACTCGACCAGTTCGTGCTGTGGGACAACGTCAACGGCCCAAAGACGGTGAAGGAGTTCATCGATGCCGCCAAGACGTCGGCCTCGCCGTTCAAGATGGGCGGTACCGGCTCCAAGCGAGAGGACCACGTGCTGACCGTCTTCATGGAGAAGAAGACCGGCGCCAAGTTCTCCTATCTGCCTTACAAGTCGGGGGGCGAGGCCGCGACCCAGCTGGTCGGCGGTCACACCGAATCCAACGTCAACAATCCGTCGGAAAATCTCGAAGTCTGGCGCGCCGGCCAGGTGCGTCCGCTGTGCGTATTCGACAAGGAGCGCATCTCCTACACGACGAAGGTCACCGAAACGCAGTCCTGGAACGACATTCCGACCTGCAAGGAGCAGGGGCTCGACGTGCAGTACCTGATGCTGCGCGGCATGTTCCTGCCGGGCAAGGTGACGCAGGAACAGCAGGAGTTCTACATCGACCTGTTCAGCAAGCTGGTGCAGACATCGGAGTACAAGGACTACATGGAGAAGCAGGCGCTGAAGCCGATCTTCCTCACTGGCAAGGACATGCTGCAGTTCCTCGAAGAGGATGGCTCGCTCAACAAGCAGCTGATGACGGAAGCGGGCTTCGTCGCCAAGTAAGGCTGGACGGGGCGAGGGGATGAGGAGGATCGATGTCCAACGCTGAGCTCGAGATTGCCGTCGACGATCCGACCGCGCCGGAGGAGAATTCTCCGGCCGTCACCTCCACCGGGACCGTCGACGTCGCGGTGTCGCTGCTGCTGCTCGCGCTCGCGGTCGTGCTCGCCTGGGACAATTGGCGGACCGGTGCGTCCTGGGACTCGACCGGTCCGGAGCCCGGCTACTTTCCGTTCTATCTGTCGGTGATCCTCGGCGGCGCCAGCCTTTACGGGATCGGCGCCGCCTTCCTGTCGAGCAAGGAAGCAGTCGAGACCTTCGTGACGCGCGCGCAACTGCGCCGCGTGATGGCCGTGTTCGTGCCGACCTTGTTGTTCTGCATCGCGATGCAGTTCCTCGGCATCTATGTCGCGAGCTTCCTGCTCATCGCCGGGTTCATGCGCCTCGTCGGCAAGATCGCGATCTGGAAATCGCTGCTCACGGCGTTCCTGTTCAGCGCCGTGATGTTCGTGACGTTCGACGTCGTGTTCGACGTGATCATGCCGAAGGGGCCGCTCGAAGCGGCGTTCGGGTACTGATACCGGTCTCTCCCCGTCATTGCGAGGAGCGAAGCGACGAAGCAATCCAGGGCTGCGCATTCGACTCTGGATTGCTTCGCTGCGCTCGCAATGACGGCAAAATAGCTGGAATGGAATCATGGAAGCCTTGGGTCTGCTGCTGCACGGGTTCGCGGTCCTTCTGACCTGGAAGACGCTGCTCTTGATGATGGTCGGGCTGGTGCTCGGCGTCTTCGTCGGCGTGCTGCCCGGGCTGGGCGGCCCCAACGGCGTCGCCATCCTGCTGCCGCTGACCTTCTCGATGGACCCGACCTCGGCCATCGTGATGCTGTCCTGCATCTACTGGGGCGCGCTGTTCGGCGGCGCCATTACCTCGATCCTGTTCAACATTCCCGGCGAGGCGTGGTCGGTGGCGACCACTTTCGACGGCTATCCGATGGCGCAGCAGGGCAAAGCAGCGGAAGCGCTGACCGCCGCCTTCACCTCGTCGTTCATCGGCTCGCTGGTCGCAGTGATGCTGATCACCTTCCTGGCGCCCTGGATCTCGTCGTTTGCGCTGAAGTTCGGTCCGCCTGAATTCTTCGCCGTGTATCTCCTGACCTTTTGCTCGTTCGTGGGCCTGGGACGCGAGGACAAGCACAAGACGGTCATTGCGATGGCGCTCGGTCTGCTGCTTGCCGGCGTCGGCATGGACACCGTGTCCGGTCAGTTGCGGATGACCTTTGGCTCGACCGATCTGTTGCGCGGCATCAACTTCCTGGTCGCGGTCATCGGCCTGTTCGGCATCAGCGAGATCCTGCTGACGATGGAGGAACGCCTGGCGCTGCGCGGTCACGCCGCCGCGATCTCCTTGCGCACGGTGCTCGCCGTCTGGAAGGACCTGCCGAAATACTGGATGACGCTGCTGCGTTCCTCAGTGATCGGCTGCTGGCTCGGCATCACGCCGGGCGGCGCGATTGCGGCCTCCTTCATGGGCTACAACCTCGCCAAGCGCTTCTCCAAGAACCAGGACAGTTTTGGCAAGGGCCGTATCGAGGGCGTGTTCGCACCCGAGACCGCAGCGCATGCCTCGGGCACCGCGGCGCTGTTGCCGATGCTGGCGCTCGGCATTCCCGGCTCGGGTACCGCGGCGATCCTGCTCGGTGGCCTGATGGTGTGGGGCCTCAATCCCGGCCCGCTGCTGTTCGTGGAGCACAAGGACTTCGTCTGGGGCCTGATCGCCTCGATGTATCTCGGCAATGTCGTCGGCCTCGTGCTGGTGCTCTCCACCGTGCCGATCTTCGCCTCGATCCTGCGCGTGCCGTTCGCGGCGGTGGCGCCGATGATCGTGGTGTCCTGCGCGATCGGCGCCTACGCCATCCAGAACGCGATGTTCGACGTGTGGCTGATGCTCGGCTTCGGCGTCGTCGGCTATGTCTTCAAGAAGATCAAGATCCCGCTGGCGCCGTTCACCTTGGCGCTGGTGCTCGGTAGCCGTGCCGAGGATGCATTCCGGCAGTCGATGATCATCTCCGGCGGCAACATGAAGGTGTTCTGGGCCAACGGTCTCGTCGGCACCATCACGACGCTGGCGATCCTGCTGCTGTTCTGGCCGCTGATCGATCGGCTGGTGGCGAGCTTCGGCAAGTCCAGCGCGCCTGCGGCGAAGGCCGAGGCGTAGGGCAAGCTGGCCGCGACGTATTGGGCCTCATAATTCGAGACGCGCCGCGCTCGACCGTTGCCATTTTCGTTGGTCTGGGCGCGGCGCTCCTCACCATGACGGGCTAGGGACCGAGCGGCCGCCTTACACGAGGCCATGAACACGCCGACCGCGTATTCATGGAGAGGATCTTGATCGCGCCGCGGATTCAGACCTCGTCCTGAGGAGCCCGCCCCTTGGCGGGCGTCTCGAAGGACGGGCGCGGGAGAGGTGAGCGCCGCGCCAGCTCTCACCACGCGTAGCGCACGGTCCCTTTGCCTGCATAGGAGCGCGTGACGTTCGAGAGCTCGCTCTCCAATGTGGCCATTGCGCTCCAGCCGTTCAGCCAATTCATCTCGATCGATGTGGTCGCTAGCGCGGAATCGCGCGCCTGCGCTGCGCCGTTCACGACGAAGCTCGCGCCCGGCAGCGTCTGGAAGGTCGCGGCGACTGAACGATCGGGATTGAAGTCGTGCGCCCAGGCGAGTCGGCCGCGCAAGGTGAGAGTGCCATCGCTCAAGGCATAGGACTTGTCAGTCCGCAGGCCGAGCTCAGTGCGCGTATCAGCGACCGTCTTGCCGTTGTAGCTCAGCGCGAACGTCGAGGCCCCGGCGACGGCTTGCTCGACGTAACCGGGCAGCCGCAGGCTCGTGACCTGCGCCGCTGCGTACGGCGTCAATCCGATGCCGCCGACCGGCGCAAGGAAGCGGGTGCCGCCCTCGATGCGGCCGGTCCAGGCGTGGGCCTGATAGGTCGCGCGCAGCCGGTCGGCGCCGGCGATGGTGACGGCACGGTCGGTGGTGACGTCCTGCCAGCCATAGGCCAGGGCGGCTCTGAGATAGCTCGGTCCGATATGATGATGCAGATAGGCGCCGGCCTGGAACAGGTCAGAACGGCCTGAGCCGAGGCCGTTGACGCTGAAGTTGGTGCCGCCGCCGCCGAGAGCGAAGCCTGCAATGGTCTGCGGCGCGATCCGGTAATCGGCGCCGACAGCGGTGCCGGCGATGCGGCTGGTGGTGTCGCTGGAGCCGACGCCCACATTGCCGCTGGTCGATTGTGAGCCACCGAAGCCGGCCGCCCATATATTCCAGCGCTGCGCGAAGTCCGCCGGCCTGTCCTCGGTCAGCATCGCAAAGGCATCGGTGCGCTTGCGCGTCGGGTCCGCATAGCTGCTCGCGCTGCCACTGCCGGTACCGCCGCCAGCACGCTGTGCGAAGGGATCGGTCAGCAGTCCCGCGAACTGGCTCATCGCGTTGAACGTCGTCTGCTGGCTTCCCGTCGCGCTCTCACCGGACGCCTGTGTGAGCCCGGCTTGATTCATCTTGCCGAACACGACCGGAATGTCGCCGCTGCGATCGAAGAAGGCCGAGAGCGTATCGCCGACCGCCTTCTGATTGCCGTTGAGTCCGCCAGGCAGGGCGAAGGCGAGGATCAGGTCGAGATAGACGTTGTTGGCATCGTAGCTCAGGCTGGTCTTGAAGCCGGAGGGCAGGTTGGTCTTCACCACCGAGCCGAAGCTGCCCGTAATGCCGCCGCTCGTCGTCAGAATGGTGTAGCGCTTGTCGACATAGCCGCCGGCGTCGAACTCGGCCTTGACGGTCGCGCCGCCGAGCGTGGCCGATCCGGTGACGCTGGCGAACGAGGCCGTCGTCGGATCGATCTGCACCAGATAGAACGCGCCGGACTGGAAGGCGAGGTTGCCGACGATGGTCATCGACGACCCCGCGGTGCCGTTGCCGGGCGCCAGCGTGCCGCCATCGTTGATGCCGACGGTCATGGGTGGATCAACCAGGCCCGCGCCCATCAGCGTGCCGCCGGCGTTGACGGTCACACCGGACGTGTTGGTGATCGCGCCCTCGACGTCGAGCACGCCGCCGTTGATGGTGGTCGCACCGGTGTAGCTGCTGGCGCCGGTGAGAGTCATCCGGCCGCTGCCGGCCTTGGTGAAACCGCCGCTGCCGGAGATCGTGCCTGAGAAGGTCGTATTGCCATCGTTGCCGCCCGCCGTCAGCGTCGCCGCGCCGAGCAGGACGCTTCCGTTCCCCGCCAGCGAGCCGATGCTCTGATCGAAGCCGTTGAGATCGAGCGTCGCACCCGGCGCGATCATGAACGCGCTGGCCGAGGCGAGCACGCCGGAGGCGCCGGCCTGCAAGGTGCCGGCGCCGATCGTGGTCGCGCCGGTGTAGCTGGTCGGCCCGTCGAACCGCATCGTGCCGGTGCCGACCTTGGTGAAGCCGCCGCTGCCGGAGATCGTGCCGGTGTAGCTCGTGCTGGCGTTGTCGCCGCCTGACGTCAGCGTGCCCGCGCCGAGCAGCACGGCGCCGCCGCCCGTCAGCGAGGCGATCGTCTGATTGAAGCCGTTGAGATCGAGAGTGCCGCCATTGTCGACCTCGATGGAGCTTGAGGGGGCGAAGGCGCCGGCCGCGCCGGCGCGCAGCGTGCCGCCATCGACGATGGTCGCCCCGGTGTAGGTGTTGGTGCCGCCGAGTGTGAGCACGCCCGGGCCGCTCTTGACGAAGGTGCCACTGCCCGAGATCGTGCCCGAGAACACGGTGGCGCCGCCATTGTCGCCGATCGCCAGCGACCCGTTGGTTCCGAGGAGGACGCTGCCGCTGCCGCCAAGTCCGCCGATGGTCTGGCCCGTGCCATCGATGTCGAGCGTCGCACCGCTCGCGATCATGTAGCTGCTGGCGACCGAGAGAACGCCGGACGCACCGGTCCGCAGGGTGCCGCCGCTGATGACGGTGTCGCCGGCAAAAGTGGTCGTCCCGGTCAGCGTCAGGGTGCCCGCGCCGAGCTTGGTCAGTCCGCCGCTGCCGGTGATCGTGCCGCTGAGCGTGGCGTTGTTGCCGTTGGTGTCGAAGCTGCCGCCGCCGGCATTGAGCGTGATGTTGCGGCTGGAGCTGAAGCCCGCGAGATATTGCAACGTGCCGCCGCCGAACGAGAGCCCGCCGGAGGCCGCGCCGAGGCTGGCGTCGGAGGAGACCGCGAGCGCACCCTGGTTGATGGCCCAGGACGTGACGGCGGTCGTGGTGCCGGTCAACGTCCAGGTGCTCGTGCCGGTCTTCACGAAGCTCGAGAAGCCTTGATACTGCGCCGAGGCGCCGATCGTGGACGCGTCGAAGGTGCCGTTCACAGCGCCGCCGAGCCGGAAGGTGTCGCTGCCGGTGCCGACCACGTTGCCGTTGATGATCGAGCTCGCCCAGATCTCCAGCGTGTTGCTGCCGCCGGTGAAGGTGATTGCGTTGGCGCTGGTCACGGCGACGCCGCCGGTATTGAACCCGGCCGAGATCGTGCCGCTGTTGATGATGGTGAGATTGGCGCCGGTGACGCCGGCCCCGGCCGGACGGTAGTCGCCGTCGTTCGCATTTGGGCCAACGCCCTTGTTTCCTGAAGCGCCACCGCTGATGCTCCCGGAGTTGATCAAGGTTCCACCGGCTGCGAAGACCGCGCCTGCACCGCCATTGCCGCCATCGCCACCGGCGTGGAATTGGATGCTGTTGGCGGTGTTGCCGCCATCGCCGCCTACGCCACCGAAAATCCCGCCAGAATTGACCAGGATACTGGTGCCGGTCAGATAGACGCCGTAACCACCATCGCCGCCGTCGCCTCCACGACCAGTGCCGTTGGCGACGCCGCCGGGACCGCCGCCACCAGCAGTGATCACCCCAACGTTCGTGTACGTCAGGCCGCTGCCATCCACGACCACCCCGTAGCCGCCCGCTCCACCGCCGCCGGCTCCGAAGCTGAGGCTGGTCGAGCCGCCCCGTCCGCCATTGCCGCCGGTTACGGTTGTCGAATTGACGTCGTTCGTGATGACCACCGCGCCATGAGCGCCACCACCGCCACCGCCGCCGCCGGTGCTCCCGCTGCCGCTTTCGCCGGCATGTCCCCGCTCGCCCGCGCCGATGCCGCCTTGGCCCCCCAGGGTCTGGCCCGTGCTGTCACCTCCGCCGTTGCCGCCGTTCACACCCGCGCCGCCGCCGCCGCCTCCTTGCGCAATGTTGGCTCCGGCACCGCCATCGCCGCCCGAACCAGTGGCCGAACTCGTGCCGCCATTCCCAGTCGCTGCGCCGCCGTCGCCGCCACTCGTCGCCTGGGCGAGGACTGGGCTGGCGAGCATGACGGTGAGTAGCGCTGTCGTCGCTGCCAGCCAACGCAACTGAGTACGTCGGAGTGAATCGGCCGATGTCTCGTTCTTCAATCTGCCTGGGATCAGCACTTCAGCCCTTCGCGCGACTCGATATCAGGCCGGTGCCGATCGACGGACGCAGGCCGTCGTCCAAAGCACGCAAATTTGCGGGGGCGGGAATTGTGACTTTTTGGGTGAATTGAGCGGCATTGCAGATCGTAATCGGACTGTGGCACCGCCGACACGTTTACGAGAGGCCGGATCGGCAGCGACGGACCGTTGTTCGAATCGCTTCCGCGCTTCTCCAGAGGTTGTGTCTTTGCGATGACAGTATTTTAGGCAGCACAGTGGTAGGCTTCATTCATGGGCAGACGTCGTGCTGCTCACGCGCGGTGCCTGATCTTTGGTCATCGCGCCCTGATGTTTCCTCCCGAGACGATCACCTTGCCCGGCGCGTGCGTCGGGCTTTTTTTTGCATTCGGTGGATCAGGGTTCGCAGCTCATCCCGTCACCCTCGAAAGGAAAAAGCCTCCGTCCGGCTTTTCGGAACGAAGGCTTCGAGCAAAGGTGATGTAGGTCAGCGAGGACGCGAACCCGAGGCAGGTCAGCCTCAGTTGGCCTTCTCCGCGACCGGCATGTGGTACCAGTCGGACTCGTTGTCCAGCATCGTCTCATCGAAGGGCAGCGCGCCGTCGTGATTCAGAGCGGCGGCGTTGACGTCGCGGACGATATCCATCGCCGACAGAAACTCGTTCAATTCCGATGCGCTCATGACCCGCTACTCCTCAAGCCCGCGGGCCCCGGGGGTCCGCGATCAACTGATGAGAAGAGGTTAACGCGGTCTCGCTCTGGCCTCAATCCCGCCCAGGTCGAAGTTCCAACGTGGTGACATCTGGGCCACAGCGGCGGGATGCCGCAGCTTGGTCATATTGCACTTGCTCACACGACGCGATGCAGCCGGAGATCGGCGATCTCGCCGTCGGTGAAGCCGAATTCCGAAAGGATCTCCTCGGTCTGCTCGCCGAATTCCGGCGGCCGCGCCGCCATCCGGCTCGGCGTGCGCGACAAGGTGAAGGGCTGCGCCACCAGCGTGATGTCACGGCCGTCGTCGCTGGCGACCTGCTGAGCCATCCCGAGATGCTTCACTTGCGGATCCTCGAACATCTGATCGATCGCGTAAATCGGGCCGCAGGGCACGCCGGCGGCGTTGAGCTCGGCAACCCATTGCTCGCTCGTCTTTGCCAGCGTGCGCGCGTTGATCTCGGCGTTGAGCGCGTCGCGGTTCTTCGAGCGCGCCGGCGCGGTCGCGTAGTCCGGATTGTCGATCCATTCGGGCGCGCCGAGCGTCTGGCACAGCCGCTCCCAGATCCGCCCGCCGGTCGCGGCGATGTTGATGTAGCCGTCGGAGGTCTTGAACACGCCGGTGGGGATGCTGGTCGGATGGTTGTTGCCGGCCTGAGGCGCGACGTCCTTCTCCATCAGCCAGCGCGCGGCCTGGAAGTCGAGCATGAAGATCTGCGCCTGCAACAGCGAGGTCTGGACCCACTGGCCCTCGCCGGAGACCTCGCGCTCGAGCAGCGCGGTGAGGATGCCCATCGCGCAGGACAGGCCCGCGGAGAGATCGGCGATCGGGATGCCCGCGCGCATCGGCCCCTCGCCGGGCGCGCCGGTGATCGACATCAGCCCGCCCATTCCTTGCGCGATCTGATCGAAGCCGGGCCGCTTGGCATAGGGGCCGTCCTGGCCGAAGCCGGAGATGCTGCCATAGACGATGCGCGGATTGACCTTGCGCACCGCCTCGTAGTCGATGCCGAGCTTGGTCTTCACGTCGGGCCGATAGTTCTCGATGACCACGTCGGCCTGCTTCGCCAGCCGCATGAACACGTCGACGCCCTTGGGGTCCTTCAGGTTGAGCGTCATCGCGCGCTTGTTGCGGTGCAGGTTCTGGAAGTCGGAACCGCGGCGCGGGCCGCCGAGCGCCTCGCCGCCGTCCTCCATCATGGCGTCGATCTTGATGACGTTGGCGCCCCAGTCGGCGAACTGCCGCGCGCAGGTCGGGCCGGCGCGGACCCGCGTCAGATCGAGCACGGTGAAGCGGGACAGGGCTTTGGACGCGCGCGGAAAGGCCATGCGGACGAACTCCGAGAGACGGGACATGGCTGTATAGGAGAGCGCGCGGGAGGCGACAATTGCGTGCGGGCGGTGCGGGCCGCCCAGCTCATGCCGCTGGTGCAGGGCTTCCCGTTACGGGAACATCGCGCCGTCTCACCGCTCGTCTGCGATCACCTTGCCGTCGTTGGGCAGCGCGCCTGGCGCGACCAGCTCGATGCCGCCGCCGAGCTTGGTGATGTTGCGCAGGCTGGCTGAGAGCGCGTCCTGCAGGCCATCTGACGGCGAGGCGCATTCCGCCTTCAGCGTCATCGCGTCGGTCTCGCCGGCACGGGTCACGACCAGCCTGAGGCGGCCGAGCTCCGGGTGGCGCTTGCCGATCTCGGCGACCTGCTCGGGGCGCACGAACATGCCCTTGATCTTGGTGGTCTGGTCGGCGCGGCCCATCCAGCCCTTGATGCGCATGTTGGTGCGGCCGCAGGCGCTGAGGCCGGGCAGGGCGGCGGTGAGGTCGCCGAGCGCGAGGCGAATCCAGGGATGGTGGGGATCGAGCGAGGTCACGACGATCTCGCCGACATCGCCTGGCGCCACCGGATCGCCGGTGCCGGGGCGGACGATCTCGAAGATCAGGTCCTCGTTGACGACCATGCCGTCGCGCGCTGCGGTCTCATAGGCGATGATGCCGAGATCGGCGGTGCCGAACGCCTGATAGGCATCGATGCCGCGCGCCTTGATTTCGGCCTGCAGCGACGGCGGGAACGCCGCGCCCGACACCAGCGCGCGCTTGAGCGAGGAGACGTCGCGGCCAGCGCTGGCGGCGCCGTCGAGCAGGATCTTGAGGAAGTCGGGCGTGCCGCTGTAGCCGATCGGGCGATAGGCCTCGATCAGCTCGAACTGCGCCTCGGTGTTCCCTGGTCCCGCCGGAATGACAGCGCAACCGAGCGCGCGCGCCGAGGCATCGAAGATGAAGCCGCCCGGCGTCAGATGATAGCTGAAGGTGTTGAGCACGACGTCGCCACTGCGCAAGCCCGACGCGAACAGCGCGCGGGCGCCGCGCCAGGGATCGTTGTGCGCTGCCTCCGGCTCGAAGATCGGACCGGGCGAGGTGAACAGGCGCGAGAACGCGCCGGGCGCCTGCGCGACGAAGCCGCCAAATGGCGGCGCCGCCCTGTGCAGCGCCGGCAGCTCCGATTTGCGCAGCACCGGCAGCTGCGCAAGCGCGGCGCGGGTCGTGATGTCCCGGGGATCAATGCCCTGCAGCAGCGCGGCATACGCGGGCGCCGCGATCGCCGCGCGCAGCACGTCGGGCAGGCGGCCGAACAGCTCCTGCTCGCGGGCTGCGGGATCACGGGTTTCGAGGGCGTCGTAGTGGGGCATCGTACCCAGTCCTTGAATCTTGCGATCGTCATGCCCGGGCTTGTCCCGGGCATCCACGTCGTTCGTCGTTGCGGCTCACGCGTGGATGGCCGGGTCAAGCCCGGCCATGACGAGGAGAGAGTTCGGCTACAGCCACCGCTTCCGCCGCTTGAAGCTCTTCAGGTTCTTGAAGCTCTTGCGCTGGTCGCCGGCGCCGCCGAGGTAGAATTCCTTGACGTCCTCGTTGTCGCGCAAGCTCTCGGCGGTGCCGTCGAGCACCACCTTTCCCTGCTCCATGATGTAGCCGTGGCTGGCCACCGACAGCGCCGCGCGCGCGTTCTGCTCGACGAGGAGGATGGTGACGCCGAGATCCCTGTTGATGTCCTTGATGATCGCGAACACTTCCTTGACCAATAGCGGCGACAGTCCCATCGACGGCTCGTCCATCAGGATCATCTTCGGCCGCGCCATCAGCGCGCGCCCGATCGCCAGCATCTGCTGCTCGCCGCCGGAGAGATAGCCGGCGAAGCCGGTGCGCTCCTTCAGCCGCGGGAAATAGTTGAACACCATCTCGATGTCGCTTGCGACCTCGCGATCGGATCGCGTGAAGGCGCCGAGCTTGAGGTTCTCCAGCGACGTCATGTCGGAGACGATGCGGCGCCCCTCCATGACCTGGAAGATGCCGCGGCGAACGATCTTCTCCGGATCGATGCCGTCGATGCGCGCGCCGTCGAACATGATCTCGCCGCGCGTGACCTCGCCGTCCTCGGTCTTCAACAGGCCGGAGATCGCCTTCAGCGTCGTCGACTTGCCGGCGCCGTTGGCGCCGAGCAGCGCGACGATCGCGCCCTTGGGCACATCGAGGCTGAGCCCGCGCAGCACCAGGATGACGTCGTCATAGACGACCTCGATGTTGCGGACGGAGAGCAGGGGGGCTGCTGTCGCGCTGGCTGCGCCGGTTCGCGGAGTGTCGAGTGTTTCGGTCATTGTGGCTGTCCACCGCTGTCGTCCCCCGCGCAGGCGGGGGACCCAGTATTCCAGAGACGCCGATGCTTGATCGATGAGCCGCGGCGTACTGGATCCCCGCTTTCGCGGGGATGACGATCGTGTGTGGGGCGACTGCTGAGTTCACTCAACCGTCGCCGATCAACTTACCAACCAGCCCATTCCGCCTTGCGCGGCAGCTCGATGGTCTTGACCTTCTCGAGCTTGATCACGCCCTTGGCCATGAGGTCGTTGAGGTCGCCATCGGTCGGACCCGTCACGCGGGCGCGATAGAGGTCGACCTTCATGGTGCCGCGGTGGTCCTTGTCCGTCCAGGTCGACGGGCTGCAGACGCCCTCCATCCCGGCCGGCACCCAATCTTTCTTCTGATAGAAGCCCTTGGCAACGTTCTCGCCGGTGGCACCGCCGTTCTTCGCAGCCCACTCGATCGCCTCCTTCATGTAGAGCGAGGAGCAGACCGCGGCGACGTAGTGCACCGGGCGGTAGACCTTGCCGGTCGGGTCGGACATCTTCGAGATCTCCTGCACCGTCTTCATGCCCGGCGCATCGCCACCCCAGGCCACCGAGGTGCGCAGCGGGAAGATCACGCCGTCGGCGGCAGCGCCCGCGGTCTTGGCGGCGTTCTCGTCCATGCCCCAGACGTTGGACAGGAACTGCACGTCGACGCCGGCATTCTTGCAGGCCTTCATCACCGAGATGTTGGAAGCCGCGGTGTTGCCGAGATAGGCGTAGTTGGCGCCGGAGCTCTTCAGGCTCAGGCACTGGGCGCTGTAGTCGCCGGGCGCCAGCGCGAACACCAGCGGCGGCAGCACCTCGAAGCCGAGCTCGGTGGCGAGCGCCTCGCCGGCCGCCTTCGGCGCGTTGGGGTAGGGGTGGTTGGCGCCCATGTGGACGAATTTCGGCTTGCCCGGCTTGCCCTTGGCCTTCCAGTCCTCGGCCGCCCAGGTCAGCTCGGCGCGCAGCGCATCCGAGTAGCTCGGGCCGTAGAAGAAGTTGTACGGCGCCGGCTTCGCCTTGCCGCTGGTGCCTTCCGGATCGGTCAGCGCGGCAGCGTAGGAGCCGGACATGTCCGGGATCTTGTCGTTGGCGAGGAAGCCGGTCAGCGCCTCGGTGTCGGCGGTGCCCCAGCCCATGATCGCCGCGACCTTGTTGTCCGGTGCCGACCACTTCTTGTACAACGCGATCGCGCGCGGCACCTGGTAGCCATAATCGTTGCTGTCGACTGCGAGCTGCTTGCCGCCGATGCCGCCGTTCTTGTTGACCCAGGCGAAGGTGTCCGCGACGCCCTGGCCGTAGGGCGTGCCGACGTCGGACGTGCCGCCTGAGAGATCCTGCAGATGGCCGATCGCGATCTGCTGCGCCTGCGCCGACGGGGCGAATGCGCCCGCCAAGAGCGCCAGTGCCGCCGAGCCGAGCCATGATTTGATCGTCATAGTGCTTCCTCCTGTGGTGGGTTCGGGCCGGATTGCCGCCGGTCCCTGTTGGTTGGAATCAATGTGAGAACGGATAGAGCTTCCAATAGGTCTTGATCTGGCGCCAGCGATGCGCGAGCCCGTCGGGCTCGAACATCAGGAAGCCGATGATGATCAGGCCGATCGCGATCTCGCGCAGAAAGGTGATGTTGTTGTTGAGCGCGAGCGCCTTGTCGATCGCGCCGCCCTTGAGGAGATGGCTGAGCCACTCCATCGATTCCGGCAGCAGAACGACGAAGGCGGTCCCCATCAGCGTGCCCATGATCGAACCGGTGCCGCCGATGATGATCATCGCAAGGAACAGGATCGAGCGCTCGATGCCGAAACCTTCCTGCGAGATCACCAGCTGGTAGTGCGCATAGAGGGCGCCTGCAATGCCGGCGAAGAACGCGGCGAGGCCGAACGACAGCGTGCGATATTTGGTCAGGTTGATGCCCATGATCTCGGCCGAGAGATAATGGTCGCGGATCGCGATCAGCGCCCGGCCGTCGCGGGTGCGCATCAGGTTGGTGACCAGGAGATAGCAGACCAGCACGTAAGCGAGCACGACGTAGAAATATTGCCGGTCGCCGCGCAGCGTGTAGCCCAGAATCGAGAACGGATTGGCCGAAGCCGGCACCGAGCCGCCGGAGAACCATTCGGCCCGGGAGAAGAAGTCGAGCAGGATGTATTGCGCAGCGAGGGTGGCGATGACGAGATAGAGCCCCTTCAGCCGCGCCGCCGGAAGGCCGAAGACCAGACCAACGAGGGCCGTGATCACGCCGGCGAGCGGGATCGCGAAGAACACCGGGATGGCATAGGCGTTGTTGATGTAGGCCGAGGTGAAGGCGCCGAGCAGGAAGAAGCCGGCCTGGCCGATCGAGATCTGGCCGGTGAAGCCGACGAGGATGTTCAGCCCGAGGGCCGCGATCGCGAAGATGCCGATCTGGATCGAAACCGACAGCCAGTATTCGGAGAACACCTGCGGCGCGAAGCACAGCAGGATGACACCGGCGATCGCGAAATTGCGGCTGGTCCTGGTCGGGAAGATCGTGGTGTCGGCCGCGTAGGAGGTGCGGAAGTCACCGGCGGGTATCGTGGAACGTGCGACCATGGTTCAGATCCGCTCGATGTCTTTGGTGCCGAACAGGCCGTAGGGCTTGATCATCAGGATGATGATCAGGACGTAGAACGGCGCGATCTCGTACAGATTGCCCCAGTGCAGATACTGGCTGTCGACATATTGCGCGATATTCTCCAGGAGGCCGATGATGATGCCGCCGAGCACGGCACCGCCGACCGAGTCGAGGCCTCCGAGGATCGCCGCCGGAAACACCTTGATGCCGTAGGCCGACAATCCCGAGGACACGCCGTTGACGACGGCGACGACCACGCCGGCCACGGCGGACACGGTCGCCGAGATCGCCCAGGCCATCGCGAACACGCTCTTGACGGAGATGCCGAGCGATTGCGCGACCTGCTGGTTGAAGGCGGTGGCGCGCATCGCGAGGCCATATTTGGAGGCCTTGAAGAACCAGGCCATGCCGAGCATCATCAGCAGCGACACGACGAGGCTCATGACGTAGACCGTCTGGATCTGCAGTCCGAACAGGTCGACGGACGTGCTTGCGAACACTGGCGGGAACGGCTGCGGATTGACGCCAAACATCCATTTCAGCGCCGCCTGGAACACGGTCGACAGGCCGATCGTGACCATGATGACGGAGATGATGGGCTCGCCGATCATCGGCCGGAGGATCACAACCTGGATCGCGATGCCGAACGCGAACATGAAGACCAGCGTCAGCGGCATGCCGACCCAGAACGGCACCTGATATTTCGTCAGCAATGCCCAGCACACCCAGGCGCCGATCAGGAGCAGCTCGCCCTGCGCGAAATTGACGACCTGGGTCGCCTTGTAGATGAGCACGAACGACATCGCGACCACGCCATAGAGCGTTCCGACGACGAGGCCGTTGACCAGGAGCTGGATGAGGAAGGCGGTGTTCATGATCGTTCTCGCTCGTCATCGCCGGGCTTGACCCGGCGATCCAGCGTTTTCGGAAGAGGATGGCTGCGCGGGTCAAGCCCGCGCATGACGATTGGGTGTGCCGAGCCGGCGTGGCTCTTACCCTCTCCCCTTGTGGGAGAGGGTGGCTGCGCGCAGCGCAGCCGGGTGAGGGGCTCTCTCCGCGGGCGAGCGAGAGGAGAGGGACCCCTCACCCGACCGCGTTTGCGTTGACCGGCCGAGATGCCCTCTCCCACAAGGGGAGAGGGCGCAGTCATGCGCAGTAACCTTCGCTGCGGCTCAAGCCGCTGCTCGTCATCGCCGGGCTCGACCCGGCGATCCATCGCTCTCGCAAGAAGATGGATGCGCGGGTCAAGCCCGCGCAGGATGACCGAATATGACGATAAGCACATCACTCTGCGGCCTCCGCCATGGGGCCGTGGCTGTCCAGGTCCACCACCTTCAGCGTGGTGCGGATGCGCTGGGTGGTGCCGTCCTGGAAGCGGATGACCGTGTCGACGGGGATCGCCGGCTTGCCGCCATAGATGCCGTCGATGATATCGGCGTACTTCTCGTTGATGACGCTGCGGCGCACCTTGCGCGTACGTGTGAGCTCGCCGTCGTCGGCATCGAGTTCCTTGTACAGCAGCAGGAAGCGGGAGATGCGCTGCGCCGGCGGCAGGTGGGCATTGACGGTCTCGACCTCCTTCTGCAGCAGCGCATAGACCTCGTTGCGCGAGGCGAGATCGGAATAGGTGGTGAAAGCGATGCGGTTCTTCTCGGCCCATTTCGAGATGATCGAATAGCGGATGCAGATCATCGCGGCGAGGTGCTCGCGGCCGGCGCCGAGCACGACGGCCTCGGCGATATAGGGTGAGAACTTCAGCTTGTTCTCGATATATTGCGGTGAGAAGCGCTCGCCGCGCGCGGTCTCGGCGAGGTCCTTGATGCGGTCGATGACGACGAGCTGCTTCGCGTCGTTGAAATAGCCGGCGTCGCCCGAATGCATCCAGCCGTCCTTGACGTCGGCGGTCGAGGCTTCCGGGGCCTTGTAGTAGCCCAGGAACATGTTCGGGTGGCGTACCAGGATCTCGCCGATGCCCTGGCTGTCGGGCTGGTCGATCCTGATCTCGATGTCGTCAGCCATCGGCACGCCGGTCGTGTCGGGATCGACCTTGTCGTCCGGATGCAGCGTGTAGGCCCCGAGCAGCTCGGTCTGGCCGTAGAGCGTGCGCAGCGGTACGCCCATGGCGCGGAAGAACTTGAACGTATCGGGCCCGAGCGCGGCACCGCCGGTGGCAGCCGAGCGCAGCCGGGTGAAGCCGAGCCGGTCGCGCAGCGCACGGAACAGCAGCATGTCGGCAAGGCTCGAATGCTGGCCCTTTTCCAGCGCCGCAAGGCCGGTCGACATGCCCAGATGGTAGAGCCGTTGCTTCAGCGGCGAGGCGTCCATGACGGCGGCACGGACGTCGGCCGCGATCTGCTCCCACACCCTTGGTGCAAACAGTACGAAGGTCGGCGCGATCTCGCGGAAGTCGTTCATCATCGTGTCGGGCTCTTCGACGAAGTTGACCTTCATCCGGCAGAGCAGTCCTTTGCCGAGCACGTAGACCTGTTCCATGATCCAGGGCAGCGGCAGCACCGAAACGTATTCGTCCTCCGGCCCCTTCGGATCGAACGCGAGATAGGTCGCGCAGTGCTTGAGCACGCGCGCGGCCGACAGCATCGCGAGCTTCGGATGCGAGGTCGTGCCCGAGGTGGTGCAGAGAATGGCGACGTCGTCGCCGACGGTCGCATCGACCATGCGGTCGTACAGATCCGGCTCGCGCGCCGCCCGATTGCGGCCGAGCTCAGCGAGCTTGTCCGCCGGCATCAGCCTGGGATCGTCATACTTCCGCATGCCGCGCGGATCGGAATAGACGATATGCTTGAGCGCCGGCACGCGCTCGGCGAGGTTGAGCAGCTTGTCGACCTGCTCCTCATCCTCGGCGAACACCAACCGAGCCTCGCCGTAATTGAGCAGGTAGGCGGCCTCGTCGTCGAGCACATCGCGATAGAGCCCGAGGCTGTAGCCTCGGATCGCATGCGTTGCGATCTCCGCCGCGACCCAGTCGGGCCGGTTGTCGCCGATGATTCCGATCACGGCATCCTTGCCGAGCCCAAGCTCGACCATGCCGAGCGTGAAATCGCGCACGCGCGCCTGGTAGTCGGCCCAGGTGAAGGTGCGCCACAGCCCGAGATCCTTTTCGCGCAGCGCGATCTCCGTCCCGTGCTCTTTCGCGTTCAGCCGTAGCAGCTTCGGATAGGTGTCGGCCTGCCGGACGCGACCCGCATAGTCCATCATGCCGCGTCCTCCGCGATGGACGGCGCCTCGTCGGGATCGACCAGCAGTTCGTCCTCCTCGCCGAGATAGGCGCGCTTGACGTGGGGATCGGCGAGCACCGCGGCCGGGTCGCCCTCGGCGATCTTGCGGCCGAAATCCAGCACCATGACGCGGTGGGAAATGTCCATCACCACGCCCATGTCGTGCTCAATCATCACGACGGTCATGCCGTATTCCTCGTTGAGGTCGACGATGTAGCGCGCCATGTCCTCCTTCTCCTCGAAGTTCATGCCGGCCATCGGCTCGTCGAGGAGAATGAGATGTGGCTCCAGCGCCATGGCGCGGGCGAGCTCGACGCGCTTGCGCAGGCCATAGGAGAGCGTGCCGGCCGGCGCCTTGCGCACCGACTGCAGGTCGAGGAAGTCGATGATCTGCTCGACCTTCTCGCGGTGCTTCAGCTCCTCGCGCCGCGCGCCGGTGAGCCAATACAGAGAGCCGGTGAGGAAGTTGTTCTTCAAGAGGTGATGGCGCCCGACCATGATGTTGTCGAGCACGCTCATGTGGTGGAAGAGGGCGAGGTTCTGGAAGGTGCGGCCGATGCCGATATTGGCGCGCGCGCTCGGCGGCAGGCCGGTGATGTCGCGGCCGCGATGGAGCAGGCGGCCCTCGGTCGGCTTGTAGCGGCCGGAGATGCAGTTGACGATCGAGGTCTTGCCGGCACCGTTCGGGCCGATGATCGAGAACAACTCGCCCTCGCGCACGCCGAAGCTGACGTCGGTCAGGGCCCGCACCCCACCGAAACGCAGCGACACTCCGCGCGCTTCCAACGTATAGTCCAAGTCGTCCTCCCGAATTGTCTTGGGCGCTTGGCGCGCTCTTCAAGGCATCGTGTCGCGCGACGTTGAGCTCGTCGCGTCGGCTGCAATCCTATCCCGGGCATCGGGTCCGCGCCATCCGACGAATGACGGGCCACCCGGGCGGGCGCATTTTGCCGCATCTCGGATGCACCTCATCGGAGGCGCGAGTCGAGAGCAGTGGCCCTCGATAGGGGAAAGCGCTATCAGGAACTGTCTTGCGCCTGACATTTCCCAGGCTAAATTCACCGCTGGATTGTTGCGATGCAATATGGCTGCCGCGAGCTTCGACGAGACGAGATGACGGCTTGATCTCTCCCGATACCCTTCTGCGCATCGCGCCCTGGTCCCGCCATTTGAAGCCCGAGGAAATCGACACGGCCGCGGCCGGCGTCGTCGAGCGGTCGTTTGCGGCCAACGAACACATCTTCGTCCGCGGCGACCAATTCGACTACTGGACCGGGATCGTCACGGGTCTGGCGCGCATGAGCACGGTGTCGCGCGGTGGCAAGGCGACGACATTCGCCGGCATGTCGGCCGGCGCCTGGTTCGGCGAGGGCAGCGTGCTGAAGAACGAGCCGCGCCGCTATGACGTCGTGGCGCTGCGCGATACGCGCGTCGCGCTGATGGAGCGGCCGACCTTCATGTGGCTGTTCGAGAACAGCGTCGGCTTCAATCGCTTCCTCGTCACCCAGCTCAACGAGCGGCTCGGCCAGTTCATCGGCCTGGTCGAGGTCGGCCGCACGCTGGATGCGACGGCACGGCTCGCCCGCAGCATCGCTTCACTGTTCAATCCGATCCTCTACCCGAATACGACCCGCCACCTGGAGATCACCCAGGAGGAGATCGGCGCGCTGTCGGGCCTGTCCCGGCAGAACGCCAATCAATGCCTCAAGACGCTGGAGCGCGAAGGCCTGCTGCGCGTCGAATATGGCGGGGTGACCGTGCTCGATCTCGACCGGCTGCGCTGCTACGGGGACTAGATCCCGCCTTGCGTCGCGCCGATACGGGATTGATCCAACGCCTTGTTTTCCGTCGAGCTTGACCGGCGGCTTCGGCTGTGGACTGCTCGCCGGGAACTTCGGCCCGAGGGGGCGCGACGGTGTTGGAGTGAGTATGGCGGGGAAGGATTGCAGCGGCCGCGTGGCCCTGATCACGGGCGTCACGGGCCAGGACGGCGCCTATCTGGCCGAATATCTGCTCGGCCTTGGCTACACTGTGCACGGCATCAAGCGGCGGTCATCGTCCTTCAATACCGCGCGGGTGGATCATCTCTACCAGGATCCGCACGAAGGCAACGTCCCGTTCCTGCTGCATTACGGCGACATGACCGATTCCACCAACCTGATCCGGCTGGTGCAGCAGATCCGCCCCGACGAGATCTACAATCTCGCGGCCCAGAGCCATGTCGGCGTCAGCTTCGAGAGTCCGGAATACACGGCCAATGCCGACGCGCTCGGGGTTCTGCGCTTGTTGGAAGCCATTCGCATTCTCGGCATGGAGAAGCAGACGCGGTTCTACCAGGCCTCGACCTCGGAGCTGTACGGCCTGGTGCAGGAGATCCCGCAGCGGGAGACGACACCGTTCTATCCGCGCTCGCCCTATGGCTGCGCCAAGCTGTACGGCTACTGGATCACGGTGAACTATCGCGAGGCCTATGGGATGTTCGCCTGCAACGGCATCCTGTTCAACCACGAGAGCCCGATCCGTGGCGAGACCTTCGTGACCCGCAAGATCACCCGCGGCGTCGCCCGCATCGAGACCGGCCTGGAGGAGACGATCTATCTCGGCAATCTCGAGGCCAAGCGCGACTGGGGCCATGCGCGCGATTATGTCGAGGGCATGCACCGTATCCTGCAGGCCGATACGCCTGACGATTTCGTGCTGGCGACCGGCGAGACCCATTCGGTGCGCGAGCTGGTCGAGCTCGCCTTCGCCGAGGTCGATCGCCGCATCGAATGGCGCGGCGAGGGGGTCGAGGAGACCGGGATCGACGCGAGATCCGGCAAGGCGGTGGTGCGGATCGACCCGACCTATTTCCGCCCGACCGAGGTCGACCTCCTGATCGGCGATTGCAGCAAGGCGCGCGACAAGCTCGGATGGAAACCAAGGACGAGCTTCGCCCAACTGGTCAAGGAGATGGTCGCCAGCGATCTGTGCGCCGCACGGCGGGAGGCGAGCAGTGGCCACGCCATTTGATCTCCGCGGCAAGCGTGTCTTCGTCGCCGGCCATCGCGGCATGGTCGGCAGCGCGCTGGTGCGGCGGTTGGCGAGCGAAGGCGTCGAACTGCTGACGGTGCCGCGCAGCGAGGTCGATCTGCGCGACCAGGCGGCGGTGTTCTCATGGTTTGCGCGCGCCCGGCCGCAGGCCGTTTTCCTCGCCGCGGCGAAGGTCGGCGGCATCGTCGCCAACAACACGCTGCGTGCCGAGTTCATCTACGAGAACATCGCCATCGCCACCAACGTCATCCACGCCGCGCATGTGAACGGCGCCGAGAAGCTGATGTTTCTCGGGTCCTCCTGCATCTATCCCAAGCTCGCCCCCCAGCCGTTGCGCGAGGATTCGATGCTGACCGGGCCGCTGGAGCCGACCAACGAGCCCTACGCGATCGCCAAGATCGCCGGCATCAAGATGGTCGAGGCCTATCGCAGCCAGTATGGCGCCGATTTCATCAACGTGATGCCGACCAATCTCTATGGTCCCGGCGACAACTACCATCCCGAGTACAGCCACGTCGTTGCGGCGCTGATCCGCCGCTTCCATGAGGCGAGGCTCGCCGATGCGCCGGAGGTGGTGGTCTGGGGCACGGGGACGCCGCGGCGCGAATTCCTCTATGTCGACGACATGGCGGATGCCTGCGTGTACCTGATGAAGACCTATTCGGAGGCGGGGCTGGTCAACATCGGCACCGGCGAGGACATCACGATTGCCGATTTCGCCCGTGTGGTTGCGGCGACGGTCGGCTATCAGGGACGGATCAGCTTCGATCCCTCACGCCCCGATGGCACGCCGCGCAAGCTGCTCGACATCTCGCGGCTGGCAAAGCTTGGCTGGCGCGCGACGACGTCGCTGAAGGAAGGCATCGCGTGCGCGTATCAAGCGTTTCTTCAGGAGACGGGGCAGGCCGCCCCCTAACCCTCCGCTGTCGTCCCGGCGAACGCCGGGACCCATACCGCGGACGCTATCTGGGAACGGGGCTGGTAGTTGCCTGCCTCATCGCGATCGGTGGCTATAGGTCCGGGGTCAAGCCCGGGACGACACTGTTAGTAACGCGCCGCTGGCGGCACTTTCACACCCAGCGCCTTGGCCATCGCCGAGATCAGCGGCTTCATGAAATAGGCCTCGCCCGCCGGTGTGATCGACGGCGTCAGCCCATGCGCAGCCAGCTCCTCCGTCACCACAGGCCCGACGGAGGCGATCTGCGTGCGTGCCAGTCCCTCGCGCAGGCGTGCCTCGACGCCGTGCGCCCTGGCGACGTCGAACAGCCGCCGCGGCTGGCCGGAACTCGTCAGCGCGATCGCGTCGACCTTGCCGGCGATCATCTCGTCGATCGCGGTGAGGATGTTCGCGTCCGCCGCCTTGGCATCATAGACATAGGGCAGCACGGGATCGACCTCGGCGCCGCCAGCCTTGATCGCGCCGATCAGCGCCGAATGATCCTTGTCGGGATAAAGCTGCAGGCCGAGCCGATGGCCCGCGAGGTCGTAGCCTGCCAGCAGTTCGGCCACGCCTTCCGAGGTCGGCTTCTCCGTGGTGACCTGCGCCTCCAGGCCCAGCTCGCGCAAGGCGCGCCCCGGCTTGGGGCCGCGGGTGAAGGTCCGGGCCTTGCCGATCGCGGCGATGAACTCGGCCTCGACGCCGATCCGGCGCGCCACCGTCATCAGCCGCCTGAGCCCCTCGCCGGTCATCAGCACGAGATCGTCGAACGGCCGTTCGTTACAGCGGCGAATCCAGGCCTCCATCGGCGCCGGGTCCGGCGCATCCTCGATCGTGAACATCGGACATTGCAGCACGTCGGCGCCCTGCTCGGCGAGCAGCCGCGAGAACTGCGCCTCCTCGCGGGTTTCCAGGATCAGGATGCGATTGCCGGTCAGCCTGTCAGCCATGACGATGCTCGAAGTTTGAGAGTTGATGTTTTGTTCATCCTGCCCACGGGCCGAGCGTTGGCGCAAGCGCGCGGAGGGTGATAGAGCAGGGCCCGAACGGGCGACAAGCCTGCCGCATCATTCACCCCTTCGTCATCCGCCCGGTAACGTCACGCCATGTCCGACCACCAATATGTCCTGACTCTGTCCTGCCCGGATCGTCCCGGGATCGTCTCGGCCGTCTCCACCTTCCTCGCCCATAACGGCCAGAATATTCTCGACGCCCAGCAGTTCGGCGACTTCGAGACGGGTCATTTCTTCATGCGCGTGGTGTTCACGGCGGCCGACCTCGCGGTCAACCTGCCGGCGCTGCAGACCGGATTCGCCGCGATTGCCGAACGCTTTGCGATGGACTGGCAGATGCGCGACCGCGCCGGGCAGCGCCGGGTGATGCTGCTGGTGTCCAAGTTTGACCATTGCCTGGTCGACATCCTCTATCGCTGGCGGACCCGCGACCTCGCGATGATCCCGACCGCGATCGTCTCCAACCATCCGCGCGAGACCTATGCCGGGCTCGATTTCGGCGACATTCCGTTCCACCACATGCCCGTCACCAAGGACACCAAGCGCGACCAGGAGCAGGCGATCCTGAAGCTGGTCGAGGAAACCGAGACCGATCTCGTCGTGCTCGCGCGCTACATGCAGATCCTGTCGGACGAGATGTCAGCGAGCCTGTCCGGCCGCTGCATCAACATCCATCATTCGTTCCTGCCGGGCTTCAAGGGCGCGAAACCCTACCACCAGGCCTATGAGCGCGGCGTCAAGCTGATCGGCGCTACCGCCCATTACGTCACCCGCGATCTCGACGAGGGCCCGATCATCGACCAGGACGTCGAGCGAATCAGCCATCGCGACACCCCCGACGATCTCGTGCGCAAGGGCCGCGACATCGAGCGGCGCGTGCTGGCGCGGGCGATCCGCTATCACCTCGAGGACCGCGTCATCCTCAACGGCCGCAAGACCGTCGTCTTCATGGATTGATGTCGCCGCCGTCAGCGGCCGGGGGCGGTCGCCTGCGCGTTGGCGTTCGACTGCGTCTGCTTGTCGCGTTCGGCGGCCGGCAACTGCCGCTGCCGCTCGCGCTCCTGCATGAACCGGTCGTATTCGGGGGTGCCCGGCCGGGGTGGCGCGTCGGCCGGCAGGCCGCCGGCCCATTGCGGCATCAGATCGCCCATCCCTGCGCCGACCTTCTCATTGATCGACGAGCAGCCGGCGAGGATCGGCCCGGCCGCGGCCAGAAGCATCATCGCGGCCGGAAAGAGCCTGGTCCGGTGGGGGCGTCTGGCCGGCATTGACGGGGGACCTTTCGTGCTGCGGGCGACCCGCGGCCCGGACCCTAACGACTTGCCATCAATTGGTAAAATTTGGCCGTTCGATGGTTTGGGTATTAATATACCAATCACGGATCGGTGGTCCGTTGCGGAAACCTACCGTTCACGAAGCCTCCCATGATCGCCATTGACAACGGGGTCCCAAGTCCGCAGCGATGCGCCCGCGATATCGTGAACGAGATCGCACGGTTAAGACAACAATGGCCGGGGGCTGCGGTCCTGATCCGACCAGGGAGGTAGTTTCAATGTTCGTGCGAAACAAGACACTGACGCTCGCCGCCAGTGCGGCGCTCGCCGCGGCTGCGCTCGCGTCCGGTGCGGCGCGGGCCGAAGACGTGTTCAAGATCGGCCTGATCGTGCCGATGACCGGCGGCCAGGCGTCGACCGGCAAGCAGATCGACAATGCCATCAAGCTCTACATGCAGCAGAACGGCGACACCGTCGCCGGCAAGAAGATCCAGGTCATCCTCAAGGACGACGCGGCGCTGCCCGACAACACCAAGCGTCTGGCGCAGGAGCTGATCGTCAACGACAAGGTCAATGTGATCGCCGGCTTCGGCGTGACACCGGCGGCCTTCGCCGCCGCGCCGCTTGCCACCCAGGGCAAGATCCCGGAAGTCGTAATGGCGGCCGGCACCTCCATCATCACCGAGAAGTCGCCCTACATCGTCCGCACCAGCTTCACGCTGCCGCAGTCCTCGACGATCATCGGCGACTGGGCGGTCAAGAACGGCATCAAGAAGGTCGCCACGCTGACCTCGGACTACGCGCCGGGCAACGACGCGCTGGCCTCGTTCAAGGAGCATTTCACCGCCGGCGGCGGCGAGATCGTCGAGGAAATCAAGGTTCCGCTGGCGAACCCCGACTTCGCTCCGTTCCTGCAGCGCATGAAGGACGCCAAGCCGGACGCCATGTTCGTGTTCGTGCCGGCCGGCCAGGGCGGCAACTTCATGAAACAATATGCCGAGCGCGGCCTCGACAAGAGCGGCATCAAGGTGATCGGACCGGGTGACGTCACCGACGACGACCTGCTCAACGACATGGGCGACGCCGTGCTCGGCGCCGTCACCGCGCACATCTATTCGGCGGCGCATCCGTCGGCGAAGAACAAGGAGTTCGTCGCGGCCTACAAGAAGGCGTTCAACAGCCGTCCGGGCTTCATGGCGGTCGGCGGTTACGACGGCATCCATCTGATCTACGAGGCGCTGAAGAAGACCGGTGGCAAGACCGACGGCGATTCCCTGCTTGCTGCGATGAAGGGCATGGCCTGGGAGAGCCCACGCGGTCCCATCTCGATCGATCCGGAGACGCGCGACATCGTTCAGAACGTCTACATCCGCAAGGTCGAGAAGGTCGACGGCGAGCTCTACAACGTCGAGTTCCAGACCTTCGAGGCCGTCAAGGATCCGGGCAAGGCCAAGAAGTGACGCGATAGGCGTCATCTCGAGCGCGCACGAACGGTGCGCTCCCTCCCCCGCGTGCGGGGGAGGGCTGGGGTGGGGGTACCCCACGGCACACGCGTCGTGTGGAGAGATGTCCCCCACCCGGATCACATCGTTCAGATGCGATCCGACCTCCCCCCGCAGGCGGGGGAGGCGCAGACCGAGCAAGCATTGAATGCATGCCCTTCGGATGAAGGGATGACCGGGGACTGAAACTAGACTCCATGACCGCCATCCTCACCAACCTCTTCGACGGCGTCGCCTACGGCATGCTGCTGTTCGTGCTGGCCTGCGGGCTCGCCGTGACGCTCGGCCTGATGAACTTCGTCAACCTCGCCCATGGCGCCTTCGCCATGGCCGGCGGCTACGTCTGCGCCGTGCTCGTCAACCGGATGGGATGGCCGTTCTTCGCGGCGCTGCCGCTGGCCTTCGTCGCGAGCGCCATGATCGGCGCGCTGCTGGAGCGGACGCTCTATCAGCATCTCTATGCGCGCAGCCATCTCGACCAGGTGCTGTTCTCGATCGGGCTCGTCTTCATGACGGTGGCCGCGGTCGACTACATCATGGGCTCCTCGCGAATCTTCATCAATCTGCCCGACGTGCTGCAGGGCCAGTTCGACGTCTTCGGCGTTGGCATCGGCCGCTATCGGCTGATGATCATCGTCATCTGCGGGCTGCTCACGGTGGGGCTGCAGCTGGTGCTCTCCAAGACGCGGTTCGGCAGCCGGCTGCGTGCCGCCGTCGATGATCCGCGCGCGGCGAGCGGCCTCGGCATCAACGTGCCGCAGGTGTTCGCCTTCACCTTCGCGTTCGGCTGCGGGCTCGCCGGCCTGGGCGGCGCGCTCAGCGCCGAGATCCTCGGCCTCGATCCATACTTCCCGCTGAAGTTCATGATCTACTTCCTGATCGTGGTCACCGTGGGCGGCTCGTCGTCGATCACCGGCCCGTTCCTCGCCTCGCTGCTGCTCGGCATCGGCGACGTCGCCGGCAAATATTATGTGCCGAAGCTCGGCCCCTTCGTCATCTACACCATCATGATCGTGATCCTGATCTGGCGTCCGAACGGCCTGTTCGGCCGCACGGCGACGCGGTGAGGATCGCATGACCACGAACGCACAAACCGAGGTCGGATTTCACGCCAGGCAGCACGGCCGCTGGCACTGGAGCGAGTTCGCCTTCTGGATCGTCGTGCTGGCGGTTGGCCTCGCGTTTCCCTCGCGCTACCTGATCATGACCGAGATCCTGCGGCTGGCGCTGTTCGCGCTGTCGCTCGACCTGATCCTCGGCTATGCTGGCATCGTCTCGCTCGGCCACGCCGCCTTCTTCGGCGTCGGCGCCTATTGCGCGGGCCTGCTCTCGGTGCACGGCATCATCAACGAGCCGGTGTTGGCGCTGATCGTGGCCGGCCTCACCGCCACCGTGCTTGGCTTCGCCACCAGCTTCCTGGTCATCCGCGGCGTCGACCTGACGCGGCTGATGGTGACGCTCGGCATCGCGCTGTTGATGGAGGCGCTGGCGGAGCGCTTCTCCAACATCACCGGCGGTACCGACGGTCTCCAGGGCATCGACATCCAGCCGATCTTCGGCGTGTTCGCCTTCGACATGTTCGGCAAGACCGGGTTCTTCTATGCGCTCGCGGTGCTGTTCGTGCTGTTCCTGCTGGCGCGGACAATCGTGCATTCCCCCTTCGGTCTGTCGCTGCGCGCGATCAAGAACAATCCGTTGCGCGCCGCCGCCGTCGGCATTCCCGTCAACAAGCGCCTGATCGCGATCTACACCGTCGGCGCGTTCTACGCCGGCATTGCCGGGGCGCTGTTCACCCAGACCACGGCGCTGGCCTCGCTCGACGTGTTCTCGTTCGAGCGCTCCGCCGACCTCGTGCTGATGCTGGTCATCGGCGGATCCGGCTATCTCTATGGCGGGCTGATCGGCGCCGCCGTGTTCCGGATGCTGCAGGAGCTGTTCCAGTGGATCACGCCGCAATACTGGATGTTCTGGATCGGCCTCGTGCTCGTCGTCATCGTTCTGGTCGGCCGCCATCGCATCCACGCCTATGCGCTGTGGCTGCCCAATCTCATCCTTCGGCAGATCGCCGGCCGCAAGGCCGCGGTGGCCCTCACCGATAACGAGGCGCCATGACCTACGCATTGGAAACCCGCGGCCTCGACAAGCATTTTGGCGGCCTCCATGTCACCCGCAATCTGTCGCTGCAGATCGCGCCGGGCGCGCGCCATGCGCTGATCGGGCCGAACGGCGCCGGCAAGACCACGGTCATCAATCAGCTCACCGGCGTGCTCGAGCCGAGCGGGGGGCGCATCCTGCTCGAGGGCCAGGAGATCACCGACCTGCCCGTGCACAAGCGCGTGCTGCGCGGCCTGTCGCGCACCTTCCAGATCAACCAGCTCTATCCGGACCTCACGCCGCTGGAGACGATCGGGCTCGCGGTCTCCGAGCGACTCGGCGGCGGCGGCAACTGGTGGCGGCGCATGGGCACGCGCGACGACATCAATGCCGAGATCGCCGAGACCTTGGAACGCTTCCGGCTACTCGACGTGATGAACGATCGCACCTCGACCTTGCCCTATGGCAAGCAGCGCCTGCTGGAGATCGCGGTCGCGATCGCCGCGCGCCCGCGCGTTCTGCTCCTCGACGAGCCCGCCGCCGGCGTGCCCGAGGGCGAGCGCAAGGATATTCTCGCCGCCGTCGCGGCGCTGCCGCGCGACGTGACGGTGCTCTTGATCGAGCACGACATGGATCTCGTCTTCTCCTTCGCCGACCGCATCTCGGTTCTCGTCTCCGGCGCGCTGCTGGTCGAGGGCGCGCCCGACGAGGTCGCGCGCGATCCGCAGGTCAAGGCCGTCTATCTCGGCGAGGCCGCGTGATGACCGATCTGCTGACAATCGAGAACCTGCGCGCCGGCTACGGCCAGGCGGTCGTGCTGCCGGACATGTCGCTGAAGCTGCCCGAGGGGCAGGTGCTGGCGCTGCTCGGCCGCAACGGCACCGGCAAGACCACGCTGATCAACTCCATCGTCGGAGTCACCCGCCGCTTCTCCGGCAAGCTCGCGTTGGCCGGCACCGACATCACGGCTCTTCGCGCCGACCAGCGCGCCCGCGCCGGCATCGGCTGGGTGCCGCAGGAGCGCAACATCTTCCGCTCGCTCACGGTGGAGGAGAACATGACCGCGGTGGCGCAGCCCGGACCCTGGACGGTCGAGCGCGTCTACCAGATGTTTCCGCGGCTCAAGGAGCGGCGCAACAATTTCGGCAACCAGCTTTCCGGCGGCGAGCAGCAGATGCTGGCGATCGGCCGCGCGCTGACGCTCAATCCCAAGGTGCTGCTGCTGGATGAGCCGACCGAAGGCCTCGCGCCGATCATCGTCGAGGAGCTGCTGGCTGCGATCGGCACCATTAGCCGCGCCGGCGGGCTGTGCTCCATCATCGTCGAGCAGCACGCGCAGAAGCTGCTGGCGCTGGCCGACCGTGTCGTGATCCTGGAGCGCGGCACCATCGTGCACGATGCGCCGTCGAGCGCCTTGAAGGCCGATCCGGCGCCCCTGGAGCGGCATCTCGGCGTCGCGAGCGCCGCCGCGCACTGACCTGATCGATAGGCTTGAACGCGACGAGCCGAAGCGTCATCATTGGTTGCGGGGACAGCGTGGCTCGCGCAATCGACCGAGGTCGCGCGGAAGGTCTGGCGGTATGGCGCGGCCGTCGTCAACATCGGTATGCAGAATCCAGTTGTGACGCCCTGGCGGCCGGAGCCTCGTTATCCCGAGGGCGCTTTGCCTGGAGACGGATTTGATGGGGTCACCTCAAGATTGCCCATCGAACGCGGTCGGAATTGGCCAGACCACCGCACCTGGCATGGATCGCGCCGTGCCTCTCCACGATCTCTCTTCGACAGAATTGTATACCGACCGGATACGGGGTAGGGGATGGACCCAGTCCATCACGCTTTGCCCAGGTGACCAGCCAGGACAGATCGCGGCCGGTCCAACAACCCTATCCAACGAATCGACGCCTTCCAAGGAGTGAGCACATGCAACGCACCAAGCCCCCATTCCGCGCCGACGAAGTCGGCAGCCTCTTGCGGCCGCAGAAGATCAAGGAAGCCCGCGCCAAGCTCGAGAAGGGCGAGATCTCGGCGGCCGACCTCGCAAAGATCGAGGACATGGAGATCGAGAAGGTCGTGCATCGCCAGGCCTCGACCGGCCTGAAGCTTGCGACCGACGGCGAGTTCCGCCGCTCCTGGTGGCATTTCGACTTCCTCGCCAAGCTGACCGGCTGCGAGCTGTTTCACCCGGACGCCGGTATTCAGTTCACCGGCGTGCAGACCCGTCATGACGCGGTGCGCGTTATCGGCAAGCTCGACTTCCCGGCCGATCATCCGATGCTCGACCATTTCCGCTTCCTGAAGAAGCACGCCGATACGGCGCATGTGACGGCGAAGATGACGATCCCGTCGCCGGCCGTGCTGCACTTCCGAGGCGGCCGCAAATCGATCTCCAAGGACGTCTATCCCGATCTCGACGCCTTCTACGAGGATCTCGGCAAGACCTACCGCAAGGCCGTGAAGGCGTTCTACGACGCCGGCTGCCGCTATCTGCAGTTCGACGACACCGTGTGGGCCTATCTGTGCTCGCAGGACGAGCTGAAGAAGGCGCGCGAGCGCGGCGACAATCCCGACGGCCTGCAGCAGATCTATTCGCGCATCATCAACTACGCGATCGCCGAGCGTCCCGCCGACATGACCATCACCACCCATGTCTGCCGCGGCAATTTCCGCTCGACGTGGATCTCCTCGGGCGGCTACGAGCCGGTTGCGGAGACCATGCTCGCCAATACCAACTACGACGGCTATTTCCTGGAATATGACAGCGAGCGTGCCGGCGGCTTCGAGCCCCTGCGCTTCCTGCCCAAGGGCAACAAGGTCGTCGTCGTCGGTCTCGTCACCTCGAAGGTCGGCGAGCTCGAGAAGAAGGACGACATCAAGCGCCGCCTGGAAGAGGCCTCGAAGTTCGCCCCGCTCGACCAGCTCGCGCTGTCGCCTCAATGCGGCTTCGCCTCCACCGAGGAAGGCAACATCCTGAGCGAGGAAGAGCAGTGGGCCAAGCTGCGCCTCTGCGTCGAGCTCGCCGAGGAGATCTGGGGGAAGTAATTCAGGCAATCAATGCAGCGCCCGCCTGCGACAGCAGGCGTCGCTGTGATGATTGATCAGTGGTGCGGGAGCGGGGCCGGAGCAATCCGCCCCGCTTCGTTTTTGCGCAGCAGCGCGCGGCGGATCAGTCGCTGGGCGGGGGCCTCGAAGCCGGCATAAGTGAGATATGCCGCCGTCAGGGTCAGTCCCATGAAGCCGATCCAGAACAGCTGGCTGCCGTACGGGATCGGTTGGCCCCAGGACGCGAATGCCAGCGCGATCATGAGCTGGATCGGGAAGTGCAGCAGGTAGCACGAATAGGTCATGTTGCCCGCGGCCTGCAGCAGATCTTCGACACGCTTGGGCAGTGTCAGCGGGGTTGTGCAGACGAACAACAGGAGCGGTGTGTAGACGAGCAGGAGCGCTGCCGCGCGCTCGGCGAGCGCGATGCCTGACACCCGCAGCGCCAAGGGAATGCCGACGACGGCGCAGGCGGCGAGCGCCTCCAGTTTTGGCCGGTACGGGGCATCGGCAACGCTCTGCCGCGCCATCGCGGCGAGGCCACCAGCATAGAAGAACACGAAACATTTTCCGACCAGCGTCCCGCTCGCGATCCCGGCCAGGATCATCGCCAGGTTCAACAGCGGCGATGCGGTGACGAAACGCAGCGCCAGGAAGAACGCGGCATAGACCAGCACCTCGATCGAGACCGACCAGATCGGGCCGTTGAAGCTGACCCCGGTCGGCGGCAGCCAGTCTCTCGCCATGAAAAGCTGGGCGACGAAATGAGCGAGATCGTTGCTCTGGTAGACGAAGAAGAAGCCGTGCTGCGCGACATAGAGGGCCTGCAGCCCCGCGACCAGCAGCAGCGTTGCGAGATGCAGCGGATAGAGCCGCGACAGCCGGTTGACGAAGAAGGTCCAGCCGTCGACCGCGCCATCCGGGACGAGCGCGCTGTACTTCCAGAAGAAGATGAACCCGGAGATGCACCAGAAGATCACCACGCCGTATTCGCCGAGCTCGTAGAACGGGAACAGCACGCGGTAGAATGGCAATTCGCTTCGGACGAGATCGACCGGCGCGTCGGCGACGTAGGCGAAGTGCGGATAGTGCCACAACAGCACCGAGATCGTGGCGATGAAACGCAGCAGCTCGAGCCCGAGCAGCTTGTGAGTCCCAGACGATGTCGATGTGTGAGGCAGGGCCATGCGGTGATCGTTAACCGTCTCGACGGGATGTGCGCCCAATCCTAGCCGGCGCGAAGTGAAGGAATGTTTTCGCAGCCTGCGGATCAGCGGCAGGCGAGCTCGGTTCCTTGCAGGATCGCCTGGTCCCAGGACCGATAGCCCGTGGCATTCAGATGGATGCCTTCGAGCGTGAACGGCGATTCCATCGGCGGCAGGGGCAGGAAGGTCGCGCCGGTGCGCCTTGCGAGGTCCGGCAGCACGGCGCGATAGCCGGTGATGCTCGCCGTGGCGGCCTTCTCCATGGCCGGCGTGAATGGCCCGCGCGCCTCGACGGAGGGAAACTCGGCGATGAAGATGCGCGTGGTGAGCTTTGACAGCTCGCGCAGCAGGGCCTCGTAGCGCGCAGCGAAGACCTCGCTGGAGTCGGGCTTGGCGGCCAGCGCGTCGTTCACGCCGAGCGAGACGATGATCGCGAACGGCCGTTTCGGCCCGAGTGCGGGCTTCAGCCAGCCGGCGAGATCGCTGCGCGTCCCGGCGCCGGCGAGACCGGCGTTGACGACCGGATGCCCGCAGGCGTTGGCCGGCAGCGTCGCCGCCTCGACGATGCTGTCACCGAGCACGATGATCGGGTCATCGGGGCGAGCCAGCAGATTGTAGTGGACGACGAGCTGGCGGACCATGCGGTGGTCGCTGCCGGACGGTGTCGCCGAGCGGCGTGCCAGCACGAACGTCGCGGCTGCCGCGGTGATCACCGCAAACAGCACGAATCCCAGCCGCGCCTGCGTTTTCGCTGCCATATGGACGATCGATGCCCTGATGTGACCCGACCGTAGGATGAATTCGCAAACGGAGCTCTAATTCGTCCGCGTCCAGGTCGAGGAACGGCAGATGACGCCGCCGAAGGCGCAGCCGGCCGTGGTCAGCGTGCCGCCGGACAGGGTCATCTTGGCATCGTAGGTCTTGCCGTCGTCGGGATTGCTGTAGCTGCCGGCCCAGGCGTTGGGTCCGGTCGGCTTCATGCCGGAGAACAGCCGCTGGCCGACCTTGGCGGGGGTAACCGTGCCTTCCTTGATCCAGACCAGCGTGCCGCAGATGGCGCCGCCGCAGGGCGCGAATCTGACCTTGGAGGCGCCGCTTTCGCGCAGCCAGACGCCGCTGACATCGTCGGCGAGCGCCGGGCCTGCCGCCAGCACGAGCGACACACCTAGTCCGACAACGAAACGACCGATCATGCGAGCCTCCCTCATCCTTCGAGACGAACTTGTTGCTAGCGGATCGTGTCGGCGATGCGGCGGGCCGACGGCGACACGCTTGGTCTCCATTGTTCAGAAAGGATATCAGGATTCGGGCGTGCCGCACCTGTCTCGCGGGCTGTGATGGTCGGGCTGTGGCAGTGCCTGCCCAGCCGCAGGTTTATCTCGCCGCCAGATAGACTTCGCCAAGCAGCGAGGAATTCGACCACGGCACCTGCCGGTTCTTGGTGCCGGCCACGACCTCGGCGCGTACGCGCGTCAGCATCTGCTGCACCTCGAGCCCGGGCGTGCCGATGTGGCGGGTCAGCGCCGCCGAGAACGGGCTGTTGTCGCCGTCGCCGTCGAGCGCGACCTTGCCCGGCGCGGTCGCGAACGCGATCAGCGTGCCGGCCCCGGACGTCGCGCCGGCACCGAGCGACGATGGTGCGGCCAGCCCGCTGGCGCTGAGACCCCGGCCGGGTCCGGCGCTTGCGGTCTCCGGCGGCGCGAACGGATTGTTGCGGCAGGCATCGAGGATCAGGATGTTGGTGCGGACCTGGTCGTCGAGCCCGGCCAGGATCTGGTCCATGTCGACCATTGCCGTGACCACATCGCTGCCCGCGGACGGTGCGATGTCGGTGGGCAGGAGATAGTTGCGGCCGTCGATCTGCACGCCGTGGCCGGCATAGAACACGACGGCCACCTGCGCCCGCGTCGCCTCGCGCAGGAAGTCGCGCGTCTTGGCCTGCATCGCCGCGCGGTCGAGATCGATGCCCTCGGTCACCGTGAAGCCGATGTCGCGCAGGCTCCTGGCGATTGCTCGCGCATCGCGCGGCGGATTGGGCAGTGGCTGCACGTGAGCGTAGGCCCCGTTGCCGATGACCAGCGCCATGCGCTGCCCCGTCGGCGCCGCTGCGGCCGAGGAGGGGGCCGTGGATTCCGGCTGCGGCTGGGGGCGCACCACCGCCTCCGACAGCAGCGACAGACGCACCCTGGCGGTGGCCTGGTTGGCCTTGCTGCCGGCATCGGATGCGGTCGGCGTCAGCGCCGCGGCGTAATCCGCCTTGGCCGCGTCGAACTCGCCCTTGGCCTCATAGGCCAGCGCACGATGCACATGGGCAGCGATGACGACGCTGCCCGGCGGCGTCATCACGTTGGCCGGCGGATTCTGCGCGAGCCGGACCGCCTCCGAAGCGTCGGCGACGGCGCGGTCGAGATGGCCCTTGGCGCGCCAGATCACACTGCGGTTGATCAGCGGCGAGGCCAGCGCCGGATCGAGCCGGATCGCCTCGTTGATGTCGCCAAGCGCGCCGTCGAGGTCGCCCGTCGCTTCCTTGGAGATGCCGCGATTCTGCCAGGACAGCGCGGATTTCGGCATCAGCCTGATCGCCTGGTCGTAGTCGGCGATCGCCTTGGCGTAGTCGCCGGTGCCGCGATGGGCGTTGCCGCGGTTGTGGAAGAGCGTGCCGCTCGGCGCGCCGCTCTTGATGGCGTCGTTGAAGTCGGCGATCGCGATCTCGTACTCGCCTTTGTCGTAGTAGGCCGAGCCGCGCAGATTGTAGATCGCCTGCGCCGGTGCCAGCCGCAGCGCCTCGGTGGCATCGGCGATCACGTGGGTGTAGTCGCCCTTCTTGTTCCAGCCGACCGCGCGCCAGAAATAGATCGTCGCCAGCTGGCTGCCGGAAAACACCTTCAGCGCGATGATCTTGTTGCAGGCGGCGATCATCTGGTCCGCAGGCGTCGTCTCGGTGGTGCAGAGCGGGCCGAGCTGGGACTTCGACTGGGCGAGGCCGGGAGACGTCCAGAGGGCAGCCAGCAGCGGTATCGGCAGCAGGAGGGAGCGGCGCATCGGCACGGACCGTGGGGACGAGAGGCAGGAACCTATCCGGTTTGTTGCGTCCGGAAGGGTCCGGGTTCAGGCTCTTTCCAATGGTGGGCAGATGGTGCTAGGAGGTTGGGCCAAGGGCGCGCTGCCCACTTGCATTTCCCACCCGTCGGACCGAATGAAGAACGACCAGCTGCTCGCCCAGATCACGGAGTTCTGCCGCCAGTCGGACATGGCGGAATCGACGTTCGGCCGGCGGGCCGTGAACGACGGCAAGCTCGTGCAGCGGCTGCGCGAGGGCAAGCGCATCACCATCGATACGCTGGACCGCATCCAGGCCTATATCGCGGCTTCCACCGGCACGCTGCCGCCGCCGCGGCTCGACGTCGTGCCGGAGAAGCGCGATCCCAAGAGCAATTTCCGCTTCTTCGAGAACCGCCAGAAATACCTGCTGTTCGTGCACACCTGCAGCGAGAAGCGGGTGGTGGCCGAGCGTGTCGGCCTCGAGCTCGCCAGCATCCATCCGCGGCCGCCGGCGCTGCGGCTGTTCGACGCCGGCGTCGGCGACGGCACCGTGCTGTCGAAGGTGCTGCGCACCATGCACGGCCGTTTTCCGCACATTCCGTTCTATGTCGCCGGCAAGGAGCTGAGCCTCGAGGACGTTCGGCTGACACTGGAGAAGGTGCCGGACCGGCTGTTCGAGCATCCGGCCAGCGTGTTCGTGTTCACCAACATGAACTATGCCGAGGCGCCCTGGCTGACGCCGGCGTCGCCTTCGGTCGCGGCGTCGATGATCTGGCACGAGGTCGTGCTGCAGGGCGATTCGTCCGGGGATTTCGAGGCCCAGATCACCGCGCTGAAGCCGTTTCTGGAGCAGAACTGGCGCGCCAACGTCTCCCAGCGCACCGGCATGCCGGTCTATGAACGGCCGATCGCGCTGGTGCTGTACCGCGAGGACCACCGCTTTCTGCTCGACGGCATCATCCCGCGGGCCGGACGGGTCGAGGCCAATTTCGACCTGATCATCGCCTCCCAGCCCTACCGTGCCCGGTCCTCGGTCAATTTTCGCGCCAAGCGCATCATCGCACCGCTGGCGCGTGCCTTAAAGCCGGGCGGCCGGCTGATCGGAATCCACTCCCACGGCCAGGATCCCGGCCTGGACATCATCCAGGCGGTCTGGCCCGGAGAAAATCCTTTCTCGGTCAGCCGCCATGAGCTATTGCGCGCCGTGAAATACGAGCTGGGCTCCAGTGGGCGAGACTTAAATTTTAACGCCTATGCGGACAATCGCTCGATTTTCAGGTATGAGATGGAGGCTCTGCCCAACGAGGTCACCGGTGCGATCGGAACCTCGACGGCCTTTGCAGCCTGGAACGCGGCGGTGTATGTCGCGCAGATCGAGGAAGACCGCCTGACCGAGGTGGCCCACTCGTCTCGTGCGCTCGACGCCGCCAGAGAGGTTCTGCGAAAGCACAACGGGCTGTGGTTCTACGACGAGTCCTACGTCATCTCGCGGCGTCGCGACTGACATCCTGGGATCAGGACAGTTGGGATCAAGAGACTTGGGATCGAGAGACTTGGGATCAATACAAATGACCGCCGTGGGCGGCAAAGAAGGGGTTGCTTGATGCGCGCGTCTTATCTGTTCACCTCGGAGTCGGTGTCCGAGGGCCATCCGGACAAGGTCTGCGACCGTATTTCCGACGAGATCGTCGACCTGTTCTACCGTGAAGGGCCGAAGGCCGGCATCGACCCCTGGCAGATCCGCGCCGCCTGCGAGACGCTTGCCACCACCAACAAGGTCGTGATCGCCGGCGAGACCCGCGGCCCGGCCTCGGTCACCAACGAGCACATCGAGCACGTCGTGCGCGAAGCCATCAAGGACATCGGCTACGAGCAGGAAGGTTTTCACTGGAAGACCTGCGACATCGAGATCCTGCTGCATCCGCAGTCGGCCGACATCGCCCAGGGCGTCGACGCGCTGCAGCCCGGCGAAGTCAAGGAAGAGGGTGCCGGCGACCAGGGCATCATGTTCGGCTACGCCTGCAACGAAACGCCCGATCTGATGCCGGCGCCGATCTTCTACGCCCACAAGATCCTGCGCCTGATCTCCGAAGCCCGCCACTCCGGCGTCGAGAAGGTGCTCGGCCCGGACTCCAAGAGCCAGGTCACCGTGCGCTATGAGAACGGCAAGCCGGTCGGCGTGCGCGAGATCGTCGTCTCGCATCAGCATCTGGTCGAGGACATGACCTCGGCGCAGGTGCGCGAGCGCGTCGAGCCCTACGTCCGCGAGGCGCTTCCGAAGGACTGGATCACCAAGGACACGATCTGGCACATCAACCCGACCGGCAAGTTCTTCATCGGCGGCCCCGATGGCGACACCGGCCTGACCGGCCGCAAGATCATCGTCGACACCTATGGCGGCGCGGCTCCGCATGGCGGCGGCGCGTTCTCCGGCAAGGATCCGACCAAGGTCGACCGCTCGGCGGCCTATGCTGCGCGCTACCTCGCCAAGAACATCGTGGCCGCTGGTCTGGCTGATCGCTGCACGCTGCAGCTCGCTTACGCGATCGGCGTGGCGCGGCCGCTGTCGATCTACATCGACACCCACGGCACGGGTAAGGTTTCCGAGGACAAGCTGGAGAAGGCGGCGGCCGAGGTCATGAACCTCACCCCGCGCGGCATCCGCTCGCATCTCGACCTCAACCGCCCGATCTACGCGCGCACCGCGGCCTACGGTCATTTCGGCCGCACGCCGGACAACGAGGGCGGCTTCTCCTGGGAGAAGACCGACCTCGCCGAGGCGTTCAAGCGCGCGGTGTAAGCATTGCCGGCGCTTGCCGCCTGAATGTTCGAGGCGTCATGGCCGGGCTTGTCCCGCCTGCGCGGCCGAAGCCGCTTCGGCGAGGCGGAGGCCCGGCCATCCACGTCTTGAGTTGAGGTGACTGATACGACTGACGACGTGGATGCCCGGCACGAGGCCGGGCATGACGAACCATTGCTGTTCGATTTGCTGAATGTCGCGTTCGCGCGAAGACAGAGGATGATCTCATGACCGCCTTCAACGACTACATCGTCAAGGACATTTCGCTCGCCGAGTTCGGCCGCAAGGAGATCTCGCTCGCTGAGACCGAGATGCCCGGCCTGATGGCGACGCGCGAGGAGTATGGCCCGAAGCAGCCGCTGAAGGGCGCGCGCATCGCAGGCTCGCTGCACATGACCATCCAGACCGCGGTCCTGATCGAGACGCTGAAGGCGCTCGGCGCCGACATCCGCTGGGTCTCCTGCAACATCTATTCGACCCAGGACCACGCGGCCGCCGCGATCGCCGCCGCCGGCATTCCGGTGTTCGCCGTCAAGGGCGAGACGCTGGTCGACTACTGGGACTACACCGCAAAACTGTTCGACTGGCATGGCGGCGGCCATCCCAACATGATCCTCGATGACGGCGGCGACGCCACCATGTACGTCCATCTCGGCCTGCGCGCCGAGAACGGCGATGCGGCGTTCCTCGACAAGCCGGCCTCCGAGGAAGAGGAGGTGTTCTTCGCGCTTCTGAAGAAGCAGCTCAAGGAGAAGCCGAAGGGCTACTTCGCCGAGATCGCCAAGTCGATCAAGGGCGTCTCGGAGGAGACCACCACGGGCGTGCATCGCCTGTACGACATGCAGAAGGCCGGCACCTTGCTGTGGCCCGCGATCAACGTCAACGACAGCGTCACCAAGTCGAAGTTCGACAACCTCTATGGCTGCCGCGAGTCGCTGGTCGACGGCATCCGCCGCGGCACCGACGTGATGATGTCGGGCAAGGTCGCGATGGTCGCGGGCTTCGGCGACGTCGGCAAGGGCTCGGCCGCCTCGCTGCGCCAGGCCGGCTGCCGCGTCATGGTCTCCGAGATCGACCCGATCTGCGCTCTGCAGGCGGCGATGGAGGGCTATGAGGTCGTCACGATGGAGGACGCCGCGCCGCGCGCCGACATCTTCGTGACCGCCACCGGCAACAAGGACATCATCACCATCGAGCACATGCGCGCGATGAAGGATCGCGCCATCGTCTGCAACATCGGCCATTTCGACAACGAGATCCAGGTCGCCTCGCTGAAGAACCTGAAGTGGACCAACATCAAGCCGCAGGTCGACGAGATCACCTTCCCCGACGGCAAGCGCATGATCCTGCTGTCCGAAGGCCGCCTCGTGAACCTCGGCAATGCGATGGGCCACCCGTCCTTCGTGATGTCGGCGTCCTTCACCAACCAGACCCTGGCGCAGATCGAGCTTTACGCCAACAACAAGGACGGCAAGTACAAGAAGGAAGTCTACGTGCTGCCGAAGTCGCTGGACGAGAAGGTGGCGATGCTGCATCTCGCCAAGATCGGCGTGACCCTTACCAAGCTGCGTCCCGACCAGGCTTCGTATATCGGCGTCAAGCCGGAAGGCCCATTCAAGTCGGACCACTACCGCTACTGAGTTCCGGCGCGACGCGCGGCGAGACGACGAAGGCCGGGGCATTGCCCCGGCCTTTTTTGTTTTGATCGCGAAGTAACTATCAAACTCAATCGTAGCGATTGAGGATGACAAGTCGAGTGCGATGCCCATGAATGCGCCCTCTCCCCTTGTGGGAGAGGGCAAGGTGGTGACTGCCACAAATCTGTTTGGGTGAGGGGTAATGCCTCCACGAGCAACGCTCGCGGAGAGAGACCCCTCACCCGACCGCGTGCGTGGATGGTTCGGAGATGCCCTCTCCCACAAGGGGAGAGGGCGCTGCATCGCTCACCGCACTGAAGGATGTCGTCAAGTCCGTGGTTTAGCTACACGCGTAGCAATCTACGCTTGCAATCACCCCGTCCGCCGCGACGCCAGCGCCGACGCGCGGACCGCCTTCGCGCGCTTGGCCGCGTGATGCTCCGGTCGCGCGGCGATCCGCTTGCGCTTCTTCGTCTCCGCTGCCGCCACCTTCACGGCCGGCGCGCGATGCTTGGCATATTCCTCGCCGTCGACCGGGCCGACATGCGGCGGGTCGCGGTCGAGATAGGGCCGGCCGATGCCGAACGTCTTGCCGTTGGCGTCGACCCATTTCCACAGCGCCTCGGTCGCGATCCAGCGCTGCGCGCGCGTCGCGCCGTTGACGCTGACGATGTCAGCCGCGAGTCCATGGCCGTAGCCGCCGCGCAGGCTGCCGCCGTGATAGGAGCGGTTGCTGGCGGCCTTCAGCCCGCTCGCGATCTCCTGCCGATAATCGTCGCGGAATCCGCTGGTGATGCCCGGCGCGAGACCCGCGGCCTCGGCGGCGTGCAGGGTATGAAACAGCTTCAGCTTGAAGCCGCGGTCCATGCCGCCGATCACATACTCCATCATGCTGCGGCCGACGCGGTCGGCCGCCTTCGGATCCTTCCAGGTGAAGTCATTGTCGACGAGCTTGGTGAACGCGCGCGTCACCTTCACCATGCGGCCCTTGCGCTTGACCGTGACGACGCGGCGCTCGGTCTCCCGGATCTTGTCGAGCTTCGGCGCGCGCTCATACAGCGCGAACAGATAGCGGTCGATGCAGGCATCGATGTCGGGGCACTCGTCGAGGATCTCGATGCGGTCGGCGCTGGCGACGGTGGGCCGGGGCGGTTCGGTTGCCGCGTCGGGCGCGGCCTGTTCGTCCGCGGGCAGGACGGCCGATGGGGTGATCGACGCGGTCGTCAGCGCAGGCTCGGCTGCGGTCGGCTGCGGCGACGTCGCGATCGGCTCCGCGACGATGGGCGGCGTCGCCGCCTCGATCTCGGCGGCAGCCGCGGGCCAAGCCGCCGCACAAGCTACCAGGACAACGGACCGACACAACGCACGCGTCAGAAGCTGCTGCGAGCTCATCATCCGGTCTCCCCAAAATCCGAGCCCCTGCTGGTGAGGGGCGGTCAGGTATCCGATACCTGCGATTGTTCGGCGCTTGGCGGCGAGGTGCAACAACACGACGCCCGTGGCGAGCGGCTTTTGCGGGAACTGTGACATCAGCGCAACGGTGCGCGATTGTGAGTTCCGTGTGTCGCTTATGAGTCGACTCTTGTGCTGGACTGCTGCCCACGCTGCATCGTTCGCCGCAGCAGCTTGCGTCCGGTCAGCATGGCGCGGGCGAGATTCTCGTGCTGCAGGCGGCTCACCAGCACGACGCCGGCGACATGCAGCACCACCAGCGGGATCAGCAGATAGGACGTCACCTCGTGGGTGTCCTCGACCCACCAGATGCCGAAGAACCGCACGGTCACCTGCATCGCGCCGGTCACCGCGGAGACGATCAGCAGCAGCAGCAGTGCGAGCTGCATCGCCGTGCCGGCGGGATTCAGCCCGAGATAGCGCCCGGTCCTGCCGCGCCGCAGATTCCACAGGTAGGCCGGCGTCGCGCGCAGCCGGGCACGGAGACTGCGGAAGCGCGAATGGCGCGTACCGATGATGCCCCAGATCAGGCGAAAGGCGAGCAGGCCGAGGATCGCGTAGCCCGCAATCCGGTGCAGCCCGTCGTGGACGTTCGGCGTCACCCAGGCGATGAGCACCAGCACGGCCAGCATCCAGTGCCACAGCCGCAGCGGCAGGTCCCAGACCTGCACGGTGTCGGCGGTGTCCTGGCGTTTCAGGCTGGCTCTGGGGGCTGTGCCGTGCATGGCTCTCACGTCACGTCGTTCAGCACGCTGGACGACGCTTGCGCCAACTACTTGGCGATCGTGTGCTTCAGGCTGAGATCCTCGGGGCTGTAGAACAGCTCATACAGCTTGCCGCCCTTGACGCCGTAGACCTCGTAGCAGGAGCCCTCGACCTTCGAGCGGCGCACCTCGTAGCCCGCTTCCTTGGCCTTGGCTTCCGCCTCGGCCGCCGGCTTCCACTGGGCCTTGTCGAGCTTGGTGCAGTCCTTGTAGCCGTCGGCCAGAGCCGGCGAGATGGCGAAGCCGGCGAGTGCGGCACCGAGCACGGCGGCGATGGTCAGTCTCATCAATCCCTCCAATGAGCAAATTCAAATACGATGCATCGTGGGATCAGTGGAGACGGCAACCGCCCCGATGTGTCAACGGAGCGGCGGCTGGAATCGCTCTTAGAGCTTTTCCAAGTTCGTGAGGGTCGCGATTTCGGCCGAGAATCGCAGATGGCGCGATGCGCGACGTTACGTCTCGCTCGTGCCGCCCGTCGCGACGCTGTGGGCTGGCGTCCGCTCTCGCCCTGTCCCGGGCGGCGGGACAGGGCAGGGCTGCGAATGCCGGCGTCAGAATTCCAGGTTCGCCCCCAGATAGAACGAACGTCCGGGACCGGGAACGGCGGTGCCCCACATCGTCGCAGTGCCCGATACGCCGCCGCCGGTGGCAGCGACGGTCCCGGCCTCCTTGTTGAACGACATTGATGCGCCCTCGCCGACATAGGCGCCGCCGAGCGGCAGGTAGTAGAGCTTGTTGAACAGGTTCTCGACGCCGAAGCTGATGCGCAGCTTCTGCCAGATGTAGTTGCTGCGCAGGTTGACCAGGCTGTAGCCCGGGGTCTTCAGCTCGTTGCGCGCGACGGAGACGTCGGACTTGCGGCCCACCATCACCAGCTCGAGGCCGCTGTCCCAGCCGTCGAGCCGGTGCGTGAGCGTCAGCTTGCCGTTGATCGGCATGATGTTGTAGAGGCCGCTTCCGGTGTCGAGGTTCCTGCCGTTGGTGTAGCTCAGGACTCCCTTCAGGCCGAAATCGCCGACCGGCGTGCTGCCCAGCGGCACCTTGCCGGACAGATCGAAGCCGTACAGCCGTGCCGGCTGGTTCATGTACTTCATGATCACGAACTGGTTGGCGACGGCAGGCACGGCAGCGGTGTTGGTGGCGGCCTTCCACTGCACCGCATCGATGTAGTCGCGCACATGGGTGTAGTAGGGGGTGAGCCGAAGCTCGGCCTCATGGTCGGCGCTGTGCCAGGCGCCGGTGAAGCTCACGGTATGGGCGACCTCGGGTCTCAGATCGGGGTTTCCGAGATAGCCGTTGCCGTCGCCGACGAAGTTGTTCATCTCCAGCGCCATGGTGTTGCGCGACCAGGAATAGCGTTCGTACAGATTTGGCGACCGGGTCTTCTGCATCGCGCCGAACTCGAAGGTGAGATGAACGCTCGGCGTGTTCCGGAACAGCGCCGTCAGGTCGATATTGTTGTCCTTTCGCGAGCGATCCATGGCGTTGAACGCCGCGCGGGAGCCGACCGAGCTCGTCTCGTACATGCCCGACATGAATCCCGATGTCAGCGGCGTGGTGCTGGTGTTGTAGCCGACGACCGGTCCGGTGTCGGTCTCGACGCGCTCGAACCGGACGCCCAGCAGCGACAGCCAGGACGGGCTCCACTTCGCCTCCCACTCGCTGAACACGCCGACCCGGTCGCGCTTGCCGCCGTTGATGTTCCAGAACGTCAGCGGCGCCATGCCGCCGATGCAGTTGCCGACGCCGCAATCGGGGGCCGGCGGCCACCAGTCGTCGAGACGGTAGGTCTGCAGATCGACGCCGACGCGGACCACGTCGCGGGGCGACAGCGTGATGTCGGCCTTGGAGGTCAGGCCGTTGGTTTTGGTGCGCGTATACATCGGCATGCCGTTGACCGGATAGCTTGCTCCCGTCGTGTTCGGCGACTTCAGCGTGCCATACGAGAACAGCCGATCACCGCCGAAGTTCATGTAGTGATCGACGGACTGGTGGTAGAGGCGGGTGTCCAGATCGCCCCAGTCGAACCGGCCGAGATGGTGCAGGTTGACGCTGTAGGCATCGTTGCCCAGCATGTCCATGCGCTGGTTCGGGTAGAGCTGATAGGGGACCTCCTGCACCCCCGCCTTCAGCTCGATGAGCTGGCCGTCCTTGCTCCAGGCGACGCCCATCAGATGATTCCTGGTCTCGTAGGCGGATGAGCCGACCTGATCGAGGGGGAGCACCGGCGTGATCGAGCTCCTCAGGGTGAAGTTCTTGAAGTTGCCGCCGGCCGTATAGTTGTCTGCCTTGACCGCAGCGCCGCTGTAGCTGACGCTGTAGTTCTCGGTGGCCATGGTGGCCGACAGGTTGACGCCGCGCACGTTGCCGTTGCTGCGGTAGAACGTGCCGATGCTGCCTTTGGTCAGCAGGCTCTGCCCCGGCGCCGCGAACAGGGCCGCCGGCGAGTTGACCGCGACGGTGCCGCCGATCGAGTCGCCGCCGACGCTCACGGGCGTGATGCCCGCCCAGACCTTGGCCGCGGCGACCTGGGCCGGATCGATGTAGGACAGCGCCGGGTTCATGTGATTGGGACACGAGGCGATGGTGTCCATGCCGTCGACCTTGATGCGCAGGCGGTCGTCGGCGAGGCCATGGATCGCTGGCAGGCTCGAGACTCCGCCGGCCGAATAGAGGCTGACGCCGGGCACATCGGCAAATAGCGCAGCCGTGTCGTTCGTGGTGGCCCGCTTCGCCAGGAAGTCACCCGGCGCAACCGAAGTGGCGCCGGGTGGCGCGGCGATGCCGTCGGATGAGGCCGCCTGCCGCGGTGGCGCAGCTGCCGGATTGATCGTCGCCGCATGTGCGCCCCTGCGGCGGACTGCCGTTCGGGCGGCCGGGCGGGGCTGTGGGACAGTGACCGTCACCTGCGGCAGCGTGGTGCCGGAGCGAGCCTGCGATGGGTCCTGCGCGAGTGCGGGGCTCGAAAGAGCGAATGCCAGCAGCGCGGGCGATGTGAGCACGGTGGTTGAGCGGAGCAACCGCCGCCGGACGGGTGTCGAACAATGGTCCATGATGGGATCTCGGAATAGGAATGGGAGAGGCGCCTGGCGGCGAGCGCGCCGTGGCCTCGTGAACATGTCGCGACGAGGCGGCTGCGGGCACGCTGCGGCGGCCGCCGGACGGCAGCCTACAGCGCGCGCCGACGAGACCGGCCGCATCGTGACGGGATGAGACGTCTGGAGTGTCGGCCTAGACGGCCGCCGGTGGTCCGCGAGCGACCGGCAGTTCGAGCGCAGGCCGGGGTGCCGCAACGAGGTCGGTCCGCTCGATCAGGATCGCCACGACCATCGGCATCGGCCGCGCCACGGCGGGTACGTGCGGGACGGTGACGCCGCGCCCGAGCGCGCAGAACGGACAGCTCGCGCATTGCTTGGCCGCAGTGCCGATGTCGTCCGACGACGGCGCGTCGGCGGAGCTCTGACAGATGATGGCGACGGCGTCGGGAGCCGCAACCGCAGCGCTCATCGCGGAGAGCGCCAGCGCGGACTGGAAGATCAGGGCCCATGCCGCAAACCAGACGAGAGCGCCGCCGAGCCGCGACAGCGCTGCGCGCCGCCGCGCTGAGCGCATGCGCGCCTCACGTCGTCCTGATGCGATGCCTTGTCGTTGACGCCCCTGACGAGCCACCGGCTGACGCTCCCGTCCCTTGGAATGACCTACAGGAGCGGGCATCGCATTGGCAATGGAGTATGTGGGATGTCGTCTTCTCCCGTCACGGTGGATCAATTCGGCAACATTGAAGTGGCTTCAACTCAGTCGTGAACCGCAGCGTGCGTGACATGCAGGCGGTTGCGTCCTGCGAGTCAAACTCAATCGCGGCGCGGTTTCGAGCAACCGATGAGGCCCAGCCTGGACGCCGTCGCGAATAACTGTCAAATATATCCTCATGACCTTCCGCATTCACGTCGCAGGCGCTGCACTGAGCAGCCGAATTACCGACCCGGCCTGATCCGTCGGGCCGGGCGCTTTGCCTGTGAGAACTGCCTGTGAATGCTCTTGGCGCCCGAAGCGGCGCCGTATGCGAGGTCGTCCATGTCTTCTCATCCTGCCACGCTGCACCTCGTGTGCGGCAAGATCGCTGCGGGCAAATCGACGCTCACTGCCGCGCTAGGCCGGCGCACAGGCACCATCGTGATCGCCGAGGACGACTGGCTGGCGCGGCTCTATCCCGGCGAGCAGAGCACCCTGGCCGACTACGTGCGCAATTCATCACGGCTGCGCAGCGTGATGGGGCCGCACGTCGTTGCGCTGTTGCGGGCCGGCGTTTCCGTCGTGCTCGACTTTCCCGCCAACACGCCGGCGAGCCGCGCCTGGATGCGCGGCCTGTTCGAAGCAGCCGGCGCGCCGCACCAGCTGCATCATCTCGACGTGCCCGACGAGGTCTGCAAGGCGCGGCTGCGCGCGCGCAACGCGGAAGGCCGCCACGCCTTCACGGTGACCGACGAGGAGTTCGATCTGTTCACGAGCTACTTCGTGGCGCCGACGGCGGACGAAGGGTTCAACGTGATCGTACATTAGCTGGAAACCTGAGACAGTTGCGTGGCCCGGATGAGCACAGCGACATCCGGGCTACGGGCTGCGGCGGGCCTGCAAATCAGGGGCTTTGGCGACACGCGCGACGTCCGCGACGTTACGTCTCGCTCGTCACTTGGAAGCCCAGAGCGACCCGCCAGGCCGCTTCAAATTCGGAAGCCGAGATATTGCGCGCGGAAAATCCGCTGAGATCATTGATCTCGGAAATGGACGGAATCGCGCCTTCCGGCATCATGTCGCGCCAGTTCGCCTGGGCGTAGCTGCAAGTCTCAAACCGGCCGCCGGGATACTTCCTGATCCATCTGATCGGATAACGATCCCGATCGAGCTCGCCATAGCACTCGATTTCGATATCGCCGTCCGGGGGATTGATTGTGTGCATGTAGCTATCGGGCGGCCCGACGGACGGCGGTGGTGGTAGGGTGCGGAGATGGTTTATGAAGTCGAGCGCGGCTTGCTGGCTTTCGGGCGGCGCGATCCAGCTCGTGTCCTGTTCCGTCAAGCTCAGCGCCGCGAGGAGTTCGGCGAGCAAGATTGCGACCCCATGTGTGGCGAGCTCAGCGCCATCGATGAAGGCCGTCGGTCCCGTCTCGCCGAGATGCTCGACCGCATGGCGAAGCTCCATCAGAAGAACAGTGCGCCCCGACCCGAGCCTGAGGAGCACGCCTGAGGCGTCGCCGAGTCCGTCCTCCTGCCAAGTCTCCGCCGTCCAGCCATGGCTTGCCGCGAGCTCGGTCAGCGGCCGTCTCACTTTCACGATGGCCATGTCGATGTTCGGAAAGCGATAGTCGAAGATCTGTTCAACGCGCGGCATTGGCTGATCCGGTCCCTACGCAGCTGCTTACGCTCACAAGAGATCTAACGGGCTTCTGTCAACGTGTACCCGTCATGCTGGCTCCGTCCCAAGCGTCAGCCTGCTTCCTCGACATCGAATGGCGCTGATGATCGGGACGAATCGCGGCGAAGCGGAGCTGACCATCCGGGCTGCGGGCTGCTATGCTTGGCCGAGCCCAATCCTGAACCTTCGGTTCTGCCGTCCCTTGTTATCCACCTTGAGGATGCGGATGCGCCGCGCCTGCGCCGTCGAGACCAGATGCGTGCCGCCGCAGGCCTGGCGGTCGAGGCCGTCGATGTCGACGATGCGGATCAGGCCGTCGGCCTGGCGCGGCGGGGCGACCGACTTGGCGCGAAACAGTCCCGCGGTCGCCTGCGCGTCGTCATAGGGCATGTCGAAGGCGCGTACCGGGCGATCGTCCGAGATCGCCGCGTTGACCGCGTCCTCCACCGCGCGCAGCTGCTCCGGCGCCACCTTGGGCAGGTCGAAGTCGACGCTGAACTCGTCGGTCTCGGTCATGCGGACGCCGGTCAGCAGCGCGCCGTCGAACAGGGTGTAGACGGCGCTGTTGACGAGATGCGCCACCGTGTGCTGCTCGCTCATGCGCTGCCGGAACGCCGGATCGACGCGCAGCTCGATCGCCCCGTCCGGGATGGCGTCATCACCGATCAGGTGCCAGATGCCGTCGGCTCGAACCCGGTGACGACGCGGACGATCCCGTTCCACGCGATCGTGCCGCGGTCCGGCAACTGGCCGCCGCCGCCGGGATAGAATGGCGAGCGCGCCACCAGCACCGCGCCGGGGCGCGCGTCGAGCGCGGTGATGTCGAGCTCCAGCACGTCGGGACGATCGACAGCGAAAGGGCGGGGCAGGAAGTCGGTCATGCAGAACGGCTCGCAATCGCATAGCTCGGATGAGCGGAGCGACGTCCGGGTTCATCGAGACGGCGCGTGAGGCCCCGCATATGGCTGCGCTCATGCGGGCCACGAAACTACGACGATACGCAGTATCGCCGCGCTGCGCAAATGGCCCTTCCTGTCTCGGCCGCAGCGCCGGGTCTCAACGGCATGCGGCCACCGTGAACCACGCCATGCGAAACGCGCCATCGCCCAGGCGCAGGCACACGGTGTCGCCCGGCTGCAACCTTTCGTACAGCGCCTGCGCAACATGTGCATCGGTGGCTCTCGCGAACGGGCCCCACGGCTCGAGCGTCACCTGATGTGTGGCGAGCCGGCTGTGGCCGAGATGCTTGGCGAGCACGCGGCTGCGCAGCAGCGCCGGCGCCGAGCGGTCGAGTGCGGTGTTGAACTGGCCAAGCGCCCCGAACGCATAGGCGGCGACGAACAGAGCGGCGAGCAGCAGCCGCCAGCCGCGGCGGCGGAGTTGGGTTTCGAACCGCGCGGCGACGATGAGAAAAATGATCGCGACCGCGGCCGCGAAGGCCGTCAGCGGCAGCCAGCTGACGAGATTGACGTCCGACAGCGTGCGCGCGGCGAGCGTGCCGGCCGCCACGATGCAACCGGTGCCGAGATTGGCGCCGTAGCCGGAGCCGAGGCCGATGCGGAACCGCCCGGGAAAGCGCAAGGTGAGGACGAGCGCCAGCAGCGGAATGACGGTGACGACCGCGATCAGCTGGCCGGCCGGAAAGCTCGGGAAGAGCGACCAGGCTGCGAGCCCGATTGCGAACAGCGAGAAGCCCAGGGCGATGCGCTGTGACGGCGCGCCACTGCCGTCCCGGCTGTCGCCGTCGCCGGGCCTGTCGTCGCGCGGGTGGGGAGCGTTCATCGCCAGATCCGTATCGAGGGTGGTCTCCCGCTGATAGCGGAGGAGGGTTGACCGACGACGAATGCGCCGGCGATTTGACAGCGACGAGCCGGATTGCGACTGTCCGCAGCCAGAGCAAGAAAGCCGCACCAGGAAACGCCAGGAACACCACATGTCAACAGAGCATGTCGACGTGCTGATCGTCGGCGCCGGGCTGTCCGGCATCGCCGCCGCCTATCATCTGCAGCACAAGTGCCCGGGCAAGCGCTTCGCGATCCTGGAGGGGCGGGGCGCGATCGGCGGCACATGGGACCTGTTCCGCTATCCCGGCATCCGCTCCGACAGCGACATGTACACGCTTGGCTATTCGTTCAAGCCGTGGACAGATCCGAAGGCGATCGCCGACGGGCCGCAGATCCTGAAATATGTCCAGGACACCGCGACCGAGAACGGCATCGACCGCCACATCCGGTTCAACCATCGGGTCCGGCGTGCGTCGTGGTCGAGCGCGGACGCATGCTGGACCGTCGAGGCCGAGCGCCGGACGGAGCAGGGCACGGTCGAGACCGTGCGGATGACCTCAGGCTTTCTGTTCATGTGCTCCGGCTACTACCGCTACGAAAAGGGCTACCTGCCGGACTTCAAGGGCATGGCCGATTTCAAGGGCCGCATCGTGCATCCGCAGGCCTGGCCTGAGGACCTCGACTATGCCGGCAAGCGCGTCGTCGTGATCGGCTCCGGCGCGACCGCGGTCACATTGGTGCCGGCGATGGCCAAGTCCGCCGCGCATGTGACGATGCTGCAGCGCTCGCCGACCTATGTGGTGTCGCGCCCCGCGCAGGACGCGCTCGCCAACAGGCTCCGCCGGCATCTGCCCGCTGCTCTCGCCTATCACCTGATCCGTTGGCGCAACGTGCTGTTCGGGATGTATTTCTTCCAGCTCAGCCGGCGCAAGCCGCAGCGGGTCAAGCAGCTGATCCTGGGCGGGGTGCGCGCCGCGCTGGGTCCCGATTACGACGTCGCCACCCATTTCACGCCGCGCTACAACCCGTGGGACCAGCGGTTGTGCCTGGTGCCGGACGGCGACCTGTTCAAGACCATTCGCGAGCAGCGTGCCTCGGTCGTGACGGCCGGGATCGAGACCTTCACCGAGCGCGGCCTGCGCCTCACCGACGGCCGCGAGATCGAGGCCGATGTCGTGGTCACCGCGACCGGCCTGGTGCTGCAGGTGCTCGGCGGCCTCGAGGTCGTCGTGGACGGCCGCACCGTCGATTTCGCCAAGACGCTCAACTACAAGGGCATGATGTATTCCGACGTGCCGAACCTGGCGGCGACGCTCGGCTACACCAACGCGTCGTGGACGCTGAAATGCGACCTTACCTGCGAATATGTCTGCCGGCTCCTCAACTACATGGACCGGCACGGCTACCGCCAATGCGTGCCGCACAATGACGACGCCACCGTCACGCCGCTGCCGTCGCTGAGCTTCAGCTCCGGCTATGTGCAGCGCTCGGTCGCCGATCTGCCGAAACAAGGCTCGAAGCGGCCGTGGCGGCTGTACCAGAACTACGCCCTCGATATCGTCTCCCTGCGCTTCGGCAAGGTCGACGATGGCGTGATGCGGTATTCGTGAGGGCAGGGCGCTCCGTCGGATCGTCGGCGCGATCTCGGGCCTCATGGTTCGACACGGCGCTTCGCGCCTCCTCACCATGAGGGGAAACATCTCGCCACCGCAGAGGATTTCGCCACGCACTCGATCCTCATCCTGAGGAGCCCGCCGCAGGCGGGCGTCTCGAAGGATGGCCGCAACGACGGTGTCAGCGTCAGTTCTTTTCGGGCGCGACCGTGCGCATGATGGGGTGGAGCAGGAGCAACCTTCACCGCTCCTCCGCCGCCCCCTCCCGCAGCGGCGCGCGGCTGAGGTCGTTGGCGGCGGCGATCGCCTTGCGCATCAGGCGCACCAGCTCGTTCGCCTCGGCCGCGCTGAGGCCGCGCACCATCAGCCGCTGCGCGGCCTCGACCGCCGGCGTGATCGCCTCCAGCGTCCTTTTCCCCTCATCGGTGATCAACAGCTCCCGTGACCGGCGGTCGCGCGCGCTCGCTCGGCGGACAACGAGGCCTTTCTGTGCAAGCCGGTCGATCACGCCGGTGATCGTGGTGCGGTCATAGGCGATCAGGCCAGCGAGCGTGATCTGGTCGATCGCCGGGTTGGCCGCGATCGCCGCCAGCGCCGCATATTGCACCGGCGTCAGGTCGAAGCCGGCCGCTTCCACCTCCGCCAGAAACACCGCCACGGCGATCTGCTGAAACCGGCGCGCCAGGTGCCCCGGCATGTCCCGCATCTCGGTCAATTCGAATCTCCTGTCACCAGCTTGACAAGTATACTGATGATCAGCATACTGATCAATAAGGAACAGCGAGGGAGGGTGGTCACGTGCAGTTTCATCTCAATGGCTTCCAGCCGGGCGATCCCGAAATCTTCGACACGGCCGAACGTGTCGCGAGCGCCGGCGCGAGCAGCCCGCTGCCGGCCGAGGCCGACGTCCTCATCGTCGGCTGCGGCCCGGCGGGCCTCAATCTCGCCGCCCAGCTCTCTGCCTTCCCCGACATCAAGACCTGCATCGTCGAGCAGAAGCCCGGCCGGCTGCTGCTCGGCCAGGCCGACGGCATCGCTTGCCGCACCATGGAGATGTTCCAGGCCTATGGCTTCGCCGAGAAAGTGCTGAGGGAAGCCTGCTGGATCAACGAGACCACGTTCTGGAAGCCCGATGACGCCAACCGCGCGCATATTGCGCGCAGCGGCCGCGTGCAGGACGTGGAGGATGGCCTGTCGGAGATGCCGCATGTCGTGCTCAACCAGGCTCGCGTGCACGACTTCTTCCTGGACGTGATGCGCCGTTCGGCCGCGAAGCTCGAGCCGCACTACGCCCGGCGACTGCGGGACCTTCATATCGATCCGTCCACAGGCAATGACGCACACGGCGTGACCGTCAGCTTCGACCGCATCCATCCGGAGCATGAAGGCCAGGTCGAGACCATCAAGGCGCGCTACGTGGTCGGCTGTGACGGTGCACGCAGCATCGTGCGCAAGGCGATCGGCCGCGAGCTGCACGGCGATTCCGCCAACCACGCCTGGGGCGTGATGGACGTGCTCGCCGTCACCGATTTTCCCGACATCCGCTTCAAGTCGCTGATCCAGTCCGCCAAGGACGGCAGCCTGCTGGTGATCCCGCGCGAGGGCGGCTATCTCGTCCGGCTCTATGTCGAGCTTGCCAAGCTCGAGGTCGGCGAGCGCGTGGCTGGGCGCAACATCACCGTCGACGAGGTGATCGCCAAGGCGCAGCGCATTCTCGCGCCGTATACGCTTCAGGTGAAGGAGGTCGCGTGGTGGTCGGTCTACGAGATCGGCCAGCGCATCACCGACAAGTTTGACGACGTGCCGGAGACCGAGGTCGCAACGCGGCTGCCGCGCGTCTTTATCGCCGGCGACGCCTGCCACACCCACAGCCCGAAGGCGGGGCAGGGCATGAACGTCTCGATGCAGGACACGTTCAATCTCGGCTGGAAGCTTGCCGCTGTGCTGGGCAAGCGCTGCGCGCCGGAGCTCCTGCACAGCTATTCGGCCGAGCGGCGGGCCATCGCCCAGGAGCTGATCGATTTCGATCGCGAATGGGCAGGAATTCTCGCTTCCGCCGCCAAGCAGGGCGGCGCCGATGCGGCCAAGACGCAGGACTATTTCGTGCGCCACGGCCGCTACACGGCGGGCACCGCCACGCACTATCGGCCCTCCGTTCTCACCGGCGACGACACCTTCCAGCCGCTCGCCACAGGCTTCGTCATCGGCAAGCGCTTTCACTCGGCGCCGGTCATCCGGCTCGGCGACGCCAAGCCGGTGCAGCTCGGCCACGTCGTCCAGGCCGACGGCCGCTTCCGCATCTTCGCTTTCGCGGAGGCAGAGGATCCGGCCGCGCCGGGGTCCGCGATCCGCCGCCTATGCACATTCCTCAGCGAGGATTCCGCCTCACCCCTGCGCCGCCACACCCCGGCGGGCGCCGACATCGACTCCGTGATCGATCTGCGCGCGGTGTTCCAGCAGGGGCATCGCGAGCTCGCGCTCGAACGAATGCCGGAGCTGCTGCTGCCGCGCAAGGGCCGTTACGGCCTCATCGACTACGAGAAGATGTTCTGTGCCGATCTGAAGAGCGGCCAGGACATCTTTGCGATGCGCGGCGTCGATCGCGCGGCGGGCTGCATCGTGATCGTGCGGCCCGATCAGTATGTCGCCGACGTCCTGCCACTCGACGACGTCAGGAGGCTGTCGGCGTATTTCGATCGTGTGCTGCTGCCGGTCCGCTGAGGGACGCAGAGGGTAAACGAAATCCAAATCCGGCCCCTGGATTTCAGGGCTTGGCGCTAGTCAGATCCCAAGGTTTCCTCGCTACAAACGAGGTCTCCGGAATGGACGATCGAGTGGGTGAGACGTCGAAATGTTGATGTTGGCGAACCGTCGCAAGAGTGAACGTCGGCTGTGCAGGAGGATCGCGAAGATTCACTACGGCAACGGCAGCCTGCCGCGCGACTGCACGGTCACGGATATTTCCGACGGCGGCGTCAAGGTGATCGCCGAATTCGTCGAGATTCCCCCGCAGTTCACCATCGTCTTCGCGCCCGACCACCAGCGCAAGTGCCGGCTGGCCTGGCGCATCGGCTGCGAGTTCGGCGCCGAATTCATCGATTGAGGCGGGCCGGCCGCGCCCGCTTAACGGGACCTTAGGGTTAATCTGCCAGCGTGCAGATCATCTGGTCCCGAAGTAGTTCAGTTGCATGCGTACGCGGCCCCTCCGCTCTCTCCCTCTGCTCCGGCCGGCCGCGTTCGCGCTGTCGTTCACGGCCGTGCTGCTCGGTCTCGGCGCCTGCCAGACCACCGATCTCAGCGAGGTCACGGGGGCACTGGGCGGCAATCCCGAAAAGAGCCGCGCTGCCGCCGGCGACCCGCGCGCCGAGATCGACCAGCTTCGCGAGCGCTTCCGCGCCAGTCCCGACGATCCCGAGGTGGCGCTGCGCTATGGCAGCGCCCTGCGCGCCACCGGCCAGCGCTCGCAGGCCGTCGCCGTGCTGGAGCAGGCGAGCATCGCAAGCCCCGGCAACAGGACGCTGCTTGCGGCCTATGGCCGTGCGCTCGCCGACAACGGCAATTTCCAGCAGGCGTTCGACGTGCTCAGCCGCGCGCATTCGCCCGAGGATCCCGACTGGCGCATCCTGTCGGCGCAGGGCGCCACGCTCGACCAGATGGGGCGCAACGAGGAGGCCCGGCAATACTACATGACGGCGCTGAAGATCGCCCCTGACGACCCGTCCGTGCTGTCCAATCTCGGTCTCTCCTACGCGCTCACGAACGAGCTGCCGAAGGCCGAGGAGCAGTTGCGCAAGGCGAGCGCGCATCCCGATGCCAGCCCGCGGGTCAGGACCAACCTTGCCGTCATCGTCGGGCTGGAGGGCCGGATGAGCGAGGCCGAGAGCATCGCACGATCAGGGCTGCCGCCGGAGCAGGCCAGCGCCAGCGTCGCCTATGTCAAGCGCATCCTGGAGCGCCGCAAGATCGCGCAGCGCGAGCTGTCGCCGCGCCGTGACCGTCCGGTGGCCGGCGAGCCCGACAAGGCGCTGGCGCGGGCGCTCAGCCGGTCCGACGACTAGGAAAGCCGGTTTTCCCTCGCGACGAACGCCGAAGGCGTTTGCGCGGAGATCATGCTCAATAGAGAGATGAGATCATGATGCGATTCCGTGGCATCGCATCATGATCTCAGGCGCTATTTCGCGCCGAGCAGCTTTGCGATCGGCGCCAGCAGCGAGCTGCGCTGCGGCTTGTGGTCGATCCGCCCCGTCAGCCGGTTGGCGATGTCCTGGAACAGTTTTGGCGTGCGGCTCAGCGCCGCGATCTCCGCGATCATCTGGCCGTTGTTGGCGGCGGTGCCGAACAGCTTGCAGTCGAACGGGATGATCGCGACCGGCTCGGCCTCGACGGTCTTGGCGAAGCGCTTCAGGTCGATCTCCGGCCGCTTGGGCATGCCGACCTGGTTCAGGCAGTACAGCGGCGGCCGGTCGTTGGGACGCGAGGCCTTGAGCACGCCGAGCAGGTTCTTGGCGTTGCGCAGGTTCGCCAGATCGGGCTCGGCGACCACGAGGATGTCGTCGGCATTGATCAGCGCGTGCCGCGTCCAGGCCGACCATTGGTGCGGCACGTCGAGCACGATGCATTGCTGGGTCATGCGCAGGGTGTCGAAGATGGCGTCGAACGCGTCGGCGCCGAAATCATAGACGCGGTCGAGGGTCGCGGGTGCGGCGAGCAGGTTGAGATTTTCGGTGCATTTGGCGAGCAGGCGCTCCATCAGCGCCGTATCCGGCCTGTCGGGCTGGAACACGGCGTTGGCGATGCCCTGCAGCGGATCCTGGTTGTAGTCCAGTCCCGCGGTGCCGAACGCCATGTCGAGATCGATCACGACGGAATCCAGCGTCAGGTCGCGCGCCATGCTCCAGGCGACGTTGTGGGCGACGGTGGAGGCGCCGACGCCGCCCTTGGCGCCGACCACGGCGATGATGCGGCCGGTGATGACGGCCTCCGAGGCCGAGAACAGGCTGCAGACCGAGCGGATGACGTCGATGGTCTCGACCGGGCCGATCACGTAGTCGTTGACGCCGCGCCGGACGAGCTCGCGATAGGCGACGCCGTCGGCCGGGCTGCCGATCAGCACCACGCGGGTGCCCGGATCGCAGACGCTGGCGAGATCGTCGAGGCCGCCGAGAATGTCGCCGCCGGGCCTGGTCTCGATCACGATGACGTTCGGCGTCGGCTGCGAATGATAGGTCTCGATGGCGCGCGCCATGCCGCCCGCCTTGATCGTGATGTGCGCCTTGCCGAGCCGGCGGTCCTGGCTGGCGGCGAGGATCGCGGCCGAGGTCTGATCGGTTTCGCAGAACGCCTGCACCGAGACGCGCGGCACCGGCGCGATGTGGTCGTCGAGCACGGGGCCGCTGGGGGCGGCCGGCTCGTCCTGGCTTTGACGGGACGCGTTGATCATTTGCCTGTATCGCTGAGCTTGGCCTTGTCGGACTCCGGATACGCCACCGCGGTCGACTCGCCCTTGCGGTACTTCTCGAACAAAGCGGAGCGGCGCGGCGTGTAGGCGGCCATCTCCGAGCGCGGCTGCTCGAGATCGGCCGGGTTGTCGATCATCGCGGCGAGGTTGCGCTGCGTGGCGCAGCCGAAATTCTGATAGTGCTGGTTGCTGCTGTAGCCGCGATTGTCGAGGTTCGGCCCGAGGTCGTCCGGCCACAGCCCGCAGGGGCCGGCGACGGCGGCGATCTTCGGATAGCTCAGCCGGATGACGGCGAGCTGCCGCGGATCATCGGGCATGGTGTTGCGCAGTGTGATCGCGTGCCCGGGAACGCCGCCGGCGGTCAGCACGGCGCGGATCTCGCGATAGGCGTCGGCCGCGGCGCGCGCGTTCGACGTGCCCGTCGGCACCTCCGCCATGATTCCGCCTGTGCCTTCGCGCAGCCATGAGCGCGCAAGACCCGCGACGTCGACGCGCTGCTGGTAGGTCAGGCCGCCGCGGCCGCTGCCGATGAAGACGACGGTCGACTGCCGGCCTTCCTCGATCGCGATCGGATGGCGGATCCTGTAGTCGTCGGGGATCGTCGCGACGACCTCGCCGGTGGTGGCGTTGCAGGCGCCGAGCGTGAGCGCCAGCCCCGCGATGGCGCCGATCCGGCGCAGTGCGCGTCCGCCGTCTCGTGTGGATGTTGCCGACATGATCGTTCCCCCGTCCCCGTCGTCCCGCAATCTCAGTCGATGATGAAGCCGAAGCCGGCCGGCTGCCCCGTGGCGGCGTCGACCTTGGCGGCGATGCCGTACAGCCGGTTCATGCGGCCGAGCAGCGCCGACTCCGAGTCGGTGGCTGGCGCAAAGCCGTCGTCCGGGCGCGACAGCTCCTTCTGGGCGACGGCGCGCACGACGTAGGGCGTCACCATCACCATCAGCTCGGTCTCGTTGTTGACGTAGTCCTGGCTGCGGAACAGCTGGCCGAGCACCGGCAGCTGATTGAGACCGGGCAGGCCGTTGATCGCCTGCTTGGTCTGGTTCTGGATCAGGCCGGCCATCGCCATCGAGCCGCCGGAAGGAATCTCGACCGTGGTCTCGGCGCGGCGGGTGCGGATCGCGGGGATCGTCACCGACGAGGTCGAGGCCGAGGTCAGCGCATAGGACACCGTGATCGCATTGTCGTTCGACAGCTCCGACACCTCGGTCATCACCCGCAGGCTGATGCGGCCTTCGCCGAGCACGACGGGCGTGAAGTTGAGCGAGATGCCGAACTTCTTGTAGGTGATCGACGTGCTGCACACCCGCGTGGTCGGATCGCAGGAATAGCCGCCGGGAATCGGGAATTCGCCGCCCGCGATGAAGGTCGCGGATTCGCCGGAGATCGCGGTCAGGTTGGGCTCGGCCAGCGTCTTGACGACACCGGCCGTCTCCATCGCGCGCAGCGTCGCCGACACCGACGACAAGCCGCCGCCGGTGGCGGACAGGCCGTTGGTCCCGACCAGCGACTTGCCATAGGCGGTGAACGGGTTGGTGTTGTTGAAGTTCACCACTGCGGTGCCGTAGTTCAGGCTGGCGCTGAGATCGATGCCGAGCTGCTTGACGATCTCGCGCCGGACCTCCGACACGTTGACCTTCAGCATCACCTGGTCGCGGCCGCGCACGACGATCGAGTTGACCACCTTGTCGGCGCCGCCGACCAGCCGTGCGGCGATTTCGCCGGCCTGCTGCGCCTCGACCGGGCTCGACACCGATCCGGTCAGGATCACGCCCTCGCCGACGCCGTCGATCTTCACGCCGGGAATGCTCTGGCTCAGCGCCTGGCGCACGCCGTTGAGGTCGCGCTTGATCGCGATGTCGTAGGCCGCGACCTGCTGTCCCTCGCCGTCGAAGAACACCACGTTGGTCTGGCCGACCGCCGCGCCGATGATGTAGGCGCGCCGGGCCGAACGGACGACGGCGTTGGCGACCTTGGGATCGGCGACCAGCACGTCCTTGACGTCCTGCGGGAAGTCGACGACCACGGACTTGCCGATGCCGAGGGAGAGGAAGCGCATCTTCGACGAGCCGACCGACACCACGGGCGTCTCCAGCCTGTCGTCAGCCGCCTTCACCGGCGTCAGCGCCGGATTGAGCGCAAGCCCGATCACGGCCGATGTCGATAGCGCGCGGACGACCCACGTCCCGAACGTTGCGCGTTGATGCCCACCCATCATCTTCCACGTCCTTTCGATCACTTCTGCGCCGTGAGCGAGCTCGTGATCCCATAGCGAATGATCTCGATGGCGCTGCCCCGTCGCGCCATCTGCTGCTGCTGTTGCTGTTGCTGTGCCTCGGTCTTGTTGCCGTCGGCTGCGTTCACGTCGGCGATGCTGCGCAGCGCCAGCGCCAGCGAGCCGGCTTGGCGCGCGCGCGCCAGGGTCTCGGCCTGCTCGGGCCTGAGCTCGAGCGTCACCGTCTTGCCGACGACGGTGTTCTGGCCTTCCTTCTCCTTCGGCGCCTGGTCGATCGCGAGCACGCGGACGTTGGAGAGAATGATCTCGGAGCTGACGAAGTCGGCGGCGCCGGGCTTGTCAGGGTTCTTGTCGCGCTTCGACAGGATGACGTCGACGCGGTCGTTCGGCAGGATGAAGCCGCCGGCGCCGGTCTCGGGCGAGATCTCGGTGGAGATCGCGCGCATGCCCGCGGGCAGGATCGCCGCCATGAAGCCGGAGCCGTCGGCCTTCACCAGCTTCTGCTCGCGGATCGGCTCGCCGATCACGAAGGGCGAGCGGGCGATGGTGCCGACCAGCTGATTGGCCGCTTCGGGACGGTCGCCGCGCCGGATGAAGATGTTGCTCGCAGCCTCGGGCCATGTCTGCCAGATCAGGTCGCCGGGCTTGATCGCCTGTCCGAGTCCGATGTCGGTCTTGGCGACCAGCACCTCGACCGTCGGCAACTGCACGACCGGCGCCACGGGCGCCTGCCGCTGGCCGTCGGAATTGCTGACCAGATAGGCCGCAACGCCGCCCGCGCCGAGAGCGATGGTTAACACCACGATGCGTGCGGTCATCATACGCGTGACTACTCTGTTACTCATACACCGGAAGCAAACACGCTGACGACTGACAGCCGTTCTCCCTCACTAACGACTAAGCGCCAATGGTATAAGCAGACTTGAACGCGGCGGGCCGCGGCACCCGCATCAAGCAACGATTGCGCAAGTGGTGAACAGGTTGTTAGCGTGCAAATAGTGAAACGCCGCGAATGTGTTAGCTATTTGCGCACGGCGCGCCTGCACGCATCCGTCGGCGCGCGCGCGACAGAATGAGATCATGAGTTGCAGCCGCGCCTCAGTGGGAATCTCGTTAAGCTGAATCGTTTGCTAACAACACGAGCGTAGGAACACGACCCCGTCGACGAGGTTGTGCCGTCGCGCGAGGCAGCGCGGATCGGCCGATCACGACTTGCCTCTGCGCCACGCGAAACGTTCGCGCTGAACTCTCCATGGGGGCGACGATGCCGACACTGCATGCCGTGCTGCACCGTAATCAGACGGGGCCGCATCTTCAGAAAGCGGAAACGGGTTGGACATACGATTCCGTTGAGCGGGATTTCCGTCTCGACATTCAGATTTCCTCAACAATTTGCGCGCACGGTCCGGGCACGGCGGCTATGCCCAATTCGATTTAGTACGACCTAAAATGCACGCAGAAATTGTAACTAGCGCATCGTGCCGCGGCGGCGGCCGGGCCATCGTCGGGGACATCATGGGGGCGAGGGGAGACGTGCAATGTCGGTTGCTCGATTCCTGAAGCAGCGCGCGGTCAGGATTCAGACGGTCGGGTCCTACACGCTGCCGAACTGGTATTCCCCGGAAGGACGGCTGCGATCCTTCGCCTGCCGCACCACGCGGGTGTCGCCGTTTCGCGCGCTGCTCGAGGTGCCCGTCGTCGGCAAGGTCGGCGATCGCCTGACCTCGTATTTCCGCGATTTCGGCAAGTTCGAAGGCGAGATCAGCGACACCGTGCATGGCGGCTTTCTGCTCGAGCTGGAGATGACGCGCGCCGAGCGCGCCAAGCTCGCCGAGAAGCTGGTCTGGCTGGAGAAGAAGCAGAAGGATCCGTCGATCCGCGATTCCCGCCGCGACGCGCGCTTCGTGCCCAACTCGCCGCATTCGGCGCTGACGCTCGCCGACGGCAGCATCATCCCGTGCTTCGTGATCGATGCCTCGATGTCGGGCGCGGCGGTCTCGGCGGAGATCCAGCCGGAGATCGGCACGCCGCTGGCGGTGGGCAGTTGCATCGGCCGCGTCATCCGGCATTTCCCCAGCGGCTTCGCCGTCCGCTTCGTCGATCAGTTGCCGGGCGCCAATGAACTGGAGCGGCGGGTCATCACGCCGCCGGTCCGCCCGATGCGGCGGAATCTCGTGGCCCACGGCGATGACCGCCTGATCGGGGCGCCCGAGGACTTCTTCATGGTGTGACGGCGGCGCTGCCGCGGCGCGCGACAGGCGCCGCTCCGGCCTGCGCGGTTTCGCGTATGGAGCGGCGGCAGGAATCGCGGCATGGGAACTGGCGGCCGTCTGCACGGTTAACGCGATGTTAATCGGCATCGTGACAGCCTGCGCGTGCCGGGTGCATTGCCAGGAGGACCAGTCCCATGGAGGCCCAGAAGACCGCGGTGGATGCCATCGTCGTCCTGACCGGCTGCGACCGCGACGCGGTCGCCGCCTTTGTCCGGCGCATCTATCTCGCCGGCGTCCGCGATCCCAAGCGGCTGACCTTCAAGGGCCTGCAGGAGCTGACGCGCGGCTAGCGCGACCGCCAGCCGGGACCGGCGGCTGTTGCAACGGGGCCACGGCGCAGAACTTTCAACCCGGATGTCCGCCTGCAACCGACGTGCGAATGATGCGGCCCGCCGCACTTGCGGCTAAATTGGGGCTCTAGCGGCTGGCATCAGAGCACCATTTCGATCGCCAAAAAGGCGACATATCTGCGCAACACGCTCAGAGCGGCCGGATCATGGGTACCGGACATGCTCAGACAGCTTTTCGCGCCTCAGCTCATCGGCCTCTACATCCTGATCGGGGCCACCATCTACGTCCACTTCCGCGGCAAGCAGCGGCTGCGCTTCGCCCGCCAGCTCGGCGACCACTCGACCTATCTCGCCCCTTACAACGTGCTGATGTATGCCGGCTCGGCGGTGCCGAACACGCCGGTCATCCCGGTGGAGCAGTTTCCGGAGCTCTCGAGGCTCACCGACAACTGGCAGGAGATCCGCGAGGAGGCCGTGCGCCTGTTCGACGAGGGCTTCATCCGCGCCGCCGCCGCCAACAACGACTGGGGCTTCTACTCGTTCTTCAAGAGCGGCTGGAAGCGCTTCTATCTGAAATGGTACGACGACTTCCTGCCGTCGGCGCGCACGCTGTGCCCGAAGACCGTCGAGCTGCTCGACTCCATCCCGAACGTGCATGGCGCGATGTTCGCGATGCTGCCGCCCGGCGGCAAGCTCGGCGCCCACCGCGATCCCTTCGCCGGCTCGCTGCGCTATCACCTCGGCCTCGTCACCCCGAACTCCGACAAGTGCCGCATCCTGGTCGACGGCGTGCCCTGCGTCTGGCGCGACGGCGAGGCCTTCATGTTCGACGAGACTTTTATTCACAGCGCCGAGAACGCCACGGATGTCAACCGCATCATCCTGTTCTGCGACGTCGAGCGCCCGATGAAATACGGCGCCATGACCGCCATCAACCGCTGGGTCAGCCACCACATCGTCAAGGCGTCGGCGACGCAGAACGTCGAAGGCGAGCACGTCGGCGTGCTGAACAAGGTGTTCGGCAAGCTGTATGAGTTTCACCTCGCGACGCGCAAGGTGAAGGCGTGGAACAGGACGGTGTACTACGCGGCGAAGTACACGCTGACGGTTGCGATCGTGGGGGCCATCGTGGTTTCGGCGTTTCGGTGAGGGATGAGTAGGGGCGGATTAGCGGAGCGTAATCCGCCGCTTCTTCTCCGCGGAGGGACGGCGGATTACGCCTTCGGCTAATCCGCCATATGCAGCTGGGCCGCTTGGAGCGGCAACGCGACGGAAGATCAACCCGGCGTTCAACCGCGGGAAATCACTTTGCAGCGGTCCGCGACGGTATCGGTCGCAACGTCAGCGATCAACAGCTCCGCTCGGACGCGCATATCAAACAAGTCTGCACGATCGCGAGCGATGCTCTCATCATCCTTCATCTGCATCGGCACTGATTGTGCAGTGCATTTGGCTCATTTTTGTGGATAGGGTCTGTTGACATGAGTTTCGTTCTCGATATGATGCAACCTTAAGAGATATTTTTTGAATTTTTCAATCAATAGAGTTCTGGTGCCATGCTTCATGCGCTGGGCAATATTGGTGATCCGCTCGCTGGCGTCCGCGACGGCCTGAAGAATGTCTATCCAGGTATCCCGGACGTTCTCATCGGCGTCGTCGATGGAATGCCCGATCTCTCGCATCCTTCCTTGCAACGCGCGAACATCGAGTGTCTGGATGCGATGATACCCGGCTCGGCCGGAGCGCCCGATAGCCATGGGACTGGGATCTGCAGCATCATCTTTGGCCAAACCCCAGAACTGCGCGGAATTGCTCCGGGATGCTCCGGGTTGGTGCTCCCCATCTTCTTCGGTGAAACGAACGACGCCCGCACCAGACCTGCATCGCAGCTCGATCTGGCCCGAGCTCTCGCGTTTGGGATTGAAAGAGGCGCGTCCATCATCAACGTCAGTGCCGGGCAGCGAAGCTTCAGCACGGAAGCGGAGGCTCATCTTCAGCAGGTCTTGAAGAACTGCGTGGAGCGGCGGGTGCTCGTCGTCGCAGCTGCGGGAAACGATGGCTGCGATTGCATCCACATTCCTGCCGCGTCAGACTGTGTTCTTGCCGTAGGCGCCGTTGCTCACGATGGCTCTCCGCTGGAGACGAGCAACTGGGGGCGTCCCTATCGGCTGAACGGACTCCTCGCGCCGGGCAAGGACATTCCGGTCGCCTTGACCGGCAATCGCTTTGGCCGGGCCAGCGGAACGAGCTACGCTGCCGCCGTCGTCTCCGGGGTGGCGGCGCTGCTGCTCTCGTTGGCCCGTTCGGGAGGGTACGCGATCGATGCTTTCGATATCCGCACGATTTTGATTGATAGCGCGAAGCGTTGCGAATTGGCGAAAGAAGGCGCTTGCGATCGCTATCTGGCCGGGTCCCTGGATCCGGCAGGGGCGCTGAAGTTGCTTCATCAGATCGGAAGCTCCCGGAAGCCGCCTGCAAACAGCGCGTTAAAAACAGAAGTTCGTCAAGAGCTCGTCCGTCCTGACCATGCATCACCGTCGATGGGGAGGCCTGAAATGCTGCAATCTGATATTGCGCCAAGTGAAACATTGTCGTTCGAGCGTTCCGGACTGGAAGCATCGGCCTGCGCTTGTCAAACCAAGGCCAAGGAGCAGGATGACGAACAGGCCATCAGGCCGCAGGCCAAGTCGCCTTCTGTGACATCGGCGCTCACTAAGAGCGGTGACGGAGATACCGGCGTCAGCCAATCGGCTTGTTCGTGCGGTGGCGGGCGCCCGCCACAGATCGTTTATGCGCTTGGTTCGCTTTGGTTCGATTTCGGTACCGAGGCGCGCTACGATGCGATCGTCCAGCAACTGGGAGGTGATCCTGCTCGCGCGGCGAATCCCCACGAGTTGATCGGCTTTTTGCGCGCTCAACCGCGGTTTGCGACCGGCCTCACCTTCATACTGTTGCAAGACCAGATTCCGCTCTATGCGATTGTGCCGTCAGGGCCGTTCGCGGCCGACACCTACAAGGACATGCTCGACGCGATCGAGGCATCGATCGGCGATCACGGCCGCTTGCAGAGAATATCTCTGCCCGGATTTATCGGAGGCTCGACGCGCCTGATGAACGGCATGAGCGTGCCGATCGTGTTCGCCGATCCACGCGGCATGTTCAGATGGCGTCCGCATGAGTTGCTGGAAGCGACGAAGTCGTTCTTGCTGAACCCGCCGTCGCCGCCGGAAGACGCGGCCATCTTGGACTTCCTCAACCGGGTCTATTACGAGCTTCGCAATCTCGGCGTTACGCCCCAGGAGCGCGCCATGAACTTCGCGGCGACCAACGCCTACCAGGCGCGCCAGGTCTTCGCCGAGGCGACGGCGCGCAACTACGCGCTCGACTCCATCGAGGTGGTCAAGAGCCCAATTTGCCGCCCGGACTCCGATTGCTGGGACGTCAAGCTGCAGATGTTCGACCCCGAAAACGAGCGTCGCGCGGGCCGTGTCTATCGCTACACCGTGGATGTCAGCGAGGTGCTGCCCGTGACCGTCGGTCCGGTGCGGAATTGGGCGGTCCGGCTCGGCGCTTGAGGGCCTGGCGGTCTCGAGCGAGAGGATCTGTCGTCGTGCGTAGCTTTCAAGATTGTACTGCGGGAGTACGTCCTCTCGGTACGACCGCGAGGTGTCGATCCCGGCTCGTCGTCCCGGGACGGGCTGACAAGAGCGAGGGAATGCCATGAGAATGCCAGTACAAGCGAAGCCGGCCGAGCGGGGTGCCAACTGGGATCAAGTGAGACAAGACGGCCGTGTCGTGCAGTCCGATTGTTGCGGTCCGGGCAAGTGCTGCGTCGGAGCATGTATTCCATTTTTGAACACATGCGCCGGCGTTTGTGTCCCCAACGTCGGGCAGTGCTGAATTCACCGCGACTTGTTTCTGATCAGCCACCAGATCACCCGTCGGCTCCCATCCGGCGGGTGATCAGCCACAGCGGTTGGCGGTCGTCAGGCCGGACATTCGCTAATTCGGAAAAATGTCAATATCTTCGGAAAAAGATAATTGACTTTAATTCGACCCAAATCAGCATTATTGTCCCGCCCATCCCGTTGCACGGTAGGGGACGGTTCGCGGTCGTCACGGACGTTGGCAGCGGGGAGCGGTGGACGCGGGGTGGCGGCGTGTGTTGAGCACGGACGAACGTTTGCCTCGCGGACGGTGAAGGCGTGTGGTTCTGACACTCCGACGCTAGTGTCAACGTTGCGACGACGCTGACGCGTCGCGCAGCGGATGGTGGCCAGAAAGCCCGGTGCACCAGGAAGAGCGCGCTATAGCCTGTTAAAACCATCGCGCGGGGAGGGCCGGGTGTGTTCGGCCAGACCTGTGGTACCTGCCGCCTGCATTTTTTTCGCAGGCGGGCCACGGGCGCGGCCAGCGCCCGGCCTTCCCTGCGCCCTCCATTCGGAGAGGGCGGGAATTGGAGCATCACTCGGGCGCGGGATGCGTCGCGAGGCCGTCGATGCTCGCCCCGGATCGACGCGATGCTGTTTGAGAATGTGGAGATGATAATGCTTGCGCGGCGTGGTGCGCCGCTACGAGTACGTGGGGCTGCCGCGACGATGGACCGGGGCAGTTTGTGACTCCGTCATGCCCGGGCTTGACCCACGGCTGTCCGGTTCAGCTTCCGCATATTGCGAGGCTCAACTGTTGTGGGTTTTTGGCAAGTTGGGGTGGCCCC